>JAEZFK010000045.1 GCA_023437715.1 Bacillota bacterium | reverse complement strand
CAGCCAGTTGCTGCGAAAGAGGACATGGAAGCGCCTAATGCAAGCAGTGCTGCTGTGGATAATACAGCAACTAATTTGGTCTGCTTTCTCATAATTAATGCACTCTCCTTTTTCTTTTTGAAATACTCTCTGAAATTCCTAATTGCATTACGAGGTAATTATACTTCTAATATTGGAAATTATCAATACTTTTTTTACTTTTTTTGCATATTTTTGAAAAAGCAAATAATATTTACATTTCCGGCAGAAGCTATCAATTCCTCCATCACATGGAACAGTATAATACAATTCCGAGAAAAAAGCTATAACTTTTCTCTGTTCATTTTCTTACATAATCTTTACGAAACGGTTTTTTTATCCAAGTTTTGTTTTTTTATTCATACATGGAAGAGACCGTCATACCTTTAATGCTCTTTCTGTCCATATTTATTGGAGATTTTGTCGATATTTATTGGGGAAATATCGGGTTGCATTTTCCTGGTTCAATGGTATAATGTTCACATATTGTCTTATTGTTTTGCTTTTGAACGTCATTTATCATTCATCATTAATATATGGAGGTATTGCATTTATGGATCGTAATGTTATCATCTGCCGCTCTATCCTTGAGAATCCGGCTGTAACCCAGAGGGAATTGTCACAGGAGATGAGCGTTTCCCTTGGGACGGCAAATAATCTGGTAAAGGAATGTGTTGAGAAAGGGCTGATAGGGGCCGGGGAGGGGAATTCTTATGAATTGCTTCCTGAAGGCAGAAAGCTTTTAAATAAGAATAAAGTGGATGGAGCTTTGATTATTGCCGCCGGCTTTGGTTCACGGTTTGTTCCTTTGACTTTTGAAATGCCCAAGGGGCTTTTGGAGGTGTTTGGGGAGCGCATGATTGAACGGCAGATCAGGCAGCTTCATGAGGCAGGGGTCACGGATATTACCATTGTGGTTGGATATCTGAAAGAAAAGTTTGAATACCTTATGGATAAATATCAGGTGAAGCTTCTATATAATCCTGAATATTCTCATAAAAATACTTTGACTACCATTTATCATGCCAGAGAAGTTTTAAGGGGGAGAAATATGTATGTGCTGTCCTCGGATAACTGGATGAGGCACAACATGTACCACGCCTATGAGGGCGGTGCATGGTATTCTTCTTCTTATATGGAAGGAGAAACTTCGGAGTGGTGTCTGGAATGTAATAAAAAGGGACGGATTTTAAATGTTTCCGTTGGCGGACAGGATCAATGGGTCATGTACGGGCCGGTGTTCTTTTCAAAGGAGTTTTCAGAGCAGTTTCTGCCTGTCCTCGAGGGATATTATAAGCTTCCGGGAACGGAACAGTTTTATTGGGAAAATGTTTATATGGAAATGCTGTCCGGGGAGGCTGCACAGAGACTTCCCCTTGTGCCGGAGGCGGGACGGGAAATAGACATGTTTATTAACCGCAGGCCTGCGGATGAAGTTTATGAATTTGAGAATCTGGAAGAGCTGCGGCGCTTTGATGTGAAGTACCAGCATCATTCGGACAATGAGGCCATGAGTCTGGTTTCTGAAGTTTTTCAGGTTAAGGAGTCGGAAATTACGGAGATACGCTGCCTGAAAGCCGGAATGACCAACAAATCCTTTTTGTTTAAGGTTAAGGACAGGCATTATATCTGCCGCATTCCGGGGCCGGGGACTGAGCTTTTGATTAACCGGAAAGAGGAAAAGGCTGTTTATGATGTAATGAGCGGGTTTGGAATTACGGAAAAGGTAATTTATTTTAATGGGGAGACCGGTTATAAGATTGCGGAATTTTATGAGGGGGCCCGAAATGCAGATCCTCACAGCAGGGAGGACTTAATACAGTGTATGGCGGCGGTTCGAAAGCTTCATGAATCGGGGCTTAAGGTGGATCACTCTTTTGATTTAAAGGAACGGATTGAATTTTATGAGAAGCTTTGCAGGGCCCACGGGGATATTTTATTTGAGGATTATAATCAGATACGTGGAGAGATGGAAGAGCTTTTGGAGAAATTAGAGAGCTTGGGACATAAAAAGGTTCTTTCCCATATAGATCCCAATGTGGATAATTTCCTGATGCTGCCGGACGGAGATGTGCGTCTGATTGACTGGGAGTATGCGGGGATGTGCGATCCTCTGGTGGATATTTCCATGTGCGCTATTTATTCTTATTTCACGGAGGAGGAAACCGGGGAGCTCATAAGGATTTATCTGAAGAGGGAGCCTTCCGATGAGGAACGGTACACGGTTTATGCTTACATGGCTCTGGGTGGTTTTCTCTGGAGTCTTTGGGCGGTTTATAAGGCGTCTCTGGGGGAAGAATTCGGGGAATACACCATCATCATGTACCGTTATGCAAAGAATTATTATAAAAAGTGCTGTGAAATTGTAAATAAATGATAATTTTGGAAATTTGTCCGCAAATCGTAATAAAAATTTTATGCTTTCTTATGGTTCCTATGCTATAATGTATTCATGTGTGAAAACGTTAACGCTAGAGCATAAGGAGGAAAACGGCATGAGATACAGAAAGAAAGCGGCCCAGTGGCTGATTGCCGGATTTATAGGGACCGCAGTGCTGTTACCGGCAGGTACGGCCTGGGGGGCAACGGGCTGGATCTCGGAAGGTTCCCAGTGGAAGTATTACGACCAGGACGGCTCGGTGCATAAGGGCTGGGTGAAGACCTCGGACGGAACCTTTTATTTTCTTGATCTTTCCACCGGTTATATGGCTACCGGCTGGAAGCAGATCAACGGAAGCTGGTACTATTTTCATTCCAACGGCGCCATGGCTACCAAGTGGATTCAGGACGGAGGAAAATACTATTACCTCATGGACGGTACCGGAGTTCTTGTAAAGGGTTGGCTGAAGATCGGAAACGACTATTATTATATGAAGGGGGACGGCTCCATGTCCACCGGATGGCGGGAGATGGACGGCGGCTGGTATTATTTTAAAGAAAACGGAAAGTGCGTCATCGGCTGGGGACAGGTTGGAAACGACTGGTTTTATTTTGGAGCTGACGGAAAGATGGTCACCGGCTGGAAGCAGATCGACAACGCTTATTATTATTTGAATGCCGATACAAATTCGGTGTTGGGCAAGATGCTGACCGGCTGGCTCAGCGATGGGACAAACAAGTATTATATGGACACAGCCAACGGGAAAATGGCCCACGGCTGGAAGCAGATTGATGATTCCTGGTATTATTTTGATGATTCGGGACATATGCTTACGGGCTGGATACAGCTTTCCGGAGTCTATTATTATCTTGATCCCTCAACCGGAAAGATGGCTGTTAATACAACCCTTACCATTGACGGAAAAAGCTATACTTTCGGATCCAGCGGGGCTTACCAGGGAAGTACTTCCGGTCTTCCTTCCGGTTCAGTGAGCGGGACAACCCCCGGAAGCACGACGGACACCACGGGAACAACTCCGGGCGGAACAACTTCCTCGGATTCCAGCGGACCGGGCGGATCTTCTTCCGACGGAAGTACCTTAAGCAGCTCTCCCAACAGTTCTTCAGACACCACTCCGGGCGGGTCCTCCGGCTCCTCCAGCAGTGATGCATACCAGTTGTCGCCGGGACTTACAACCGGACCTGGTTGATTTTATTTTCAGTATCTGTGTGGGTATCTGCACCTCGGCGCGGATGCCCACTTTTCTTTTGCACTGTATAAAACTCGAATGATAAGGAGGATATGACATTGAGACAGAGAAAGGTAAGGGCCCGGTTTGCCGCAGCGGCGTTATGTGCCTTTATGGGAATGAGCGCCGGCTTTTATCCGGCCATGAATTCCTGGGCGGCGGGCTATGAGAAAGTGAACGGATATTATCAGCTGGCGGACGGCACGGTAATGGATCAGGTGATTGCCAGGGGAATCGACGTTTCCAGATGGCAGGGCAATATCGACTGGAAAACAGTGGCTGCAAATGACATCAGCTTCGTCATGATGGGAACCCGGTCCAAGGGCGTGGTAGATCCCTATTTCCAGGCCAATGTCCAGGGCGCATCGGCGGCAGGACTCAAGGTGGGGGCTTATATCTATTCTCTGGCTACCACGGAGGACATGGCCAGGGCGGAAGCGGATTTTGTTTTAAGTCTGGTAAAGGATTATCCTATATCATTTCCCATTGCCTTTGATGCGGAGGACAGCGCCACTCTCGGCAGTCTTCCTCCGGCACAGGTAAGCAGGGTGATCAATGCCTTTTGCGAGCGCATTGCTGATGCGGGATATTATCCCATTGTTTATGCCAATGATTACTGGCTGACCAGTAAGATTGATTTGTCCTGCATGAATTATGATGTATGGGTTGCCAGGTATGAGGCGAAACACAAATTTGCCTCTCCCATTATGTGGCAGGTTACAAGCACCGGCTCTGTCAGCGGAATCAATGGAAATGTGGACATTGATTTCCTTTATAAGGATTTAACCCCAAGGCTTCCGGGGAATTTATGGAGGACCATTGGGGATAAAAAGTATTACTATCAGAATTATTCCATGCAAAAGGCAGCCTGGATCAATGACGGGACCGGTTGGTTTTATATGAATGAGGAAGGACAGCCTTCCACCGGATGGATTACCAAGGATGGTCTTCGTTATTATCTTGACGAAGTCTCAGGGCGTATGAACACGGGATGGAAGCAGCTTTCGGATAAATGGTACTATTTTAATGCCAGCGGAGCCATGAATACGGGATGGCTTTCGGATAACGGGGTCCGGTATTATCTGGACAGTGACGGAGTGATGGCCACAGGCTGGAAGGATTTAAACGGGCAGTATTATTATCTGGAGCCCTCCTCAGGCCAGATGGTCACCGGATGGAAAGATTTAAACGGCAAACGCTATTTTCTGCAGGAAAGCGGTGTGATGGCTACGGGATGGCTGGATAATAACGGCTCCCGGTATTATTTGAACAATGACGGCTCCATGGTCACCGGATGGTACACCGAGGGCACCTCAAAATATTATATGGGGGACAACGGGAGTGTTTCCGTTGGCTGGAAGCAGCTTGATAATGAGTGGTATTTCTTTAATCAAAATGGTACCATGTCCACAGGCTGGGTGAATCCGGACGGAAACTGGTATTATTTGAAAGCAGACGGAAAAATGCAGTCCGGCTGGCTGGAGGATAAGGGAGCCTGGTACTATTTGAGCGCTTCTTCCGGAAAAATGACTGTTGGCTGGAGACTGGTCGACGGAAACTGGTACTATTTCGGCGGCAGCGGCGCCATGGCAACCGGAATGATGCAAATCGACGGACAGCAGTATTATTTAAATCCGGCGGACGGAAAGATGATTGCTTCGTCTGTATTTGATTTCAATGGAGTTTCTTATACGGCAGACGCCAGCGGAGCCTGCACCCCTACTCCTGTGGAAGCGGCGGCAGCTGATGCAGCGGCCGGCGGGGCAGATCAGTCTGGCGCAGCGGCGGACAACGGAACGAATCAGTCAGGTACAGCGGCTGGCAGCGGAACGAATCAGTCTGGTACGGCAGCTGGCAGCGGAACGAATCAGTCTGGTACAGATTCGTCCAATACCGCAACGAGCCCCACAAAGGAAATCGGGCCTGGAATCCATTAATTAAATATTTAATCAAACAAGAGGGTGTTGCAAAATAAATTTTTACGCAAGATATTGGTGTCGGCCAAATGGCCAGATACCGCATCTTGCTGAAATTTTACATTTTGCAACACCCTCTTGTTTCGTTGATCTGTTTTATAAATTCTTGGTATCTCCTACAATATAAATAGGCCTGTCTTTCAATTCTGCAAACAGTATGGCAATATAATTTCCGATGATTCCCACAATCAGGAACAGGACTGAGAACATGAAGCAGATGAGCACAATGGTTGTGGCGTATCCATTTGGCGTTCCCACTCTCGCCCAGCTCCATATGGTATAGATCATCATCAGGATGCCCAAGAGTCCGGCTCCGGCTCCGGCGTATATTCCCAGCTTCAGAGGGAGGTTGGAAAAGCACATAATGGTGTTTAAGGAAAATGCCATCAGCTTCTTGATGCTGTATTTGCTCTCTCCCGCCACCCGGACTCCGGCTTCATATTCGATGGTTGTACGGAGAAAGCCGATGTTTTGCACGTATCCGCGGAGGAAACGCACCTTTTCCCTGTAATTGTCCTTAAGCACCTTTGCCGCCCGCTTTGATATTGCAAAAAAATCAGAGGCATTGGGCTCAAATTTCACGTCGGAAAGGACGTTAATCAGATGATAGAAAGCGGAGGATGCCAGATTCTTGAACCAGCCTGCGGATTCATTTTTGACGCGGACCATGTTTATGACATCATAGCCTTCCTCAAATTTCTTTATGATTTTGGACAAATACTCCGGGGGATGCTGAAGGTCTGCGTCCATGCAGACGATTCCGTCCCCGCTGCTGTAATCCAGGCCTGCGATCATGGCGGCTTCATGGCCGAAGTTTCTGGAAAAGCTGATGACCTTCACCTTTTTATCTGCTTCGGCAAGGGAAATGAGTTTATCCATGGTTTTGTCCTGGCTTCCGTCATTTACGAAAATGAGTTCATAATCCCAGGGCAGATTATTTAAAATACCGGCCGTTTCCTCATAGAACCGGTCTATAGCCAGTTCTTCGTTGTAGCAGGATACGACTACAGATAATGTTTTTTCCATATGGTTTGCTCCTCGTGCTGTTGCTTTTCATTTGTTTCCTTTTTTATATAACATTGTTCAAATTCTGTCAATGCCCGGACGGAACTTTCGCTGCGTTCTCCCCTCACTTCTACTGCTGCCAGGAGATTTCCGTCTTCATAAAGGACGGGGACCAGCTTTCCCCATTCGATCAAATCCCTGACCAGGGTGTAAGAACGGCTTTCCTCCCCTGCGTAGCCTGCCTGGAGGTAGACGTAATCTGTTTTGGCGTAGTCCATGAATTGTACGAAATAATCCATTTTCTTGACCAGGGTTACATTTCCCCATACGCCCGTAATATCATCATAGGATTGAGCGCTGCAGGGGAATGCCAGCACAGCGGGGTGGTCTCCCACGGCTATGAGCCGTGTTTCGGGGTTTTGGGCAAGAAGATTCCAGATCTTCTCATTTCCCTTGGACGCCATATCCTCTCTGGCTGCTTCCTGGTGATTGTAATAGCCCTTGTGCCGGAATGACACAGGGGTAAAGCCCAGGCTCCAGCTCCAGTTTGTCATGGAGGTGAAAAATACGGAAAACAGGAGAATCCACGCTCCGGCGGCCATGGCGCCGCGCCACAGGGTCTTTTCTCCGGCCTGGGCCGCGGCTTTCAGGACAGAGACCGCGGTCAGCACATAAAGGAGCATGAAATAGTTTCCGTCAACCTGGGTGAGCATGACAAGGCTGATGAAATTTACGGCTAAAAAGGGGATGTAAATCGTTTTTAAAAAAAGAGACAGATCCTTTTTCTCTCCTCTATCCACATTTTTGCCGCAAAAACAGCTTGTAATCCACAAAAGCAGGAGAAAAAACAACATATATCCGCCCCAGGCCAGAATGACATGATCCATATCCGGGCCCACAGGGCAGAAGAAAATGCCATACAAACGGCTTGCAAGCTGCCAAAGCTTCTCTCCGAACCCTTTTCCAGCCGTTATGTTGGGAATGAGACCGGCCTCAAAGGGATATTTCATATGAAATCCCGCTTTTGTCAGCAGGGAAGAAAATACGGAGGTAAAAGGAAGTCCGGTTATTACCACAGTTCTTGCCCAGATTCCTGCCAGAGCCAGCATGGAGACTGCGATTACCGCAAGAGCCTCCTTATTCTGCTTTTCCCTGCCCAGCTGGGGGAAAAAGCCTTTCCATAGGAAGAAGAGAAAGGCCATCCCGAAAACAGCGGTTGAAAAGACCAGAGCCGTGGGTTTTAAGGTCAGGGTGACAAGATAAGCGGACAGGGCATAGGCCAGATAGCGCCAGGACTGTCTTCCTGCCTTTATATAGCAGAGCAGATAATAGACCATAATTTCCTGAATGAGAAGGGTCATCATATCGCTTTTAGCAGTAACGGCCATGTTCATAATGCCGGGAACCCCGGAAAGAAGGGCGGCTAAGAAAAATGCCTGTTCCCGTTTCATGAAGAAAAGACCGATTTTATATCCTAAGTAAAGAACGCCTCCCGCCAGCCACAGGTTTATGGCGGTCACAAAGCTGTAGGAGGGGAGCTGGCATAAGGGCAGAGTCAGCACTTCAAAGCCTTTGGAATAGGTATAGACAATGCCGATAGTTCCCATATTTTCGTAGATTCCGTGGCCATTATCCAGGATATACCGGGACCGGACGCCATACCACAGGCTGTCGTAATCCATGGCAATATTCAGGCGTCCTGCCTGGAGGCACAGCATAGTTAAGAGAAAGGCCAGAAGAAAGATTTCCTTGGCGCTGAGGGAACTTGGGCTTATGATTTTGGGGTTTATGGCTTTGGAGGCTATGGTCTTGGAGGCTATGGTTTTGGAGGTTATGGTTTTGGAGGTTATGGTTTTGGAGGTTATGGTCCTGGAATCTTTAAAAAAGATTCCAGGCCTTTTTCCCGGATCTGCATAGGAAACTTTTTTCAAAAGTATCAGAATACCGGCGCTGGCAAAAACAAAGACCGTTAAATATTCAATAGCTCCAATGCCGACTGCGGACATGAGGCAGAATGCCCCTAAAAGGAATGCAGAGCCTGTGAGAAAGTCTGAGGCAGGCCCATCCTTTTGAGGCAGCTTAAATAAGCGGACCCGGAGGAAACGGCCGAAGAACAGGATGTATGCAGTATACAGGCCAGTGACAGCCACGGGAGTAAACGCCATATGGGCCCATAGAAAGACAGAAGTTATAAGAATTGCTGCAGCAAGCTTCTGCCAGTTCTTTGGAAGAAGAAAGCCAGACAAACAGAAAGCAGCAAACAGCTCTGCCGTCTCTGCCATCATGGTCTTATATTCGCTCTGTCCCATGATCCACTGGAACGCTTCCTGGTCTAAAATCCGGTCCAGGGAATAGAGGATCGCTGCCGCCGAAAGTCCCATGAACAGAAAGACTCCCAGGCGGCGTTTTTGTGATCGATTCATAGCTGCCTCCGACTATCATTTTTCCTGTTTAAATCCGGGGCGGAATACGCTGTACCCATTTTCTTTTAAAATGGTTAAAGCGGTCCGTACCTTTTCACCGCTGTCCGGCCTGGTCGTCCGGTATTCAAAGCCTCCACGGAGCTCGTCATCGGTATGCTGCTCAAAGCTTAAGGCCAGCTCTGCCCTTGTTTCGTAATTGTCTTTCCGGGCAGGAGCCTTTTTCACCTCTATGTAGGTGGTGTAGCAGTTTCCCAGCAGAAAGAGGGCGCAGGCTGCGGCTGCGGCAATCCGCAGGGGAGCATCCGTCCTTGCTCTCTTCTTTCTCAGCACCAGGGCAAAGGTCAGAAGAATCCCCAGGATGCCGGCCTGGAACTGCAGGGCATATCTGGAGCTTAAGCCGTAATTTTCCTGGAGAAAGATCCATCTTGACACCAGAATCAGCACATGGTTTAAGCCGCCGGATACAAGGAGTAGCGCCGGAAAGAGGGTTTCCTCATACAGGCGGTAGCGCCAGTTGTACCACAGGGCAAGGACGTACAGCAGGATAACAAGGGCTCCAAGAACCAGAAAGGGCATATTGGTGTGAAAGATTTCCTCCGCCCTCTCTCCGCCCACAACCATGGAAGAAAAGGATTTTACAAAGAAGCGCACAAAAAATCCCGGTGTTTCCTTTAGCTGGGTGAAAAGGGATACCTCTGCCGGAGCTGCATGATCCTCTACCGCATAGGAATTGCTCCAAAGGTACAGAAGCAGGGGGATAAGGGTGCAGAGACCGTACAGGAGGAAAGGTCCTCTCCGGCCACGCCTTTTTAAAAGAAGCATCAGGCCGCAGGCCAGAATGACCGTCACGGAGTAAATCGCGCAGTAAGGGCCGGCGATGAACAGTGTGGTGAGGAAAGGCAGGACCATAAGCTTTCCATGGTCGTGTTTTTTCTCCTGACCGCTCCACACACGGTCCAAAAGCTCATAATGGTAATAGAAGCAGACAAAGGATAAAAAATGGGTCCAGCCGCTTCCGTTGTCCAGCATCTCCCATTTATTGAGGCTGAAAAGGACTGCCATAAAAAGGGCAAACCAGACAAGGGAAACCTTTTTCCGGCAGCAATAGCCTGCCAGCACTGCGCCGGAAAGGCCCAGAGCAAGAACGCCCAGGACCCGGTCAAACATGGTGTTGTATTCAAAAAGGGCGACATTGATGATCCTTCCCAGGTAATTAATGGGAATCCTGGTGAGGATATCCGGCACAAAGAACTTGGCCGGATTCCACACATCGGGAAGATAGCTGTTTACAAGGCGGACATAATCCGAATAAATCCCGTCGCAGGTGGCCGAAAAAACGTACCAGAGCACCAAAGCCGTGCCCAAAAGGGGGAATGCATAATATAAATATTTACGATTCATTTTTTCCTCTATTCTGTGGACGCTTCCTTAATTTGCCGTCACCTCGGCAACGACGGAAAGGCGCTTCTCCCCTCTCTGCTCAGAGGCATCCTTATAGAAAAAGTTGCTTTCAAAGGCCAGTTCCGTAATCTGGAAAGGGGAGGCCTCAATTTCGGCGTTAACGATGTTGGAACCGATGGGAATGACCTGTTCTTCTTTTCCGTCAACGGTCACGGTTATGTGTTCCTGGCCGGTGATTTCACCGGGGTAGTAGAATTTTAAGGCAATCCTGCCCTCTTTTCCTGCCATAACCCGGATCTTGGCGCTTTCATCCAGCCACCCGTCCTCATAGTAGCCGTAAACCGTCTCCAGTTTTATGTTGCGGACAAAATCCGTAATATCCTGAAAGGCATTATGGGCCGGTTCTTCCCGGAGAATGAGCATATTGGGGGTCACCAGTCCGATGTCATGGATGGACTGGATGAAATTCACCTCTGTGCCTTCGGCCTGCCGCTTTTTGTCAAAGGTCTTGAAAAAAGTATCGGCGGTGAATTCGCTCATTTCATAGGAATTGCCGATAATGTAGATTTTTTTTCCGAATATGGCATCTCCGTATTTTTCATAGGTTTCCTCTGCAAGAGAATTGTACCGGAGCTGATTGGACCAGTAGTACAGGTTTTCGTATTTTCCCCGGTAAAAGCTTTCCACAGGAACCATGAGAATGCCGTATAGCAGGAACAGGCCACAGTAGAGAATGGGCTTTGTAAGCTTCATTCCCGGCTCTTTTTTAGGCGCCACCGCTCCGCACATATAGGCGGCAAAGAGCCAGGCGGCGGTCATGGATACGTAGATCCAGCGGGTTTCCACACGGATGGTCACGCTGGAAGAGGCGATGCACATGGCGATAAAAAGGAGAAACAGGCAAAGGACCGACAGCCGTTCCTTAAGACGTTTCCGGTCTTTTATGACAGACACCAGAAAAACCACGGTCATGATCAGAAGAAAAATATCTGCAAATACCACAAAAATATGGATCCAGACCGGAGACTCTCCCCAGCTTAAGCCGCTTAAATGACTGGGGCCTGCGTTGATGCCGAAGATATAGAGCACCTGGCTTAGAGCAAAGCGGAATGCGCCGGAAATACTGAAAGTATCCGCAACCGTTGTTCCGCCTGTTCCCGCGGGAGACAGGTTTCCGATGGTAAAAAAGCGGATGACCTGGACCGCCAGAAAAGCCGCGGTGATCTCAAGCCACGGGGCCCTGCGCTTTTCCTTTTTTATGAGAAAGGCAGCGTAAAACAGCGGGAGCAGGACCATGTAGCGCTCATGGATGAAGCAGGCGGAAAAATACAGTCCAACGGCCCAGTGCACCAGGCTTTTTCTGCCCGCTTCCTCTGTCACATAGCGGTAGAGGCAGTAGAAAATGCCTATGGCCGCCCACAGTGCCAGGCTTTCCATCAGGCCGTATACCTGGCTGATCTGATAGTAGGACATCCGGGAAAGCAGGTACAGGATGCCGGTCAGAAAGCCTATGAGCCATCTGCCGCCTGATAACCGTTTTCCGAACCGGTATACCGTATAGGCGATGCAGGTATTTAAAAGGATGTTAATGGGCACGAACCAGCCGATATGGCTTCCCACCACCATGAGCTCCAGCCAGGATGCCAGATAGTATACAAAGCGGAACCTGGTGCTTCCCAGGGGAAATACGAACTGGCGGAAAGACTGCTCTCCATAGCAGGACCATAAGTAAAGGTCGTCCATATACAGCCCCTTGATCTCAATCCCCCTGTTGATGAAAAAGGCAAACGCCAGCAAAAGCACAGCGGCGATGACCTCATTCTTCCATTCAGCTTTCCATTGTCTCTCTTCCATCGTTTCCTCTTTCCTCCATATTTTCTGAGCAGGGCCGCCCCTTGATCAGACGTATCCGTATGCACTCAGGGTGCTTTAAAAGAACCGTTCCTCCAGCATCAGGCAGAGGGCATGATAAACCGGAAGGTGGAGCTCCTGAATTTTAAAGGTTTCATTTTCCGGGACAACAATCGCCACGTCTGCCGCCTTTTTTAACTCTCCTCCGTCCTTTCCCGTTAAGCCAATGGTCTTCATTCCGAGAGCCTTGGCCGCCGCCATGGCATACATAATATTCCGCGCATTGCCTGAGGTGGAAAGGCCGAGAAATACGTCTCCCTTTTTTCCGTATCCACAGGTCTGCTGGGCATAGATTAAATCACCGTCCACGTCATTTAAATAGGCGGTGGAAAGGCTGGGATGTCCGGTCAGGGAAATGGCGGGAAGGCCTCCCTGAAGCTTTTTTGCCAGCTCCTCTCCCCGTTTTGGATCCGCCTCCAAAAGGGCTTCGGCAAAGTCCCGGGAAACAGGGCGGCGTTTTACAAAGCCTTTCATCAGCTCTCCTACAATGTGCTCTGCATCGGCACAGCTTCCGCCGTTTCCTGCGATCAGAAGCTTTCCGCCGTTTTCATAGCATGCCTCTAAAATCTTATAAGCCTCCAGAATCTGGTCTTTTACCTGACCCAGTGCCGGATAGCGTTCCACAAGCTCTTCTAAATACATTACAGGCTCCATGTTTTCCTCCATTCATTCTTCACAGTACATACAGGTATGGGTACAGCGTTTTCACCCATTCCATTCTTTTTCTCTGTTCAATATCCAATCCGCGGCTTCTTTCATGGCCGGGGCATAATGATCGAAAGAATTCTTTTTCTGCTCATCGGTGAGGCCGTCATACAATTCCTTTCCATAGCCAGTTCCCACGAGAACTGCGGTCACTCCGTACCGTCTTCCCGCTTCCGTGTCCAGAAGCTTATCTCCGATCATAAATGAACGGGCCTTGTCCACCTTAAAATACTTTTCCGCCATTTCAAACATTCCGGTCTCCGGCTTTCTGCAATGGCATTCCCTGCGGTACTCTCCGATTCCATGGGTCGGATGGTGGGGGCAGTAAAAGAAACGGTCGATTTCCGCCCCATCTTCAGCAAGGAGACTGTTTAAGTACTGGTGAAGGGCGATTACATCCTCTTCCCTATAATACCCTCTCGCCACTCCCGCCTGATTGGTGACCACCACAAGCTTAAAGCCCTGGTCCTTAAGCCGCCTTAGGGCTCCGGCCACTCCCGGAAGCAGCTTTAGGTCTTCGGCCCGGTGCAAGTATTCCACTTCCTCGTTAATGGTTCCGTCCCGGTCTAAAAATACGATCTTATCCATGGGCTCTCCTAAAATATTTTCTTACAGCTACAGCTTAAAACGGTATTCTCCGTCCGGAATGGAAACCTTTACCTCCTGGTAATCCCAGCGTTTTTCATCGGTTATCCAGGCCTGGGCTCCCCTCAGTTCAAAGTTCCAGTCCGTAAGCTGTCCTCCCGCCGCTTCCATGCGGGCCGCCACCTTATGGCGAACGTTGTAAGGACAGTATACCAGAAGGAAGCCGCCTCCGCCTGCTCCCAGAAGCTTTCCGCCCAGGGCCCCGGCCTTTAAGGCCTCCTCGTAAAGCTCGTCGATCTGAGGCGTGGTGATTTTGCTGCTCATGCGCTTCTTGCTCCTCCAGCCGTAATCCAAAAGCTTTCCGAAGCTGTATAAATTGCCCTTAAGAAGCTCGTCCTTCATGGCATAGGCCAGGGCCTTGACCTCGCACATGGCGTCAAAGGGGTCCTTTTTCTCGTAATTCATGACCTGGTCCTTGATGATGTTGGCCGACACGTGAATGTTTCCCGTATAGCAGAGCAGCAGATTGTACTGCAGCTCATGGATGATTTCCTTTTTTATCCGCAGGGGGTTGACCACCACCTGATTGCGGCCGTGGAATTCGATGAAGTTAAAACCACCGAAGGTTGCGGCATACTGGTCCTGGTATCCGCCGTCAATTTTCAAGTCCTCCCGCTCTACCTGATAGGCCAGATCTGCCATGGCGTAGCCGTCCAGCTCCACGCCTTTCCATTTGGCCATTGCGGTGAGCAGAGCCACCATAACGGTGGAGGAGGTCCCAAGGCCTGATCCGGGAGGGGCGTCGCACTGTAGGTACACCTCGCAGCCCTGTTTGATATTCATGGCTTTCAGAGCCGCCGTTACCAGGTCCAGCCGTCCGTCGTATACGTAGTTTTCCTTGGTGTTGTATTTGACTGTCATATCAAAGTCCAGGGAATGAACGATGATCTGGTCATCCTCCCTGGGCACAATGGAACAGTATGCGTATTTGTTTATGGTGCTGCCGATGATGGCGCCTCCCTGCTCTACGCAGAATGGGGCTACATCGGTTCCGCCGCCGCCGAAGCTGACCCGCAGAGGGGCCCGTCCTCTGATTATCATAAATTCACCCGTCCTTTCTGTACATCCTCTATAAACCGGTAATAATCCTCCGGGATTCCGATATCAATAAAATATCCGTCATTGACAATGCCCCCGAGCTTCTTTCCCTCGGAAAGCCATTTGGGGATCATGTCGTGCTCCAGAGATACCTTTCCCTCCGGGATATCATCCAATAAGGACCGGCGAAGCAGGTAAACGCCTCCATTTATGGTTCCGGGACATTTTTCCTCTATTTTCTCATCAAAGGACTTCAGCCAGCCGTCCTCTAAAACAGCCTGTCCATAGCGGGACACATCGGGCACCTCCCGGAGAACCAGAGCCATGTCAAGCTCCCTCTCCCGGCTTAAATCGGTGAGCCGGGTATAGTCCAGCTGGTAAAAGGTATCCGCATTTAAAACCAGGAACCGGTCTTCCGTCACCTGGCTTCCCGCATTTTTAATGGCTCCTGCCGTGCCTAAAAGCTCCTCTTCATAGGCATAGGAGGTCCGGATTCCCCACAGGGTCCCGTCCTTAAAATATTCTTCCACCATGGAGCCCTTATAGCCTACCGCAAAGATGACCTCCGTCACCCCATGGCGGATCAGCTCCAATACCACATATTCCATAAAAGGTTTCCCTTCAATCAGGGCCATTGGCTTTGGCCTGTCCTTTACCACGGACCGGAGCCGCGTGCCCAGACCGCCTGCCAGCAATACTGCCTGCATTCCCTTATCCTCCTGCTGCCATTTTCATGATCAATACGTCTAAACGTTGTTATTATATCATATATTTGCTGGAACAATCCACTATATTTGGAAATGACTTCTCACATCATGGCCTGCCCTGTGAATGGCTTTCCTGGCGGCAATTGCCAGAACAACGGGAATAACCACTCCCAAAACCAGGTAAAGAAGGTGAAGCTCGTCGTAGGAATGGGGAAATCTGACCCGGTTTTCTATGGGGTCATTGATGAGCAGCCCGTAAATCCAGTCGACAGCCTTAAAGACAAGGAAGTGAAGAGCCATGATGTCAAAGGAGTATTTTCCCAGAAGGGCCGCTGCCCCGCCTGCTTTCGGATGCCTTTGAAGGCATTTGGCCGCAAAGCAGCAGAGATAAATACCTGCTGCGGAAATGACATAGAAGTTTATTCCCCGTGGGATCACATTGACGGACAGCTCCACGCTCTCATCGGTGGTCAGCAGGAAATAGGAAAGAAGCACCCCGCAAAAGATGGCGCCGGGCCATGCCACATATTTCTCAACTTCAACTTTCCTTGCGCGCAGAAGATATCCCCCGTAATAGATCGGAACCACCAGAAGCGCCGTCTGGATGTGGTAATCCAGGCGGATTCCCTTTCGGTTTAAGACCACTCCCGCAAAGCCTGCCAGCCCGCAGAAAGCCGCCAGAGCCCAGGGACGGGCCGTGGAGGGCAGGTAATTCCGGCAAAGCCATAAAAGGGCAGAAAAAACGGCTCCTACCGCCAGCATCGCAGGGACAAACCACATGGCTCCGGAAGGGCCTTCGCTGCAATGCAGGAGGAATGTGTCCACCAGGGCGTAAAGCATATCTTTCCGCCCGTAAAGCTCTGACGGAAAAAGGCGGTTTTCCGACAGGAAATTATGTAAGAGAACGAACAGGCCTCCATAGCAGACATAGGGCGTCCACATATTTTTAAGCCGTCTGGCAAAAAATTCAAAGGGCCTGTCGCCGTACCGTTCTTCGTTAAACAGATAGCCCGACACGAAAAAGAATATGGCCAGATGGTAATAATACACCGCACGTATGAGGATTCCCAGATTCTGGGAATGCCCGAAAACAATGGATACAATGCCGATTCCCTTTAAAATATCCCAGAACAGCAGCCGTTCTGTTTTCTTTTCTTCCATTTGTTGCTTCCCCTCTCCTGTAAAACATGATAAATCGCATTTTGTGAGCTTCCCCTTGTATAAATGAAAAATCTGGCCGCCTGTCTGTATCACCATGCGGCCAGAAAACATTGTTTTAAAAATCCTCTCCGATCACATTCCAGGCTGCATCAATGCTGTGGTGTCTGCGGATATAGCTCTGGGTTTCCAGGCTCATCCGTCTGCACCGGTCCGTGTCGCGGTACAGGGAAAGGACCTCCCCGGCAAATTCCTCCGTTTCGTCTCTCACCTCCATCACCGTTTCCGCCTCTTCGATTCCTTCCGCACCTATGGAGGTAGTGACCACAGGTGCGCCGTTATACAGGGCCTCTATGACCTTTCCCTTAACTCCCGCCCCGTAGCGCAGGGGAACCACCACCACCCGGCAGTTAGCATAAAGCCTTGCCAGCTCTTCCTCGGAAACAAAGCCCTTTACGATAATCCCGTTGTCCGGCTGTTCCAGGGCCTTGATCTCATCGGTCACCTTGGAGCCCACAATATAAAAGTTCACCTTAAGCTGTTCCCGGATCAGAGGGAATATCTTTTGTGCAAACCACAAAACAGCATCCGCATTGGGCGGATGGGCAAATCCGCCTACAAACAGCAGTCCTTCTCTCTTTTCAAAGTCATCGGGAATGCTTGTTAAGAACTTATCAAACACATAGGCCACAATGGCTTTTACCCGGATGGAAGGCTCGATCTGGTGGATGGCATCCCGTTCCACATAGGACGGATAATAGGAAACCGCCGCCTTTCTCATGAGACGCAGCTCCACGGATTTCCAGTATTCCGAGGATTCTCTCAGCTTCGGGTCCCCGGTCAGCTCATATTCCCGGCCTTCCCTTAAGAAATGGAGATCATGACCGTAGTAAATGATCCTGATATTTGTCTTCTCCCTGAGGAAGTCCACGTATTTTGAGGCGATGTGAGGGCGGTTTAAGTATGCCACCTTGATGTCGTCTCCATGGTCCTTCAGCCACTCCCAGATTCTGGCCTGATATTCCTTTCCGTAGAGAATTTCAATTCCCATCTGCTGGAGGGCCGTGGAATAGGGCTCTTCATGAAGGAAATTGTCTCCCAGGAACTTTACCACATACCCCTTTTCCAGGAACATCTGCAAATACTGGAAAGTGGTTTTAGAGCCGGCATCCCGGTCATAGGTAGGCACATAATGGTCTACCACCAGAATGATATCCTTACCCTGGCTCCTTTCCCTGGCCCGGAAAGGATCGGGATTTCCGTTGTTTTCGCTCTGCTTCTTAAACTCCGCAGCCCATTTTTCCTTAAGCTTCCGGCTGTTTTCCACCTGGTACCGCTTTAAGCCTGTGCCGTTGACATCGGTGCCGTTGGAAATGCCTTCAAAATGAATGACCTTTGACAGAGGCTGATAAACCACCCGGAAACCTGCTTTTCTCACCTCAAAGGCCAGGTCTGAATCCTCGCAGTAAGCAGGTGCATACCTTTCATCAAAGCCGCCGATCTGCTTCCATAAGTCATTGGAAAGCAGGATGGCTGCCCCGGAAATATAGTCCACATCTTTTACATAGTTATATTCCGGCTTGTCCGGATCGTCAAGGCGGCCGTAATTCCAGCCGGAACCGTCACTCCAGAGAATTCCTCCGGCCTCCTGTAAGCGGCCGTCCGGGTATACCAGCTTGGAGCCTACCATGCCGATGGTTGCATCGGATTCAATCAGGTTCACAAGGCTGCTCAGCCACCCGCTCGTCACCTGGGTGTCATTGTTTAAGAACATGACGTATTTTCCCCTGGCTGCCTTTGCCGCCTGGTTGCAGTTTTTCAAAAAGCCCTGGTTGGTCTCATTGCGGCAGATGACCACATTTTCCGTAAACTTTGAAAGCTCGGCCGTAGCATCGGTGGAAACATCGTCTGCAATGATGATCTCATAGGCCACATCCTTTGTGTGCTCCAGAATGGAAGCAAGGCAGGCGTAGGTGTAGTGGATCTGGTTATATACGGGGATGATGACGGATACCTTGGGATGCCCTTCTTTCACAAAGCGGAGCTTTCCATGGGTCCGGTACGCCTCCCCGATCTTCATATCCCCTTCGATTAAGTTCCGCCCTTCCTCTGTTGTGTAAAGGCGGATGGACTTGACCGGATGAAGGATGGTGTTTTTCACATAAAATAGCCGCTTACGCCTTTTGGTTCCCTCAGGAAACCTCTCATTAAAGATTCTCTTAAATCTTCTTCCGACCCGGAAGAATAAAGCCTCCCGCTTTTGCAGCCTGGCAATGATCTCCTGCTGGTTGCTGCAATCCCTGCGAAGGGTGTCAACGATCATTTCTAAATTGGCCACATGATTATCCGTCAGGCGCTGTACCTCATCTTTTTTGGTGATGGTCACATCCTTTTCCCTGATTTCCATTTCCAGCTGGGATATGTGCTCCTTTGTATCATCAATCACCTGGGAAAGGTAATACATATCCTCCGGCAGGGAATGGATTTCGTGCATATAGTTGACCAGATAGATCTGCTGGTTTTCGCCGTGGACGTATTCCTGAAAATGGCGCTCCATCTCCTCATAAGCCGGAAGCCGCTCCGGTTCCACACCGAATTCCTCCATAAATTCTTCCATGGACTCATAGGTTAAGATGCTCTTGTACTGCTCATAAAAGTAGTAAAGAATGCGGAATTTTATAAAGGTCACAGGAACAGGAAAGGAAAATACCCATTCATAATCCAGACAGTAAGGGCCGTCCTCTGTGATCATGATGTTTTCAAACAGGCAGTCAATATTGGAGGTCTGGAAAGCCCAGTCCCTTTTCACAGCCTCGCCGGCCTGGTCAAGGCTTCCGAACACCTCTTCAAATTCCGGAGTGACGGTAAATGGAGTGATAAAGGCATCTTTTACGCCCATGATCATGGAAAGGCTTTCTTCCATCCGGGAAACAGGAACTTTTCCGCCGCAGATTTCTTTCCCCAGGATTTCGGATAGAGTTTCCCCCTTTAAAAAGTCAAAACGGGCGGTCCGTCCGTCAGGGCTTAGGTCTACATCCACTACCTTAAGCTCATGGTTCTGGGCCTTTAGGCTCCTGCATTTGTCTTCCAGGGACCTTATATGGGAAATTCCTTCGTCCCTTAAGGCTGTTTTTTCCACAAATGGGCGGCCATCCTCCTCAACCAGGCTGGTGCGAAGCTGAAAGGCTTCTCTGCGTGTTTTGTTATATTTTACAAAGTTAATCTTCTTCATGGCGGCTCCAAATGGCTAAAAATGAATTGGCAAATGTCTCAAACTGTTTTCCTTCACAAACCTCGTCATACATCTTCCCCAAATCAAATCTCAAGTATTTGGGATAATCGTAGGCTAAAATGGCATGGGTCAAATCCCCCTTGCCCGGTAAGTAGCTGTCGGAATACAGGGTAATGGGCAGACGGTAATCCGGCATGGGATAGTAAAGCTCCGGCCGGCCTCCCAGCAGTTCCAGAACCTCTTCCCTGGAAAGCCGGTCTTCATCCGGCACGGCTCCGGCCTGATACTTAAGCCCCAGGCGGTTGCACACCGCCAGAATCAGCTTTCCTCCCTGATTCAGCAGGGATTTTGCCTTTTTTATCTGTTCCTCATAGGGCTTTGTAAGGGAGCCCGCCATCACCACATAGTCGAAAGTCTCTCCCTCAAAGGAAGCAAGATCACCGGTTACATAACGGATGTTCTTTTGCCCCTCATACCGCATGCGGTTGACGGATAAGTTGTCCCTGTCCGGGTCTAAGACTGTCACCTGGCCCACCCGCCTGCTGTATAACCCCGTAAGGGCGCCGTAGTCAGAACCTACCTGCAGCAAGGAGGCGGCCGGTTCAAATTCATACCATTCCAGTATGTTTTCCCGGAGATCAGACAGGGCATATAAGTAGTCCAGATTGGGGTTTTCCTTTAACAGCGTTTTCGTATCCCCCTTATATTTGAGCAGCAGACTCCTGATTTCAGGACTGATATCGTTCATGCTCACTTCCTCCTCACTCTCCCGCCCGGTAAAGCTTTAAGCTGACTTCCGGTTCCATATCATAAACGCCCACCGTGTTCTTATTGGAAATAACAGTGATATTGGCAATATCGTACAGGCGGTGGTAGACCACATGCTCTCCGTTTTCAAAGCCTGTACAGCTCATGGAAAGCAAGTATTCCCCGCCCTGAAGGGTCATTTTCTGTTTAAATTCCACCTCATACTCGTCACCGTTTTTCACGGCTTTTACGTCAGAGGACTCGTACATGGTGTTGGTGCCGGTTAAATCGGCCCCCCGTTTATCCTTGATGGTATAAGTAAAAATGGGTGTTTCAATTTCTGTTTGAAAATGAATCCGTTCCCGTATGGTAAAGTACTCTCCCTTTAACAGGAGATTGGTCACGTTTCCTCTTTCATCCAGAAGCCCGAAATCCACGATCTCCGCCCTCTTGTCCCCGTATTCGGTCCTGTTGGGATTTAAGGTCAGCTTTTCTTTCATGAATCCCTGATGTCTCTGGCTGCGGGGAACCGCCTGTTCGCCGGAGAAATCATTAAGGGCGTCTGCCCTCAGTTCCTCCAGCTCTTCTCCCAAAGCGTCCATCTGGTTTGCCAGGATTTTCTTATATAAATCCACCATTTTTCCCGGCTCGCCCTCAGCCACGAAATTTCCTTTATTCAGTACCACCACGCGGTCGCAGTACTTGATGATGGCTCCCATGTCATGGGTGACCATGAGAATGGTGGTGCCGCTTTGGCGGATTTCCTCCATGCGGCGATAGCATTTTGCCTGGAAGAACACGTCTCCCACGGACAGGGCCTCATCCACGATCAGGATTTCCGGCTCCACGTTGATCGCCAGGGCAAAAGCCAGACGGACAAACATACCGCTGGAATAGGTTTTCACCGGCTGGTAAACAAAATCCCCGATATCCGCAAAACTGAGGATATCCTGAAGCTTCTGATCCATTTCCCTTTTGGAAAAGCCCATCATAGTGCCGTTCATGTAAATATTTTCGATGCCGGTGTAATCCATATTAAATCCGGCTCCCAGCTCCAAAAGGGCGGAAATGACGCCGTTTACCTTAAGCTCGCCGGTAGTAGGGGTCAGAACCCCTGTGATGATCTTTAAAATGGTGGACTTGCCGGAGCCGTTGGTCCCGATGATTCCAACTACCTGCCCCTTTTCCACATCAAAGGAAATGCCGTTTAAGGCATAGAAATCCCGGTGGTAGTTCTTATGGGTGATGCTTAAAGCTTCCTTTAAGCGGTCAATGGGCTTGTCGTATAATTTATATATTTTTGTTACATTGGTTACGGAAATTGCTTTCTCTTTCGATCCTACGGACATTGAATCCTCCATATCAGGCTGGTTACAGCACATCAGAAAAATGCGGACGCAGCTTTTTAAATACTTTCAGTCCCACGAGCATCAGGACAACGGTCATTGCCCAGAAATACAGGCTCAGGCCCGGACGTTCCACAAACCAGTTTCCGGTCAGCATGCTGTCCCGGTAACCCACCACAACGTAGTAGAAAGGGTTCAGCTTCAGCAGAGTGGGCAGCCAGGACGGAATGGCCGGAAACATCTCGGGAGCCCACATGATGGGCACCATCCACATCCCGAATTGCAGGCAGATGCCCACGATCTGGGCAATATCCTTAAAAAACACATTGATGGCGCTGGTAAAATACGCAATAGCCAGGGACAGCATGGAAGCGGCAAAGGAATAGTAAATGATCTGTATCCAGCTGATTCTCGGGAAAAAGCCGTAGCAGAAAAATACCACAATCATGATGACCGCGAAAATGCCGTGAACCATGAGGCAGGAAAGCGTCTTGATCACCGGAAGGATTTCCACCCGGAAGACCACCTTTTTTACCAGATAATTGTATTCCTGCAGACAGTTTGTCCCGGAATTTAAAACCTCGCTGAAGAAAAACCAGGGCACAATGCCTGGGATCAGCCACAGCACATATGGGTAGCCGGGAACCGGAGGAACGCTTTTAAAGCCCATCTGAAACACAAAAAAGTATACTAAAACCGTGGCAAGAGGCTGCAAAAACATCCAGGCAATGCCGAAATAGGAGCCTACAAACCGTTTTTTAAAATCGGCCTTTGATAAGTCCAGAATCAGCTTCCGCTTTGTCACGATTTCTTTTAATAAGGAAACCAGATAATTCATGGTTTTCTCCTCTCATTAGAATTTAAAGGTGTCCCGGATTCCGCTCCATTTCTTGTCCTTGTCGGAGATGATGAGCTCCATGCCTTCCTCGATGGGCCAGTCAATGCCGATTTCCGGATCGCTCCAGAGAATGCCGCCCTCGTCGCCGGGATGATAGAAATCGGTGCATTTATATGCAAATTCTGCTGTATCAGAAAGCACAAGGAACCCGTGGGCAAAGCCCTCGGGGATGTAAAACTGCTTTTTGTTTTCCGCGGAAAGCTCCACGCCAAACCATTTTCCATAGGTTTTAGACTTGGACCGTAAATCCACGGCCACATCAAACACCCGTCCGCTTACCGCACGGACCAGCTTTCCCTGAGGGAATTCTTTCTGAAAGTGAAGACCGCGCAGCACGCCCTTTACGGACATGGACTGGTTGTCCTGGACAAAAACCATGTCAAGGCCTGCTTCACGGAAGTCGTTCTGGTTGTAGGTTTCCATAAAATAGCCTCTGGAATCAGGGAACACGGTGGGTTCAATGACTGCCAGCCCTTCTATTTCACATGTTGTTACTTTTATCTTTCCCATAATTTATGCTCCTTTTCACATCGGATCATTTCTTTTCCGATCATTCTTTTACTTGTAGCATTCTACCACAAGTTGGACGAGATTTCTATATATAGGGGGATTTTTGTTAAAATATGTATTACGATTCAGCCATGCAGAAATATTTGTAGAATTTGAGTATGGGAAGCTTGCTCCCCAGGCTCAAATTCTACAAATATTTCTATAGGGCGGAACGCCCGGCATTCATAATTTGGCGGAGCTTTATCCGCCAAATTATGAATGGCATGGCCGGATAATAGCAACGGAGCCGGAAACAGTTTTTTAAGGGTTTACAAAAGAAAAAATCCATATTATAGTTATATCAATATCATTATTTCTTTAATCTGTATTCACAGAATATTATCCCTTGTAAAATGATTGATTCACACAAATGATTGCAGAATCAGGAGAACTTATCTTCGTATATCTTGCGCAGCGAAAAGAAGATTGTTATAATTATTATAGAAACAATTCCCGCTGCTTCCCTGTATTGAAGGTCTCCTGTCTTTCTGTAAAAACAAAAGAAGGAGACTGAAATATGGGAAAATACGAAAGACTCCAAGGCCTGTCCCCGGACGCCCTGGCGAAGAACTTCTGGAAGAGCAATGAGCGGTTTGCGGACCTTTTTAATGCCATCGTCTACCGGCGACGGCAGATTGATCCGTCTTCCTTAAAGGAAATGGACACGGATATTTCCGTGCTGATTGCGGATAAGGACTTACTGGAGACCATCCGGAGGGTAAGGGATACGGTGAAGCTCTCCGCTGATGGAGCACAATATCAGATCCTGGCGGTGGAAAACCAGCAGTTCATTCATTATGCCATGCCCTTTCGCTGTCTGTTGTATGACACGCTCACCTATTACCATCAGATGAAAACGATCACAGTTCAGAATAAAAAGAAAAATGCAGGGAAAGGGGATGAATTTCTTTCCGGATTCCAAAAGTCAGATAAGCTGATTCCATGCCGGACAATTGTGGTTTATTATGGCTCTAAGCCATGGGACGGAGCAAAGAGCCTTTCGGAGCTGATGGAGTTTTCCTCTGGGGAGGACCGGGAAGCATTTAATGAGTACCGTTGTGAGTTAATCTGTTTAAATGAACTTGATGTCTTTCAATATCAATTTATGAATAAAGACGTCCGGGACTTTTTGCTTTATGTCTCAAATACATACCGGAATGGCGGAAATTATTGTCTGGAAGAACTAAGAGACATGGATGTGGAAGTTGCTTATACGGCGGCAGCTGTTACAGGGACACTGCAGGCTTATGGAAAGGAAATCCGAGAAAATATGGACAAAGGGAAGGAGAAGATTGATATGTGCGAAGCTGTGGAAAAGGTTTTAGAGGCGAAGCGGTTAGAGGGCGTCAAAGAAGGAACCGAAACATTAATTGCTAATTTTCTGCGAAACGATAATCGCATAAGCCATGCAGCCGCAATGTTGATGATACCGGAAGAGGCGGTTCGCGAAGCTGCAAAAAATCGTGGAATAGAGGTTGTGGAATAGAGAAAAGCGTAGATTGTCCTGCCAACCAATTCTATAAAAAAGGCTGTTTCTTATGTTAAGAAACAGCCTTTTTTAACTCTTTATAACAACAGCCTACTGCTTTACAATAAAGGATTTCCTCTTGCTCACCACATCAAAGATGACAGCCGCCAGAAGCACCGCGCCCTTTACCACTTTCTGCAGGTTCTGGTCCACGCCCATGATGCTCATGCCTAAGTTCAGCACGCCCATCAGGATGGCGCCGACGATAACGCCCGGCACGGTTCCAGTTCCGCCGTATGCGGAGGCTCCTCCGATGAAGCAGGCTCCGATAGCATCCATTTCATAGCTGTTTCCTGCCGTTGGATTGGCGGAGTTTAAGCGGGCCACAGTCACCATGCCGGCCACGGCGGCCAGCAGGCCCATATTCAGATATGCAAGAAAATATACCTTGTTGGTGTCAATACCGGAAAGCCTGGTGGCTTTCTCATTTCCTCCCACTGCGTAGAAATAACGGCCTGTGGTGGTCTTGGAGGAAATATAGCTGTAGATTCCAATGATCACCACCACCCATACCAGGGCATTGGGGATTCCTTTGTATCTTGCCAGCTTATACATGAAAAACAGAACCACGCCGCTGATTAAGGCCATCCGGATCACCAGGCCCCCAAGAGGGTCCACCCGGTATCCTTTCTGAAGCTTTCTTCTGCGGCTTCTAAGCTCCAGGACGATAAAAATAAGACATGCTGCTATTCCAGCCAGAAAACAGGTCAGGTTAAAGCCTTCCATCCCGAAGATATCCGGCACATAGGTGTTAAACAGGTTTAAAAACGGTTCCGGAATGGGGGATAAGGTCATTCCCTGAAGGACTACGTTGGACAATCCCCGGAACATGAGCATACCGGCCAGAGTCACGATAAAGGGGGGTATCCGCACATAGGCGATCCAGAAGCCCTGCCATGCACCTACTAAAATGCCCATGATTGCCATGGCAAGAAGAGTTAAATAGGGGTTGATCCCCATGGTTATCATCATGCTTCCGCCAATGGCTCCCACAAAACAAACCACGGATCCTACGGACAAGTCGATGTTTCCTCCGGTGAGAATACAAAAGAGCATGCCGGTAGCCAGAATGAACACGTAGGCGTTCTGAGCGATCAAGTTGTTCACATTCTGGGGCAGCAGCATTTTTCCGCCTGTATTGACCGTAAAAAGGATGATGACTACGGCCAGGACAATGACCATTGTATATTTCTTTAATCCCTCGGATAATTTAATCTTATTTTCCATCTTATACTCACCTCTCCTTTTAATTGCCCGTCTTTTCCGGGCGTGAAAGTATACCCTCAGGGTGCTTATCTGATTGCAGGATGCAGGCCATGATCTTCTCCTGGGTTGTTTCGGCTGCGCTGACCTCTCCCACCATTCTGCCTTCGTTCATGATATAGATCCGGTCGGACATTCCCAGGACCTCGGGAAGCTCGGAGGATATCATGATGATGGATTTCCCCTCTGCTGCCAGACGGTTGATGATGCAGTAAATTTCGTATTTTGCCCCCACGTCAATGCCTCTGGTGGGTTCATCCAGGATCAGAATATCCGGTTCCGCAAACATCCACTTGGAAAGAAGCACCTTCTGCTGGTTGCCGCCGCTTAGGTTTCCTGTATTCTGCTCCACGGAAGGACATTTTGTCTTAAGCTTATCCCGGTATTCCTCGGCTACCTCAAATTCCCTGTCCTTGTCAATAATGGTGCGCCGGCTGACAGCCCCTAAATTGGCGAGAGTGGTGTTTGTCTTAATGGAATTTCCCAGAATGAGGCCGTTGCCCTTGCGGTCCTCGGTCACATAGGCCAGCTTATGGCGGATTGCCTCTCTGACAGAGCTTAAAACCACCTCTTTCCCGTTGATCCGTACCGTCCCGGAAATATTGACGCCGTAGCTTCTTCCGAAAATGCTCATGGCAAGCTCTGTTCTTCCCGATCCCATCAGGCCGCAGATGCCTACCACCTCTCCCTTTTTCACGTAAAAGGAGACGTCGCTTACCACCTTCCGGTCTGAATACAGGGGATGGTAGGCGTTCCAGTGCTCCACCTCCATGGCCTTTTCCCCGATTTTCACATCCGTGCGCTTTGGAAAACGGTCCACCAGTTCCCGTCCCACCATGCCCCGGATAATCCTGTCCTCGGTGATGTCATCGGTTTTCCGGTTTAGGGTTTCTATGGTTGAGCCGTCGCGGATGACTGTGATCTTATCCGCCACATAGGCAATTTCATTCAGTTTATGAGAAATAATGATGGAAGTCATTCCCTCTGACTTAAATTTTAATAAAAGCTCTAAAAGAGCTTTTGAATCGTCTTCGTTTAAGGATGCGGTGGGTTCATCCAGGATCAGAAGCCTGGCATGCTTTGCCAGGGCCTTTGCAATTTCCACCAGCTGCTGCTTTCCCACGCTGATATCCTTGATCAGGGTATGGGAGGACTCCGTAAGGCCCACCGTTTTTAAATATTCGTCTGCCTCCCCGTAGGTTTCGTTCCAGTTGATGGAGTACTTTTTCCCCTTTTCATTTCCCAGATACATGTTTTCGGCAATCGTCATATAGGGGACAAGAGCCAGCTCCTGATGAATGATGACGATTCCCTTTCGTTCACTGTCATTGATATGATTGAATTTACAGATTTCCCCGTCGTAAATAATATCCCCCTCATAGGTTCCATAGGGATAAATACCGCTGAGCACATTCATCAGGGTGGATTTACCTGCTCCGTTTTCGCCCACCAGGGCATGGATCTCGCCTTCCTCCACCTGAAGGTTTACATTATCCAGAGCCTTGACGCCCGGAAATGTCTTGGTGATATTCTGCATTTCCAAAAGTATTTTAGCCAAGATTACCCCTCCCTCGCCGCCATTTCTTGGGGACGGCCCCTGCCCTTGGCAAAAAGCCGTCCCCATAAGGAAATCATTTCAGTTACTTTAACTGATCCTCTGTGTAATAGCCGGAGGTGATCAGCATGTCTTTGTAGTTATCAACGGTTACAACCACCGGATCACATAAGAAAGTGGGGATGATGCCTGTTCCGTTGTCATAGGATTTGGTATCGTTGATTTCCGCTTCTCCGCCCTGCACAACGGAATCCACCATTTTTACCACCTGGGAAGCAAGAGTACGGGTATCCTTGAAAACGCTCATAGCCTGCTTTCCCTGAAGCATGTTCTTTACATTGGCAATGTCACAGTCCTGGCCGGTGATGATGGGATAGGGGCCTGTGTAAGAGGAAGCCAGGGCATTTTCAACACCAAGGGCTGTGGAATCGTTGGAACAGAGAACTGCATCCAGCACGGTACCGTCGGAATAGTTGCCTGCGATGATGGTATCCATACGGTTCTGGGCCTTTTCGGAATCCCAGTTGGCGGTGGCTACCTGCTCGAAAGCGGTCTGACCGGATTTTACTACCAGCTTGCCGTCGTCAATGTATTTTTGCAGGACATCCATAGCTCCTCCGAAGAAGAATTTACAGTTGTTGTCCGCCGGATCTCCGGTGAAGAGCTCAATGTTCTTGGGCTCCGTGGCCTTATCAAGACCCAGGGCTTCTACCAGATACTCTCCCTGCTTCTGTCCTACCTTATAATTGTCAAAGGTTGCATAATAGGTTACTGCATCGGAATTCATAATCAGACGGTCATATGCGATTACCCGGATTCCCGCTGCCTTTGCCTGGCTTAAGGGCTCTCCTAAGGAGCTTCCGTCAATGGACGCGATCACCAGCATCTGGCAGCCGTTGGAAATCATGTTTTCAATCTGGGAAACCTGAGTCTGGACATCGTTGCTGGCATACTGAAGGTCTACCTTGTATCCGGCCTTTTCCAGCTGCTCCTTCATGTTGGCTCCGTCCTGGTTCCATCTCTGTAAATCCTTGGTGGGCATGGCAACGCCGATGAGAGTTCCTTCTACCTTAGCCGCTTTGGTTTCCTCTGCTTTTGTTTCCTCTGCCTTGCTTTCCGGCGCCTTAGTCGCTTCTGTGGCTGCGGCTGTGGTCTGGGTAGTCTCTGTTGTAGAGCTTGCGGTGCTTCCGCATCCTGCCAGCATTCCGGCGGTCAGAGCAAAGGTCATTGCTGCTGCTAAAAATTTTCTTTTCATAGTTTCTTGTTCCTCCTCCAATACTTGTTTTTTTGATAAATTCATCTTAGCACAGGAAGAACAGGACTTATTTGTGAACCGTTAGCACAGATCTGCCCACATGAAAAAAAGCCCTGAAAGCTCAGGACTTTTTTTCATCAAAAAAATGCTACTGGGTTTTTACATTGAGATAGACATCCTCCCGGGAATGAAATCCGCCCTTGATGATGACTTCATCCATGTTTTCCTTTGTTACCTCCACAGGCTTTAATTCCAGGCAGGGAACGTGATAGGTGCCGTCGTAAATGGTATTCTTGATTTCATCAAGGGGCTCCCCTTTTCCCAGCTTCACCGCGTACTCCGCCGCCAGCCGCGCCTCTTCCTCCACGGATTTAAAGGCCGTCATGTTCTGTGTGCCTTCCATGATCCTCTGGCACGCCATTAGGTCTCCGTCCTGGCCCACCAGGCAGACCTTGCCCGCCATCCGGTTCTCCGCCAGCACACGGAATACCTGATTGGCCAGATCGTCGTTGCCGCACATGATGCCCTTTACATCGGGATGCTGCTCTAAGGCCTCCTTTGCATAGTCGTAGGCATGCTCGGAAAGCCAGCCCTCGCAGTTGCTTTTATAGACCACCTCCAGATTCGTTCCCTTGATCACCGAGTCAAAGCCGTCCCGGATCATGGAAACATTGTTGTCCGTTTCCGGCCCCTGGATCATAAAAATCTTTCCCCCTTCAGGAATATCCCGGACCAGGCTTTCCGCCATCAGCTTTCCCACCTCCCGGTTGTCAAAGGATATATACACATCGCTGTTGGCATTTTTAATGAGCCGGTCATAGCTCATGGTCTTGATTCCCGCCTCCTTGGCCTTTATCATCACGTCGGACAGAGCATCACAGTCTCCTGCCACCACCACAATGACATCCATCTGCTTTTTGATAAAATACTTTATCTGCTCAATCTGTTCATTTACATCCCCATTGGCGTTTTGTACATTCACCTCAGCCCCATATTCCTTTGCAGCGGATACAAACACATCCCGTTCCCTGATCCACCGCTCAATCACATAGGACTCAAAGCTGAGCCCGATCTGCAGGGGCCTTTCCCCTGTCTGGTCCCCGGTTTCCGTCTCCGCCCCTGCATTTGCGCATCCTGCCGTCAGCACGCAGCAAAGCAGAACCGCCAGCAGCCATCTCCCTCTCCGCATTTTCATAACCTTTACCTCTCCCTATATTCACTGGGCGTCATCCCCTCATACTTTTTGAAGATCCTGCTGAAATAATTGGGATCGCTGTAACCGGACATGACGCATACCTCCTTGATGCTGTATCTGGAATCCTCCAAAAGACGCCTTGCATTTTTAATTCTGGTTCTGGTCACGTATTCAATGAAATTTTCTCCCACCTCCTGTTTGAACAGCTTGCTGAAATAATAGGGGCTGATATCCACCATTCTGGACGCATCGTCAAGGGAAATGTCCTTTGCGTAATTTCCGTCAATATAGCTCTTAACCCGGGAAACCACGTTTTCATATTCCTTTTCCCTGGAGGTGCTGATGGTGTCGCAGATCTCCCTGGTCTTCTCCAAAAACCAGCGGCGAAGCCCTTCGGCCCCAGAGGCAGCCCCCGCCTCCTTAAGGGTGCTTAAGTAATTCTCCCGGTAACGGAAGCCGTAGCGCATATTCCCGGCTTCAAAGGCCCGTTTTTCAAGCCTCATAACCAGCTCTAAAACCTTAATCTCAATGTTGTCTGTCGCCTCCCCTTCCTTGGCCAGCATCCAGTCAAAAAATTCATTGGCACAGCTTAATGCCCCCTCCCGGTCCGCCTTTGCCCCCCTCTGCAGATATTTATTTTCAAGATCCAGGGGATACTCCCCGTCATAATCCGCCACAGCGGGTAGGTCTGTGATGTGGACCACATGGCTGTCGCTTTCCCTTAAGGACTTTAAGGCCTCCTTATAGGAATCCCGTATGGAGGATAAGGGCTTTACGGAACCGATGCCCCCTCTGCACTTTAAGTCCATGACGCTTTCCAGCTTATGGATCATGTTTCTGGTCCTTGTGATGATCTCTACCCGCTCCTCATACCGGACCTTATCCTGTTCAAAGGGCTGGAATAAGACCATCCGGTTTCCCATGGCAGGCCCTGTCACGCCGTCAAAATAGTCCTTTACGATTTCCCGGATCATGGAATAGCATTTATTCACCCGGACTCCCACGCCTATGGCGTTGGTCATGGCACCTCCCTCAATGCTGTCCCCGAATTCCAGAACCACCAGAAAGCCGTAGGGCTTTTGGATGTCCAGCATTTCCATATATCCGCTTCCAGACGGGTCAGAATCCTCCTGAAGGATGTTGTAGATAAATCCGCTTTCAATCATGGGGATTACGATCTCCAGCTTCTCCCTTATCCTTAAATCGTCGCTCAGTTTCTGCCTGGCCTCTTCTACCTGGTGCATGGCTTTGACGCAGGTCTCCAGGATTTTCTTTTTGTTGACAGGCTTCATGATGAATTCCATGACTCCCAGATTCACCGCTTCCTGGGCATAAGAAAACTTATCATAGGCTGTTATGATGATGAAAACAATGGAGGAGTTGAATTTACGCACCTCCTTAATGGCCTGAATTCCGTTGAGGCCCGGCATCTGAATATCCACAAAGGCAATGTCCGGGCGGAAAGAGCCCGCCTGCTCAATGACCGCCCGTCCTGTTTTTACGCAGACCAGCTCGCATTCGCTTCCGAAATTTGACTTTATGATATGACTGATGGATTCCAGCATAATCCCTTCGTCATCTGCTACCAGTATCCGAAACATTTATCTCTCCTCCTCTTTTGGGAATCAGCAGAACCACCGCAGTCCCCTTATCCTCTCCCTCACTGAAAATATGGAAAATGCCGTCGTCATTGTAATAAAGGCTCAACCGGGAAATGACATTGGAAAGGCCGATTCCGGTGGAATCCGTTTCCTCCGCCGCCGGATTTCCGGCCCATATCCTCTCAAGGGTCTCTTTCTCAATCCCTTTTCCGTTATCTTCAATGCGGATCTCAATTTCCTCCCGGCGGTTTTCCACGGTCAGACGGATTTTTCCCGGCCAGCTGATGTTGCGGATGCCATGGTTTACCGCATTCTCCACCAAAGGCTGTAAGGTCATGCTGGGGATGGAAAAGTCCATGGCCTCCTCATCAATGGAGGAATCATACTGGATATCCCCGGCAAAGCGGACGTTGAGAATATAAATATAATTCTCCACGGTTTCTATTTCTTCCCGGATGGTGGCGTCCTCCGCGCTCTTCTTTACATTATAGCGGAAGAAATCCGCCATTTTTTCCATGAATACGGAGGTCTTTTCCGCGTCCTCCATCATGGCAAGCTGGACCCCGGCATTTAGGGAATTAAAGAGAAAATGAGGGTTGATCTGGGACTGAAGGTATTTTAACCGGGCTTCCTTTAAATGGTTTTCCATCAAAAGCTCCCGCTCTTTCATCTCCTGTTCCTTTTCTGCGCTCTCTTTAATTTTATTTACATACTGATCCAGGCTGTCCACCATCTGGTTAAAGGTTCCCGTCACAATGCCCAGCTCGTCTCCTGCCCGGATGGAGGGCACCTTGACATGAAAGTTTCCCTGACCCACCAGCTTTGCCGTCTGAGCCAGGTTAATGAGAGGCGTCACAATGTCCTTTGTCATCATCATCATGACGGTGATGCTGATGATCATGACGATGATCAGAATGGCGGAGCTGATGACCTCCAGGTATTGAAGGGCTGTCTGAAGGGTCTGATAGCTGGCAGAGTTATTTTTAAACTGGCGGCTGTTTAAGACGGAAATGTCATCATAGATGAACTGGTAAAGCTTTAAGGCGGATTCATAGGAGGTTTTGTATTTCTCCACATTCTGTCCCCGCTTGGCCTGTACAGTCTCATCGGTAATATCAAGGTAGCTGTCGGACATGTTGCGGATGTTTTTTTCCAGAATCTGAATCTGGTTGTCGGTGACAGCCACATTAAGGCCTTCCAGCAGCTTCCGGTAATCCTCTTCCGCCCGGTAATAGCCGGTCAGAGACTCGGAGTCCTTGACCTGAAGGTATTTATACATGAAGCTTTGTACATCGGAAAGGCTGTCCGACAGCTCATTTAGGTTGACATTGCTCATATATACGGAGTTCATCCGCTCCACCATCTGGTTAATCTGGGCATAGATGAATAAATTGCTGGCAAACAGCGCCACTGCCGTCACCGCAATTTCCAAAAACAGCTTCCGGGTAATGGGAAGATTTTCCCATGAGTGCTTCCAATTATTTTTCATAGCCGCTCCACTAGTCATTGATGAAATCCGAGGCGTTTTCCTTTGTTACGAACTGTAAGTCCACGCTGTAAAAGGAGTTGGTCCTTCCGTCCCGTATGGACTCAGTTAAAGCCTGTACGCCGTATTTTCCCATCTGCCCGGTGTCGATGCAGAGGGTCATGGCCATGGTTCCCTTTAAAACCGCATCAATGGCGGCCTTTGATTTGTAGTAACCGATCACCTGGGTTTCCCCTACCCGGTTGTAATCAATGACCGCCTGATACACGGCCTCTGTGTCCACCTCATCCATGCAGACAATGATGTCCGGAGGACCCTGGGGGTTCTGGAATAAGTTCCGCACGATTTCTTCGGATTCAAAGGCCCGGCCTGAGGGAATTTTAAGCTCCTCCACCTTGACTTTCCCCCCGATTTCCCGGTCGGTGACGATCCGGTTGTTGATCTGGTTGAAGATCTGGGACTGGTTGCTGTCTATGGAATTGTCGTAGAGGAACATGAGCACCCTGGTCTCCCGGGAATCCCTGGGCAGTATTTTCAAAATCTGGTTTCCGTATTCCTGGCCCAGCTGGTAGGGGTTGATTCCTACAAAGCTTTTCCGAAGGGAAACAGGGGCGTCGTTTAATATGGTGACCACAGGAATACCCTTTTTCTCGGCTTCATTGATCCGGTTTTCCAGCTGGTCTTCTCCGGTAAACTCCAGAAGAATTCCATCCACCTTGGCTGCTATGCTCATATCCATAAAGTCCACGGTGGTGTATTCCGACGACTGGCTTTTTCCTTTCAGCTCCACATAGGCGTCGTGAAGAGCTGCTTCCTCCTGGACGCTTTTGTATACATCGTTCCAGAACTGGGAATCCAGGTTATCAACGATCATGACATAGTGATATTGATATGTTTTTGTATTCTCCGCATGCTCCACGCCGATCTGTTTCAGAACATGGCCGTAAAAGGAGGAGGTCAAAAGTGTGAGAAACACAATGCCCAGCAACCCGCCTGCCACCAGAAGAAGCATGCTTTTCTTTCTGTTATCCATGATTACCTCTTTATTCTCGCAAAAGCAATGAGCCAGAATCAGGCTTGTCTGACCCTGACGGTGCCTGCAGGGGCAAATCCCCTGTAATTTGTGAAAGGGATCTGATTCCTGCTGCTATAAATTATTATACTAAATTGAAAGAGAAAACAAAAGCAGGAGAAAATTGTGGTGGAGTAGCATTTTTTTGTAATTGAGGGCTGCTTTTTAACCATAAAGAAATAGTGCAGGAAAATCTTTCCGATTATCCTGCACCAAGCCGTTTCACTTCTTTTCACTTTTTCCAATATTCCCGATTCATAGTGCACCTTAAAATCAGCCATTCCGGCAGGGAAGCGTATCGCTTTCCCATAAGGTAACCCATATACTTAAACCCGCTTTTTACAATCACTCCCGGCACCAGCCATGTTTTTTTCTGACCCTTAAGCCAGCTGCAGGTTTTCTTTACCAGACGGATTCCCTCGCTCTCCGACCGTATTCCCCCGAATATCTCCGGGTGGTCGGCCTGGGAAACTGCCAAGTCAAAATTCCTCTTAAACTGGGCAATGCAGCCGTAATTATGGGAGTGATACACCATTGCCTCGGCCACATAGGCCACGGCCTGGTTTAAATTCCGCACTGCATTTCCGGCATAAATCATATCCTCGTTGAAAATAGTTTTCTTTATAAATCCCCCATTTTCCAGAAAGGCTGCCCGGTCATAGGCACAGCAGACGTTGGAGGCAAAGAATGTCTTGATTCCCAGCTCCGGCAAGTCCGCTTTCGTCTTGACACGGCTCTGGGCCGGATAATTAAAGGAACGGGAATACTGCTCCGCAAGAGCGCAGTCCTGATTTGGAAGCTGTCTGGCGTAGGCCATAATCACCCTTTCTCCGCCCTTTCCCTGCTGGTCCAGCCCCTTCACCAGAGCGCCTATGAGATTTTTATCCGCAGGAACGGCATCATCGGTCATAAATACCATGATGTCCGCCTGGGAATAGGCAGCCCCCCGGTCCCTGGTGGCTCCATGGTCAAATTCTTCCTTGGTCACATGGTGAACCTCCAGGCCCTTGACCCAGGTATAATCCCCATCATTCCAATAGGCTTGTTCCGTATTCATGATGATGATCCGGTTTATGGGATAGGACTGTTCTCCCAGGCCCTTCAGCAGGCGGTTGAGAGTTTCCTTAGGTTTATATACCGGAATGATTACATCTACGGTCCGGTTTTCCCGCTTTATTTCTTCCATCTCTATTTTCCTCTACTTTCCCTCTTTTCCCGTCAATAGCGCAGGCAGGCCGTGGAACAAATGCGTATTAAAGCGTAGATGCTCACGAAGCATTGCAGATACCAGGCGCTTTTCCTTAAATCCAGGCTGACAGTCAGGCGCTTATCAAACAAGATCAGAAGCACCAGCGGAAGCAGGGGAATAAAGTATCTTCCCTGAACTCCCGTAATATAATCCAGGCTTCTCGGAGTCCAGCCTAAGAGCATGGAGGTGAGGACCAGACCGGCGCTTACAAGCACCAGAAACAGAATCCACAGCTTCTGACCTCCTGTTACAGGAGAATTTTCCCCATCCCTGCGCAGTACACTCACAAACAGAGCATACCACAATATGGACAGGCAGAAAGGCGGCACCGTCAGATCAGGATCTAAATTCCCCAGAAATCCTCCCAGCATGGTGACCATATAATAATCAAACTGAGTGACCAGGGTCTCATAATAAACGCGAAACACCGTATAAGGCTGCCGGAACACATCCTGAAGGGTGTAGCCTGCGTCCTCGCTCCAGCCCACATAGCTTTCCGTAGTAGTGGCCCATGCGGAAAGGACCATGCGGTTTACAAAAAATACGGCCAGGATCACAGCCAGCAAAACAGCGGCAACAGAAATCCAGTAACGCTTTTTCGTATGGAATTTGGCCTGGGGGATGAGCAGGCAAATTCCTGCCACCGGAAAGTACACGATCTTTCCGGGCTCCAATAAAACCAGGAGAAGAGCCAGAAGAACCGTATCCCTTATGGTAACTTCCTTTTTTTCATAGGCCAGGTAAAAGCACCATGCCAGGAACACCATGGAAAGCCCGATAAACGCCGCATCATAGGAAAAGGACGCAGCCAGATGAAGAGTCATGGGCAGGCAGGATACCGCCATAAGCACTTCTTTTTTAAAGGGCATGAGCTTCACCGCCAGGGATGCCAGAGCCGCAAAAGCCAGAAGATTGAATAACCGGCCGAGATATACCAGGGGAATATAGCCAAGGTGAAGAATCCTGGCAAGGCTGATTCCAAAGGCCTGGGGCAGATAAACCACCGGAGTTGTATTCACCGGTATTTCATACCTGACCGTCACGCCCTGGCTGTTGTCAGCGGAAAACATTTCCGTAAAGACCATATTATAAGCAGCCTGCCCCATGCTTGTATAAAGGCCCGGAACATCGTCGCCGCTGCGCACAAGAACATTGGCTCCACGGCTGACCCTCTCCTTTTCCTCTTCACTTGCATGGGAAAGAAATGCTTCATCCGCCACAGCCTGCTTTCCCATAAGCTGGCTGGAAAGGCGGTAGGCGCTGGTAAAATGCGCCGCCTCATCCGGTGCGGAAAAGGGAGTCAGGGCCACCATATAAAACAGGCCAAGGATGACCACGGTAAGGGGAAAGAGCCAGGAATGAATTTTTTCCCTTATCCACAAAGCGCCTCCCATACAGGCCAGAAATCCACAGCCGCCCCAGATCAGCCACCGGTAAAAGCGCCGGACCGATTCATATTCAGGAGATGGGATTCCTATAATGGTTTCCGGATAAGTCTTAAGAAACAGAAAAGCGATAAAAAGAATGGTTCCCGCCGTAAGCAGCAGCCCCTTTTTATTTACCTTTCCCAAATTCAAATCATTCAGCTTCAAGCGATTCAGAGTCCCTTTCACCTATAAGCTCCCCCTTTTCTTTTTCCTCCGCCTCTTCCCGGTCCAGAGCCAGGGTCTGGATCAGCTCCGTCACCCGCCGCTCCATCTGGGATATCTTGATGGACTGGAAAAAAACCTTTACCAGCAGAATAAAAATCATGAATGCAAAGATAAAGTTAGCGGTTGAATAGGTCCCCACCAGCCGGGATATCAAATCCGCCAACCGGGGGAATACGCTGAAAACCACTAAAAGCAGGGCAAACATCACCCAGAAAATGGAATCCTCTATTTTCATTTTGGAATGGCGTATTTTTTTCAGCACGTAAAACGTGAGTAATATGGAAACGCACATCAGCACGCTGCGAAGTACGACTGTCATGTTGCTTTCCTCCTCTTTTCTTTCTCTCCTACGCTTTCCGGTCAGGGCCTGCCCTGCTTTCTCCAGCGTAAGGAGATAATCTCAGGATATTCTTCTATCCCCGGTTCCTGATGCGGAAGCTTTGTACCAATAAAATAGAAAACAGCATTTTCCCCATATACCTTGCGGCATTGAGAGGATTTAAATAGCTTTCCCCCATGATCCGTTCATCCATGACTACCGGAACCTCCGATACCTTAGCCCCCTGCCGGATTAAATAGGAAATGGTATCCGGCTCCGGGCCGTAATTTAAGCCGTCGGCAAATTCCTTTATCATCTTCCGGCTGAACATGCGCATGCCTGAAGTGGGATCTTTCACCCTCGCTCCTGTGGTCAGCCAGATGGCTCCGCTTAACAGCCTGCTTCCGAACATCCGCAGGGAATGGGGCTTTTTCTCCGTCAAAAACCGGGAGCCGATGACAATATCATATCCTTCATCCATCTTTTCTTTCATGGGGAGAATAAACTCCGGCCGGTGCTGTCCGTCTCCGTCAAACTGAATGGCATACCGGTATCCCCGGCGGTGGGCATATTTAAGCCCCGTCTGAAATGCCCCGGCAAGCCCTAAATTCACGGGCAGGTCAATGATCTTCCAGCCGTGCCTGCGGCAGATATCCGCCGTATTATCGGTGGAACCGTCATTGATGATTACATAATCAAATATGGGGTAATTTTCAATCACATCCCCTACTACCCGCTCAATATTCAATGCTTCGTTGTATGCAGGTATCACTACCAGTACTTTATCCATGATTTCCTCTTTTCTGCCCGCTTTTCAAGGCATCCAGGTATACCCGTAGGGTGTTTCCTCTTTCCTCCGTAAAAAAGATCCAGACCGCCTGTCCCATAAAGCAGACCATGAGCAGCAGCATTTCCAGCATATAGGAAAGGGCTCCTCCGTTTACTCCCCCAGCCTCTACCAGGCGGAAAGAGAGAAAAAAGGAAAGAATGCAGACCGGCACATAGCCGAAGAAAATCCGCTTCTGCCTTTTCATGATGACCAGCACATAATAAAACAGGTTCATGACCGCAAAGAAGCCGCCGCCCAGAATCACAAAGAGAAGCCCGGATTTATAAGGCTTTAATCCCACATTGGAAATGGCCCCCAGTACAGGAACTCCGATTGCCCAGGCCCCGGCCAGTGCGATCACCGTAAGCACCAGGATAATCCCCGACAGCTTCTTTATATCGGATATGAATCCCGAAAACTGCCTCTTTTCCCACTGAAAAGACATTCTGGTCAAAAAGGGCCGGATTACAAAGTTGGCCGCCAGATTGATTACCGAGGTGGGCAGGAAAATCGCCACAAAGATGGCGGTATCCGTTGAAGTCATCCGGGCATCCACCGCATATTTTGCCATGGCAAAGATGAGCCCGTCCAGAAAAACCGATAAAAACAGCAGGAAGCCATCCTGTAAAAGCTTCCACTGTTTATGGGCTGCCCTGGAAAAGTCCATTTCCGGCACCTTTCCGGCCATTCTTTTATCAAACAGCAAAAGCCCTGCCCCCTGGGATGCGACCGCAATCACACAGGAAAATACCAGGTTCTTTGTCACGGCCAGAACGCCGATAAAGCAGCACACAGACAGCAGGGTCCGGAAAGCCATTGCCTGTCCCGTCAGATAGAGCCGGCCGTTTCTCTGGAATTCCGACTCATACACATCGGCAAAGCCGTCCAGCACCTTATAAAGCACCATGAGAAATACCACCAGTGCCTTTTCGGTGCTGTAGCCCACCGACGGTACAAGGGTATTCCATATAATATAGAAAATCCCGAACACAACTGCTGCCAGGCAGGTAATGGCCCGGGCCAGACGGTATTCTCCAAAGGTATAGCTCCGTCCCGTATCCGTGCTTTGCAGGGGCCTCATACCAAAATAGGCCACCAGAAACATCTGCTGCCCGAAGGTACTGAACGCAAAGCCAAAGATTCCTCCCTGGTCCGTTCCCACCAGATGGTTGACAAGGGCCGTAAGAACCATGCTGGAGCCTGCGTAGATCAGGCTTCCGATCATGTTCCAGACCACACTTTTTCGTTCCATTTCATTTCCTCTGTTCCTAGAATGTTCTTTTATTCTACAATATCACAGAAAAAAAGTAAACTTAAACCCGGCTTTCCTACTGTTTTATGATCCCGGCAGTGCGGCATAAATACAAAAAGCTCTCCAGCCGGAACAGCCAGGAAAGTCCCCCGTAAACCAGAATCCCTACAAGAATCTGGACCACCAGGGTCAGAAGCGTTCCTTCTATTATATACTGCACTCCATATACAACAGCACACATGACCACTGACAGGAGAAGGGAAGGAAACACATCTCTCCACTGCTGGGCGAAGCTGTAGTTTAACAGCTTTTTATTGGGATAAGCGTTGATAAAGGTACATATAAAATCCGTGACAGCCCGCAAAGCCACCATGGCAAAGATCCCGAAAGGTATGCTGATGAGAAGCGCCGTCACGCTGACCACCTTTTTCACAATTTCCAGCTTAAGAAATATCTCACTTCTGCCCATGGCGTTAATGGCCTGCAAATTCGCCACATGGAGAGGCCAGGTGGCGTAAGCCACGCACAGCAGGCGAAGCATGGGAACGCAGGGCAGGTACCGGTCTGTCAGAAGCAGCCTTACCATGGGCTCTGCCACTGCAATGAGGCCCGCCATCATGGGAAATACCAGATAGGAGCTGGTGACAATGGACCTGCGCACCATGCTCTTCATCCGCTCTCTGTCGTCCTGACAGGCGGAAAAGGCCGGAAGCATGACCGACTGAATGGCAGCCCCAAGGTTATTGGCGATGAGGGATGGGAACTGGTTTCCTCTTGAGTATTGCCCCATCATATCCGAATTATATAATTTTCCGATCACAAGTCCGTATACATTGGTAAACACAGTGTCAATGAGGCCGGAACAGAGAATCTTCCAGCCATAGGAAAAGAGCTGTCCGGCTTTCTTTACGGAAAACAGGAGCTTAGGACGCCATTTCACCAGGAAAAACAAAACCACCATGAGAAAAAAGCTGTAGAAAAACTGCTGCATGGCAAGGGACCAGAGGCCAAAGCCTTTGGCTGCCATAAATACGCCGATGATTCCTGAGCCCAGGGCTGCAAAAAGGCTGGCCATACACAGCTTCTGAAATTCCATGTTCCTGGCCACCGCCGCGGATTGTACGGAGGTGACGGCACCGAAGAGCAGGGTTATGGAAAGAACCCGGAGTACAGGAGAAAAAACAGGTTGTCCGTAAAATCCCGCAATGAAAGGCGCTGAAAAGAACAGGATCACATAAAGAAAGAGGGCAATGGCTCCGCTCATATAAAAAGCGGAGGAATAATCCGCCTCATCCACCTCATATTTTTGAATCAGGGAGGTATTGAAGCCGCTCTGTACGAACACATTTCCAATGGTAATGAATATCATGATGAGCATGACTTCCCCGGACTCCGCCGGAGTCAGCATCCGGGCTAAAAGAACCGATACCAGGAACTGAATTCCCTGGGTTCCCCCGTTTTCCATCACTTTCCAGAACAGTCCGGAAAGAACCTTTTTTTTCATATTTTCCTGATACATGCTGGTTTTCAACCTCGTTTTTCCATTTGACATTTCCGCCTTATTGTACTATATTCCCCAATAAATGTAAATCGTCTATAGCATTTTGAGGCTCATTGTGTTAAAGTAATATAGAATATACTTTTTTATTCCAATAAATCAGGAGGTTTTAATTATGCGTAAACTGACACGCGGCCTGGCTGCATTTTGCCTGACGGCTGTTCTTGTTTCCGGACAGGCTTCCCTTGCACGGGCAGAAGAAGCATATGGTCCCGGATTTAAGAATGGTGTTTCCCTTGAGGAATCGAAGAAGGCGGAAAGCCAGTCCACTGCCCAGGGAGGCGTAACAACAGAGGAAGCCGAAAACGCTTTGGCAAATGCCGGAGTGGCGATCGGACAGGAAGGTGCGGATGGCGGCGAAAGCGGAGTTGTGGATGAAGCCACAAGGGCTGCCCAGGAAGCTTTAAAGGCCAATTTCCCCCGGCTTCAGACTACGGTCATGATAGGCGACGGCAACTGGTCACAGCCTTTTGTAAATGATGCCTGGATTACAAATAACGGGGAAGGCTTCCACGGAATGTCCACTTTCCTCACCAACATCGTAGGAAATTTACTTTACCGAACCTATACCTCAAGCACCGGCTGGTCTCCGTGGGTTATGAACGGACAGCAGACCGTCAACTATGCCAATGATGTGAATATTGAAGCGGTACAGATGCGCTTCTCCGGTTATGTGGGTAACCAATACGACATTTATTATACGGCAAAGCTGGAGGATGGAACCACCATGGGCTGGGCCCAAAACGGAACTGCCACAGGAACTATGGGAACCGGACATTACATAACAGGGCTTCGCATGGCTTTTTATGCGAAAAACTCTGCTTTCCCCTATTCTACGGATAAGCCTCTCATATCGGCAGTCCGGGACGGCATGCAGATCATTGACGGCGGGCTCCGGTATTATAACGGAGACGGCACCCCATTTACAGGCTGGGCATGGTCCGGCAATGAACGGTACTATTTTAAGGATAGTTTCCCTGTAACCGGCTGGCAGTACATTGATGGATTTAAGTATTACTTTGACGAATGGTCCGGGAAAATGCTTTCCGATCTGGAACCAGTTATAGGGAGCAATGGGCCTTTCTTCATAAGCATCAACAAGCAGATGAACTGCATGACTGTTTTTGCAAAGGATGGAGACAACGGCTTTATCATTCCGGTGAAGACGTTTTTGACCTCTACCGGCCCTGACACCCCTCTGGGAACCTTCCAGACTCCGGAGAAATACCGCTGGCGGGATATGAACCACGGAATCTTTACCCAGTACGCAACCCGTATCTGGAAAGGCTTCCTGATCCATTCCATTCTTTACAGCCGGCCCAACGGCATGACCCTGGATCCTACCACCTATAACTACTTAAGCATTGCGGAGTCCGCCGGCTGCGTCCGCCTGTTATCAGGAGACGCAAAATGGGTCTATGACCACTGTGCCCTGGGAACTACCGTAACCATTTACGAATCACCGGTTCCGGGACCATATGAGCGCCCGGCCATTGAGCAGATCATACCGGATACCCAGACCTGGGATCCTACAGATCCGAATATCGGGTAATTGAGAAAAAGGAAGCGCCCTCATATAAGGGCACTTCCTTTTCTTTGTTTTCCTTATTCAATGGAGCCGATTAAAGGTATGGCAATGTCCTTATTTTATAGAAATTTTCCGGGTTAATTCTGCCTTCCCGCAAACGCTTTCCTAAGTCCATTGTAAATCCCCGGCGCCCTGAGCTCCAGCTGGATAAAAAACCGGGTTCTGGGTGTCAGTTCCATATAATACCTGTGATACTCCGGATTTAAGATTTCCTCAAATCTTTTCGTATTGACCATGGTATGATAATACGTCCGCTTAGAAGCGCTCATGGCCGCATCCTTAAAGCGGCCCCCTGTAGCTGCGTCAAACTCCTCATACACCTTTTTCATCCGCTCATAATAAGTCCGCTGCTTTCCGGCATAATCTCCCCGCTTCCCCTCCACGGTCCAGGAGCCTGCAACCCCTACCCGGTAAGCGCTCATGGGTTCATCCATGTAATAGCCGTATCCTTTTGCAGCAGCCATCAGCTGCAGAGGCGTATCTCCTACCGGACAGTCCACATAGTAATCCGGCAGTTCTTTCACCAGGCGGGACGGAAATGCCATGGAGGACATGGCATAGCCGGAGGTCTTGTCCACAATCTCCTCTGCCGGAATCACCCGGTTTCCCCGGTAGGGCCGCATCTGGCTTTCCGTCAGGGCTTTTCCCTCCAAATGGATTCTGGCGCTGTGTATGCAAAGAGTGCAGTCCGGGTGGGCTTCCATGTAATCCACCTGCTTTTGCAGCTTATCCGGAGATACAAAGTAATCATCGCCGTCGCACATGAAAATATATTTTCCCCTCGCCCTGGGGAAATTAAAGGCTCCGCTGATATTGTCAATTCCCTGGGAGTACTGGTTCTCCGTCTGGATCAGAGGCCGCACCTTGCCCGGATATTTTCTTTCATATTCCCTTAAAATATCCCCGGTTCCGTCCGTAGAAGCGTCATCATGAACCAGAATTTCATATTCAAAATCCGTTTTCTGCATAAGAAAGCTGTCTAAGGCCTGTCTGATATAAGCTGCATGGTTAAAGGTAACACAGCTTATAGTTGCCATGATTGTTCCATCAGAATTCCCGCTCATCCTTCTCTGCCTTCCTCCCCAGTAATCTTTGTCACGTATTCCTCATATTTTCTCGCTATATACATTTCCGTAATTCCCTTAAAGGGCTCTATTTCCTCTCCTGTAAAGCATTTCAAATGATTGGTCACGCAATCATACCCTGCCATACAGGAAAATTCCACGCCCCCGGAAAAACGGGGATTGCATTCCAGCATGTGAAAGGTTCCGTCTTTCGACTCAATGAATTCAAAATTCACGCAGCCTTTGATGTTAAGGGCGTCTGCGATCCCTTTACATTCGGCCTCCAGTTGAGGATTGGAAAACACAAAAACCGAGGTACCCGCGCCGCCCGCCGTACGCAAAAGCTCCCTGCGGCAGATTACCGCGCATTCTCCTGTCTCCGCATTTCTCACAATATCCGCCGTTATGACACTTCCCTCATAAAAAGGCTGCACCACGAAATCTTTTACAGAATTATTTTCCTCCAGAAAGCGCCTCATGTCTTCCTTTGACCGGATGTAGTGAAGTCCCTGGCTGCTCCTGCCGTTAAAGGGCTTGACCACTGCGGGATAGGTCAGGTCTTCCGGATCACTCTCCCATAAATCCATGGTGTAAATGGGGTTTCCCGCACCTTTCTCTTTCAGGAAATGATAAAGCTTTCTCTTATCCCTGCAAATATTTAAAGTCTCTTCCGGTGACAGGCACAGCATGACTCCTGCATCCAGAAGCTCTTTGCGATGACGGTTCCACACATCAACCTCTGCATCCGTAAGAACAATCAGTGCTTCCGCCTTTTCTTCTTCACATATTTCCAGCAGACGCTCCACATACCGGGCCTCTGCATCGGCTCGGGGAACCTGATAAAAGGAATCCACGCTGCGGGAATCAGCCACCCATTCTGCCGGATAAATGTCACATCCGACCACCCGCACCCCGTTCTTTTTTAAGTTCTTTATTACAATATCTGCTGAAAATGACCCGATTGCGGTCACCAGTGCTGCATTCATAATTTCCTCTTTCCTGCCCATGCCCCTTGAGTAAAGGCATGCCCCCGGCATTTCCATTCTAACCCGCTGCTGCTTCCTATTTTGCATTCAAAATAATATCACAAATCCGGTCCACCTGTTCAAGAGGAAGCTCCGCATAAAGAGGCAGGGTCAGAACGCAATCCGCCGCTTTCTTCGCATTGGAAAGCTTCACTCCCGAAAACCGCTCCTTATAACAGTCGAAATCCGTAATCAGAGGATAGAAATATTTTCTGGCAAATACATGGTGGGATGCCAGCAGATCATATACTTCATTTCTGGTCAGGGAAAAGCCGTCAAATGCCACTGGAAAATAAGCATAGTTCTGGCTGACCCCTTCCTTGGGAACGTTCAGCCGAATGCCGGGTATGCCGGACAGCCGCTCCCGGTAGCGTTCTACCACCAGCCTGCGCTTTTCAATGTTTTCATCCACATGACGGAGATTACATATCCCCATAGCCGCCTGAAATTCATTCATCTTGGCATTGCCGCCGATGTACTCCACAGTTTCCTTGCCGGTGATGCCGAAGTTTTTCAAATAATTGAACAAAATCTCCAGGGATGGCTCATGGAAGGTCACAGCTCCGCCTTCAATGGTATTATACACCTTTGTGGCATGAAAGCTGAACATGGAAGCATCTCCATAGGTACCGATTCCTCTTCCGTTCACCTCCACGCCAAAAGCATGGGCGGCATCATAAATTACTTTTAAATTATGCTTTTTTGCGATTTTTTCAATTTTATCTACATCACAGACATTTCCATAAACATGAACAGGCAATATAGCGGTGGTCTTGTCCGTTATCAGTTCCTCTATCTTATCCGCATCGATGGTGTAATCCTCCCGGCGGATATCGCAGAACACAGGAGTTAGGTTATTCCTTACAATAGCATGGGTGGTGGAAGCAAAGGAAAAGGGGGTGGTAATCACCTCACCGGTCAAGTCCATGGCCTGAAGAGCCATTTCAAGAGCCATGTGTCCGTTGACGAACAGAAGCAGCTTTTCTACTTTTAAGTAGTCCTTCAGCTGCCCCATCAGTTTTTCGTGAAATTCCCCCATATTAGTCATCCAGGCGGTTTCCCAGATCGGCTTGATCTCCTCGATAAATTCTTCATAGGAAGGCATGGAAGCCCTCGTCACTAATATATCCTCTTCATTGCCCATGCTTTTTATCCTCCATTTTCCGGTCAGATGGAAAACATCTGGCCCAGTGTCCTCATAGGGGTACTTTTCATCAATTTGTATTTCCAGATGGTGTAAATCTTTCCCACCCGGCTTTTCCCGGAAAGTCCGATAAAATGCTCCAGAGTCTCCCGTTTCTCCCGGGGCATCCTATTTCCGTAAAGCTTTAAAAACTGCTGTGCCTGCACAAACATTTTCCTGTAATTTTCCCGGACTCCATCCTGATTCCGAATCCGCTCCGCATACTGCTCCTTACCGCTTTTCGATCCGACCTGATTATCTCCGTGCTGCCGGTAAAGGACCAGGGGACGGTCAATATAGGCGATCCTTCCAAAGCAGCTTGCCAGGAGCCCAAGCCACCAGTCGTGCATGGCGCATTCCTCCGGGATGTGATCCAATAGTGCCAGAAGCGCTTGATTGATCATGACCGTATTCCCGGTAATATTGTTCTCCACCAGATAATGGCTGAACCGGTTGTCATGAACCGCGATCTTCTGGTATTCTGCCATGGAGTCGTGGAGAATGCGGCCCTCCTTATCAGTAACTGATAAATCACCATGCACCAGCAGCGGAACCGGCTTTCCGTACTCTGCCTCCAGCCTCTTCATTTCCCCCAGTGTGACCTCCGCTTTATCCGGAAGCCATATGTCATCCTGGTCGCAGAGCATTACATATTCACCGGAAACATCGGGCATATCAGACACCGACCTCATCAGGCGGAAAAAGTTATTCTGGGCGCTGCCGGATCTTTCGCTGTTCTTAAGGCTCCTCACCCTATCGGGATACCGTTCCTCATATTCCCGGATGATGGCAGGGGTCCCGTCCGTAGAAAGATCATCGGAAATCACAATGGACAGATCAGAAAGGGTCTGGCTTAAAATGGATTCCAGCTGGTCCCGTATATACTTTTCTCCGTTATAGGATGCCAGAAGCACCAATACCATACACGTTTCTCCTTTCTGCTTTGCTGCCCATGCTTTTTGGGCAAAGCTCGCCCCGCTTTATCGGGCGTATAGGTATACCCGCAGGGTGTTTCCTCTTTACTGCCCATGCTTTTTTGGCAAAGCTCGCCCCTCTTTATCGGGCGTAATGGTATACCCGCCCTACCAGGACAAGCCCAAAATCTTAGTCAAAAACCAGATTTCACCCATGAGAAAGCCCAGGAAAGCCCTCACCAGGCATTCCTGAAACCGGTTAATCCCAAGATATTTCTTATAATAATGAAGCTTGCTCTCATGAAGAAGCGCCTGTTTCTTCAAAATAGATTCCACACTCTTATTGATAGACACAGAATGAAGGTGCATATAGGACTGGTTCAAAAGCAGCACAGTCCCATACCCCTTTTTCTTCAGCTGAAAGCCCAGTATCTTTTCTTCATAATAAAGAAAAACCGCTTCATCATAAAGACCGCATTCCATCAGGGCATGGATATCCGCCAAAAATAAGGAGCCCAGAACAGCGTCCACATAAGCATAATCCTCTTTCCCCTTCTGCGTCTTTCCAAAATCCGCCTTTAATTCCGGCCTGTCATTAAGCCGGCGGGCAAAAAGCCGTCTGGTAATAAGGCCGGTATCTAAAAGATCTCCCACCAGCCCGTTAAGACGCCAGCTTGACAGCGCCACCTTTCCTGCCCCATCCCTGGTGACTGCCGCCGCTACCGCCAATCTGCTTATTCTTAAAAAAGAATCTTTCATGGCCCGGATACATTCCTCTGAAACCTTCACATCGGGATTTGCTATGAGCACATGGGAAGCGTGAAGCGTCTCATAAGCATACCGTATCCCCTGATTATTGCCGTACCCATATCCGCCGTTCTTTTCCGTGGAAATAAAATGGACCTTTCCTTTGGCAATTGCCTTAAGTTTTGAAGCGGAATCATCGGTGGAATGGTTGTCCACAACCACAATGGAATCCAGGACTTCATAATTTACAATGGAATTTACCAGGCTTATGGCAGTCTCCGCGTCATTATAGTTGAGAATGATACAGCTAATATTCATATCCGCTCCTCTTTAAGAACCCTTTCTGGAATTGATCACCTGCATCCCAAACCTGGAGCTTACAAGGTCTCTCACTGCCGGGCACAAAAAGGTGGCGTAGTCCATCATGTGATAAGCAGCCATATAAAGGCGGCTTCCCTTTTCCTTAGGCGCTCCGGCCCATGGGGTCAGGGACAGGTAATACTCGTAAGCCTTTCGGTAATGATTTAGGTTCCCATCTTTCCAGGGCCTTTCATCTCCCATAAAATGCAGGATGGCAGGTTGCCTTTTGGCCTCATCAAAGCCTTTTTCCCCAATCTCTCCATAAACAGGAGACAGCCTTACCAGATGGCTGTACCGGTAATAGCGGTAATTAGTAAAAAAATTATACCGGGGAGATAAGGGCTTTATCTTTCCCTTCAGCGCCCCGTTAATGGTATCCTGATCCCCTGCAAAAAGCTTCCCGCCCATAAAACGGTAAAAATCCAGCAGCTGTTTCTGGACATTTTCCTCTCTCCAACGGTTCATGTCAATGAGAAGGACGCCGGAATTATAATAAGGGTCTGATGGGAGAAGGCCGATTTCTTCCTTAACAGACGGATATATGGTGGGCTCCATAACCGCACCTAAAACAGCTTTTCCCAGGTCCGTTTCCCACAGCTTTCTTAAGGAAGATAGCACTACCGTATCACAGTCTAAATATAACACCCGGCTGACCTTCTCCGGGAGCACATCTCCAATAAACAGACGGGCCATTATGCTTAAATCAAAGCCTCCCGTATCCACTTCATAGGAAAAACGCTCCTTTAAGTTTCCAAGCTCTATAACCGTCAGCTCCCGCCCGAACTCATCTGTCACTTTCTTAAGACGTTCCTTCGCTTCCCCGGACAGATTCATGGACAAAACATAAATATGGATATCCCTTATGTCCCTGTTATGGTCCAAAAGGGAATAAAGGGATACTGCCAGATGCCTGGCGTAATTATCGTTGGAAGCGTATACAACGTTCATAGATTCCTCCATTTGACTAGCCCTGATTCCGTAGTATTGTACTATATCCGCCATGAAAAGTAAACAATTACCCCAATTCCTTTTCCGCCCGGTTCATGGCTGATTCGATGACCTTGTCCATATCGTAATACCGGTATTCTCCCAACCGGCCGCCGATGATCACATGGTCTTCCTTTTCCGCCAGAGCGGCATATTTTGAAAACAGTTCCTGGTTTTTCTCATCATTCACCGGATAATAGGGCTCCATGCCCTCGCTCCAGTCCACCGAATACTCCCGGGTGATGACCGTTTTTGGCTGAGTCCCGAATTCAAAATGCTTATGCTCAATAATCCTGGTATAAGGAGTTTCCCGGTCCGTATAATTTACCACAGCCACTCCCTGGTAGTTATCCGTGTCCAGCACTTCCATTTCAAACCTTAAGCTCCGGTATTCCAGCTTCCCGAACCGGTAGCCATAATAGGCATCTATAGGGCCTGTATAAATCACCTTTTCTCCCAGCCCGTCATAATATTCCTTATTTTCCAGGTAATCCACTCCCAGCTCTACCTCGCAGCCCTCAAATAATTTGTCAATAATCACATTGTATCCGCCTATGGGAATTCCCTGGTAAAGATCATTGAAATAGTTGTTGTCATAGGTAAAGCGCACCGGAAGCCGTTTGATAATAAAAGCCGGAAGGTCCTTACAATCCCTGCCCCACTGCTTTTCCGTATAACCCTTTACCAGCTTTTCGTAAATATCCTTTCCCACAAGGCTGATGGCCTGCTCCTCTAAATTCTGAGGTTCCCCGGTTATGGATGCTTTTTGCTCCTCGATCTTCGCCTTGGCCTGTGCCGGAGTGGATATTCCCCACATCTTGCTGAACGTGTTCATATTAAAGGGCATATTATACATTTCTCCCTTGTAATTCGCCACAGGGCTGTTGGTATAGCGGTTAAATTCGGCCAGCTCATTTACAAACTTCCATATCTTCCGGTTGCTGGTATGGAAAATGTGGGCTCCGTAGGTGTGGACGTGAATGCCTTCCAATTCTCCGCAATAAATATTTCCGCCCATATGGTTTCTTTTTTCCACTACCAGGCATTTCTTTCCTTTCTGCTTTGCCAGATAAGCAAAGACGCCGGAATAGGGGCCTGCACCCACCAATACATAATCATACTTTTTCATGCTTTTATTCTCCTGTTCTTTTTTAGACCGCTTTCGTTATAAACTGTATCTATTATACTAAAATCATGGGGAAAAGTAAATTATCAGATAAATAAGTGTCTTCGACACTTCAACTCCCCTGCCCCTCAATCTTGAGGGGATTAGGGGTTTCTTTTTGTTTCACTTTGCTTCATAATAGACTCATGAATATACTACAAAGAATCTTTTCAGACCA
>JAEZFK010000009.1 GCA_023437715.1 Bacillota bacterium | reverse complement strand
GGATGTGGAGACCGGTGAATACAATCTGGGTATCATTCGGTATCAGTCCTCTTTGGAAGGACAGTATGCCCAGGCCGCTGCCGCAAAGGGCCTTTTGTGGGAGCCGGTTTTCCAATACTCCTTAAGGCTTCTCATGTCCGCAGATCATCCCCTGGCAGGAAAAAAGGAAATTACCACAGAGGATTTGATCCCCTATATAGAAATTACCCATGGTGACGGAACCATTGGCCGCCGTGAGAGCTGGGAAAAGAAGGGAAGACTTCCGGAGTCTGCAAAACGTGTTTACGTATTTGAGCGGGGAAGCCAGTTTAATCTGTTATTGGAGGATCCCCACACGTATATGTGGGTTTCTCCAATGCCGGAGGAGATCCTTACAAGGTATCATCTGGTGGAACGTCAGTGCAGGAAAAGGGCCGGAACATTTCGGGATACCCTGATCTACAGAAAGGGATATTCGTTCACAGCCTGGGATAAAGCATTTTTAAAAGAACTGGAAGCAGTGAAACGTATTTTTTGAAATAAGAGTGTTAAATATATATCAGTATTTATATACTGATATATATTTTTTTACCTTTGTATTTCCTTTCTGTTTGAGCTACAATACTGCATAGATACAACTGAACTGGAAATTCATAAGGAGGAATATACGATGGCTAGATTTACATTACCGAGAGACTTATATCACGGAAAGGGCGCCTTAGAAGAGCTTAAGAATATAAAAGGCAAAAAGGCGGTCGTGGTGGTCGGCGGCGGTTCCATGAAACGTTTTGGTTTTCTTGACAGGGTGGAAGCATGCTTAAAGGAAGCCGGAATGGAAGTAAAGCTGTTTGAAGGCGTAGAGCCGGATCCCAGTGTGGATACGGTGATGAAGGGCGCTGAAATGATGCGGGAGTTTGAACCGGATTGGATCGTTGCCATCGGCGGAGGCTCTCCCATTGACGCTGCAAAGGCAATGTGGGCATTTTATGAGTATCCGGAGACTTCATTTGAGGACTTATGCATTCCCTTTAATTTCCCGACTTTAAGAACAAAAGCAAGATTCTGCGCGATCCCGTCTACCTCCGGTACTGCTACCGAAGTAACGGCATTCAGCGTAATTACTGATTATAAAAGAGGAATCAAATATCCGCTGGCAGATTTCAACATCACACCGGATATTGCAATCGTTGATCCGGATCTGGCCGAGACCATGCCTCAGAAGTTGACTGCCCATACGGGTATGGATGCCATGACTCATGCGGTGGAAGCATACGTATCCACTCTTCATTGTGATTACACCGATCCTCTGGCGCTTCATGCAATCAAGATGATACATAATGACTTGATCGATTCCTACAACGGGGACAAGGAAGCCCGCGCCCGTATGCATAATGCCCAGTGTCTGGCTGGTATGGCATTTTCCAATGCTCTTTTAGGCATTGTTCACTCCATGGCTCATAAGACAGGGGCCGCTTATTCCGGAGGTCATATTGTCCATGGCTGTGCAAACGCCATGTACTTACCCAAGGTAATCAAATTTAATTCCAAGGATCCTGAGGCCACAAAGCGCTATGCAGAGATTGCCCGCTTCATGGGTCTTAAGGGAGGGAATGAAGAAGAACTGGTCGATGCATTGATTGAAGAGATCCGTTACATGAACAAAAAGCTGGATATTCCTACCTGCATTAAGGATTATGAAGGCGGAATCATTGACGAGGCAGAGTTCAATGAAAAATTAGTGTCAGTAGCTGAGCTGGCAGTAGGTGATGCATGCACCGGCTCCAATCCAAGAACCATTACTCCGGCTGAAATGGAGAAACTGTTGGCTTGCTGTTACTATGATAGAGAGGTAGATTTTTAAGTAATCTCCGAAAAATGAATGCAATGTGTATCGTAGGCGCAGAACCTTAAGGTTTTGCGCCTGTGGTGCGTGAAAAGGGGTTTGACAGCAAATTTCATCTGTGATATGGTAGTCAGGAAAATGAATGGAAAGAGCAGGAGTCAGGATGAAACGGGCAATTTTAGCAGTGAGCTTTGGGACCAGTTATAATGAAAGCAGGATAAAAACCATAGAGGCCATTGAGGCGGCCATCAGAGAAGAATTTAACGGATATGAGCTGCGGAGGGCATTTACCAGCGGCATGATCATAGAGATACTGAAAAATCGGGATGGAATCCACATAGACAGCGTGTCTGAGGCTTTGGAAAAGCTGGCGGAGGAAGGGTATGAGAGGGTTCTTCTTCAGCCCACACTGGTCATGGGTGGGGAGGAAAATGACCGTATGCTGGCGGCGGCCAGGGAATATGAGAACCGGTTTGACCGGATGGTATGCGGAAAGCCCCTGCTTTCCCAGGAAGACGATTATCAGAGGCTTTCCCGTATTTTATGGGAGGATACAAGGGAATACGACAGGGCGGGAACGGAAGTTATATTCATGGGGCACGGAACAGAGCATGCGGCAAATGAAGCCTATGAACGGCTGGCCGGGGTTTTGCGACGGAATGGATATGAACGGTATCATGTGGGGACTGTGGAGGCGGAACCGGATTTTGAGGCCGTAAGGCAGGAAGTGGGAAAAACAGGCTCAAGCCGCATGGTGCTGCAGCCTCTCATGATTGTTTCCGGAGATCACGCCCACAATGACATGGCAGGAAGAGATGCAGATTCCTGGAAAAGCCGGCTGGAGGAGGACGGGTATCAGGTAGTCTGCCGGCTAAAGGGCATGGGAGAGCTGGAAGGCGTCCGCCGGATGTTCGTGGATCATGCCAAAGAGGCCTTAAAGAGACTATAGAATCCCTTTACAATTTCCTCTCCCTATAATACAATAGAGGAAATGCAATTTTACAGGAGTAAAAGTGATGATAAAAAAAATATGGGACAAGGTCATGAACCGGGAGGTCATTTCCTATTTGATATTCGGAGTGCTGACGACCCTTGTGAACTGGATTGTCTATGGCCTCATGGTGAAATCCGGGGTGGATTACCGGATAGCGACGGCCGCAGCCTGGGTGATCTCCGTCCTGTTTGCCTTTATTGTTAATAAAATCTTTGTTTTTCAAAGCTATGACCTGCATCCGGCCTTTGTCGTGAAAGAGGGCATTTCGTTTACAGCATGCAGAGCAGCGTCTGGCGTCATGGAAATGGTTCTTATGGTGATAATGGTTTCCTGGCTCAATATGGGTGAGTATATAAGCAAAGTGCTGGTATCCGTTGTTGTTGTTATCGTGAATTATGTATTCAGCAAGCTTTTCATCTTCCGAAAGAGTGAGGAAAAACCCCTGTAAAGAGAGGTATATAAGATGGAACGGGATGACGAGATTGAGAAAATTTCTAAGGAACTAGAGGATATACTAAGGATGACATCAGGCGGAAGAGAAGCAGAAGAAAATAAGGAAGCTATGACAGACAGGAAAGACAGGGACAGAGAAACGGAAAAAGCCTTTGAGGAGCCCGGCCTGTCCGGGAAAGGGTTAAGAAAACCGGATGATGGTCTGGAAGGGCGATACGCCATGGCAGATGTGTCCGGAAAAGGGCCTGAAAAACCGGATGACGGTCTGGAAGAGCTATACGGCACGGTAAGTATGCCGGGAAAAAGGAATAAAAGACCGGATGATGGTTTGGAAGAGCTATATGGTATGGCAAATATGGCAAGTATGCCCAGGATAAGGCTGGACATTCCGGTTGACGGAATGGAAGACTTATACGACGAAGAGCTGGATATGACGGATGAGGATATGGACATGGATGCGGATAATGCCTCCTATGATAAAGCCTCCAATGATGGGGCTTCCCCCTGCCATTCCGAGGCCCGCTTATGGAAGCCCGACGAGCTACCGGAAGAAGAGGAAGCCGGGATTTCACATAAAACGGCTAAGGCGGCACGTGAAGCAGGTCATCCGAAGGACGGAAAAGAGAAGCAGGCCTCAAATCTGGTAAGGCCCTCTGACGGTCTTCTTGCGGCATTTTTCGTGCCTGTGATCATTATGATTATCATATTCGCCCAGCGGGGAATATTTCCCTTTGGGGAGGAAAGCTTTTTAAGAACCGATATGTATCACCAGTATGCCCCTTTCTTTTCCGAGTTCCGCTATAAGCTGATTCATGGAGGAAGCCTTCTTTATAGCTGGGATGTGGGCATGGGTGTGAATTTCGCAGCTCTTTACGCCTATTATCTGGCCAGCCCCTTAAACTGGCTGATTGTCCTTTGCCCCAAGGAAAACATCATAGAGTTCATGACCTATATGATCGTGTTCAAAACCGGGCTGAGCGGCTTAAGCTTTTCCTGGTATCTGCGCAGGCATTATAAAACCAGGGATTTTGGAATCGCCTTTTTCGGCGTTTTCTATGCTCTGTCCGGGTACATGGCTGCCTATAGCTGGAATATCATGTGGCTGGACTGTATTCTTCTCTTTCCTCTCATCATGCTGGGTCTGGAACGGCTGGTCCGGGAAAAGAAGTGTTTTCTGTACTGCATAACCTTAGGGTTATCGATTCTGTCTAATTATTACATATCGATTATGATATGTATTTTTATGGTGTTTTATTTTCTTGCTCTCCTTGTGCTGGAGGGGAAAAAGCCCTGGAAAGAGATCTTTATCTACATAGGACATTTCGCAGTATTTTCCCTTTTAGCAGGGGGGCTTGCAGCAGGCGTTCTTCTGCCGGAGATTTATGCGCTGCGGATGACCGCATCAGGAGATTTTAATTTTCCTCAGACGGTCAGCTCCTATTTCTCCATTTTTGACATGCTTGCCAGGCATCTTCCGGCGGTGGAGGCGGAGATCGGGCTGGACCACTGGCCCAACATCTACTGCGGCGTCGGAGTTCTCCTGTTTTTCCCGCTTTATCTGGGATGCAGGCAGATCCGCCAGAAGGAAAAAATCGTTATGTGCTCCCTTCTGCTGTTTTTCTTTGCCAGCTTTTCCATTAATGTGATGAATTTTATCTGGCACGGATTTCATTATCCCAACAGTCTGCCCTGCAGACAGTCCTTTATTTATATTTTCCTCATGCTTCTGGTCTGTTACCAAACCTATACCCATCTGAATGAGATTTCGTGGAAGCATGTGGTGACGGCATTTTTTGCCTCCATCATTTTTGTGCTGCTGGCTCAAAAGCTGATTACGGATGATGCCTATCATTTTTCCGTTTTCTATGTGGCTATTTTATTTCTCTCCATATATGCGGGACTTATATGCCTGTATCAGAAAGGAATCAGCAGAAATGTTCTGATACTTTTGACCCTTGGCGTGGTTTCCCTGGAAGCAGCGGTAAATACGACGGTGACCAGCGTGACCACCACCAGCCGGACCAGTTATGTGAAAGACAACAAGGCTTCCTCGGACCTGGCCGACAGTCTGGTGCCCAATGACGCCTTTTACCGCATCGAAAAGGTCACCCGCAAAACCAAAAATGACGGAGCGTGGCTGAACTTCCCCACCGTATCCCTATTTTCCTCCACGGCCAATGCGGACCTTTCCAAGTTCTTTAAAAAGCTGGGCTGCGAAAGCTCTACCAATGCCTACAGCATTACCGGCAGCACGCCCTTGGTGGATGCCCTTTTGGCGGTGAAATACGGGCTGTATTCGGAGGAACCGCCGGATACAGGTACTAGTACAAGAGTTTCTGACGAAGACGGCATGTACCTTTATGAAAATACCTACGCCCTGCCCATGGGCTTTATGGTTCCCTATGATCTGGAAAATAACTGGCAGCTGGAGCTGGCCAACCCGGCGGAGGTACAGAATGACTTATCCGTGGTTCTGGGCGCATCCCCTGTCCTTTCCGAGGTTCCCAGTGAAACCTCCGGGACCAGTTTCACTTTTACCCCTGAGACCGACGGAGATTATTATGTATCCGTCAAAAATAAAAAGGTGGAGAAGGTGAACGCTGTCTTAGGGGAGACTACGAAAAGCTTTGATAATGTAGACCGGGGATATTTGCTGGAGCTGGGATATTTGAAAGCGGGAGAGGAAATTACTATTCGCAATGAAGACAATGACCAGGACTTAACGGCGTCTGCTTACCGTTTCCTTCCGGAAGGACTGGAATCTGTATACAATATTTTAAGCAAGAGCTCCATGAAGCTGACAAAGTGGACGGATACCCAGCTGGAAGGGACAATAGAGTCTGAAAGAGCAGGACTGCTGTTTTTCAGCATCCCTTATGATAAGGGCTGGACCATTACGGTGGATGGGAAGGTTGTTGCGCCTTATAAGATATTTGATACGTTCTTAAGCGTGCATATGACCGCGGGCAACCATGAGGTCTCTCTGGAATACATGCCTCAGGGATTAAAAACAGGAGGCATGATTACTGCGGGAAGCATTCTGGTCCTGCTGGGGCTTGCAGGCCTGTCCCTGGGAAAGAGGAGAAAGCGCAGGCCCATGCGGGTCCATTCCAATGAATAAAAAATAAAAGGAAATACCATGCAGGTATACCTACCTCCAATAAAGCGGGGCTGTTTCTGCCCGGAAAACGAGGCGGGGAAGGAGAAATACCCTGCGGGTATACCTATATGCCCAGAAATCATGGGCGGGAGAGGAGAAATGAAATTATGAAATTATGGGGCGGACGCTTCACAAAAGAAACCAATCAGCTGGTACACAACTTTAATGCTTCCATATCATTTGATCAAAAATTCTATCATCAGGACATAGAGGGCAGCATAGCCCATGTGAAAATGCTGGCAAAGCAGGGAATCCTGACGGAAGAGGACAGGGACCAGATCATCCAGGGGCTTCTGGGGATCAGGGCTGACTTGGAAAGCGGAGCTCTTGTCATTACGGCAGAGCACGAGGACATCCATTCTTTTGTGGAAGCTGTTTTAACGGAGCGGATCGGAGAAGCGGGAAAGCGGCTTCATACCGGACGCAGCCGCAATGACCAGGTGGCTCTGGATATGAAGCTGTATACAAGGGATGAAATCGATGAGCTTTCCGCCCTGGTAAAGGAGCTGCTTAAGGAGCTTTTAAAGCTGATGGAGGAGCATATAGACACCTATATGCCCGGATTCACCCATTTGCAGAAAGCACAGCCCATCACCCTGGCTCATCACCTGGGCGCTTACTTTGAAATGTTTAACCGGGATAAATCCCGTCTTTCCGATATCAGAAAGAGGATGAATTACTGTCCTTTAGGCTCCGGCGCTCTGGCCGGAACCACCTATCCTCTGGACCGGGAATATACCGCAGAGCTTCTGGGCTTTGACGGCCCCACCCTTAACAGCATGGATTCCGTAGCTGACAGGGATTATCTGATTGAGCTTTTAAGCGCCCTGTCCACCATTGCCATGCACTTAAGCAGGTTCTGTGAGGAAATCATCATCTGGAATACCAACGAATACCGTTTTGTGGAGATCGACGATTCCTACAGCACCGGCAGCAGCATCATGCCCCAGAAAAAGAATCCGGATATTGCGGAGCTTATAAGGGGAAAGGCCGGCAGGGTTTACGGCGCTCTTGTTTCCCTGCTGACCACCATGAAAGGAATTCCTCTGGCCTATAATAAGGACATGCAGGAGGATAAGGAGCTGACCTTTGATGCCATTGATACGGTGAAGGGCTGCCTTGCCCTGTTTACGGGAATGATTTCCTCCATGAGCTTCCGCAAAGATGTGATGGAGGACAGCGCCAGGAAGGGCTTTACCAATGCCACGGATGCGGCGGATTATCTGGTAAACCACGGCGTTCCTTTCCGGGATGCCCATGGAATCGTAGGACAGCTTGTGCTGTTCTGCATTGATAAGGGTATTGCTCTGGACGATATGAGCATGGAAGAATATAAGGCCATCAGCCCCGTATTTGAAGAGGATATTTACGAAGCCATCAGCCTTAAGACCTGCGTGGAAAAGAGAACCACAATCGGCGCCCCGGGACAGGAGGCAATGAGAAAGGTTATTGAGATTTACAGGAAGACCATAGAATAAAGTCTCATACATGATATAAGATATAAAAATAAGATATAAGATATAAAAAGAAGCCTTGAAAATGAATGCTGCAAACCATGGCAGCATATCACCGGTCAAGGCTTCTTTTTTGTACGCTGTTTTCAGCGCCCCGGTCTTTCTTTTATCCGAAAATCTGTTTTCTCAGGCGGCACCCCGTAGGTGTGGCCGCAAGGCCGCCGTCTGCAGTTTCCTTTAGGGAAGCAGACATCTGCTGTCCCACCTGTTTCATGGCGAGAATTACCTCGTCGGCGGGAATTGCGCTGGTAATGCCGGCGCAGGCCAGTTCGGAAGCGGTAAATGCGTTGGCAACTCCCATGGCGTTTCTCTTGATGCAGGGAACCTCCACCAGCCCGGCCACCGGGTCGCAGACCAGGCCCAAAGTGTTCTTTAAGGCAATGGCGCAGCTGTCCGATACCATCTGGGGAGTGCCGCCGAAAAGCTCCGTAAGGGCAGCAGCGGCCATGGCAGAAGCGGACCCGACCTCTGCCTGACAGCCTCCCTCAGCTCCTGCAATGCTGGCGCATTTTGCAATGACCATGCCGATGGCAGAAGAAGTAAAAAGTGACATAACAATGTCCTGTTTTGGAAGATCATACTCTTCCATAACAGAAATGAGAGCCGCCGGAATCACTCCGCAGGAACCTGCCGTGGGCGCGGCCACGATCTGCCCCATACAGGAATTGAATTCAGTCACGGCAAAGGCCATGCTTATGGCGTTTCCAAGGAGATGGCCGTAATGGTTTTTTCCCTGGTCAACGGCCTTTTTTAACTTGGCGGCAGCGCCGCCGGAAAGTCCGCTGGGGGACCGGAGAGTTTCGTCCATCCCGCTTTTGACGGACTGCCTCATTACCTCAAAGCTCTTTTCCATGGTGGCATAGACGGCCTCCGGGGTGGATTCCATGTCCTCCGCCTGCTGCTCCAGGACGATCTTCGATATTTTCCGGTTGGAGGAAAGGGCGGCATTCACCAGCTCTTCCACAGAATTATATTTTAATTTCATAGTTTCCTCTTTCCTGCCCACGCATTTTGGGCATGTAGGTATACCCGCAGGGTGCTTCCTCTTTCCTGCCCACGCATTTTGGGCGTATAGGTCAGCTCAATTTTAAAAGAATGGTATTATACACATGGGGAATAGTCCTGATCCGGTTCGCCAGGCATTGGTCAAAATCAGAATCCATCTCAATGGTCATGATGGCCAGCCCTCCCTTTTCCTGCCTGTTTAAACGGAAGTTGTTTATATTGGCATTTCCCTCCGCCACCAGGCTGGTGACATGGGCGATAATGCCGGGAACATCCTGGTGCAGGACGATGAGGGTGGTGTTCTGCCCGGTAAAATAAACCTCCATGTCATTGACCCGTGTGATGACGATGTTTCCGCCGCCCACCGATGCTCCCTGGACGGAAATGGTTTTGCCGTCGGGAGAGGTGAGGGTGACGAGAGCTGTGTTGGGGTGGGCGTTTTCAATGTTCCCAGTGCGGATGGTGAGATCAATTCCCAGTTCCGCAGCTGTTTCCAGGCTGGTCCGGATGCCCGGGTCCCAGGGATCCAGCTTTAAGATTCCTCCCACAATAGCCTTGTCCGTACCGTGTCCCTTATAGGTTTTGGCAAAAGAACCGTGGAACAGGATGTCCGCTGTTTTAACGGGAGCATCCAAAAGCATGGCAGCTGTTTTTCCGATGCGGGCGGCGCCGGCTGTATGAGAGCTGGAAGGGCCGATCATAATAGGTCCTATAATATCAAATACATTCATATTATCTGTTTCTCCAATTCCGAGCCTTAAGGCTCAAATATCACAGGGGCTTGAATTCCGGCCGGCGCCCCTTAAATTCCGTATAATAAGTAAACCCGCATTCCAGCAAAAGCTCCCTGACCGCTTGAAAGTCCGCGCCTAAATCCTCCGGCACATGGGCATCGGAGCCGATGGTTAAGATTTCCCCGCCCAGCTCTTTAAAGCGTTTCAGAACCGGTACACAGGGGTTGGGTTGCCTGATTCCTTTCCGGAAGCCGGCCGTATTGCATTCGATTCCCTTTCCGCCAGCAATGACAGCCCTTAAAATATCGTCCAGCACATCCCGGTAAGCCTCATAGCTGTAATAAGCCGCCTTGTTGGGACCGTACCGGACAATGTAGTCCAAATGGCCGGCTACATCGTAAGTATCCAGACTTTTTACATTATCCAGTGTGACCTGAAAATATTGAAGATATGCCTCCCTTTCATCTTTCCCCTCAAAAAATTCCGGGTAAGCGGGATCCTTCCTGTTTATAAAATGGGTGGAGCCGATAACAAAGTCAAAGGGATGGGCGGACAGCAGCTCCTTAAAGTATTCCTTTAAATGAGCCTGAAGTCCCAGCTCGATTCCGATGCGCAAGTCAATCCGGCCCTTATATTCCTCTTTTAGGGCGGACATGGTTTCCATATACCGGTCCGTTTCAAGGGTAAAGTCAATGACAGAATCCACGTCATAATCGTGGTGGTCGGTGACGCAGAGGGACTTCATCCCCAGGCTTATGGCCTGTTCCAGCTGCGCGCGCACAGGGGTTTGGGAATCCCCTGAAAAATCTGTATGAAAATGATAATCTGGAAGCATGAGGTTCTCCTTTCAAAAACTAAGTTCATTATAATCAATGGGAAAGAGAAAAGCAATGAGGAGAAGGATCTGGTTCCCGGGGAATTTCTGTGTAAAATGTATAAAATGGAAGATAAGATTTATAATAATATAGAGTTGATGCGGTCCTTTGGAATGAGAGTATGAAAAGAATATGAGGATTTTATAAAATAAAAAAAAGGACTTGCTATTTACTGGAATATTAGGTAAAATAAAGGGTAGTTGATTATTATTTAACAATCAAATGAATTTTATTCTTAGGAGGAATTGATTATGGCAGTAAAAGTAGCGATTAACGGTTTCGGACGTATCGGCCGTCTTGCATTCAGACAGATGTTCGGTGCAGAAGGTTATGAAGTAGTAGCTATTAACGATTTGACAGATCCGAAAATGTTGGCTCATCTGTTAAAATATGATACTGCACAGGGCGGATACGCTGGTTACTACGGTGAAGGAGTTCACACAGTAGAAGCCGGTGAAGATTCCATTACTGTTGACGGAAAGACCATCAAGATCTATGCAGAAAAAGAAGCTACAAATCTTCCCTGGGGACAGATCGGTGTTGACGTAGTATTAGAGTGCACCGGCTTCTATTGCTCTAAAGATAAATCTCAGGCACATATTAACGCAGGCGCGAAGAAGGTTGTTATTTCTGCTCCGGCAGGCAACGATCTTCCAACTATCGTTTACAGCGTAAATGAAAATATTTTAAAGGCAGAGGATACCATCATCTCCGCTGCTTCCTGTACAACAAACTGCTTAGCTCCTATGGCTAAGGCTCTTAACGATTATGCACCAATTCAGTCTGGTATCATGAGCACCATCCATGCTTACACAGGTGATCAGATGATCCTTGACGGACCACACAGAAAAGGCGATTTAAGAAGAGCCAGAGCAGGCGCTGCTAACATCGTTCCTAACTCTACAGGCGCTGCAAAGGCAATCGGCCTTGTTATTCCTGAATTAAACGGAAAGCTCATCGGCTCCGCACAGCGTGTACCGGTTCCGACAGGCTCCACAACCATCTTAACCGCAGTTGTTAAGGGCACAGATGTGACCAAGGAAGGCATCAATGCAGCTATGAAGGCAGCAGCAAGCGAATCTTTCGGATACAACACCGATGAGATCGTTTCCTCTGACGTTATCGGCATGAGATACGGTTCCCTGTTTGATGCTACTCAGACAATGGTATCCAAGATTGGCGATGACTTATATCAGGTTCAGGTTGTTTCCTGGTATGACAACGAGAATTCCTATACAAGCCAGATGGTTCGTACAATTAAGTACTTCGCTGAATTAGGCTAATGATCCACCAAGGGTCCGGTCGTTGAGGACCGGGCCCTTTATTTTTTTAAAGAGTAAATCTGAAAGGAGCATTCGAAGATGCTTAATAAGAAAACAGTAGATGATTTAACCGGATTACAGGGAAAAAGGGTTTTAGTAAGATGTGACTTCAACGTGCCGTTAAAGGATGGCGTGATCCAGAATTACAACCGTATCGACGGAGCGATCCCCACCATTAAGAAATTACTGGATCAGGGCGCAAAGGTGATTCTCTGCTCCCATTTGGGAAAACCAAAGGGCGAGCCGCTTCCGGAAATGTCTCTGGCACCGGTTGCTCCGGCCTTAAGTGAAAGACTTGGCGTAGAAGTGAAATTTGTAAACGATCCTCAGGTAACAGGCCCTGAAACCAGGAAGGTTGCCGAGGAATTAAATAACGGAGAGGTTTTGCTGCTCCAGAATACCCGTTACAGAGTGGAAGAGACAAAGTACGGCAAGGATGAGAGCGCGGAAGCCTATGCCAAAGAGCTGGCAGATTTAAGCGACGGCATTTTCGTAAACGACGCATTCGGAACCGCCCACAGAGCCCACTGCTCCAATGTAGGCGTTACAAAGTATACAACCACCAATGTAGTTGGATACCTGATGGAAAAGGAAATCAGATTCTTAGGCCAGGCAGTTGAGAATCCGGTCCGCCCCTTTGTGGCAATTCTTGGCGGAGCAAAGGTTTCTGATAAGATCAACGTTATCAACAACCTTCTGAACAAGGTTGACACCTTAATCATCGGCGGCGGCATGGCTTATACCTTTGATAAGGCTAAGGGCAATGAGATCGGCAATTCCTTATGTGAGGAAGACAAGCTGGATTATGCTCTGGAAATGATTAAGAAAGCGGAGGAAAAGGGTGTGAAGCTGCTTCTTCCGGTGGATCACGTGGAAGGAAAGGAATTTTCCAACGACACCGAAAGAAAAGTAGTGGACACCATTGACGCCGGCTGGTCAGGCTTTGATATCGGACCCAAGACCATTGATCTTTTCCGGGATGCCTTAAAGGGCGCAAAGACTGTTGTCTGGAACGGACCTATGGGCGTATTCGAGTTCTCCAACTTCGCAGAGGGAACCCTGGAGGTGTGCCGTGCGGTTGCAGAGCTTGCGGATGCCACCACAGTTATCGGCGGCGGAGATTCTGTAAATGCCGTAAAGAGACTTGGCTTTGCAGACAAGATGACTCATATTTCCACTGGCGGCGGCGCTTCCCTGGAATTCCTGGAAGGCAAGGAGCTGCCGGGCGTGGCTGCAGCTGACAACAAATAAGCAATAAGTAAAAGGATACCGGCCCGGGCGGTGCATAACTGTCCGGGCCTTGCAGACAGAAGGCTGCGGTCTTCTGATCATGAACATAAAGGAAGGTAACAGTATGTCCAGAAAGAAGATTATAGCAGGTAACTGGAAAATGAATATGACTCCCACCGAAGCAGCAGAGCTGGTGAATACATTAAAGCCTCTGGTGGCAAACGATCAGGTGGATGTGGTTTTCTGTGTTCCGGCTATTGACATTATTCCGGCTATGGAGGCTGCCAAGGGAACAAATATCAACATTGGCGCTGAAAATATGTACTATGAGGATAAGGGTGCTTATACCGGAGAGATTTCTCCTGCCATGTTAAAGGACGCAGGGGTTAAGTATGTGGTAATCGGCCATTCCGAAAGAAGAGAATACTTTGCGGAAACCGATGAGACGGTGAACAAGAAGGTCTTAAAGGCTTTTGAGTACGGCATTACCCCAATTGTATGCTGCGGAGAAACCCTGACCCAGAGAGAGCAGGGAATCACCATTGACTGGATCCGCCAGCAGATCAAGATCGCTTTCTTAAATGTAACTGCCCAACAGGCAGCGGAAGCGGTTATCGCTTATGAGCCTATCTGGGCCATCGGTACCGGAAAGGTAGCCACAACGGAACAGGCACAGGAGGTTTGTGCTGCAATCCGTGCATGTATCGCTGAAATCTATGATGAAGCTACAGCAGAAGCTATCCGCATCCAGTACGGCGGTTCCGTATCCGCAAAGAGCGCACCGGAGCTGTTTGCACAGCCGGATATTGACGGAGGCCTGGTAGGCGGTGCTTCCTTAAAGCCGGAATTCGGGGATATTGTGAACTACAATAAATAGACAAGTAGAAGCTGCTGCTTTCTGCCTGAAAATGGCGGGAGCAGCAGTTTTTTTCCGAAAGCATGGTTGCAAGAAATTTGCAAATCATGTAGAATATAGTATTATAAGAGAAGATGTTCCGTGCTGCTGCCCGCCCGTTACGGGCACAGAAGCATACCGGCAGGGCACTTCCATCATATAGAATGAGCATAAAGAAAAGGAGATCTAAGCTATGAGTAAAAAACCGGTTGTATTAATGATACTTGATGGTTACGGATTAAATGATAACTGCGACCATAACGCTGTCTGCGAGGGAAAGACCCCTGTCATGGACCAGCTTATGAGCCAGTGTCCCTTTGTAAAGGGAAATGCCAGCGGTCTGGCTGTTGGCCTTCCTGAGGGCCAGATGGGAAATTCCGAAGTGGGTCATATGAACATGGGCGCAGGACGCATCATATACCAGGAGCTTACGAAAATTACAAAATCCATTGAGGACGGAGACTTTTTTGAGGTACCGGAATTTTTACAGGCAATAGAAAACTGCAAGAAGAACGGTACTGCCTTTCATATGTGGGGCCTTGTATCAGACGGCGGCGTTCACAGCCACAACACCCACATTTACGGCCTGCTTGAGCTGGCAAAGAGAAACGGTCTGGACAAGGTTTTCGTTCACTGCTTCCTGGACGGACGTGATACACCTCCTGCTTCAGGCAAGGGCTTTGTAGAGGAGCTGGAAGCCAAGATGAAAGAAATCGGCGTAGGTAAGGTGGCCTCTGTCATGGGCCGTTACTATGCCATGGACCGTGATAACCGCTGGGACAGAGTAGAGCGGGCCTACAATGCCCTTACAAAGGGAGAAGGAAACCAGGCGGAGTCCGCTCCAGGCGGAATCCAGGCCTCCTATGACGCAGAGGTATTTGACGAATTCGTGCAGCCTTTTGTTGTAGTGGAAGGCGGAAAGCCGGTGGCCACTGTTTCCGACGGCGATTCCGTGATCTTCTTCAATTTCCGTCCTGACCGGGCGAGAGAAATCACAAGAGCGTTCTGCGACGATGAATTCAAGGGCTTTGCCCGGGAAAAGCGCCTGAGCTTAACTTATGTGTGCTTTACGGATTACGATGAGACAATTAAACATAAACTGGTAGCCTTTAAGAAAGAAAGCATTACCAACACCTTCGGACGGTTCCTGGCGGACAACGGCATGACCCAGGCGAGGATCGCAGAGACGGAGAAATACGCCCACGTAACATTTTTCTTTAACGGCGGCGTGGAGGAGCCCAATAAGGGTGAGGACCGGATTCTGGTTCCCTCTCCTAAGGTTGCGACCTATGACTTACAGCCGGAAATGAGCGCTCCCATTGTCTGCGACAAGCTGGTTGAGTCGATCAAATCAGGAAAATACGATGTGGTTATCGTCAACTTCGCCAACCCGGATATGGTAGGTCATACGGGAATCGAGGCCGCAGCCATCAAGGCCATTGAAACCGTAGATGCCTGTGTGGGAAGAACTGTAGATGCCATTAAGGAAACAGGCGGCGTTCTGTTTATCTGTGCAGACCATGGAAATGCGGAGCAGCTTCTGGACTATGAGACCGGCGAACCATTTACCGCTCATACAACCAACCCCGTTCCCTTTGTTCTGGTAAATGCAGATCCGTCTTATAAGCTGAGGGAAGGCGGCTGTCTGGCAGACATCGCTCCGACCCTGATTGAGCTTCTGGGACTGAAGCAGCCGAAAGAGATGACAGGAAAATCTTTGCTTGTGAGATAAATTTCTATAAAAAAGAGGGCTTTCCGGTGGAATTGCTGGGAAGCTTTCTTTTTTTCCCCTCTGTACTCGTTTTATACTTCCCTTTCCAGTGAAAATACGATAGAATATAGAAAGATATGTTAGGAAGGGTTAAACATGAGTATAAGGGTCAGGTTTTCATTGGAACCAAAGAAAAAAATATTTTCGGGAGTGAAGTGGAACAGCCAGTCGGCGGAATTTATGGCGAAAAGCCTGGCAAAGGAGATGGGATACGGATGCTTCCGGGCGGAAGGGTTTCTGGTGGTGCAGCTGTGCCCGGAAGGGTATATATGGCTGAAATGGAACAAGAGAAGATATCAGGGGGAAAGCCAGACCAATATTGCGGGGCCCGGATTCCATTCTGCGGTCATTGATTTTCTGGAAAGCCTTGCGAAAAGAGAGAAGCTGGCCCTCAGTGTGGAGGACCGGACCGGATATTTCTTAAAAAGGGATTTCCTTGCCATGAGGCAGGAATATTTTTATCAGTGGTTCTCCAATTTAATGGAACTGGTGTCTCACTGGGATGAGAATGGAGAGCCTGTTTTCTGTTGGCCGGCGGCCTATTATGTCCCGGAGCGCCAGAAAGGCAGGCTCATCACTCATAACCGGTCTTTTTCATTTCAGGAGATAAAGGGAATGACTCATTCCGGAATGAGCGTGGCGTTTGCAAAGGATTTCTTCGTATGGAATGAGATCGAAAAGGATGCCAGGTTTTACAGAAACAGCGCTTTGGTGCTGCTGCACCAGTCCTGCTATTTCATGCCTTCTAAACGGAGCGCCGAGGACCGGCAGGTGAACCAGTCCATCATCCGGCATCTGGAAAAGGCCCTTTCCATGGACCGGAAGCTGCCGTTTCCCAAAAAGGAATATTTAGAAATCTGCAATCTTGACGAGCATATTCCGGTGAGCCTGGCGGATGTGGTTTCCATGGGGGAGGAGCTTTCCGTAGGCTGCAGGAAAGGCCTGGTTTACCGTAAAATAGGCAATATGAGCTTTGCCATGCCTGGAAGTTTTCTCTTTGACGAGACGGAAAAAGGCATCATGGACCGGTACTACGACGGGATAGAGTACGGAGGCCATGAGTACTACGTCTATGTGGCGTCTTTTGAAGGGCGTCCCGCGGAATTTAAAAAACAGTGGTTTGAGCAGGGCAGGCGCAGGGAGCTTTTGGACTTTGACATAGATAAGGCCAGGGCGCGGGTCGCTTTTTATGAACCTGAGGAGCAGAACGGGGAAACCTTATATAAGATGTCGGCCCAGGTGCTTTATGGGGAACAGCGGATGAATATTAATGTGGTTTGCAGAAAGCCGGGGGAAAGGGACTGGGCTCTTGAGCTCATTAAGACCATTAAAATTACAGGATAGAGGATAATATGAATCAAAAAGAGATGAAAACAGGCATATTGCTGAAACGCTTTGTGCCCTATTATAAAAAATATACAAAGGTTATGGTCATGGACTTATTCTGCGCGTCGCTGACCACAATCTGCGAGATGGTGCTGCCGCTGATCCTGCGCTACATCACCAACCAGGGCTTAAAGGATCTGGCTTCCTTAACGGTGCAGACCGTTGTGACCATCGGCGCAATGTATTTCGGCCTCAGAATCATCGACGGAATGGCCAGCTTTTACATGGCTTATACCGGCCATGTCATGGGAGCCGCCATTGAAACCGACATGCGGGAGGATGCTTTCGGGCACTTACAGAAGCTGTCGGATAACTTCTTTAACAATACAAAGGTGGGGCAGATCATGTCGCGGATTACCAGTGACTTGTTTGATGTGACGGAATTTGCCCATCACTGTCCTGAGGAATTCTTTATCGCTTTCTTAAAGACAGTGGTATCCTTTATTATATTGGCAGGCATTAATTTACCCCTGACCCTGATCATTTTTCTGCTGATTCCGATCATGGCAATTTCCTGCACCTATTTTAACCTTCAGGTGAGAAGAGCCTTTAAGCATCAGAGAAACCACATCGGTGAGCTCAATGCCAGGATCGAGGACAGTCTTTTGGGAAACCGTGTGGTCCGGGCCTTTGCCAATGAAAAGATTGAAATTGAAAAGTTTAACCGGGATAATCTGGAGTTCTTAAATATCAAGAGAAAGACCTATAAATATATGGCTGCTTTCCAGAACACCATCCGGATGTTTGACGGACTGATGTATGTGGTGGTTATTGTTGCAGGCGGCATTTTCATGGTAAAGGGAGTGATTGAGCCAGGAGATCTGGTGGCCTTTACCCTGTATGTGACCACGCTTCTGGCAACCATCCGCAGGATCATCGAATTTGCGGAGCAGTTCCAGCGGGGGATGACGGGAATTGAGCGTTTTATGGAGCTTATGGATGCCAGCGTGGACATTTTTGACGAAGAGGGAGCAGAGCCCCTTCACGAGATAAAGGGCAGCATCACCTTTGAGCACGTTTCCTTTGAATACCCCGATGACCACAATCCGGTTCTGACTGACATTAACCTGATGATCAGGCCGGGAGAGAAGCTGGCTCTGGTGGGTCCTTCCGGCGGCGGAAAGACCACCCTGTGCAACTTAATTCCCCGCTTCTACGATCCGACAGAGGGAAAGATCCTGATCGACGGGCAGGATATCCGCAATGTGACACTGGAAAGCCTCAGAAGCACTGTGGGCGTGGTCCAGCAGGATGTTTATTTGTTTTCCGGCACTGTCTTTGAAAACATTGAATACGGCCATCCGGGAGCTTCCCGTGAGGAAGTGATCCGGGCGGCGAAGCTTGCCGGAGCCCATGAATTTATTACAGGATTAAAGGACGGGTATGATACCTATGTGGGAGAACGGGGCGTGAAGCTTTCCGGAGGACAGAAGCAGAGGATCAGCATCGCCCGGGTATTTCTAAAAAATCCGCCGGTTCTCATTCTGGATGAAGCTACCTCCGCTCTTGACAATGAGAGCGAGCATCTGGTATCCCAGTCTCTGGACCGGCTGGCGGAAGGCAGAACTACCTTAACCATTGCCCACCGCCTCACCACCATTCAGGGCGCTGACCGGATTCTGGTGCTGTCGGACAGCAGCATAGTAGAAGAAGGAAATCATGAGGAATTGCTTGAAAAGAAAGGGATGTACTACCAGCTTTATACTTCCGCCCATGAGGCGGAGTTGGATGCCCAGACCGAGAATTAAAGGAGAACAGAGATGAAAGCAGCCATAGTAACAGACAGCAACAGCGGGATCACGCAAAAACAGGCGGAAGAGGCCGGGATTTATGTGGTGCCCATGCCATTTATGGTGAATGGGGAAACATTTTACGAGGACTTGAGCCTGACCCATGAAATGTTTTATGAAAGGCAGAGGGCAGGAGCGGATATTTCCACCTCCCAGCCCTCTCCGGCAGATATTATGGACTTGTGGAGCGAGCTCCTTACGGAATATGACCAGGTGGTTTACATCCCCATGTCCAGCAGCTTAAGCAGCTCTTACCAGACAGCTCTTGTGCTGGCAGAGGATTTTGAGGGAAAGGTTTTTGTCGTCAACAACCAGAGGATTTCCGTGACCCAGAGGCAGTCCGTTCTGGAGGCAAAGGGCCTGGCGGATAAGGGAGCGGACGGCGGAGAGATAAAGGAGAGGCTGGAGGCAGCCAGGCTGGACTCTTCCATATATATCACGGTGGACACCCTGGAATATTTGAAAAAGGGCGGGCGCATTACCCCGGCAGCAGCCCTGCTTGGTTCTTTCCTGCGGATCAAGCCGGTCCTCACCATTCAGGGAGGAAAGCTGGACGCCTTTGCCAAGGCAAGAACCATGAAACAAGCCAAGACCATGATGATAACAGCGATTAAAAAGGATATGGAGGAGCGTTTCGGAGACCCGGAAGGGCTTTACTCTACCATCAATGTTGCCCATACCGACAATGAGGAGGCGGCCATGGAATTTAGGCAGGAGCTTAAAGAGCTGTTTCCCAGAACCGGAGAGATTTACGTGGATGACCTTTCCTTAAGCATATGCTGCCATGTGGGGCCGGGAACGCTGGCTGTCACCTGCACGAAAAATTTAGAAATATGAAAAAGATAATATCAAACTTTTGGGCCCGTTTTCCCCGGGCCGTGAGTCTGCGGACCATGAGCCTGCGGACCACTCTGATCCTGACCTTTCTGGTAGTAGGAGCTTTGCCTGTGCTGATTCAGAACGGAGTCTTGATGAGCGCCTACCGCCAGAACCTTATAGATTCCAGGATGCAGGATATCCAGAACCAGTGCTGGATCTTAAGCAACAAGATGACCAGGATCGGGTACCTGACCATGGAACCAAGAGATTCTCTTCTGGAAAATGAAATGTCCGTGAAAGCGGACATGTTCAACGGCCGCATCATCATTGTAAACCGGAATTTCAGGATAATCAGCGATACCTTTTCCCTTTCCGTGGGAAAGATCAACGTGTCGGAGGAAGTGATCCGGTGTTTTGACGGGGAAAACAGCAGTAAATATAATTCAGATAAGCATTATTCGGCGCTGACCATTCCCATTTATTCCAACAGCCAGGAAAAGGAGATTTCCGGGGTCATGATCGTTACCTCTTCCACAGAGGATCTGCTGAACCGGATGACCTCGGTGTCGGAAAAAGGGACATTTCTGCGCCTCATGATTTTTTTTGTTCTGGCAATACTGGTATTTCTCCTTGTAAAGCTTTTGATGAAGCCCTTTAAGGAGCTGCAGCGGGTGCTGAATCTGGCTGCGGAAGGAAACATGCTGGAAGGCATCAGCTCACGGGGCTATACGGAGACTATGCAGATTACGGAAACCATCAACATGACCCTAAAGAAGCTGAAAGCGGTGGACCAGTCCAGAGAGGAATTCGTATCAAATGTTTCCCATGAACTGAAAACGCCCATTACCTCCATCCGCGTGCTGGCGGATTCCCTTACAGGAATGGAGGACGTTCCTACGGAGCTGTACAGGGAATTTATGAGTGATATATCCGATGAAATCGACCGGGAAAGCAAGATCATCGACGATCTGCTGGCTCTGGTCCGCATGGACAAGGTGGCGGGAGGCAATTTAAATATCGCCCAGGTGAACATCAACGGGCTTATGGAGCTGATTCTAAAAAGGCTCCGCCCCATTGCCGGAAAGCGCAATGTGGAGCTGACCTTTGAAAGCATCCGGGAGGTCACGGCCGATGTGGATGAGATGAAGCTGTCCCTGGCCCTCAGCAATCTGGTTGAAAATGCCATCAAGTACAACGTGGACGGCGGCTGGGTCCGGGTGACCCTGGACGCGGATCACAAGTTCTTCTATGTAAAGGTGGCGGATTCCGGGATCGGAATTCCCGAAGAATTCCAGGAGCATGTGTTTGAGCGGTTCTACCGTGTGGATAAGGCCAGATCCAGGGAGACGGGAGGTACCGGCTTAGGGCTTTCCATCACCAAGAAGATTGTCCTGATGCACCAGGGAGCCATTAAGCTTCAGAGCAAAGAGGGAGGGGGATCCACGTTTACCGTCCGCATTCCTCTCATTTATATATCATAGAAACGGGAGGGCTGTAAAATGAAACGACTAAGCGGTGTCTTGCTCCTCCTGGCGTGTTTTCTTCTTCTGGCCGGCTGCGGGGAAAAGGAAGAAAAGACAGCGGAAGCTGTGGATGGAGTTTATAAGATTTACTATCTGAATTCCGCAATGACTAAAATGGAGCCCCAGGATTATACTATGCCCCAGAAGCCGGAGAGCGATCCCGAAGCGGTGACGGACTGGGAGATCTTAAACCTGCTGGAGCAGCTTCGTACGGTTCCCAAGGATCTGGACCGTCAGGCCGCAGTTCCCGACAAGGTGGGCTTTGAACATTATAAGCTGGAGGACACGGTTCTCTATCTCTATTTTGACAACAATTACGCCATGATGAACGGAACCAGGGAGATTTTGTGCAGGGCAGCCCTGGTGAAGACCTTAACCCAGGTCAAGGGTGTGGACTATGTGGCCGTGTATACGGCGGAGCAGCCCTTAATGGACAGCTCAGGAAGCCCTGTAGGCCCTATGGCAAGCGCGGATTTTATCGACAATATCAGCAATGTAAATTCCTATGAGAAGACAGAACTGACCCTTTACTTCGCCGATGAAACAGGGGAGAAGCTGGAAAAGGAGACGAGAGAGGTGGTGCATAACGTCAGCACCTCCCTGGAGAAGCTGGTGATTGAACAGCTGATTGCAGGCCCCGGCAGGCCGGGTATGAATCCGACTCTGCCAAAGGACACGAAGCTTCTCAATGTGTCCGTAAATGAAAATATTTGCTATATTAATTTTGATTCTTCATTTTTAAATAACACCTTAGAGGTAAAGGAGTATATTCCCATTTATTCCATTGTAAATTCCCTGGCGGCCGTGTCCTCCATTAACAAGGTGCAGATCACGGTCAACGGTTCCCAGGAGGTAATGTTCCGGGATGCCATTTCCCTAAACCAGCTCTTTGAGCGGGATCTGGATTACAATGCGGAAAATGAGGAAGAAATAACCGATATAGGAGGAGTAGAACAATAAAACGCCCATTATGTCTGATCGCAGGGGGATTTGTACTTGGAGAGACTGCCGTACTGCTGGCTCTGACATCTTGGCTTTTCATTCCGGTTCTTTTTGGAGCCGGGATGGCTTTTTATGGTTATCGGAGAGGCAGAAGCCCGGTCTGGGTCTTTTTGTCTCTCATTTTTTTGTATTTGGGGGCTGCCAGGGGACTGGAGGAGGAAAAGAGCTGGAAGGAACGGGAAAAGGCCGCCCAAGAGCTTTCCGGGGCTTATGTGAGCGTTCAGGGAAGAATTTCCTCCCTGGAAGAAACAGAGACAGGTCTTCGGATTCTGGTTCAGGATGGAAAGGTTTGGAGATATGCAGGGGGAGACAGGAAAGAGGAAAGCGGAGGAGTTAAGATTTCCGGGCTGATGGTGACTATGGGAAATGGATGGGAAGCCGGGGAAAATGGCCGGGAAAGGGAAGAAAACAGCGGGGAAAATGAGGAGAAGGGCTGGGAAGCAGAAGGAGCCGGAAAAAAGAAAGAAAAGGAAAGCCTGGGCCTGGGGCAGCTTGTGATGGTACGAGGAGAAGTACAGCCTTTTTCAGAAGCCAGGAATCCGGGGGAGTTTGATTTCAAGGCTTATTACCGGTCCATGGGGCTGGATTACAAGTTATATGGGGAAGAATTGACCGTTTTAGACAGGCGGACCGATCCGGTCCTTAATGGGCTGCGGCAGGTGAAGCTGTGGGGAGAGGGGATTCTCTACCGGCTGACAAGGAAGGAGGAAGCCGGGATTTTTGCGGCGGCGGTCATGGGGGATAAGGACGGAATCCCCAAGGAGATAAATTCCCTGTATCAGAAAAATGGAATCGCCCATCTTCTGGCTATCAGCGGGATGCATATGTCGGTGATCGGACTGTTCCTTTACGGAATATTGAGAAAGATCGGTTTTGGTTACGGCACTTCAGGCCTGGGGGGATCGGCATTGGTGATTCTCTATGGGATTTTGACGGGAGGCTCGCCGTCGGTGGAACGGGCGGTCATTATGATGGTTGTGGCATTCCTGGCTTTTTACCTTGGCAGGACTTATGACCTTTTATCCTCCGCCGCTTTTGCCCTGCTTCTGCTGGCTCTGCAGTCGCCTCTTTTTTTAACCCAGGGCGGGGTACAGCTTTCCTTTGGCGCTGTTTTTGCCATCGGCGGGGTGCGGCCTGTTCTGGAACAGTGGATCGGAAAGGGGAAGCCTTTGGCAGGAGCCGTTTCTACGGCCATTGCCATCCAGATGGTTACCCTGCCTGTGGTGCTGTACCATTTTTACCAGCTGCCCCTTTATGGGATTTTTCTTAACTTTATGGCAATTCCTTTGATGGATGGGGTGATCTATTCTGCTTTCGGCATCATATTCCTGGGAAGCTTTTCTTCCCGGCTGGGGATATGGGCGGCGGGAGCAGGACACTATATTCTGGCGTTTTATGAGTTCCTTTGCAGGAGCATATCGGAGTTTCCCTATTATAATCTGACCTTTGGAAGACCGGGGGCGGGGAGGATAGTGGCATACGGATTCATTCTCACTGCCCTGCTTGTGGTTTTAACGGTTCAGGGGGAAAGGCGTGAAGAGAAAGAAAATGGGGATGAGGAAAACGCGCTTGAGGAGAAAGTGCCTGAGGCAGGAATGCTTAAGGCGGGAATGCTTAAGGCGGGAATGCTTAAGGTGGGAATGCTTAAGGGGAAAGAGTTTAGAGGGAAAGAAATTAAGGAAAGAGAGTTTAGGGAGAAAGGACTTGAAGGAAGAGAACTTAAGAAGAGGGGATTTAAAGAAAGAGTGCTTAATAACCAGTTGGAAGAGGACTCCGCAAGGTGGGATGCCTCTCATATAAAAAGGCTCTTTCTGGTATTTCTCATGTACGGTCTCTGTATCCTGTTTTTCAGACCTGGTCCGGTAAGAGGGCTGGAAGCCCTGTTCCTCGATGTGGGACAGGGAGACGGAATTTTGTTGAGAACCGGACGGTCGGCGATTCTGGTGGATGGGGGAAGCTCCTCCAAAAAGTCCATGGGAGAATATACCCTGGAGCCCTGCCTGAAAAGCCTTGGAATCTCCGTAGTCCAATACGCATTTATCAGCCATGGGGACCTGGATCATATAAGCGGTGTTTCCTACCTCTTAGAAAACAGCAGGGACGTAAGGATTGAAAACATCATGCTCCCGTATCAGGGAAAAGAGGATGAAAGAATTAAGAAACTGGCAGCCCTTGCGCAGGCGAGAGGTACGAAAGTAATTTATCTGGCAGGAGGAGACAAAATCCGTGTAGGGGATCTCTGCATCGCCTGCCTGTATCCCGGACTTTCAGATATCCCGGAGAATGTAAACGAGGAATCGGAGGTCCTTAAAATGGACTACGGGGATTGCCACATGCTTTTTACCGGGGACATGGGGGAAAAGGATGAGGAAAAGCTTCTGGAACGGCCGGAGAGCGGCCTTCTGCCGGAAATCAATGTGCTGAAAACGGCTCATCATGGCTCTAAATATTCCACCGGAGAAGCTTTTCTCGATGCCGTGACCCCAAGGTGGGCGGTTATTTCCTATGGGGAGGGAAACTCCTACGGACATCCTCACAGGGAGGTGCTGGAGCGCTTTGGGGAGCGGGATGTGACGGTATTTAAGACAGCGGAGGGAGGGGCTATAGGCTTATGGACCGATGGAAAGAAAATCCGTTTCGCAAGCTTCATTGACGGAGACGGTTTCTCCCGATATAATGATTAGGAAAGCTTCGGGCAGGAACTGCCCCTGTCTTGCACAGTACTGCATTTTAGACTATACTGAGGTTGTTCCATACGAATATTATAATCAGGCAAAGGAAAAGTGAATATCATGGACGTGGAGTTAAAGCATAAAACAGCGATTCCCCGCTATCAGCAAATTGCGGTGGAAGTGGCGGCCAGAATCGCCAACGGGAAATATCAGGAAGGCGAAAAAATTTACGCCCGTTCCTCTCTTGCCAGTCAATACAGCGTATCTCCGGAAACTGCGCGGCGGGCGATCTGCATACTCAGTGATCTGGGGATCGTATCCTCTGAGAAGGGAAACGGGATCATCATTAAGTCCCAGAAAAAAGCGGCAGAGTATATCCGGCAAAACGGCAGGCGGCAGACCATTGATACCATCAAGGAGAACGTCTTAAAAAGCGTCAGCCGCCAAAAGCAGGAAATGGAATATTTAAATGACTGCCTGAAGGATTTGATAGAGGCTTCGGTTCATTTGCGGTCCATGAACCCCTTTATGCCGTTTGAAATACGAATCACCGGTGAATGCGCCTACTTAAATCAGACAGTGACGGAAATCCGGTTTTGGCAGCGCACAGGGGCGACTGTAATCGCAGTCAGCAGGAATGATACGGTTATAAAATCACCGGGACCATACGTTGCTCTTTCGGAAAATGATACCGTATATTTTGTTACACAGGACGATACCCCTGACAGGGTAAAAGAGTTTTTATATCCCCCGAGACAGTAGTTATTTTCATTATGATGAGAGTGTCATAAAATGAATTTTTTATACGAGATGTTGATGTTTGAGAAATGAAAAAACACTATATCTTGTTTTAAATTTGCATTTTAAGGCACTCTCTTATTTTTTGAAAATTGACAAAGTAACAACTCTGTGTTAATATTAAGTTGTTACTTTGAAAAAAAGGAGGGAGAAATATGATACAGTTTGAAGGCATTTCAAAACGATATAAGACAAAACAGGTTCTAAATCAAATTACATTCACGATAAAAAGCGGGAATCTGGTGGCTATTATTGGAGAGAGCGGCTGCGGAAAGACCACGCTCCTAAAAATGGTCAACCGGCTCATCAGACCCACATCGGGCACCATTTCCATTGACGGTAAAAATATCGGAACCATGGATGAGGTTGCCCTGCGAAGGAAGATCGGATATGTGATTCAGCAGACTGGACTGTTTCCCCACATGACGGTTAAGGAAAATATTGAACTGATTCCAAAGCTTGAAAAGATGTCTTCCGGGGACATTGAGGATAACACGAAAAAGCTGATGCAGATGGTGGGACTTGACTGTGACGAGTTTTTACACCGCTATCCCACGGAACTCAGCGGAGGGCAGCAGCAGAGGGTGGGCGTTGCCAGAGCCTTTGCCACTGATCCGGATATTATCCTGATGGATGAGCCCTTTTCAGCCCTGGACCCTATTACAAGGTCCGATCTTCAGGATGAGCTGGTACAGCTTCAGGCAAAGCTGAAAAAGACCATAGTTTTTGTGACCCATGACATGGACGAAGCCATTAAGATTGCGGATATGATCTGCATCATGAAGGATGGCGATATTCTGCAGTATGATACTCCTGAACACATCCTGAATAATCCTGTGAATGAGTTTGTCTCAAACTTCGTAGGAAAAAACAGAATCTGGTCTTCGCCGGAATACATCAAGGTATCCGACATCATGATTGATCATCCAATTACAGCAACTAAAGAATTGTCTATTTTAAAATGCATTGAAAAAATGCGCCAGAACAAGGTCGACAGCCTGCTCATTGTGGAACAGGGCAGCAGGCATTTGGCCGGAATTGTCAAGGCAGGCAGACTGAGAGGAATTGAAGACAGGACCCAGCCGGCGGAGCAATTCATGTATAAGGACTTTCCTACCCTTTTACCGGAACAGTGCATTCTGGATGCGCTGAAAATAGTGACTGAAAACCAGGTGTCCACAGTTCCTGTGGTAGATGGCCAGGGACGTCTTCAGGGGCTCATTACAAGGAGCAGTCTGGTGACAACCCTCAGTCAGCAATATTTTGACTATGAAGGAGGAGAGGCGTAATGAATTTTTGGAATTATATAATGAGCAACTATCCCCAGATTCTTTCATTATTGATTGAACATCTGAAACTGACTGCCATATCCGTAGGGCTTGCCATTGTGATCGGAGTTCCCCTTGGCATTTTTATTTCCTTTGCAGCAAAAGCCAGCAAGCCGGTTTTATCGGTGGCAAATGTGATTCAGGCAATTCCCAGCATGGCTCTCCTTGGCTTCATGATCCCATTATTGGGAATCGGTATCCTTCCTGCAATTGTTGCGGTGGTTCTTTATTCTCTTCTTCCAATCATTAAAAATACCTATACAGGGATTGATAATATTAATCCCCAGACACTGGAGGCGGCCAAGGGAATCGGCCTGACGCCGTTTCAGGTGCTGACCAAGGTGCAGATCCCTCTTGCGCTTCCGGTCATTATGGCAGGTGTGCGGATCGCTTCCGTAACAGCGGTAGGGCTGATGACCATGGCTGCGTTTATCGGTGCGGGAGGCCTGGGATATCTGGTGTTTTCCGGCATACGTACCGTGAACAACAATCAAATCCTGGCAGGCGCCATTCCTGCCTGTCTGCTGGCATTGATGGTGGATTTTCTGCTGGGCCTGGTTGAAAAGCTTGTGACCCCGGTCAGCCTCCAAAAGGGAGATGCCTCGGTCAAGAAAAAAAGGCGGAAAGCGCAAAAGGCGGCTCTTGGAACGGCGGCAGTATTTGTTGCGGCAATATTCCTTTTCACCTCCGTGGGCAGTACCTCGGGAAATGTCCGCACGCTTTCCATAGGCTCCAAGGATTTTACGGAGCAGGAGGTCCTTGGTAATATGGTGGCGGATTTGATTGAGGACAGAACGGACATCACCGTAAACAGAAAGCTGAGCCTGGGAGGGACACAGGTATGCTTTTCCGCAATGCAGACAGGGGATATTGACCTCTATGTTGATTACAGCGGCACTGCATATACCGATGTTCTTAAAAACCCGCCCATCAGCGATATGGATCAGGTGTATGAGACGGTGAAGAAAGAGTATAAAGAACAGTTTAACATGGATGTGCTTAAGCAGATGAGCTTTAATAATACTTATACACTGGCTGTAACCCAGGAAATGGCGGAGAAAAACAATTTAAATAAAATCAGTGATCTCTCCGGAATAGCCGGAACACTTACATCCGGCACGACGTTTGAATTCCTTAACCGGGAGGACGGACTGCCCGGGCTGCAGAAAACATACGGCTTTCAGTTTGAAAAGAGCCTTGCCCTGGATTCTTCCCCCCGGTATATGGCTCTGAAAAACGGTGAGGTTGATATCATTGATGCCTTTTCCACCGACGGTCTTTTGAAAAAGTTCGATTTAAAGACCCTGGAGGATGATAAGAAGTTCTTCCCGCCTTATTATGCCATACCTATTATCCGGGGAGAGGCACTGGAGAAATATCCGGAGGTGGCAGAAATTCTGGAAGAATTATGTCCGGTTTTAACTAATGAGGTTATGATCGAATTAAACTATAAGGTAGATGAATTGCAGCAGTCTCCTGCTGAAGTGGCGGAAAGCTTTCTGAAAGAGAAAGGATTGATCTCATGATGTTTCATTGACGGAGACGGCTTCTCCCGGTATAATAACTAGGAAGAAACAGGAGAGGAAGAACGTCATGCAGACCCTGATCCAGGATATGAAAAATCACAGCTTCAGGTCCGTTTATCTTTTATTCGGAGAAGAAGCATTTTTGAAAAACAGCTATAAAAATCAGATGAAAGCGGCCATTACAGGCGGTGATACCATGAACTTCAACCAGTTTGAGGGAAAGGGCATCGATGTAAAAGAGCTCATAAGCCTTGCGGATACCATGCCCTTTTTCGCGGAAAAACGTTTGATTCTGGCAGAGGACAGCGGATTTTTCAAGGGCGGCTCCGAGGAACTGCTGTCCTATCTGCCTCAGATTCCGGAAACCACCTGTATGATTTTCGTGGAATCAGACGTGGATAAGCGAGGCAAGATGTTTAAAAAGGTAAAGGAGCTGGGGTATGTCTGTGAAATGGAACGGCAGGACGGGGCCCAGCTTGCCAGATGGGCCGGGACCATACTTGCCAGGGAAGGAAAAAAGATCACGGGAAATACCATGGAGCTATTCCTTAATATGACCGGAGATGATATGGAAAACATCCGGATGGAGCTGGAAAAGCTCATAAGCTTTACCCTTGGCCGTGAGGTCATTACGGCAGAGGATGTGGAGGCGATCTGTACGGTCCGGGTGACCAATAAGATTTTCGACATGGTGACGGCTATGGTGAACCGGCAGACAAGGAAAGCCATGGACCTTTACGAAGATCTTCTCACCTTAAAGGAGCCTCCCATGAGAATTCTCTTCCTCATTGCACGGCAGTTTAACCAGCTTTTGCAGGCTAAGGAGCTGATGGGGAAAGGAATGGATAAGGGAGGGATTGCGTCAAGGCTGAAAATCCCGCCTTTTGCCGCAGGAAAGCTGATGCCCCAGGCAAGAACATTTTCCAGGGAGCAGATCCTTTCCTATGTGAATTTGTGCGTGGAAACGGAAGAAGCCGTAAAGACTGGAAAGCTCAATGACCGGATGGCGGTGGAGCTGCTTCTGACTCAAAAATATTAGGATTTCATCAGAATATAGAAAAATAGCCGCTGATGTGGTAATATAAAAAAACAAAGATAAAAACACAACGCACCGCCTGGTGCAGTTCTGGTTGGTAGTCCAGACGTACTCAGAATAAGAGTATAAGTAGCCCTCCTCCTTGGTCGTCCTTTCTTTGTTCATAACATTTTAAGGAGGAATTGTCATGGACAAAGTATCGGGAAAATTGACAGTGCTTTTTGACGAACCGTTCTGGATCGGAGTTTTTGAACGGATATGGAACGGAAAATTATCGGTTTGTAAGGTCACTTTCGGAGCAGAGCCAAAGGATTATGAGCTGTATGATTTTATTCTGAGAAATTACTGGCAGTTACGGTTTAGTCCGGCTGTGGCAGCTGATGTAAGAGAAACAAAGCACAATCCCAAAAGGATGCAGCGGGAGGTTCATAAGCAATTGCTGGACAACGGCATTGGGACAAAATCCCAGCAGGCTTTGAAGTTACAGCAGGAGCAGATGAAAACGGAACGAAAGGCTTTGGGCCGGGAACGGCAGGAATCGGAGAAGCAGCGTCAGTTTGAACTGAAACAGCAGAAAAAGAAAGAAAAGCACAGGGGCAGGTAAGGCGTGTCCAAAGGCTGGAAGTGTCAGAATGTATCGGGTTCCATACATTCTGACACTTTTTCGTTTTTTTTTGTTCTTTTCTCATCGGACTTCCTCACAGCAGCATGAATCGTCTTTATCCGGTGAGCACAAAGCTTCCTGGGCAGCAATGGTTGCCAAAGTGTCACCAAGCTGTGAAAGTACTGCACTGATCAGTGCGATTTCATCCGCAGACCGGTCCTGTGCAATGCAGCAGGCCAGGGAGGTCACAAGCATGGCGAGTTCGCAGGACTGCATAAAATATCACCTCAAAATAGTATATGTGAGGGAGGAGCACCACGACAGAAAAATGTTTCGTTCCTTTACCGGGGGAAAGGAACGGGAGTCCGGTACATCCTTTCGCTTTCCTTCATATAATAAAAGAAAAAGGACAAGGCGAGTTTATGGTAAAAAGTGAATTTACAGCTGACATTCCCCGGGTCGAGCTGATTGGAATACAGGAAAATCTAAAGAATTCCGATTCCACGGAGCTTGAACGTTTCCGGGAATCTTTTGATGCGGATGAAATGGGGTTTGTGGGCGGAAGGGAAGGAATTTAATATGAAGGTTCACAAGCTGCTGACATCCTATAATTACAGCAACGGCCAGGCCGGCCGGATTCAATATATCGTCATCCATTATGTGGGAGCCCTTGGGGGAGCGGAAGCAAACTGCAAATATTATGCTTCCAGATTCCTTGGAGCCAGCGCCCATTATTTTGTTGGGTTTGTCGGGGAGGTATGGCAGTCGGTTGAGGACGAAAATATTGCATGGCATTGCGGGGCAAAATCATATGTTCATCCGGAATGCCGCAACAGCAACAGCCTGGGAATCGAGCTGTGCGTCAGAAACAAGGGCACCCAGTCCGATACCAGCAAGGACTGGTATTTTGAAGATGCAACCGTAAAAGCCGCAGCTGAGCTGACAAGGGAACTGATGAAGAAATACGATGTTCCTGCAGAAAAGGTGGTCCGCCATTATGATGTAACGGGAAAGATTTGTCCCAACCCATACGTATACAATCATACCCGGCATACCTGGGAGGACTTCAAGGTAGCCCTGACAGAGGATCCCCGGCTGAAATCCGGCTGGACAGAGGAAGAGGGGGGCCGGAGATTTTATTTAGGAAATACCGGAAATTATGTGAAAAATGACTGGTACAAGGACGGCGAAAACTGGTACTGGTTCGACGGTGCAGGATTTATGGCAAAGGATCAGTGGGTTATCTGGAAAGGAGAGCTTTACCGGGTCACGGAGGAGGGCTCCATGTTTGAAGGGAAGATGTATCTGGGCAGCGACGAAAAGGGCGCCCTGCATATAGTATGAGAAACGGATGGGGGCCGGTGATACGGCCCCGTTTTAAGGAACGGCAGCGGGACAACCGCCTTGGAGCAATGCCTCAAAGTCTGGGAAATGGCTTGCGCTGCAACCGGACATAGGGTAAAATCAGAATCAGAAGAATCGCGATTATTTTTTGAATCAGAAAGGGGAAGGCAATGAAAAGTTGGTGGAAAGAATCCGTAGTGTATCAAATTTATCCCAGAAGCTTCTGCGACAGCAATGGGGACGGAATCGGAGATATAGGAGGAATTATCAGCAGGCTGGATTACTTAAAAGAGCTGGGGATTGATGTGATCTGGCTGTCTCCAATATACGATTCCCCCAATGACGACAATGGTTATGATATCCGCAATTACCGTGAAATTATGAAAGAATTCGGGACCATGGAGGATTTTGACCGGCTTCTTGAAGAGCTTCATAAACGGGAAATCAGGCTGGTAATGGATCTTGTGGTAAACCATACCTCAGACGAGCATCCATGGTTTGCGGAAAGCAGAAAGTCAAAGGACAACCCTTACCGGGATTATTACATATGGAGAGACGGAAAAGACGGAAAGGAGCCAAATAACTGGGGGTCCTGCTTTTCCGGCCCGGCATGGAAATACGATGAGGAAACGGACCAGTACTTCCTTCATCTCTTTTCCGAAAAGCAGCCTGATTTAAACTGGGACAATGAGAAGGTCAGAAATGAAGTATATGATATGATGAGATGGTGGCTGGATAAAGGCATTGACGGCTTCCGCATGGATGTAATCAGCCTGATTTCCAAGCCGGTTGGACTTCCCGACGGTCCGGCCATGATCAACGGGTATGCCAGCTTTAATGTTGCAGCCAACGGCCCCCGGGTTCATGAATATCTGCAGGAAATGAACCGGAAGGTCCTGTCCCACTATGACATCATGACAGTGGGAGAATGCTCCGGAGTGACCCTTGAGGAAGCTGTCAAGTATGCTTCCTCCGATGGAAAAGAGCTTAATATGGTATTTCAGTTTGAGCATACGGATGTGGATGGGGACCCTGACAATAAATGGACGGATAAGAAGATGTATCTCCCGGATTTGAAAGCCATTTTAACAAAATGGCAGAAAGGGCTTGAAACAGTTGCCTGGAACAGCCTGTACCTGGAAAATCACGACCAGCCCAGATCCGTTTCCCGGTTTGGAAACGACAGTGAGGAGTACAGGGAGCGTTCCGCCAAAATGCTCGCCACCTGCATACACATGATGCAGGGAACGCCCTATGTGTATCAGGGAGAAGAGCTGGGCATGACCAATGTTCCCTTTGAAACCATCCGGGATTTCCGGGATTTGGACAGCATCAACGCTTACCATGAGCTGACAAAAAAGGGTATATTCACCGGGGAGGAAATGCTTAAATACTTAAGGTATAAGAGCCGGGACAATGCCAGGACCCCCATGCAGTGGGATGAAAGCGCCTATGCCGGATTTTCAAAAGTCCAGCCCTGGATCATGGTAAACCCCAATTACCGGAAGATCAATGCGAAAGAGCAGATGGAGCGGGAGGATTCAGTATTTTGCTATTATAAAAAGCTGATCGCCCTCCGCCATGAGCATGAAATCATCCCTTATGGCAGCTATGAGCTGCTGCTTCCCGATGACCCGGATATCTATGCTTATGTGAGAACCCTGGGAGAGAGAAAGCTTTTGGTGGTATGCAGCTTCTGCTCCCGGACGGTGAGCTGCCGCGTGCCGGAGGAATTTGCTGAGGGGGAAGTTTTGATCGGCAATTATGAGGAGAGCGGGAGAAAGAGCGGAGAGCTTAGGCCTTATGAAGCCCTGGTGATTTATAAATAGTTATATATCTGTATAAAATCGGACAAAATAAAAGGGCTTCTGCAAAAGGATTTATCCTGAAACTGTTTTGCAGAAGCCTTATAATAATTTATATAATCATAAAAAAATCCCATCCAGCGGGTTATTCTGAATGGGATAGAAGTCTGTTCTATAAATTAAGCCATAGCGTTGACAGCTTTAGAGATTCTGGATACCTTTCTGGAAGCGGTATTCTTGTGATATACGCCCTTAGTAGCAGCCTTATCGATCTCTGCGATAGCGCTTATTAAACTTGCCTGTGCAGCAGCCTTGTCACCGGCAAGAATAGAAGCCTCTACCTTCTTAATAGATGTTTTCACTCTGGATCTGATCGCTTTGTTTCTAGCAGCCTTAGTCTCGTTAACTAAGATTCTCTTCTTTGCAGATTTAATGTTAGCCAATCTGTACACCTCCAATAAAATGATATATGGTTATTCTTTGTTTTGCATCAAAGCCTGGACACGGACAGTTCAATGTAAACATACTTTATTATTCTAACGAACTTTAAGCCATATGTCAATACATAATTCTGGATTTTTTGCAGAAAATGCTATTAACCAGCCATGCAGAAATATTTGGGGAATTTGGGTATGGGGAGCTCGCTCACCAGGTCCAAATTCTTCAAATATTTCTATAGGGCGGAATGCCATGGCGTAACCCCAGCCACCAAAACTCAAAATAGAGAAAACTTTATCAAAGAGCCAAGAAAGAAGGAGGAAAAATGGAAAACACATTTGAAGTGCGCACAGACCTGGCGGTAGAAGAAAAAGAAAGCTTTTCCGGAGACGGAGGAGAAATTTCGGGGGTATCCCTGCGGGAATGGCACCGGTCAGACAGCCATATAAAAATGACAGAGGTAAAAATCCTGGATGAAAAAGGTGAAAAAGCCATGGGAAAGCCCATAGGAACCTACATCACCTTAGAGGCGGACGACCTCTCCCTCAAAGATGAGGATTACCACCGCGAGGTTTCCGAGGAGCTGGCAAACCAGATCGAACGTCTTATGAAGAACAGGGATTACCGGAAGCCGAACTTTCATGTCCTGGTAGCCGGACTGGGCAATGCTTCCGTGACCCCGGACTCATTAGGCCCCCGGGTACTCAACAACCTGCAGGTAACAAGGCATTTAAAAGTCCAATACGGAGACGATTTCTGGAAAGGAAGGAGCATGCCCATCATCAGCGGCATAGTGCCCGGGGTCATGGCCCAGACAGGAATGGAGAGCGCCGAAATTTTAAAGGGAATCATAAAAGAAACAAAGCCGGACTTAATCATTGCCATTGACGCCCTGGCAGCCAGAAGCGTAAAACGTCTGGGAACCACCATTCAGCTCACGGACACGGGCATACATCCCGGCTCCGGGGTGGGAAACCACAGGCACAGCCTGACAGAGGAGAGCCTGGGAGTTCCCGTAATGGCAATCGGAGTTCCCACTGTGGTAGGAGCGGCGGCTATTGTCCACGATACGGTTTCCGCCATGATCGGCGCCCTGTCAAGGAGCATGGAAACAAAGGGAATGGGAGATTTCATAGGAAGCATCAGCTCTGACGAACAGTATGATCTCATCCGGGAACTGCTGGAGCCGGAGTTCGGTCCCATGTACGTTACCCCGCCGGATATTGATGAAACGGTGAAAGAACTGAGCTTTACCATTTCCGAAGGAATTCATATGGCATTTTTGGGACAGGAAGATTCGTAGTAAATGACAGGCCTTTTGCATAGAATGTTGGAGGGAGTGAAAACGCTTCCTCCGACAACACTGGAGATTATTAGGAATTGTGCAGGAAGGCGTCTATGAAGCAGAGCAGCGGCGGGATCAACCGAATCTTAAAAAATATAATGATTGCAGTAGGTCTCATTCTGGCCCTGTTCCTGAGCGTTCAGGAGATTTCCCTTGCAGGAAAGAAAACGGACTGGAATAAAGTCATGGAGTGGGCAAAAGAAGGGGCCGGGCTGGGAATTTCCTATATCTGGAAGCAGCAGTATCCGGCTGCTTCCTGGGATGAAGAGGAAAAAAACGGTATACAAAATACAGGAAATGGAAGTACCCTTGGAAGCCTTCTTTGCGACTTCTTTTTCAGCCGGTCTTCCATCGGCCGGTATGCCGGAACAGGTGAAAGAAAGATCATGGATTATGGAGAAATGGACCCGGCTTATGCCGGGTATCTGGAAAGCGGAAGGTTTTACGAGGAGCACAGCTTCCTTTTGTATGACGGAGGAGAAGAAAGCGGAGAGGACGGAAGCGTCAACGCGGGAACTCCAAAGGCCCAGCCGGAGCAGCTGGCAAACGGGGAAGCCGGAGCGGGGGAAACTCCGGGTGGAGCCGGAGCCTCAGGAGCCGCCGATGGGGCCGGAACAGCCGGGGCCTCAGAAGCCGCCGGTGCAGCAGGCTCCGGTGGGGGGTCCCATACCTTAAACCCGCAAAAGGACCCTGCTCTTACCTGTGCTTCCAGCGCCATATGGCCGATCATAGGAACTACATACCGCAAGGAACAGCTGGCGGACTACGATTTTATGATGAAGCATTTTTACAGCGTCCACACCTCCACTACGGCAGGCCGGGATTTAATGAAAGCGGATAAATTCCTCGCTGAGGATTTTACCTTAAAGGGTGGCAGCGACAAGCCTCAGATTCTCATTTACCACACCCATTCCCAGGAGGAATTTGTGGGCTACGGCCCGGATAACAAGGGCGCCACCGTGGTGGGGATCGGAAGCTATTTGACAGAGCTTTTAACTGCAAAGGGATACAACGTCATTCACGACACCTCGGTTTATGATTTACAGAACGGAAAGCTGGACCGCAACAAGGCATATACCTACGCATTGGACGGCATTACCGCCATCCTTCAGGAGAACCCCTCCATTGAAGTGATACTGGATATTCACCGGGATGGGGTAAATGAATCTCTTCACATGGTAAACCAGGTCAACGGAAAGCCAACGGCCCCCATCATGTTCTTTAACGGTGTCAGCCAGACTCCGGAGGGCCCCATTGAATATCTGCCAAACCCCTACAGAGAGCAGAATCTGGCCTTCAGCTTCCAGCTTCAGCTGGACTGCGATGCCTATTTTCCCAATCTGACCAGGAAAATATACATCAAGGGCCTTCGCTATAACCAGCATTTACGTCCCCGGTCCTCCTTAATCGAGGTGGGAGCCCAGACCAATACCTATCAGGAAGCCTTAAATGCCATGGAGCCTCTGGCAGAAGTTTTGGATATGGTGTTGCAAGGGAATTAAAAAAATGGTATATTTAAATACAACAAAGCCGGAAACCTTCTTAAATGCTAGGTATTTCCGGCTTTTAATTATGAAATGAAACTATTTTGATACGATTTCCTGTAATTTCTCTGCTACCTCAATATGGCGGTTGGGGTACAAATGGCCATACACATTATTAACCATGTCCACGGTGTCACCGATTCGCTCAGCTATGAGGTAGGGCGAAAATCCCATATCAATGAGCATAGAGACGTGGCTATGTCGGATATCGTGAATCCTTATGAGTTTAATCCCTGACTCCTTGCATATTCTTATGGCAGAGATAGGGAGAGAATTCGGCGTGACGTTAGAAGCTGTCCGGCAGCAGGAGGCAAAGGCCATGCGGGAGTTGCGAAAGCCCAAGCAAAACGCCGGGCAAGGTCTGGGCTGAAAATTCAACCGTGATGTGATACACACTTAACGAGTACCGGAAGGTAACCAATGCAATATTTGCGGTGCCATCGGCGTTCGTACCGGAGAACGAGCTCAAAATTGAGCTGGTTAATGGCCGGAGGTTTTCGTACCTCATGACGAAAAGTATTTCGTACGGCCTCCGCATAAAACTCAATAACGAACCGTTATCCATTGCCAGAAGTGGCAACGAGTTACCAAGCCAAATGTGGATTGGTTATAGCAAATAAGCATTGTGGACCTTGGGATTATATGGTACTATACTTTCAGGAGTAACCGAATACAGGGTGGAACTTTCCAGCTTTTATGTCTTTACGTCATAACGAGATGGGAGGTGGTGTCAGATATGTTTTCATTTGCAGATGTACTTTTATTTGCAACCTTTATCTTGGCATTGCTGACTTACATAGATAAGTTAAAAAAATAGCCTACCCTGCAGCGAACAGGATAGGCGGTGTCCATTAGGACATTAGTCGTTATACTGAGAGCTTCCACCTTGTGTGGCGGTTGCTCTTTTATAATTCAAATATAGCATTGGTGCATTGTGATGTCAAGTTAGTTTATAAAATTTCTTTGAATAAAGTTAAAAAACAACGATATATACCAGCTGTGGTGATCGTAGCGAATAAATAGTACACCTGTCGAAAGATGGGTGTTTTCTTTTGGGAAATATTAAGATATGATAAATGGAAAAAAGGAGTGTAATAATGAAAGATAACTTTATTGATTGTTTATATAATGAATTTGCTTCTAAGGATCGAGATCAACTAATAAAGGAAGTGGCAAGGCGTAAATGTAAAATGCAAGGACCAGATAATACTAATACTTCCATGCAATTCTTTATGCTTATTTTTATTGTGATGTTTTACCAAATATATAAGGGATTGAAAAATTTTATGTTAATAAAAACTAAATATACTTTAATTATATGTGAGACTTTACTTAAGGGAAAATTTGGATGACAAGGTGGTTCCAAATATATTAACTCTTTTAAGATATCTATTGATTTTAAGATTATGAGTATTCTCTTTTAAAAGAAGTTGATGTATGATGGAGGAGAAACGAAGTGAGATAAAAAGAGGAAAAAGCATGGGTAAATTTATAGAATATTTATTAGATAAAAAGAAGATGGAAATTTGTGTGGGAATTGTAATAATAATATTTTTACCTACTTATTTAATTGACTTTATTTATTATCCTGATTGGTTTAATACAATAGAATTTATAAAAATGACCGTCGTAAATGCAGCTGCGTTAATATGCTCTTATGTAATACAGATGATTATTTTCTTTGCTGTTCATATGATAACTAAGAAAAAACGAGAACAGGTGAAGAAATATTCTATTCACCGTTATAGGTGCTTGGGGTCTGTGTGTATATAACTGTTATATCGAGAGAGATAACTGAAAACTTTCTATATGTAATAATTCCCTTAATAGCTGCAATCTTTATTTTAGAGGTGCTTCTTTACATAGCTTATGAATCTGGTGAGATTGATGAAACTATTAAAACTGATAGGACAACTAAATGATAAAAGTCCACTCTCCATGGGAGAACCTCCGTCTTTTTTGATGTAAAATAAAGCCAGATTGGAATGAAATATGATACTAAAAGGATACTATCATTTTTAGCAAGGTCAGAAAAACAGGCAATCGTCCTTATTTTTCCATCGGAATAGCGAGGAAAAACAGCATTATCAAGGTGGACAATTTCCTATTTTAATGGTATATTTTTAGAAAACACCAGAAACATCAGAAAAGAGGAATTTACCATATGGCAGCTGCCCAGCAGAATAAAATACGCAACTTTTGTATTATCGCTCATATTGACCACGGAAAGTCAACCCTTGCAGACCGGATCATTGAAAAGACAGGACTGCTGACCAGCAGGGAGATGCAGGCCCAGGTTCTCGACAATATGGATTTGGAAAGAGAACGGGGAATCACCATCAAGGCCCAGGCGGTCAGGACCATCTATAAGGCAAAGGATGGGCAGGAGTATATATTTAACATGATCGATACCCCCGGTCATGTGGACTTTAACTACGAGGTTTCCAGAAGCCTGGCAGCCTGTGACGGCGCTATCCTGGTGGTGGATGCATCCCAGGGGATCGAGGCTCAGACCCTGGCCAATGTTTATATGGCACTGGACCACGATCTGGACGTATTTCCGGTCCTCAATAAGATCGACCTTCCAAGCGCCGAGCCGGAGCGGGTGGTGGAGGAAATCGAGGATGTCATCGGCATTGAAGCCCACGAAGCTCCCAGGATTTCCGCAAAGACAGGAGAAAATGTGGAAGAGGTGCTGGAAGCCATTGTGAAAAAGATTCCGGCTCCGTCAGGGGATCCGGAGGCTCCTCTCCAGGCATTGATTTTCGACTCCCTGTATGATTCTTACAAAGGAGTTATCGTATTCTTCCGGGTGAAGGAAGGCTCGGTGAAAAAAGGCGACAGGGTCCGCATGATGGCTACCGGCGCCATTGAAGAGGTGGTGGAGGTAGGCTATTTCGGTGCAGGCCAGTTCATTCCCTGTGAAGAGCTGAGAGCAGGCATGGTAGGCTATCTGACCGCCAGCATTAAGAATGTAAAGGATACGGCGGTGGGCGATACCATTACCAATGCGGACCGGCCATGCAGTACCCCTCTTCCCGGCTATAAAAAGGTGACCTCCATGGTTTACTGCGGCCTCTACCCGGCGGACGGAGCCCGTTATAACGACTTAAGGGATGCCTTGGAAAAGCTGCAGCTTAATGATGCTTCCCTGTTCTTTGAGCCGGAGACCTCCCTGGCTTTAGGCTTTGGATTCCGCTGCGGATTTTTAGGTCTCCTGCACTTAGAGGTCATTCAGGAGCGTCTGGAGAGAGAGTACAACTTAGATCTTGTAACCACGGCTCCAGGCGTTGTGTACCGGGTTTATAAAAGAAACGGAACCATGATTGAGCTGACTAATCCCTCCAACCTGCCTGATCCCACAGAGATCGAATATATGGAAGAGCCAATTGTCAGCGCCGAGATCATGGTGACCACGGAATTTGTGGGAGCCATCATGACTCTGTGCCAGGAGCGCCGGGGCGTTTATCTGGGAATGGAATACATGGAAGCCACAAGAGCGGTGTTAAGATATGAACTTCCCTTAAATGAGATCATTTACGATTTCTTTGACGCATTGAAGTCCCGTTCCAGAGGCTACGCCTCCTTTGATTATGAGCTGAAGGGCTATGAGCGGTCCGAGCTGGTGAAGCTGGACATCCTGGTGAATAAGGAAGAGGTGGACGCCCTTTCCTTTATCGTCCACGCAGAGTCCGCTTACGACAGGGGAAGGAGAATGTGCGAAAAGCTTAAGGATGAAATTCCCCGCCAGCTTTTTGAAATTCCCATTCAGGCGGCCATCGGCGGCAAGATCATTGCCAGAGAGACGGTAAAGGCCATGAGAAAGGATGTTCTTGCCAAATGCTACGGCGGCGACATTTCCCGTAAGAAGAAACTTCTTGAAAAGCAGAAAGAAGGTAAAAAACGTATGCGCCAGGTCGGTAACGTAGAGATACCGCAGAAGGCATTTATGAGCGTACTGAAGTTAGATGATGAATAAAAAAAATTTAGAGCTTTACATCCACATTCCCTTTTGCGTCCGCAAATGCGATTACTGCGACTTCCTGTCATTTCCGGGAAGTGAAAGGATGCAGCGGGAATATGTGGAAAGATTGCTGGAAGAAATAGAATACCGGAGTGCCCGTGCCGAAGAATACCAGGTAGTCAGCGTATTCATTGGAGGGGGCACTCCTTCCATATTAAAAGCAGAGGAAATTGCCGCAATTCTTCAGGCCCTGCGGAAAAACTTTGACCTTCTGCCCGATGCAGAGATCACCATGGAGATGAATCCCGGAACAGTTACGGAGGAAGGACTTTTGGTCTGCCGGGAAGCCGGGGTAAACCGCATCAGCATCGGACTTCAGTCCGCCGATGATAGGGAGCTACGCTATCTGGGAAGGATTCACACTTACGATGAGTTCTTAAAGAGCTATCAGAGGGTCCGGATGGCGGGCTTTGACAATGTAAATGTGGATTTGATCTCAGCCATTCCGGGACAGACCCTGGAGTCCTGGAAAAATACTTTAAAAAAGGTGGTCATGCTGAAACCGGAGCACATATCCGCCTACAGCCTGATTGTGGAAGAGGGAACGCCCTTTTACGACAGGTATGGGAATTCCGCCGGGGAAAAGGAATGTTCTCCTGCTTCGGAGAAAGCACGGAGCTTTGGCCCGCTTTCCGACCTGCCGGATTTGCCCGGTGAGGATGCGGAAAGGGAAATGTATTACTTCACCCAGAGCTTTCTCCTGGATCAGGGCTATGAACGGTATGAAATATCCAATTATTCAAAAAAGGACCGCCAGTGCAGACATAACATAGGCTACTGGACAGGTGTCCAGTATCTGGGCCTGGGGCTGGGCTCCTCTTCCTATATGGATGGCTGCCGTTTTCACAACACTCCGGATTACAGGGAGTACTGCGGCGCCCGCCTGGACCAGGGAGAAGAGGCGGAAAAGATTTTCAGCCAGGAATTTGAACGGCTGACCATAGAGGAACGGATGGAGGAGTACATGTTTTTGGGACTGCGCCTGACAAAGGGCGTTTCCGCCCGGGATTTTGCCGGCAGCTTCGGCCAGAATATCCTGGATGTCTACGGCCCTGTACTGAATGAGATGATGAGAGAGGGGCTGATGGAATTGGAGGACGGCTTTTACCGCCTGACCTCCCGTGGAATTGACATCAGCAATTATGTGATGAGCCAGTTTCTGATCTGAGGGGAGGACGGCCTGGAAAAGAGAAAGGACTTTTGCAAAAAGAAGATGGGATGCCGAATATTGTGAACGCAGATGCGCACGATATACCGTATCCGGTACAGTCTTTCCTTTTTGCAGAAGTCCTTTTTCTTTTATATTTTTATAAGAACCTACTGAACCAGGAACACCTCCGCATTTCTCGTTCCATACGCCCTGGTTTCCCCGTGTGTATTGAAGAAGATGTCAATGTGGTTTCCTTTGACTCCGCTTCCGCAGTCCTCTGCCGTATAAATAACGCCGTTGATCATGATACGGCTTCCGTAAGGAATAACCCTTGGGTCCACGGAAATGGTGTGGTTCGCAGAAGCGATGGTTCCTGTGCTGGTCCGCCCTCCCCAGCCGCCGGAGCATTTTTTGCAGGGACAGTAGGCCGTGGTCTTAAAAACTCCCAGGGAGCGGACTCCTGATCCGGCCAGGGCGCCGGAGCCGTATACCTTGGTTCCTGACAGCTTCTGATCTCCGGCATAGGCCTCCACCAGATAGATACCGTCTCCGTAACTGCTCCAGGGTATGGAAACTTCAAAGCCGTAGTTTCCGGTTCCCTGAACCGCAAGGTCTTCTCTGTGCTCAGAGGCATTGGCCGTAAGCTCGCCCATAACCTGTCCGTTTGCCTGGTTGGTGATAACGACCCTGACATCAACGGAAGAGCTGGGATCCGCGCTGTTCCAGGCCCAGCCCCTCACGCCGTTTTCGTCGGTGCTGTCAATAATCCCCGGGGTTTGAACAGCAAGGGTGTTAAAAGTGCCGCCGATTAAAAATATCATCATAAGTAAGGTTCCAAGGAGCCGGTGAATTCGCTTCATTTTTTGTATCATTGAAAACCATCCTTTCTTTTTTACAATCTGTAATACAATTTAATATAATATAAATATATGTAACAGATTTGTAATAAATGAGGTACAAGTAATTATTTTACACTTTTTTCCATATTTGTCAAGTCTTAGTGATTATTTAGAACCGGCATCGTAGGTTTCTGCACAAAAAAATTGCCGGAAAGGGAGAATTCCTCTTTCCGGCAACATATATGGATAATGATTTATTATCGTTCTATTACAGCAAATATCTCTTTTGACT
>JAEZFK010000033.1 GCA_023437715.1 Bacillota bacterium | reverse complement strand
ATGTATAACAGTATGGAACAAATGCTTTATAATGAATATGGAATACAAGTGCAGTCATTACAGCAGATTCCTGCGGGCTGGTCAGCATCTGCATGGAAAGTTCATTCTGAGTGTGGCGATTATTTTTTGAAAGTTTATGACAAGCATAAGCCCTCCACAAGAAACTGGATTGCGCGAATCGACAGCTATATGCCGGTCGTTCTGTGGTTACATGAGAACACAAAACTTCAAAAGAAAATGACCGCACCGATTCTAACCAGAGATAGAACTTATAAAAAGGAAGATTCATCTTTTTTATACATGGTATTTCCCTTTATAGAAGGCTCAACCATATGCGATGAAAAATTGAAGCCGGAGCAAATACGGGAAGTTGCGCAAATAATTTCCGAACTGCATTTTCATGGTGCTGAAATACCTGCATCGACAAACAGCTTAATTGAAACCTTTGATGTTTCATTTTGTACGACTTTGTCCAATCGGCTTGGGAATATACATGCTTCCGCTTCCTTACAAGAGGTACTAAAACCCTATATGACATTACTTGCCCAAGCGACAGAATCGCTTCAAAGCATGGGTCTCTTACTGCAAAATTCTAAAATGCGTTATGTCATGTGCCATACAGATCTTCACGGCTGGAATCTGATACAATCTAAAAACCTTATCCTTATTGATTGGGAGGGATTGAAGCTTGCACCTGTTGAAGCCGACCTCTTTTCATTTACCGGAACATTCTTTTTTGATTACGCATGGGAGGATTTCATGTCCATTTACCAAACCACACACAAGGACTATCAGATTAATGTCGAGGCGATGCGTTTTTACAGGCTGCGGCGCAGATTGGAAGATATCCATGAGTTTGTCGAAAGCATCCTGTTTGACAAGCTCACACAGGATGATATGAACCAATCACTTCGTTATCTCAAACAAGAATGTGAATTACTGCATGTCATGTGTTGAAAAGAACAGCTTGCCTTACAAATGCCTATTTATATGTAGGTTTTGTATGCCTAAAATTAACAATAAAAAAACCTTTGGGAAAGGAGATTTTATGAATAACAATGAAACAACAAGTAAAGAAAACCTATTTGATGTTTTAAATCTGTTAGAAGATTTAAATATAAAATATTGGATTGATGGTGGTTGGGGTGTTGATATCCTGACCGGAAAGCAAAATAGGGATCATAGAGATATAGACGTTGATTTCGATGGGGAATCTGAGGAAACCTTATTGGCTGAACTAAAAGATAAGGGATATAAAATCACGACTGATTGGAGTCCTGCACGCATTGAGCTGCATCACCCGGAACTTGGCTATATAGATATACACCCTTTAATAATAGATGAAGATGGAAGTGCCAGGCAGGCTGATCTGCAAGGCGGCTGGTATCATTTTGAAGCAAAATGGTTTTCTTCTTCAATATTTGAAGGTAGAGTGATTCCATGTATTTCGGCAGAGGCTCAGAAAATTTTTCATAGTGGATATGAATTGAGGGAAGTTGATCATATCGATCTGAAAAATCTTGAAGCGCTGAAGAGAGCAATCTATTTAATCACCGGGGTTATGGCGTCCGGAAAATCTACAGTCGCTCAATTACTTGCCTTAAAAATGGAAAAAGGAGTGCATCTGCGGGGCGATATATTTCGTAAAATGATTGTTGCCGGACGGGCTGACATGTCCGTACAGCCCTCCGAAGAAGCTATCCGACAACTGCATCTGCGTTACCGCTTGGCAGCTGAAACGGCAAAAACCTATTATGACAGCGGTTTTTCCGTTGTTTTGCAGGACAACTACTATGGTGAGGAACTGCTCCGCATGTTGAAGATGTTAGAGAATTACCCTGTTCATGTAATCGTATTGTGTCCAGATGTGGAGACTGTAAAAAAGCGTGAAAAGATGCGAGGAAAAACTGGCTATACCGGTTTTTCACTAGAAGCTCTGCATGCGGATTTCATGAGAAAAACCCCAAGAATCGGATTCTGGCTGGACAACTCAGAGCTGACGCCGGAACAATCCGCTCGGGATATTCTATTGCACTTCGGTGAATAACGGTGAATAAGTCACATTAGATTGAACACTATTGATAATTTTAATGTCCGAAAGGGAGTAACATAAATGAATAATATACTGATTGTTTATTATTCACTTTTTCATAATACGGCGAATTTAGCATTGGAAATAGCAGTACAGACAGGTGGAACATTAAGAGAATTGATTCCCGATACGAATTATTCCTTTGAATATAATACTGCTGCTAAAGAATTAAGGGATCAGATTTCTCGAGGCTTTTGTCCAAAATTAATATCTGGAAATGAATCAATAGACGATTATCAAGCAATATTTATAGGATCACCCAACTGGTTCAAAACTTTAGCTCCGCCAGTTATGAGTTTCCTTAGACTGAATGATTTTACGGGTAAAACAATAATACCCTTTTGCACACACGGTGGTGGAGGATTCGGCCAAATTGCAAATGATATAGCAAAAGAGTGCCCGAAGTCAATAATACTACCCGGCATTGCTGTAAATGGCACTGTCATATCGGAAGAGGTCATGAATTGGCTTAAGATGATAGAATATGAATTATAAAATCCCATTTTAAGGAGGTATCTTATATGCAATATGGTCCCGACCCTAACGCCTTTTATCCAAATGAAACAATAAAAAGCGTATGCTATATCAAGAATGTTATAACTC
>JAEZFK010000070.1 GCA_023437715.1 Bacillota bacterium | reverse complement strand
GTCCCACATCATGCAGTCAAGCGGTGCAATCAGTTCACAGCGTGGTTTATAAGTATCGGTTTGTAGTACAGTATCTATAAGAGATAAATCCTCTGCCTGGCAGAAAAGAATATCTTTTAAGCCGTCTACACTGACTTGCAGAATTTTCCCTTCGTCAAGCAATTCTTTGAACATTTCAGTTCTTTGAGGAGTTTTAAGCCCCCAAATATTTAACCATGCATCGGAAGAACGATTCCATAGAAGCCCTACCGCGCCTATCCGCCGAAGAATACGCCATTTTTGATGCTCAAATTCATCCGGCAGCGGGTCAGGAATGTCGAGGAGTTCGGCAGGCAGATGTTTATGGGTGAGGTCGTAATACTTCCGAGATCCTTTTTTATGGTGAATGATCAGCTCACCGGTAGAATAGAGCTGTTCCAGCACTGCCCGTGACGCATTGGTATCGCCGCTCCAATTACCGCTCCAATGAATGGAAGAATGCCAGTGTATGCTGCCCTGTATGGGTAAGCTGTCGGAGCCGACCGCCCCGTTTGCCCGGATGTAATCCTTCGTGCTTGCTTCCAGTTCCGCCAGTTCTTTGAAACGCCGTCCGCCTTCTCGTGCGGCATTCCGATAACGTTCAAAGTATGGCCAGTCTTCGGTGGGAATGATGGAAAGGTTTTTGTCGGGATAATCCACAAGCTTTCGGTCATTATACAGCAGCTCGTAAAGCGTTTGCTTTGTAAAGCCCTTGACACGGGACTGGAGCGTGAGCTCCGCATTCTTTCCGCAGGAATCGACCGGATCAAACTGAATACAGCCTGCCTGGCGCACAAAATCAAAGGCGCCCTGCTTGCCCTTAAATTTGTGCTCACCCAGCAGCCCGTGCTTTAGAAGCATAAAATGTCTTGCCTGTCTGTTCGTTAAAGTGATCATAGGTTTTCTCCCGGTAAATTTCCAGCTTTATTAGTGTGCTCTCTTTTGATACAGAAATGTCCGCAATTCTTTTTTTCTTTGCGGGAAAAGATCTGTATCCATTCTATCACAATTCAGAAATTATTGCTATCTTCCATGATTTCTTATTGGGTAAGCCCACGGATTTTCCGGCAGTCCAATAGTCAATTCCAGTCTTAAAATTTGTTTCGTTTGTTTCTGATAATCTGTCCAAAATCAGTTCAGTTTTCCTTAAAACAAAAAAATGTCGAAAAATGTAAGCGCTTAACCATTCAATAATCAAAAATAATGACCAAAATCATATGAAAAAAATATATAAAATACATAATGAATTTAACGAATGATACGTCTTAATTCACAATAAAAATTTATAATTATTGGGATTTATTGACAAAAATTATAATAAATTCAAAGAGGGGGTTGATTAATGAGTTTCTTCCCTGTAAAATCATGTTGTAAGCGCTTACACTATTATTTGGGAGGGAACAAACATGAATGCTATATTAAAGCGGTGCAGGAAGGCATTGGCTGTATTCCTTGCCATGGCAATGCTGCCCCAGTTTGGAGCGTACGGCGGAGGGACTGCTTATGCAGAATTATCCTCAGCACGAAACGGCATGAGAGAAGCTACCCCATCCATGGCGGCTGCCACCCCATCCGATGCCGATGCTTCACAGGCATATGGGATGGTCTCCATGCTGGAGACAGCGGCTACCCCATCGATTGCGGCTGCCTCTCCATCCAATGCTGAGCTTTCACTGACAGGCGAGAGCCGTTACAGCAGATCAGAAGGAAGCTATGACGTGACAAATGTAAGAGTTCCAAAGCTTGCTTATGATGATACATCCATTACTCTGGTCTGGGACAAGCCGGAGAATTATGAGGATGTGGCAAATTACAATGTATATTGCGATGAAGTTAAGATAGGTGATGCAAGAAGCAATTTTGCAAAGCATGCGGACTGGGCCAATACATATATGAACGCCTTTTACGGATATTATGATGACCAGGGGATCGATATGGTAAAGACAGATATCCATACCTTCCGGGCGGATGGGCTCACGCCTGACACCAGTTATACTTTTTCTGTCGCAGCGGTTGATACAGATGGGACCGAACTGGGGGACAGGGCTTCCATTGTCTGGTCCACCGCAGGGACGCCGGAAGTATTTGATATCCGGGATTACGGAGCGGAGAAGGTTGAAGCAGGCTTTACCTCCAGCAATGAGGAGACTGATGCCTTTATTGTAAAGAACACAAAGGCCATTCAGAGCGCCATTGATGCATGCAGCGAAGGCGGAAAGGTAGTGATCCCAGAGGGAATCTATATGTCCGGTTCCCTGTATTTAAAGAGCAACATGACTCTGGAGCTGAAGGAGGGGGCAGTTCTTTTCGGTTCTCCTGATGTGATCCATTATGACCAGAACTATCTGCTGTATCCTTATTCTACCGATACCAGATCCTGGGCCCTGATCAATACCTACAGCGCGGATGAGAACGGGGAGTTTGAGAATATCCGCATTGTTGGAAAAGGCACGGTTTACGGCAATGGCTGGAAATACGGTTCCGGAAGCACCATAAGCGGAGACGGTTACTCCCCGGCTTACCAGAAAAGACAAAGCGGTGATCCTGACTGGACAAAGGCAGAGTTTAAAAAATATGCTTTAAAGAACTGGGTGGCGGGAAGCAACAGCAAGGTTTCCGGCAGCAGTAATTTTGGCATATTGGCCAAGAGTGCCTTTGATATGGGGAAAGGAAAAGGGCTTAGCGACAGTGAAGCTTATGCCATGAGGCCAAATCTGATCGTCCTTCGGGGCGTAAAAGGAGTTTATATCGAAGGAATCACGGTGGAAAATCCTGCTAACCATACCATAGCAGTTCTTGACAGCGAACACGTTGTTTCCGAAAATGTAAAATACATTACATACGATGCCAATAATGGGGATGGCATTGAGCTTGGCAATACCCGGGAGGCAATGGTTTTTAACAATTTCTTTGACACAGGCGATGATGCGGTCAATTTTGCCACCGGTATGGGCAAAGGCGTTCAGGATACGGAACAGAAGCCGTCAAGCAATATCTGGACCTTTAATAACTTCCTCCGTGAATGCCATGGAGGTGCCATTGCAGCAGGCAGCCACACCGGAGCGGGCATTGGTGAAATGCTGGTGGAAGACAATGTCTTAAACCACAGCGACATGCCGTTCCGCTTCAAAAGCGCTCCTGTAAACGGAGGCGGGGTATCTGATATCCTGATCCGTGACTGTGCCGTAGGAGATGCCCAGCAGGTATTTACCTTTAGCACGTCTTACTCCGATGCCAATCAGGCCGTGACAGTAGAACCGGCAGATAAGCCGGCGGAGTTTTATCAGATCGATGCGTACAATATTACGGCAGATACCATCACAAAAAATACGTTTGAAATAGCGGCATCAGTGGATTATGAAAAGATGTACCAGCCATGGCACAGTCACCATGATTTGTATTTTCAGGATATTACCTTTACCAACATTGATCCGTCTCTGGCAAAAACCTCGGAAAAGCTGGCGGGTGTGACCAATGCAGCCTTCCATAACGTGGTTATGAACTGGAGAGGGATTGAGAAAAAGGATGATGATGCGGCAGCAGCTGATTATAAGGCATGGGGGTCCGTAAAATTCTCCAATGACTTAAGCTTTACAGGAACAACGACCCAGTCCACGGTTTCCTATGATGCCATGGCAAAGCCGGTATGGCCTGACGATGTTTTGACGGTTGCCAGTGCGTCGGAGGCCTCAAAGAGCGGATCAGAACGAAGGGTGAAGCTGAAATGGCCTGCTGCGGAAGACGGGGAGCAGGAGACCGGCAGCGGTGGAATAAAAGGCTATATCATTGAGACTTACGTAAACGATGTATTGATCGACGTAACAAAGCCTGTGACCGCTACTTCCTGTGAACTGGGAGGACTTTCCCCTGACATGACCTATGTGTTTAAGGTATATGCGGTAGATGCTCCGGGAAACAAGGTGCTGGGGCTCCAATATGACTGGAACACATCAGGAGGAGAAGACCGGGAGGTCAAAGAACCGGCAAATGGAAAAGTAACATTCAGCGGAATCGGATACACCTGGGGAACTGCCAGATTCAAGTCGGCCAGGGCGGCAGATTCCAGGATACGGGGGTATCGGGCTTATGTAAACGGCGAGCTGGCCGCCACGGTTTATAATTACCAGCTTGAGAAACCGGAGGCAGATGAGATCACCATGACCATCGGCCGTATGCTGGAAGACAGCAACGATGTGTATCTGGAAGCATTTACGGACTCGGACCAGATCTATGAGTATGAGGAGGAAACCGTAAAAACAACCAAGGCTTATGATTATCTGGCACCGGTATGGAAAAGCAGCGGGTTAGAAGTATCTCAGTCCGGCAATGATTTTATTCTGACATGGGATGAACCGGAAGATGAATCAGGTATCTACGCATACCGGGTTTACGCAGACGGAAAGCCTGTATATACGGCAGAAGGAGATTATTTTAATCATGTCAACGGTACTTATACCACAAAGGATACGTCTTTTACGGTAACAGGGCTGGACCCGGCGGAGCATCACACGTTCCGTGTAGAAGCAGCAGACCGTTGGTGGAAAGCCTTAAATGGGAGCGGACCGTTCCACTGGACCAACAGCGGCCCGGTGGGAAGCTGGAACGGACCGGAAGAGGAAATCCTCTGGAGATCCTCTGCATTCGGACAGTCCACGGATTTAAACTTCAGTTCCAATGTGCTGGACAATAAGGTGGGAGTTAATTATACCTGGCCGGCAGATTCCGGCGAGCCTCTGGGTATGGAAGGAAGTCCGGTCCAGGATGTGGTGATTGAATCAAGAGGCGGAAAGCTGCAGTCAGGACATGACGGCTTGACCTTCTACTATGCCGAGGTGCCCGCCAATAAGAATTTCAGCCTGACTGCAGATATCACTGTAGAGCAGATGGGACCGGAGAACGGGACCAATCCAAACCAGCAGGAAGGGGCAGGCCTCATGGTTCGTGACGTGAACGGCTCCCCCAGAAAGGATCCCTTGGAAGAAGGATATGAAGAATATCCTGCCGCCTCCAACATGGTAATGCTGCAGACAGGACCGGCGGGAAAATCCCTGAACGCAGATTTAAACCTGCTGGCAGCAGCCCGCTATGGCGTTAACAGTCCGGCAGGAAATTTAAAATCCGTAAAGACTACTGCAGCCTTTGAAAAGTCTGTATCAAAAGCGGATAAAAAGTATGCACCGGAAGAAGCTGCCTATACGTCCAATTACTATGGTAC
>JAEZFK010000024.1 GCA_023437715.1 Bacillota bacterium | reverse complement strand
AAAAGGCAGACATTGGCTCTGTCTAATTTTAATGCAAAAAAACAGCTGAAAGAATGAAAAATCACCCTTCAACTGTTTTTTACCGTGAATGATCAATAGCCCGTTTGACTTAACTTATTGACATTGGCCGCAAATATCACTTTTTGCAGCAACCCTTTATATATTTTACTGTTTTACCTTCGGCTGCTGCTGGGTGATACAGTGGATATTTCCTCCGCCAAAGGCAACCTCCTCGGTACGGACTCCCACCACTTTCCGGTCCGGATACATTTCCTGAACCTGCTTAAGGGCCAGCTCATCGTTTTCATCGCCGTACTGAGGCACGATCACTCCGCCGTTTACCACAAGGAAATTCATATAGGAAGCAATGGAAATTTCGCCGTCCTCCCTGGGAAGCGTTCCCTCAACGATATCAATGGCCTGGGCTCCTTTAAGCAGCACCGGCTTTTTCGTAAGACAAAGCTTATGTACCTTCAATTTACGGCCCTTTGCATCAACCGCTTCGGTCAGAGTCTTATATGCGGCCTGAGCCTCCCTATAGAATGGATTTTCTTCATCCTCTGTCCAGATACAGGCCACCTCTCCCGGCCTTACATACTGGACAACATCATCAATGTGACCGTTGGTTTCATTAGGGTCAATGCCGTCCTTTATCCAGATGACTTTCTGGCAATTTAAGTATTCATCCAGCATGCCTTCAATTTCTTCCCTGGTCAGATGGGGATTTCTTCCCTCACTTAAGAGGCACATTTCCGTTGTGATGACGGTTCCCTCTCCATCTACATGGAAGGAGCCTCCTTCCAGCACAAAGCCTTCGGTGCGGTAGGAATCAATGTTTTCCATTTCACAAACCTTCTGGGCTACAAGGTCATCCTGGTCCCAGGGGAAGTAGAGCCCGTCCACTAAGCCGCCCCAGGCATTAAAGGTCCAGTCGCATCCCCGGATTCCGCCTTTATCATTGACCACAAAGGTAGGGCCGCAGTCCCGGATCCAGGAGTCGTTGCTGTTCATCTCTACCACACGGATATCAGAGGAAAGGTGGGCCCGGCAGTTCTGGAACTGGCCAGGAGAAACACAGACCGTAACCGGCTCAAACTGACGGACGGCTTCCGCAACCTGGGCAAATACAGCCTGGGCAGGCTTGGCGCCGTTTCGCCAGTTGTCAGGCCTTTCCGGCCACAGCATCCAGATCTGCTCCTGTTCCTCAAATTCTGCAGGCATACGGTATCCGTCCTGCTTTGGTGTTGATTCTTCAATTCTTCTAGCCATAGCTTATACCTTCTCTTTCTTATTTTTATCGTTTTCTATGAACAATTACCTCACCGATTATCAGGAATATTACGGCACCCACGGTGATCGGAAGGACCGCTTTTAAGGTTTCCGGATCAAAGCTTAAGGGAACCGCCGTGAAAATCAGGGCAATGATGATCAGCACCATGGGAACGCCCGCCAAAACTTTTAAGAAAGCAGGACTTCCCGGAACCTTAAAGGGCCGCTCCGTATCCGGGTCCATTGTTCTCAGCTTAAGGAATGCAGGGAAAACCGGCAGGTAGGCGAGGAGGAACATGACCAGATTCAGTGCAAAGAAGCACCAGAACAAGTCCTGATTGGGTATAAAGGGAGCGATGATGAGCACAAAGCTGGCTACCAGTCCGTTCATAACTGCCGCGCCCACAGGCATGTCATTCTTTTTGCTCCTGATTTTAAATACTGCGGGCATATCCCCATGGTCTGCCGCATAGGCGGCCACATTATTTACTCCCAGGGACCAGGAAACCATGTTTCCGAAAAGGGTAAGCAGAAAGCCTATGGCAACCACAACCACAATAATTCCTCTTGTGCTGCCTGTCAGAAGCTGAACGCTTGCGATTAGTCCTGTGCTGGTGCTGATCTGATCGGACGGTATGGCAACGCCGATCCCAAATGCCATAAAGATATAAATGGCTGCAATGACAAGGCCTCCTGCCACAATGGCCTGGGGGATCTGCTTTCTGGGATTTTCCATATCATCCGCAAAGGTGCAGACCACTTCAAATCCAAGGCAGTTAAACAGGATGACGGATATGTAGGACAGACTGTTTAAATCAAAGCTTGGAATCATGGAGGAAAGGGTATATTCATTGGCAACGCCATGAGTCATTGCCCCGTAAATTCCCAAGCCGCCCAGAGTCAGCGCGATGAGTATTTTAATCACTGCCGCTCCGTTTAAGATCCAGGAGCTGTCGCAGACAGAGTAAAAGCTGATAAAAACAATGATCCACACAAAGACAAGCTCTATGATCAGTGACGGGACAAGTCCCATCTGTCTGCCTGTCAGCAGATCAATGACTTCGGGGAACATGAGCGCCAAAGAAGCCATCCACAGCGGGAAGTTGATCCAGTAATACCAGGACGCTCTCCCTCCCCATTTTTTGCCAAAGGCCTTTGATACCCAGTCATATAATCCTCCATCCCCTTCATAGGTTGTCCCAAGCTCTGATGCGATCAAGCCATATGGCAGCAAAAATGTGATCAGGAGGAAAATCCACCAGAAATACTGGGAATTACCGATGGCTGCCACCGGACTTGCTGCTTCTGCCACAAATACGACGCAGATTACTGTCATAATGGCATCAATTAACCGAAACTTCTTCTTTGGCGCGTCTGACATGACGATTCCCCCTATCTGATATGGCGTTCATTCATGAACGTTTCCAACTGTTCCCTGGCTGCCGCTATCTGAAGCTCACCTGGCGCCTGTTCTCTCTGATACTGGGTAAAGTATACAAGCAGGCCTCTCATTGCGGTCAGACGGTTTCCGGCCTCCATAAATGCGATGGAGCTTTCACTGTCAAGAACCTCATCCGTTACATCCTCTCCTCTGGTGGCCGGGAGACAGTGCATGAATTTACAGCCGATATTTCCAAGAGACATTAAATCCCTGTTTACCTGATAATCCTTAAATGTGGCCACCCGTTCTTCCTTCGGCGTCTCATTTTCATAGAGCCCATACCATACATCCGTATAAATGAAGTCCGCGCCTCTTACGCTTTCCCGGTTATCGGTCACTTCCCAGGTTCCTCCGGAAATTCTGCAGTTTTCTTCCATGATCTTTTTATGCTCTTCCAGCAGCTGGTTTTTTTCAGGCCCGTAGTGGACGAATTTCATGCCCAGCTTTGTGGTGATGAATCCGAGAGAAGCACATACCTGGGTTCCGTCGCCTACAAAAACCACCTTGCAGTCCTCCAGCTTCTTTCCCCGGGGAAGGTGTTCCACTATGGTGCAGAGGTCGCCGATTTCCTGGGTGGGATGATTGTAATCGCTCATTCCGTTAATGACGGGAATGGAGCTTGCCTCCGCCAGTTCAACGATGGTCTTATGTTCAATAACCCTGGCCATGACCACATCAATCATCTGGGACAATACTCTTCCGGTATCGCCCACGGTCTCATGGCCGCCCAGCTGGATCATGCCGGGTCCCAGATACTGGGCATGACCGCCTAACTGCTCCATTGCCGTTTCAAAGGAAACCCGTGTTCTGGTGGAAGACTGCTGAAAAATCATGCCCAGGGTCTTTCCTTTCATCAGAGGGGGATTGTAGCCTGCCTTTATGCTTTTTTTAATTGCCAGAGACAGCTGGATAATATCCAAAAGCTCCTCCTTTGTGAAATCATTGGTATTGATAAAATGTGTTACTCCGTTTGCTTTCATGGAAATTCCTCCTGTTTTTACGAATTAATTAAATGAAAATACTGTACCTGTCTTTCCTTCCAGGGCATCCACCGCTTTATCCAGAGAGGTGATGATTGCCCGCTTTGTGGGATTGAATCTCACAAACTTCATGGCTGCCTGGACCTTGGGAAGCATGCTTCCCGGTGCGAACTGGCCTTCTTCGCAGTATTTATCCGCCTCCTCAAGGCTTAAATGATCCAGATTCTTCTGATCCGGCTTCCCGTAATTTACCGCCACCTTTTCAACCTCGGTTAAAATCATGAGTATATCTCCATTGACCTCCTCTGCCAGCAGCTCCGCCGCAAAGTCCTTATCAATGACCGCCGAGGTCCCTTTTAAGGCGCCTGAGGGACATTCAATGACCGGGATTCCGCCGCCTCCGCAGGTAATAACAATGGCCTTGGGCCACAATTCCCTGACCGCTTCAATTTCCACGATCTTTCTGGGAAGGGGAGATGGAACCACTCTGCGAAAGCCCCTGCCTGCGTCCTCTTTCATGATGTATCCCTTTTCAGCTGCCAGAATATCCGCCTCTTCCTTTGTGTAGAAAGGGCCGATGGGCTTGGTCGGATTCTGAAAAGCCGGGTCGCTTTCCTCTACAACCACCTGGGTGGCTATGGTAACAACGGGATAATTCTGATTCCTCTTATTCAGCGCATATTTAAGCGCCTGCTGCAGATGATATCCGATATACCCCTGAGACATGGCGCCGCATACGTCAAATGGCATGGGCGGCGTTACATCCTTTGCAGCTTCAGACGCCAGCAGGATTCTGCCCACCTGGGGCCCGTTTCCATGTACAATTGCCATTTCATATCCACGCTCATTTAACTCTGCGATATACTCACAGGTTCTGTGAACAACGGCAAGCTGTGCCTGCGCAGTCGCTTCCCCTTTTCCTGACTGGAGGGCATTTCCTCCTAATGCAAGAACTATTTTTTCTGCCACCGGTAAAACCTCCTTTTCGCTTGTTTTGCTGCGAACCCCATTTGGCGGGGTCCTCACAAGACGAAAATAACAGCTTCCATGCCGGTTGAGAATGGAACCGTGAGATAGATATTTGTAACACTTTTCACTTTTTTCTACATAAACTCCTCTAAACTTTTGTGCGAAACATACAAAAAATCTGGTTATTCCCCATATTTTGCAGTTGAAAAAACTTTCTATTTTGCTATACTGTTAATGAATTAACTACCGGCGAAGGAAACAGGAGGCATTTATGGCTAAGGACATTATCTTCATTTATAACCTGATCTTGATTATGGTTTATTCCGGAATACTCTTTATGTCTTTTTCACTTTTCATCCATGAGAAAGATAAAATATTATTGTGGACAGGGATTATATTTACGGCAATTTTAATCGACGACATTGTTATTTTTATGTCAGAGATGTTTGAGAATTTTATGGAATACTACAACAGAATTTTTATGATTGTTCCGACCCATAAGACACTGATTTATCTGATTTTGTCCTTAGGCTATCTGACCATATTCAAACAGCTGTTAAACAGAAAAATCACCCGGATCGATTACGGGATTTTGGCAGTATACGTGACTTTCATGCTCTTCGTGCCGGCCATGGAAAACAGCGCCTGGAAAATATGGCTTTACTTCCTTCCTAGCCAGCTTTACAACACTTATCTGGGAACAGAATGCCTTATGATATTAAAAAAGAATCCTGAGGAATATCAGGACTCTTTCTACAGCAAATGGTGCAAAAGGATTTTTTTTTTTTACAGCTGTTATGAATCTCTGCATTATTGCAGAGGATACCATCGTGATCTTTAACTTCGATACCTATTCAAAATATTATATCAACATGAATAACCGGAGCTATACCTCCGATATTCTGTATCTGGTTTACGCCGTCTTTTCCGCCGGGTATTTAATGTATTATCTGAGGATTTCACTGAAGAACAACACCATTGTTTCCAATGTAACCAGCCAGACCAGAGGGAATCTTCCCTCTGACATTGAGGAAAGCATCCTGTATCATTTCAGCGAGGAATACCGTTTAACCTCCAGGGAACGGGAAATTTTAGGAGTGCTTCTCATGGATAAAACAAACCAGGAAATCAGCGATGACCTTTATATATCCCTTGGAACAGCAAAAACCCATGTCCATAATATCTTTCAGAAAATAGGAGTCGTAAAACGTCCCCAGCTTCTTGAAGTCTATGACATATACCGCAAGGAAAAGTTAGGAAAAGAACCGGAAAATGAAATACCGTCCCAGTAGACACACCGGAACGGTATTTTTATTTTGGAATTTTATTTTAATTTGTGGATGAACAGCCCGCTTCGAAGCTTCGGTTCAAACCAGGTGGATTTAGGCGGCATCAAAAGACCTGCGTCCGCCACGTCAAAGAGCTCCTGTATGGAGGTGGGATACATGGAAAAAGCCACTTCCATGTCCTCTGCACACCGCCTCTCCAGCTCCTTAAGCCCCCGGATTCCTCCGATGAAATCGATCCTCTTATCCGTTCTCGGATCTCCGATTCCCAGAACCGGGGATAAGAGGCCGTCCTGAAGGATGGAAACGTCAAGCCCTTTCACCGGATCCGGCGATTTTAAGAAGTCTCTGGCCTTTAAGCAGTACCACTTCTGATCCAGATACATGCCGAAAGAGCCTTTCTCCCCGGGAGCAAAGACTTCGCTTCCCATACAGGATATCTCAAACCCTTCCCTGATCCGGTCAAGGCATTCCTCTTTCGAAAGCCCGTTTAAATCCTTCACCACCCGGTTATAGGGCATGATCATCAGCTGGTCATCGGGAAACAGCACGGAAAGGAAATAATTAAAGGGCTCTTCTCCCGTATATCCCGGGTTCTCCTGACGCCTTTTAATTCCCACCTTAACGGCAGAAGCGGCCCTGTGATGGCCGTCCGCAATATAGGTAGCCGGTATACCGGCAAAGGCCTCCCGGATGCTGCGGACCATGCTCTCGTCCGAGGTCCGCCAAACCCTGTGGCTGACCCCGTCCTCCGCAACAAAGTCATAGAGGGGGGCTGAGGCTGTGATTACATCCACCAGCCGGTTAATGGCTTCATTGGAACGGTAAGCCAGGAAAATGGGACCGGTCTGGGCATCCGTGGCATCCACGTGGCGTATCCTGTCCACTTCCTTTTCTTCTCTGGTATTTTCATGCTTTTTTATAACGCCGCCTATGTAATCATCAATGGAGGAGCAGGCCACGATTCCTGTCTGGCTCCGCCCGTTCATGACAAGCTCATAGATATAGTAGGCCTCCTGACGGTCTTCCTCAAAGGTCCCGTCCTCCAGCCAGTCTTTTAACATCTGAGCCGCTTTTTCATAAACCCGGCCGTCATATATGTCTACATCGTCGGAAAACTGGGTTTCCGGCCTGTCAATATTTAAAAATGATTTGGGATTCGCCGCAGTCACCTGACAGGCTTCTTTCCTGTTGTACACATCATAGGGAAGAGCCGCCACCTGACGGGCATACCTCTCCTCAGGCCTGACGCATTGAAATGGTTTCACAATTGCCATACTGTCTCCTCTATTTAATCACTCGCACCCGGAGCACGCCCTTAATGCCGCTTAGCTTCTCCATGCTGGCAGCGTCCGGAACGCTTTCCAGATCCAGGAGCGTATAGGCGTACTTGTCACGGCTCTTGTTGGTCATGTCGGAGATATTCACTCCGGCTGCCGCCAGGATTCCTGTGACCTGACCGAGCATGTTGGGAATATTTAAATGGAGCACCGCAATACGGCTGGCTCCGCCGCAGACCCCCATATTGCAGGAAGGGAAGTTTACGGAATTACGGATGTTTCCGTTATCAATATAATCCATGATTTCCTCTACTGCCATTCTGGCGCAGTTGTCCTCGGCCTCTTCCGTGGAAGCGCCCAGATGAGGAATCACGATAGCCCCTTCCATGTGAACGGACTTTGGATTTGGGAAATCGGTGACATATTTCTTTACCTTGCCGGACTGTAATGCCTCGGCCATATCATCCTCATTTACAAGAATATCCCTTGCAAAATTTAAGACTATAACGCCGTCCTTCATGACCTCCAGAGCCGCCTTATTGATCATTCCCTTGGTGGCGTCCATAAGGGGAACGTGAAGGGTGATGTAGTCGCACTCCTTATAAATGGTTTCCACAGAGGTGATGTGCTTGACGTTTCTGGAAAGTCCCCAGGCCGCATTTACGGAAATAAACGGGTCGTATCCGTAAACCTCCATCCCTAAGTAGGAACAGGCGTTGGCAACCTCAGCGCCGATGGCCCCAAGACCGATGACCCCCAGCTTTCTGCCCTTGATCTCACATCCGGCAAATGCCGCCTTGGCTTTTTCCGCAGCCTTTGCAATGTTCGCATCCTCTTTATTGGCTTTGCACCACTCCATGCCGCCTGCAATGTCCCGGGAAGCCAGCATAAGGCCTGCGATGACCAGTTCCTTTACGCCGTTGGCATTGGCCCCGGGTGTGTTAAACACAACGATTCCCTTTTCTGCACAGGCGTCCAGGGGAATATTATTGACACCCGCCCCTGCTCTGGCAATGGCCAGAAGTCCATCCGGCAGCTCCATATCGTGCATAGCGGCGCTGCGCACCAGCACTCCGTCAGCCTCAGTCATATGATCGGTTAATGTATAATCCTCCGTCAGCAATGCGGTTCCATAAGCGGAGATCGCATTAAGGCAATGAATCTTTTTCATGATTTCCTCCATTCTGTCCTTGTTTCTTCTGTCTGCCTATTTCGCGTGCTTTGCTTCAAAATCCTTCATAAAGGCCACCAGCGATTCCACGCCTTCCATGGGCATTGCATTATAAATGCTGGCCCGCATTCCGCCTACGGTTCTGTGGCCCTTTAAGTTCTCAAAGCCTGCCGCCTTGGCCTCTTTTACAAACAGGGCGTCCAGTTCCTCATTTCCTGTTACAAAGGGAACATTCATGAGGGAACGGTCCTCTTTTACCACTGTACCCTTAAACAAGGAGCTCTGGTCCAGGTAATCGTAGAGAACAGCCGCTTTCTTTTCATTGAATTTCTTCATAGCCTCAAGGCCGCCACGGTTTTTCAGCCACTTGAACACCTTTCCGCAGATATAAATGCCGTAGGCCGGAGGAGTATTGTAAAGAGACCCTTCGTCGGCATGAGTCTTATAGCGGAGCATGGTAGGCGTGCCGGGAAGTACATCTTCCGTAATCAGGTCCTCGCGGATGATGACAACGACCACGCCTGCAGGTCCCACGTTCTTCTGGGCTCCGGCAAAGATCAGACCGTATTTTGAAACGTCAACAGGTTCGGATAAGAAACAGGAGGAGAGATCAGCTACCAGTGTTTTACCCTTTGTATTGGGCAATTTTTTGTATTTTGTACCGTAGATCGTATTGTTCTCACAGATATAGACGTAATCCGCATCATCGGAAACAGGCAGGTCCGAAACATCCGGAATATAACTGAAAGTCTTGTCGGCACTGGAAGCCAGCGCATTGGCTGTGCCGAAAAGCTTTGCTTCCTGGTATGCTTTCTTGGCCCACTGTCCCGTAATGATGTAATCTCCCACACGGTTCTTGAATAAATTCATGGGAACCATGGCAAACTGCTGGGAGGCTCCGCCCTGTAAAAACAATACTTTGTAATTGTCCGGAATTTCAAGCAAGTCCCTGAGATCAGACTCCGCTTCTCCGATGATGGTCTCAAAGAGCTTTGTTCTGTGGCTCATCTCCATGACGGACATGCCGCTGCCCTTATAGTCCAGCATCTCTTCGGCTGCTTCTCTTAAGACTTCTTCCGGCAGCACGGCTGGGCCTGCGGAAAAATTGTACACTCTGCTCATATCTCTTCCTCCTCAAATTTTGGGTGTTGCGATGTGGTGCGGTTTGGTGCGTTTGACATGGCTCGTTAGATCTTTAAGTCTTCTGCATCAAACGCATCCTGGATGGGGGCTCCCGGGGATACCATCGGGAACACCTTTTCATCGCAGTGAATCTGACAATCTATAACAACAGGAACGTTTAACTCAATGGCTTCCCGAAGCACCGGCTCAAATTCTTCCTTGCTGGTGACGCGGTAGGCCCTGGCGCCCATTCCTTCTGCTATCTTTACAAAATCTACCTGATCATTCAATACTGTATGTGAATAGCGTTTTCCATAGAACAGGGTCTGCCACTGGCGGACCATGCCCAGTACGTGGTTGTTTAAAACCACCTGGATGATGGGGATGTTGTAGCGGGTGGCTGTGGCGATCTCATTCATGTTCATGCGGAAGCAACCGTCTCCTGCCACGTTGATGACTACCTTATCCTTACAGCCCATTTTCGCTCCCAGGGAAGCTCCCAGGCCGTAGCCCATGGTTCCCAGGCCGCCGGAGGTGATGAAGCTTCTGGGCTGTTTATATTTATAGAACTGGGCCGCCCACATCTGGTGCTGTCCAACCTCGGTGGTAATGATGGCGTCTCCCTTGGTCACCTCGTAGATCTTTTCGATGATCCCGGGACCTGTTAAAGTGCCCTTTTCATAGCGCATGGGATACATATCCTTTAAGCGGTCGATGTGAGCCAGCCATTCGTCGTGATTTATGGGGTCCAGACGGGCATTCAGCTTCTTTAAGATCACTTTCACATCGCCGATGACGCTGGCATAGGTCTTTACATTCTTGTTGATTTCCGCCGGATCCACGTCAAACTGGAGAATCTTTGCCCTTTTGGCGAACTTGGACGCATTACCGGTCACACGGTCGCTGAAACGGGCTCCCACCACGATCAGTAAGTCGCACTCCGTAATTCCGAAGTTGGAGGTCTTGGTTCCGTGCATTCCCACCATTCCGGTATACAGCTCGTCGTTTCCGTCCAAGGCTCCCTTTCCCATGAGACTGTCCGCCACAGGGGCCTGGATCTTGTGGGCAAAGGAACGAAGCTCCTCCGATGCACCTGACGTAATTGCTCCCCCTCCTACGAATATATAGGGTTTTTCCGACTTGCGGATCATCTGCAGGGCCTGGTCCAAATCCTCTTCGGTTATGGTGTCCTCCTGGCGCAGAATGGGTTCCGGAGCATGGTATTCATACTCAAAGTGGCTGGAGGTCACATCCTTTGTGATATCCACCAGCACAGGCCCCGGCCTTCCGGTCTGGGCGATCTTAAAGGCCCGGCGTATGGTATCCGCCAGCTTTGAAATATCCTTTACAATAAAGTTGTATTTGGTAATAGGCATGGTCACGCCTGCAATGTCAATCTCCTGGAAGCTGTCTCTGCCCAGCAGGTTTACGGCCACGTTGCAGGTGATTGCCACCATGGGAATGGAATCCATAAACGCAGTTGCAATACCGGTCACCAGGTTGGTGGCTCCGGGCCCTGAGGTGGCAAGGCATACGCCCACCTTTCCCGTGGCTCTGGCATATCCGTCCGCCGCATGGGCTGCTCCCTGCTCGTGGGAGGTTAAGATATGGGTGATCTCATCCTGATGCTTATAAAGGGCATCATATATATTTAAGATGGTTCCGCCCGGATATCCGAAAACAGTATCAACTCCCTGTTCTTTCAGGCATTCTATAACGATTTCCGCTCCTACTAATGTACTCATAGGCTGCTCCTCTCTCCTTTAAATTTCCAGAATGGCTCCCCGGCTGGCAGGTGCTGCCATAGCCGCATAACGGGCCAGATACCCGTTGGTCACCTGAGGCTTTCTGGGCTGCCATTTCTCCTTGCGGGCCGCCATCTCATCGTCCGATACCTTTATGTCCAGACGGTGATTGTCAATATCTATGGAAATAATATCTCCCTCTTCCACAAGAGCAATGGGGCCGCCTACCGCTGCTTCCGGACATACATGGCCGATGGAAGCGCCTCTGGAGGCTCCGCTGAAACGTCCGTCCGTAATGAGGGCTACCGAAGAGCCAAGGCCCATGCCCGCAATGGCGGAGGTGGGGTTTAGCATCTCTCTCATGCCCGGGCCGCCCTTTGGTCCTTCGTAGCGGATGACCACCACGTCTCCTGCCTGGATTTTGCCGCCCTTAATGGCCTCAATGGCATCCTCCTCACAGTCAAAGACTCTGGCTGGGCCTTCATGCTTTAACATCTCGGGCGCAACGGCGGAGCGCTTTACAACTGCAGAGTCAGGGGCCAGATTTCCCTTTAAGATGGCGATGCCGCCGGTCTTGCTGTAGGGATCTTCCACAGGACGGATGACCTCCGGGTTTTTATTTACGCAGTCCTTGATGTTCTCTCCCACAGTTTTTCCTGTAACGGTCATGCAGTCCAGATTCAGAAGATCCAGCTTGCTCAGCTCGTTCATGACTGCGTAAATGCCTCCCGCTTCATTTAAATCTTCTATATAAGTAGGACCTGCCGGAGCCAGGTGGCAAAGGTTAGGAGTAACCGCGCTGATTTCATTTGCAATTTCCAGATTTAAGTCCACCCCTGCTTCGTGGGCGATGGCTGGAAGGTGAAGCATGCTGTTGGTGCTGCAGCCCAGGGCCATATCCATGGTCAGGGCATTGCGGAACGCTTTTTCCGTCATAATGTCACGGGGACAGATATTCCTTTTTAACATTTCCATAACCGCCATGCCCGCATGCTTTGCCAGCTTTAAACGTTCGGAATATACGGCAGGTATGGTTCCGTTTCCTTTTAATCCCATGCCCAGCACCTCGGTTAAGCAGTTCATGCTGTTGGCCGTATACATGCCGGAGCAGGAGCCGCAGGTAGGACATGCTTTCTCTTCATATTCCCTTACCTCCTCTTCCGTCATGTTTCCGGCAGTATAGGCTCCCACCGCTTCAAACATGCTGGAAAGGCTGGTCTTATGGCCTTGCACACGTCCGGCCAACATAGGTCCGCCACTGACGAACACTGTGGGTACATTAATGCGGGCTGCAGCCATTAAAAGTCCGGGAACGTTCTTGTCACAGTTGGGAACCATGACCAATGCATCAAAGGCGTGGGCTTTGGCAAGACATTCCGTAGAATCCGCCACCAGATCTCTGGTAACCAGGGAATACTTCATGCCGATGTGTCCCATGGCAATTCCGTCGCAGACCGCAATGGCCGGAACCATTACCGGGGTTCCTCCCGCCATGGCAACTCCCATCTTCACCGCATCCACGATCTTATCCAGGTTCATGTGACCCGGCACAATTTCATTATAGGAACTGACAATGCCGATTAAAGGCTTCTCCATCTCTTCCTCTGTCATCCCCAGCGCATTAAACAGGGATCTGTGAGGCGCCTGCTGCATTCCTTTTTTTACTGAATCACTCTTCATCTGCTGCACACTCCTTTTCTTTTTTTCATAATTACTGATAATATGGAAATCCGGGAGCAGGCAAAAGCCTCAGGCTTTCTTCTGCTTCCGGCAATGATTGGTTTATTTTTCGATCCGGTCCGCAATGAGGCTGCCCATCTCTGTGGTGGAAACCTTTTCGCAGCCTTCAGAGAAAATATCCGCCGTCCGGTATCCCTCCGCCAGCACAGCCTCCACCGCAGCCTCCATGGCGTCGGCCTCCCGGTCTAAATCAAAGGAGTAGCGAAGCATCATGGCCGCAGATAAAATAGTGGCAATGGGATTTGCAAGGTTCTTTCCCGCAATGTCCGGGGCGGAACCGTGACTTGGCTCATACATTCCGAATTTGCTCTCGTTCATGCTGGCCGAGGACAGCATTCCGATAGAGCCTGTGATCATGCTGGCTTCATCGGATAAGATATCTCCAAACATGTTCTCTGTCAGGACCACATCAAACTGGCCCGGGTTCATCACCAGCTGCATGGCGCAGTTATCCACCAGCATATGGCTGAGGGAAACCTCCGGATAGTCCTTTGCCACTTCCTCCACCACCTTTCTCCAAAGTCTGGAGGAATCAAGGACATTGGCCTTATCCACGCTGATTACCTGCTTTTTGCGCTTCATGGCAATATCAAAGGCTTTCACCGCAATTCTTCTTATTTCATTTTCATTGTAGGTAAGGGTGTCCACGGCTGTCATGACGCCGTCCACCTCCCTGGTGTACCGGTCCCCGAAATACAGGCCTCCGGTCAGCTCCCGCATGATTATCATGTCAAAGCCGTCCCCGATGATCTCCTTTTTTAAGGGACAGGCCTCCGCCAGTTCTTTATAGAGATAGGCAGGGCGGATATTAGCAAATAAATTAAGACCTTTGCGGATCGCCAGCAGCCCCGCTTCAGGTCTCAAATTCGGTGCCACATCGTACCATTTTGAATTTCCTACATTTCCGCCAACTGCTCCCAGGAGAACGGAATCACTGTTTTTTGCTGTTTCCAACGCCTCATCAGTTAAGGGAACGCCGTATGTATCAATGGAAATGCCGCCCATTAATACCTCTGTATACTTGAATTCATGGCCGTATACATTTCCCACCTTATCGAGAACTTTTTTCGCCTCCCCAATGATTTCAGGCCCTATCCCGTCGCCGGGAATCACTGCAATGCTGTAATTCATCTCTATTTCTCCCTCTATATCACTGTACTATGCTAATGTATTTCTTCTCATAATAGAACATTTATCGGGAATTTTCAACTAAAATAAAATATTTTTTCAGGAAAAGAATATATGAGATTGGAATTAATACCATAAATTCTGGTTATGGAAGCCATGGACCGCAAAAAGCAGAGGTGTAAAAAGTATTCCGCTTTCTGCACCTCTGCCTTATTTCTCAACAGCCGTTATTCCTTAAATTCCATTATTTACCGTTAAACATTTATCAATAGAAGCTTTCTCAATTTCATTTACATTAGAGGAATTATCCGTCCTGGTATAATAACAGGTGGAATCCTGGTTCAATGAGCCTACATTCAAGGTAAATGTTTCCTCAGAACCGTTTTTCTCATAGGTATAGGTAATGACGGCAGCCGGATGGTCAAGCCCGTAGCCTGCCAGCTCGCTTTCCTGTACCTTGTAATTAGGACAGCTCTTTACCGTTAAGCTGCTGAGAGAATCTGCCAGGACATTTAGGCCGGAGTTATCGGAAAGCTTGTTGTCCGGGGAGTCGGAGGAATCCTTGTACCACTCCACGGTTCCGTCCTTATCGTCAAGCTTCTTTTTCACATAATGCTCGCTGGCCCCCTCCTTTGTTATGGTAATGCCCGTTATGTCGGTGCCTTCAATGGCGGGAAATTCCTCCAGGGCCTGGAGAGTGTCAAGGCCGCTGTCTGTCTCGGTAAAAAGGGAGGAGCTGATAAGATAAGGCGTATCCTCCCCCTGGATGAGGGCATAATAGTCCCCGTCTGAGGTAGTGGAGCCCAAAAGGATGGTTGACTTGGTTCCGTCCTCTGCCGTGACCTCCACCGTTCTTGCCGGAGCATCCAGGCCATAGGCGCTTAAGCCGTCGCCTCCCTCCAGCTTTCTCACGGCCTCAAGCTTTGAGGCTGTGGAAGCCAGGGAATCCAGCTTCGCCTGCTTTACGGGAAAGAGCTCATCCCCGTCATATTTCCAGGCTCCGTCCTTTTTCGTAAAGGACAGCTCCTGTCCTTTATAATCATAGGAAATTGCGGAAACACCGGATAAGTTGGTCATATAGACCTTGGCATCTTCCTCCTTCTGCTCCGCCTTTTTCTGGGAGCGGTCCATATATTGACCGACTCCCACATAGAGGATGCACAGGACCGCAAGGCCTGCCACTCCCAATAATAAACCGTTCTTTTTCATGTTCACGCCTCCTTCTACAGACGCCTGCGCTTTAACCAGATCACCAGTCCGGCGGCCAGGGTCAATACCGGGATGACAAATATGAACAGAATGCCCCACAGTCCTCCGTGAGTGACCGTGTTATAGGTTACTTCCAGGCTCTTGGATGGGATGGATACGTTGGAAACGTCATCGAAATTTGAGGTAACTGCATTCATGAAAATGCTTAAGTTAGTCAAATTGGTAAAGCTGGTGTTTAAGTTCTCATCGATAAGAGACGGGGTGCTCATAATCGTTAAGCAGGCTGTCCCGGAGTCCAGAGTCTTTTCCGATACGGCTCCCAGAATATAGGTTCCCTTTGTCTGGCCGTCAGCCGTTACCAGCATTCCGCCGTCACTGGTTTCCATGAAAGGCGTCACTTCCAGGCCGTCGGGAATATCCTGATTTTGGGTCAGGGCCGCCGACTGAAGCACCAGAGCCGCGCTCTTCGTATCAATACCGTTTGTCACTTCGCTTCCAGGCTCAATGGTCGGGAAGATGTAATAGGGGTTATTCTGGTAGAAATTCTTTGTGTCCGCCGCAAGGCCGTCTTCCAGCTTTAAGCCGTAGTCACTTATAAGTGCTTTCAGGTTCGGCCGGTCCTTATCGCTGTAGCCGGCCAGAATCATCACGTTTCCGCCGCCGTTTAAGTAGTCGGTAAGCATCTTCTGCTCATCTGCGGCCAGATCTGTTGCCGGCGCATTGATGAGGAGCAGCTCACACTCCTCCGGAATGCTTCCGGCTGTAAGCAGGTTTAAGGAGGTAACCGTTAAATTGGACTTTTTCAGCATATCGGAAACCGTGGCTCCCAGGGCTGCCTCTCCGTGTCCTTCCGTCACATAAACCGTTTTCTGCACATTGCTGGTCACATGGGAAATGGCTCCCGTCAGCTGGCCTTCCCCGTCAAATTCCGTCTCCTTGCTTTCTCCATAATAATAGTAGGATTCCTGATCGTATTTGATGATGTCGGTCAGGGCAATGGATTCCGTCTTATTGGTAGAATCGCAGCTTACAAATAAGGTGTTGTCCTTTGCATTTAACTTATTTACCTGATCCGGGTGAAGGACCGAATCCACCGTCACCACCTTGATATGGCTGGACAAGTCTTCATAGCGCTTTACAAAGCTGGTGATTCTCTTGTCCACGGAACCCGGGTCAGCCACCACATAGATCGTAACGTCCTTATCCAGGGAAGCCAGTAAGTCCTTTGTGGTACCTCCCAGAGAGTAAATCTGGCTGCTGCTCATATCCCACTGCCGCACCTTTTCCGGAAGACGGCCTATAATCAAGTTCAATACAATAACGGCAGCGATGACGATCACCGAAAGGATCGCCGTATAGCCGCCTTTCTTTAATTTTCTGTTCATCTCCATCCTCCTAGCTCCATCTGCGTTTCTCTACAGACTGTACAGTCAAAAATACCAGCAGGAATATAATGCTGATATAGTAGATCAGGCCGCCTGCATCAAAGAGGGAATTGCTGGAAAAGTTCCGGAATACATCCGTTACAGCCACCTTTTCCAGGATATTGGTCAGGGCGCGGTCAAAGAGAGTCCTTTTCAGGAAATAAATTGCCAGAATACAGACAATCCCTGCCACCTCCAGAACCGCCGCCAGGGGGCCGTGGCTCGTCACCCGGTGCACAATGAATACGGCTAAGGACCAGAGGATGAGAAAGCCTATGGCAGAGCCTGAAGCGGTTGTAGGCAGAAAGCCCACCAGGTTAGGCCACAAAAGGAGCAAAAGGATGATTCCAAAGGACCCTACCGCGGCAATGATCTGGCTCTCCGTTAAGGAAGAGATGAACATGCCCAGGGCAATATAAAGGCAGCCCAGCAGGAAAAATGCCAGAATGGCGGCATAGTCTCCCTTTAAGTTGGCCGTTCCGTTCAGCTTAATGATGAGCGGGCAGAAAGCGGAAAGAACCACCGGAACCGCAAATACGGTCACCATGGAAAAATATTTTCCCAGAACCATTTTGCTCACGGATACGGGAGCGGTCAGCAGCAGCTGGTCCGTCTTCATCTTTCTTTCATCCGCAAAGCTTCTCATGGTAAGCACCGGAATGGCTATCATAATAATGGTGACCATGCCGGATAAGGTATAGGAAAAATACGGATATCCGCTGGTCATGTTGTAAGCCATAAAGTAAATTCCTATAAACAGCACCATAAAGGCGATAAATACGTATCCGGTCATGGACTGGAAATAGGATTTTAATTCTCTTTTATAAATAGCGGCCATTACTCTTCATCCCCCTCTTCCTCGTCATTTTCACTCATTTCTTCTCCGGATATTTCCTTTTCTTCGGAAGCCGCTTTTCCTGCTTCCTCGGCCTCTCCGGTCAGCTCCAGGAATACCTCTTCCAGGGAAGCCTTAGTGGCTTTCATGGAAAGGATGGGCAGCCTTCGGTCCGCAAATGCAAAGAAAATGGATTCGCGGATGTCCTCTCCGTTCTCCTTCTCCTCTTCGCCGATGCCAAATGATACCTTGCAGACGCCCTCTTCGCCGCTTTCCCGTACCGTAATATCCTCTGCCCGGGAAACAGACTCCAGAGTGCTGTAAATCTCCTCTTCTGCCCCTTTTACCAAAAGTTCCATGCCTGACGTTCCCGCCATCTGCTTTTCTAAGTTCTCCGGCGTATCGCTGGCAATCAGTTTCCCCTTGTCTATGATGAGGATGTGGTCGCAGACCGCACTGACCTCTGACAGAATGTGGGAGCTTAAAATCACCGTATGGTTTTCTCCCAGCTTCCGGATGGTATCCCGTATTTCAATGATCTGCTTAGGGTCCAGGCCAACGGTAGGCTCATCCAGAATGATCACCGGGGGGAGTCCGATAACGGCCTGTGCCAGGCCCACCCGCTGCCGGTAGCCCTTGGAAAGATTCCGGATCAGCCGGCCCTTTACATCATTTAATTTCGCCAGTTCCAGAACCCTGTCCACGGCCTGCTTTCTTTCCTTTTTAGGGATTTTCTTTAATTCTGCTGCAAACATCAGCTGCTCTTCCACGGTCATATCCATATAAAGCGGCGGAAGCTCCGGCAGATAGCCGATGTTTTTCTTCGCTTCCTCCGGCTCCTCTAAAATATTGCGTCCGTTGATCAGCACATCTCCCTCCGTAGCCCCAATATATCCTGTCATAATATTCATGGTGGTGGATTTCCCGGCGCCGTTGGGCCCTAAAAAGCCGTAGATCTGGCCGTCATTGATGGTAAAGCTCAAATGGTCCACAGCCAGATGACCGCCGTAATCCTTTACCAGGTTTTTCACTTCGATCAACTCTTTCTCCTCCTTTTTCGCATTTTTGCGTTCTCATTTAGGGTAAAAGGGAAATGTGAAAATTGTGTGATATATTCTTGACAATTTTGTGATAAAAGTATGAAATATTCCGCCATTTTTCGGCAGGGATAAAGAGGCAGGAGACTGCATCCGGAACGGAGCATTTTTCGCATATGAGGGAATTTCCGAAAGGAGCTTTCTGGCATGCAAAAAGCCTGTGCATTTTTCTGTGCACAGGCCTTTTTATCAAATAAACCGCTTACCCTTAAGCCAGCTTATTTACCTTATAATAAAACATGTACTGCTGAAGGATTCCGGCATACCCCTGATACCGTTTCATGGGAAAGCCATGAGGATAATGGTTCTCTATAATCTGCTTCACATGGGTGTCCACGGGAAAAGCTCCGATGTGGTGAAGTCCGAATAAACAGACGCAGTCCGCCACCTTCCGGCCGATTCCGTACTGCTCCATCAGCAGCCCATGGGCAGTTTCATAATCCGCCTCCCGGATGGTTTTCAGCCATGCCGCTCCCTCCGGTCCGCTGCACCTTTCCGCAGCTTTCAGAATGTATTTATCACGGTAGCCAAGGCCCAGGCCGGATAATCCCTCCATGCCTGCCCGGACAATGGCCTCAGGCTCCGGAAATGTGTAATAAATCCTTTCCCTTTCCTCCCATCCGCCTGGGGAAAGCCTCAGTCCGGTCCCTTTCTTTTCCCTGCCGAGACGCCTGCACAGCCCGTCCACGCTTCCCTTAATCCGGGCGATATTGTTGTTCTGGGAAATCAGAAAGGTCACGATCATTTCCCATAAGTCCTGGTTCAGGATCCGCACGCCCCAGCCGCATTTCATGGCTGCCTTAAGATAAGCGTCATCAGACGCCACATTTTTCTTATATCCGCCGTAATCGGTCTGTAAGTCAAAATATCCGGCCCATTTCTCCTCAAATTCTTTCTTCTCGCAGGAAAAGAGGAAATAATCTCCGTCCTTAACGGTTTCCACGTATTCTCCGGCCGCCGCCACTGTCCAGACGCCAGCTTCCTCCGCCTGCTTCCCCATGCGGAAGCACTGACCGGACCTGGCGATCTGCTCAATATCCATATCCTCAATCTGAATCCGGTACATGATTAACGTCTCTCCATTTCCTTATGTACACCGCTCTCTGTCAGCTTTCGTTTAAGTGGGACAGGAATTCTTCCAGCCTCTCCACATCCCCGTCCGCAAAGCAGTAGCCTTTCATGCCGCATGCTACGGCCCCTTCCACATTGAGAGGAAGATCATCAATAAAAATACATTCCTCCGGCTTTAAATGGAACCGGTCGAACAAGTGGTAATATATTTCCTTTTGGGGCTTTATATATTTCACCTCTGCGGAAAATATGACTCCGTCAAAATGCCGGATTCCCGGAATCATCTGATAACAGTCCAAAAGGCGGAGAGAGGCATTGGATAAAAGATAAATCCCGTATCCCTCTTCCTTAAGCCGGGCCACCAGCTCTTCCATCCCCTCTATGGGCCACATGTTGTACTCATGCCAATGGGCCAGGCAGAGGGCCGCCATTTCCTTTTCATCGTCCGTATCCAGCCGCCTCTGCATCCGCTTTAAGGCCTCTTCCTCTGAGATCAGGCCCATGTCCAGCAGTAGCCATTCCTGGGAATCAAATACAGCGGATGCCACTGTTCTTCGTTTTGCCTCATCCTGGATGAAATGACGGCATACCATGTCGCCTTCATAATTTAACAGCACTCTTCCCATATCAAATACAATATTTTTAATCATTCTTCCTCTCCCGCAGCAATTCGTTTCTATTTACAAACCAAAAATAATACGGCACCTCAGCCAGCAGCATACAGGCCCAGCCTATGAGGCAGGCAAAAGCAACGCCTTTCATTCCCATAACAGGAACCAGCAGCCAGACAAAGATCACCCGGACCGATATCTGGATGATGGTGGAAATCAGGGTGATGGACATATTCCCCATTCCCCGGAAAAATCCCTGGATTCCGTTGGTAAAGGCAGGCATCAGATAAAAGAAAGCCATCAGGCTTAAATATTCCACCCCAATGGGCACCATGCCTCTGTCCCCATCCGACACGAACAGCTTCATCACCGGCTCCTTGAAAACCAGAATGAGGGTGCAGATAACCGCCCAGTAGCCCGCCTCCAGGAAAAGCCCTGCCCGGAAGCCCCTCTTCACCCGTTCCCTGTTTTTCGCCCCACGGTTCTGGGCAATAAACGTCATCATCCCGCTGGAAATGCTCTGCTCCGGGGTAAATGCAAAATCATCCACCCGGTTCACCGCATTAAATGCGGCTATGGTGCTGACACCCAGAGGATTGATCATGCCCTGGATCAAAAGCTTTCCAATGGGCTGGCAGGACTGCTGCAGGGCCGTAATGGCTCCCTGCCTTAGAGTCAGTCCCAGAAGCTCCCTGTCCATCCGGCTGTCCTTTGGTTTCAGCCTTAAAAGCGGCACCTTTCGATATATGTACACCACGCACAAAATGGCAGAAGCCGCCTCTGCAATATCCGTAGACAGAGCCGCGCCCAAAACTCCCAGGTCCAGGCCTGCCACAAAAACCAGATCCAGCAAGGCGTTCATCACAGAAGCCATAGCCAGAAAACGGACCGGAGTCCTGGAATCCCCTACGCTCCGCAAAGCCGCAGCGACCGCATTGTAAAAAAAGGTGAAAGGCATTCCCAAAAATATGACCCGCAGATACAGGGTCCCGTCTTTCTGTATTTCCTCCGGCACATGAAGAAGCCTCATGATTAAGCCGGAAAAAAACACCCCCAGGACGGCAATGGCCAGGGAAAAGTAACAGCCGAATAAAAGTGTGGTAGCCACCTCCTTTTTCAGCTTCTCATGATTTCCCGCACCGAAGAATTCGCTCATGAGCACCGAAGCTCCGATACAGATTCCCGTGATTCCCAGGATCACAATGTTCATCACAGGGTTGGCTGTTCCCACAGCCGCCAGGGCATTCTCTCCTACAAACCGGCCCACAATAATAGAGTCCACCGCATTATAGGTGAGCTGAAAAAAGTTTCCCAAAACCAGGGGAATGGAAAAGCGGATCAGCTGGGAGGTGATATTTCCTTTTGTCATATCCTTCATCGTCTTATTTCTTCCCTTCAGCAGGTCAATAGCTTCTCAGCTTATCGCTTCCGTCATCCGTTGTATTTTCCAGGCGTTTTACCACCACATAGTATCCGTTTCTGTCATCAATTCTCACATAGACCCTATCCCCTACCTTATGGCCCATGACAGCCTTTCCCAAAGGCGACTCCGAGCTGATGAGCCCTTTCATGGAATTGCCCCGGACTGTTGTCACCAGCTTGTAGGTTTCCGTTTCATCATCATCTTCAAAATATAGGTCTACCGTATTATAAAGCCCGATTTCATCCTCCGGGGACTGGTCGGAAATGATCTGGGCCGTCTTTATCATCCGCTCCAGATAACGGATTCTGCTCTCATTCTGGTTCTTGTCCTTTTTGGCCGCATGGTATTCAAAGTTTTCGCTCAAATCCCCATGAGCCCTGGCCTCCTTTACCGCCTCCAGCGCTTCCTTACGGACCACCAGCTTCCGGTAATCGATCTCTTCCTGCATCTTTTTTATGTCATTTTCCGTCAACCGGTCAAACACGTCACCACTCCCTTTTCTGCTCTCTTATGCTTCTGTCTTCTCATGAAGCGACAAAAGCCTGTCCAGATAAATGGACTTTAACTGCTTGCTGGCCAATGCCTGTTTCACCGGAGGCAGCTTTAAAATCGTCTCAAAAAGCGCCGCCATAGCCCGGTGGTTGGCAAAGGCCTGATTGTCAAAAATCAGGTTCTGCAAGGTCCCCTTTTCAATGGCCTGAAGCACAAACCGGTGGGTGCTGTTGACCGGAGTGATGATCTGCTTTGGCCGCCGTTTCATTTCAATGGCCTTTACGCCGCAGTTTCTGGCGCAGACGCCGCACCCGAGGCAGATTTCTTCATCCACCACAGCCTTTTTCTTTCCGCCGGTCCCCTCTTCCATGGAAATCGCCAGCACAGGACAGACCCTGGCGCATTTTCCGCAGCCCACACAGGTTTCCTCCGTGACTTTCGGAATATAATTGGTGGTTGCCACAGGCTGCATGGGGCTGAACTTTCTCGCGGCCTGAAGAGCTTCACAGCAGCAGCCGCAGCAGTTACAGATAAATGCCGGATGCTCTCTCACATTTTCCCCGATCTGCACCAGATTGCTGGCATAGGAGCGTTCCAGGGCGTCAAGGGCTTCTTCCTTGGAAATGAGTCTTGCATAATCTCCGTGCTCAGCCAGGGAACGGGCTACATTGTCAAAAGTTAAACAAACATCCCAGGGAGCGTCGATCTCGCAGGGATGGCCGGCATGAAACATCTTATGGCGGCAGTAGCAGAGCCCCAGGCCGATGTATTTGGCCTCCTCCACAATATGAGTAGCTCTTTCATAGTCTAAAATATGGTTGGTCTTATCATTGGCAAGCACCGGCTCCTGAACATAGACACGGCCCAGCTTTGTTTCCGTGGCAAAAAATAAATCCTTGATAAAATCCTCTTCCACGTTCATGTACTGGTAATAAAGCTCTCCCAGGTATTTCTGGTCAATATCTCCTCTGGTTCTCATAAGGGCAAATTCAATGAATCCGGCCATTGGCGGCGGCATTACAAATTTGCGGACTCCGTTGTGCCACGAATCCACCAGCAGGGCCTTTTCGCAGAGATGGTCCAAAAGCCTTTCCGCCTTGTATTCCGAGGTCTGCCAGATCCTGGCCGCCCTTTTGGCGGTAAAGGGCCTTACCGGAAGAAGAGACACCCATTTGGCCTCCTTTTCCGTATATAAAACCTGCAAAATCTTATAAAGCGTCTCCGATGCAGGCGCCCCCTGGGTAAACCAGTTGATCCGGTCACTTAAATTCAAGTAAGCATCCCGGCTTGTCAGATGACCCATATCTCATTCCTTCTTTCAGACTGATTTTTCAGCAATAAATTCAATGCGGCCAAAGGCTGTCCCCACATAACGGCAGGATTTGAGAAAAAGTCCGCATTTTTTTGCTAGGGCCTCCATGCCGTCAGCCGTCAGACAGATTGCCGAGGCCTCCCCTTTCCACATGGCTGCTCCCTTTTTTCCCAGATTTCGTATGGATTTTTCCAGGTCCGGACCGTCGAACCAGAGAATCCCGCCGCCGGATAAATACTCCGCCGCCCGGATCAGGATAGGTTCCGGCCTCCGGTCAGAAGGTATCCTGTCAATGACCACCACAGGATAGGTTCCCTTTTCCCCGGCTTTCCCCTTTAAGGCCTCCTCCAGAGATAAGGCCTTTAAATCGTATCCTGCCTTTTCTGCTTCCTTATATAATTGACTTTTTTTCTCCCCTATAAACAGCATGGCCCCGGGGGACGTGAATTCACCGATATTGGACAGAATCCGGCTGCATCCCCCTTTTGTCCGGCGCAGGCCCTTTTTTCCGTCCTCCCGCAGATCTTCTTCCTGGGCAAGGTAATAGCTTCCGCAGTCCCGGCACTTAATAAAGACCCGGACCGGCTTTATAACGCCGCCCCCATCGACTCCTCTTTCTGTATAAAAAATCGCTCCGTAGCAGGGGCTTCCCTTTCCGCCGCAAACCGGACATTTTTCCGTCTCCGATGTCATCATATCCCGGATTTCCTTTAATGCGGAGTAGTACCACCGGTACAGCCTGTCCTTAAATTCCCTGTCATAGACAAACAGCCGGCTTCTTACCACCTCTGCCAGCCATCTGGTTTCATAGGCCAGAGAAAAGTCCCACTCCATTCCGATGAAGCTTCTCTCCAGGGTAATGAATCCGGTTACCGCCTCTTCCAGCAGGCTCTCATTTCCCGGACTGGTCAGAAGGTGCTCAATTCCTTCCACAACGCTTCCGCATAAGTCAGCCATTATCATCAGCTGCTTCATTTTGTCTGCTGCCATAACCATTTCCTTTCTCTCATTTCCGGTGATGGAAATGCACACCGTCTATCTTATCACTTTCACGGGAGGAAAGGCAAGCCGGAATCATTCCCATATCCTGTCCGCATCCGCCGGAAGCTTCCTTACCTGTGCCAGATAGGCCATGCAGCTTTCACTATGTAAACCACATCATAATCCTGAAACAGATCCGGTGCGGCATTGGGGTTGGTCCTGGAACCACCCAGATAGACGGCGCGTATGCGCTCATCTTCTCTGGCCGTATCCAGGATCAAACCGAACATTTCTTTCTCTGTCCTCATCTGCATTTCCGCCCCTTTCGCCTTTTAATGGATTTTACGTTATATTTCTGCTGAACAGATCCGTTTCTTCCAGCAGGCTTTCCACGCTGTCCAGCTTTAAGCGGTGAAGCAGTTCGATGACGTAGGGATTTTCCGCCGGGTGCTGGTAGGTTGCCTTTTCTCCATAGTCATTGACTAATTCGGTTCCCTGCTCCACGCCTAAGACGGCCCTTGGCCCTCCCACGCAACCGCCCACGCAGCCCATGCCTTCATAAAAATTGGCTTCTATATTCCCGGCCATGATATCCTGAATCATCTTTCTGCAGGCAGGCACTCCGTCGGCCTGCTTGGTGCGGATGGCCGTCTTTTTATTGGGGTTAATGGCCTTTACGGTTCTCTCCACAGCCTCGCTCACTCCGCCCTTTCTGGCGTAAATTCTTCCGGCTCTGGAGGAATGGTCCTTTTCACTTTCTTCCATAACAAGGGGATCAATTCCCAAAGCATCAAATATGTTCTTTACCTCCTGGAAAGTGAGCACGTAATCCACCGCACCGGCCAGATCCTTTTCCCGGGCTTCCGCTTTCTTTGCCAGGCAGGGACCGATGAAAACCGTCAGGGCATCGGGATGAAGCTCCTTTATCACTCTTCCGCAGGCCACCATAGGGGAAACAGATCCCGGCACGTGGGGAATGAGCTGATGATAGACCTTCCGGATCATGCCGATCCACATGGGACAGCAGCAGCTTGTCAGCTGGTAATCGCTGATATCATTGATGTTTTTATCAAACTCAAGAGCTTCCTTTAAGGTCAGGATGTCGGCAAATAAAGCCACCTCCAGCATACCGTCAAAGCCCACCTCCTTTAAGGCAGACCTTAATTTACCGGGCGTCACATCCTTTGAAAACTGGCCCAAAAATGCCGGGGCGATCATGGCATATACAAGGCCCTCGGAGCCCCTGATGGCCTTTAAAGCCGGAATAATATCCGTACTGGCAGTAAGCTTTTCCTTGGCACAGCCGTCAATACATCTTTCACATCCAAGGCATAAATCAGGATCAACCGCCACTCCATCCTTTTCCATGCGCAGCGCTCCGAAAGGACAGCGTTTTAAGCATTCTTTCTCTTCTCCTTCCGAGCAGTCACACGTTCCCGTGCGGATCACAATCGGGTGCTTCTGTGGATTTAAAAGGCAATCCAGGTGATAGGGATCATAGGTATTTCCCTCATCTGCCGTCGGGTCCGGACCGTTATTTAAGGCGGACTTGACCGTGTTTTCATACAATTGCTTAAATGTCTGCATAAAGTACCTCCCGCATGTATGCTTTGCTTTTTTGTATAATGCCGCAATTCCTGTAAGATGAAGTTATTGTTTGCAATTATCATTATAATACCTTTTCCCCGTTCTTACTATACCATTCGCAGGATAGATGATATTTTCAGCATTATTTCATACAGTCCGGTGAAATTCATGGTATAATACAGCCAAAGGCAGGGCTTAAATGCAAGTACCCTGCTGACTTCCGGAAGTACAGAAACATGGAAAGATACCAGGTTCATTTTATGGAAAGGAATATGAAAGAACATGAGAAAATACACGGAAAGCATATGTGAAGAGTATGCGGCAAACAACAATTTCAGCGGAGTATGTATGCTGACCATATGCGGTGAACCTATATTTACAAAAGCCTACGGCTGGGCAAACCGATCTTTTAACATCCCAAACCAGATCGATACGAGATTTGATACGGCTTCCATTACAAAGCTGTTTACGGCTGCCGCCATTCTTCAGTTAGTTGAGCAGGAAAAGCTTAAATTAGAAGACAGGATCACGGATATCATCAATTTATCCGGTACAGAAATTCCAACTGACGTTACCATTGAACAGCTTCTGAACCACACATCAGGAATTGCAGATGATGCGGAGGAAGAGGCCGGCGAAGACTATTCCGCCCTGTTTTTATCCAGTCCGAATTACGGATTTCGGGAATGCAGGGATTTCCTAAAAAACTTTGCTTATAAAAAGCCCAACTTCAAGGCAGGAACAAATGTCAGATACTGCAACTGTTCCTATATTTTGCTGGGGCTGGCCATTGAGCAGAAAACCGGCCGAAATTATCGGGATTATGTTACCTGCAATATTTTTAAAAAGGCAGGGATGAGTCATTCGGGATTTTTCTCAATGGATGAAATTAACAGGAATGTTGCGGAAGGATATAAAAGCATAAAAGACGGAAACGGCAAAATTACCGGATACAAAAAGAATATTTATTCCTATCCTCCAATCGGCACACCGGACGGAGGCGCCTATACAACTGCCGGGGATCTTAATAAATTCCTGTGGGCCCTTAAAAACAATATACTTCTCAATAAAACATTTACAAAAATAATGATGCAGCCCCATTGCAGGTTTTCACAATCCGCCGAAAGGTACGGAATTCCAGGTTTACATAAGAAAAACGGATACGCCTTTGAATGTCTCCTGTCAGAAGATACCCCGGAGCCCTTCTGCGTCTATAAAGACGGGCAAAATGACGGGGTATCCGCCAGGCTTTCCTATTATCCGGAAAAAGACATCAGCCTTGTAATATTATCCAATCAGGACTGCAATGTTCCGGCCATGACCAGAGCGATTCAGCGGGAGATATACAACGAGTATTATCGGAAACCATAAAGCTTTCGCTTTCCTCATCATCAGATAAAATATTCAATCGTATCCGCCGGTTTCCTCTGGGTATCCTTGTTAAAAATGATGACCGCCTCTCTCGTCTCTTTCGGTCCAAGAGCATAAGATTCCTTCCCAGTGCTGTTCATCATATCAAAGGACACCCTGCGGTTCATGGTGTAAGGCATGTCCGTAATCATCTCCACCTCTTTTTGGGAAAAGGGCTTTTTTCTATAATAAGGGTCAAACAGGCAGATCCGTCCCTTATCAACCCCTGTCAGCAGCACGTAATGCCAGCAGCCGTACATCACCCGGGCGATCACGGCTCCTCCCTGCTGCAGAGCGTATACCACTCTGCTGTTTTCTCCTATATATACCTCATCCCCGGCCAGGTATTCGCTTTGAATCGGGAACTTTTTCACCTTTCCAAACTCATTGAGCCAGCTGCTTATGAACATCATAGCCATGCGGGAGGTTCCGCTTTTCCCAAATTCCCCTTTTCCGTTATAGGAATCCAGGCAGAAAAGCATAATATGCTTGATAATATCCGGCGGAATCTGCTCCCGCCGGAAGAGATAACTCATGGCGTTAAACACGGTGGTTGGGCCGCAGTCATATTCCGTAACCTGATAGCTCAATGGATTTTTCATATTCTACTTCTCTCCTCACTTATGAAAATGCACTTGTTCCCTATTCTATCGCAACTCCTCTGTTTTTTCCAGATAAATTTAAAAACCTGGGGACATAAGACTCAGAGACATAAAACGGACCGCTGACTGCCAAATGCAGACGCGGCCCAGGTCCTGTCCTTTTTCATTTAAACTCTTTCTCAACGTAAATATGTTCCGCAGTACCAGCCAGCTTCCCATCTTCAAAATCCAGCTCAATAATATAAGGCATCCAGTCAATGATCCTCAAAAAAGAATCACAGTCAAAGCTTCTGTCATAGTAATTTAAAATACTGCTCAGAGCCGTCCCATGGGTTCCTATGACAACATTTTCATCCTCATTCTTTTCCCCACGAGCCCCACAATCAGAAAGAATCTCTTCCAGGGCCTTGATGTTTCTTTTCTGCACCATTGCAATGGATTCTCCCCCATTTTCATGATATTCATGGTCCGTCCAGCGCTTTTGAAACATTTCACGGTTATTTCCGTTGGGTCCCGCTTCCCTTTCCCTGAACCGTTCATCTGTCACGATCTCTTTTTGGAAATACTCCGCTGACTTAAGAATCGTGTCAATGCTTCTCTTGTAAGGGCTGCAATAGAATCTGCCAATATTTTTATCCCGCAAAAATTCCAGGACTTTCCCGGCATCCTCTTTCCCTTCCTCCGTCAATGGCCTGGTTCTTTCATCTTTCCACGCATATTCCGGCTGGGCATGCCGCACAAAAAATACTCTTACTATAGTCTCCCCCCATTCTTTCTGCATTCATTATAAAACGGCTTCCAATACAGCAATAAGGCGGGATTAAAAATCCCGCCTTGCCAGCTTCACTCCAAGCCCCTTTTGAATATAAGGCAAATATTTCATATGGGTTTCCCGAACCTGCCCGATGATGTTCACCCTTTCCTCTCCGGGCAAGTCAGCTCTGGCAATTTCAAGCTCTCCCATATACCTTAAATAATCCCGGTTGGAAATGGAAATGCTCCCCTTTTTCCTCGCCTGGGCCTTATTCTCCCCATGGGGTTTAATTTCCTGATTATACTGTCTTGATTCCTGGGAGCGGATGACATACTGGCTGGAATCCGGCCTGTCATGATGGATTACATCCCGGACAAACTCATAGGCGGGAAGTATATCCGCCTCAAGCTCCACATAATCCCGGCTTAAGCATCTTATATCCTGCCAGTCCTTTTCCCTCACATCCACATCGCCGATGAGCACCACATCACAGGCGCCTTCATAATAAAGCTCCAGCATATTCAAAAGCACCTGGTCTTTCCGTTCCCGGTGCTCCTCCACCGTGGGAAGCCCCTCAAACAAGGGCCCCCGCAGCTCCCGGTTTCCCGGCACAAAGGCCATGGTGGTAAAGCCCAGGTATTTCAGCCTCTGATTCATTTCTCTTGTCTTTTGAAGAGACAGTCCTGTAAACTGCTTGGGATAAAAGTTATGGCATGCCGCAAATCTGGTAAAATCAGCGCCATACCTTTTCCACTCCAAAAGCTCCTCTTCCATAATGGTGGAGGCATTAAATACCACATAAAAGCTTTTGGAAATCTCCACGGTCTCCTTTGCATCAAAGCCGTAATCCAGGCGGACATGGGTGATTCCAAGCTCTTTTAACGCTTCAACACGTTCAACTCCCAGCTTTTCCAAGGTCTCCGGTCCCACATCTACAATGAGGTTTAACTCGCTTTCCCTGCATTTGCCCAGCAGCCGCTGTATATCGGAGCGGTAATCGACTCCTGTTTCCTCGGGGATGTGGAGTGAAGTAAATACATACTTCACTCCGCTTTCTACCGCCTTCTTTATCAGGAGTTCATTTTTTTCCACTCCGTTGGAAAAATATAATGAGATTCCTGTATTCATTTACGCTCCGTATACCTCATTGATTCTGTCTTCATCTACTCCGAAGAAATAGGTTACCAGGAAACCGCCTGCATAGGCGATGAGCATGGATATTATGTAGCCGATCTGCTGTCCCGGCTGAACAATCAGCAAGCCAAACAAGCCGGATACTCCCTGGGATACTGTTCCAAGGTGCATGAGAGCTGCGGAAACTCCTCCGAAGCCTGCGCCGATACAGGCGGTGATAAAGGATTTGCCCAGAGGCAGGGTTACCGCATACATCATGGGTTCTCCGATTCCAAGAATACCTACTGGGATGGAATCGCGGATATATCTCTTTAACTTCTTATTCTTTGTTTTCACATACAGGGCAATACCGGCTCCCACCTGTCCGCCGCCTGCCATCATAAGGATGGGAAGCAGATAGTTGATTCCCTTGGTTGCGCCTGCCGGATCATTTAATAAAGCATGAATTGGAGTCAATGCCTGGTGTAAGCCTACTGCTACCAGAGGAAGGAAGCCTGCGGATAAAATGTATCCTCCCACAACGCCCATTTTTTCATAAGCAAAGCTCAATACTGCAAAGATCACCTTTGTCAGGCCTGCGCCTAAAGGCTGGATTACCAGCAATGCGACAATTCCGCCGATGATAAGCACCAAAAGGGGGCTTATAAAGGTATCAATGAGATCAGGCATGTGCTTTCTGATCTTTTTCTCAAGAAAAGCGAAGAATGCGCCTGCGATTAAAGCTGCCAGAAGACCGCCTGACGCCGGATTAAAGGCCGCATTGGTAATTGGAAGGACAATGGGTGCATCCTTTACCAGAGCCAGCAGAGGCATCCCCGGGTTTGCAATAAACATGGCGCCTGCAATGGCTCCCAGAACGCCTGAGCCGCCGAATTCTCTTGCTGCATTGTAGCCTACCAGAAGAGGCAGGTAAGCAAACAGAGCCCAGCCCATGGTCCGGATGCACTGATACCACCATACTCCGGCAAGGGCTCCGTTGGTAGAAACGTTGATAACGTTGCAGATACCGTTGATCAAGCCTGCCGCAATGATTCCGGGAAGCAGAGCCACGAAAATGTTGGAGATCTTCTTTAAGAATCTCTGTACCGGCTTATCGTACTTGGCCTTTTGAAGCTCCTTGTTTTCCTTTGCAACAGCATTGATGTCCTCGTCCCCGTCATTTTCTGCGTGGCCCTTTGCAAGCCCTGTGAGCTTGTAAAATTCCTCCAGCACCCGGTTTACCTTTCCCGGTCCGAAGACGATCTGGAGTGTATCGCTTTCAACCACTCCCAGTACTCCCTCTACCTTTTTGATGCCTTCTATATCAGCCTTGGATGGATTTCTTAAGCCGACACGAAGTCTTGTCATGCAGGCCGCATTGGAGGTTATGTTCTCTTTTCCTCCAAGCAGCGTCAATAATTGTTCACTGATCTCTTTGTAATTCACGGTATTCCTCCTTTTAAATTGATGATTTCTATTTCAAAGCCTCACGGATCTTCCCTCCGGCTTGTGATAGCTTCTGCTTTGCCTCCTCCGGGCCACAGCTTAATAAAATCATGGTGACCGCAGTTTTCACATGGCCCTCGGCCTGCTTTAAGACCTCTTCGGCTTCTTCTCTGCTGCAGCCTGTAGCTGTCATCACAATATTTTGTGATCTCACCACCAGCTTTTCATTGCTCTGCTTTACATCCACCATAAGATTTTCATATGCTTTACCGATTCCAACCATGCTTCCTGTTGAAATCATGTTGAGGATCATCTTCTGCGCGGTTCCTGCCTTTAACCTGGTTGAGCCCGTCAATACCTCAGGCCCTGTTACCGGCTCAATGGCAAGCTTTGCAGCCTTTCCTATATCGGAATCCTTATTGCAGGCAATGGCTACGGTACGGCAGCCGGTTTTATTGGCATAATGAAGTCCGTAGATCACATAGGGGGTTCTGCCTGACGCCGCCAGGCCGATGACAATATCCTTTGAGGTGAGGCCAATGGACTTTAAATCTTCCTCACATAAGGTTTCGCTGTCCTCAGCTCCCTCCACAGCCTCTACAAAGGCCTTATCTCCCCCTGCAATCAGGCCTACCACCAGATCTCTGGAAACGCCGAAGGTAGGAGGGCATTCCACCGCATCCAGCACGCCCAGACGCCCGGAGGTTCCTGCGCCGATATATATGATCCGGCCTCCTGCTTTCAGGCTTTCCGCCGCCCATTCGATTGCCTCCCCGATCTGGGGGAGCACCTCCCTTACGGCCTTTACAGCCTTTTCATCCTCCCGGTTCATGGCAGACGCAATTTCAAAAGGCGTCATCTGATCCAGCTTTATGGTATCCGGATTCCGGGATTCCGTTGTCAGCACAGATAAATCAATCATTCCTTATCTTTCCTTTCCTTTCTTCTGTATTTGATTTCTTGAAAACTTATTCATACAGGAGTCGTAATTCCTATTTACATAAGCAGTAAAAAAAATGTCTATGACATTCAGCTGGGAAATCCGGGAAGACATGGCGCCGCTGCGGTGTATCAGCTCCGTGGCTGCTACGGGAAGAACAAAATCCGCCTCCAAAGCCAGATCCGATTCCACCGCCCTTGTTATGGCAATCACCTTTGCCCCGTTTCCCTTTGCTTCCTTTACACACTGAAGAATCTCTTCTGTCAGCCCCGAATAGCTGATGGCAATAGCAAGGTCATTCTCCTTTAAATTTCTGGCGGTCAGCAGCTGTGTATGCCAGTCATCGCAGACATTGCATATCACATCGGCCCTGAGAAGTTTTAAGTATAAATCTCTTGCCGCCAAAAGGGAGGTCCCCAGGCCAAACAGGGTGACGCTTCTGCTGTTTTCCAGCAGTTTTACACATTCTATGACAACCTTGGGCTCAATAAGCTTTTGGGTGGTTTCCAGGGACTCGATATTTTTCCTTGTTACCTTGTAAATAATATCCTCAATGGAATCCTCCCGGTTGATTTTCTGAAATGCAATGTCTCTGCTCTCCTGAAACAGCGCCACCTCATAAGCCAGGGTATTCTGAAAATCCTTGTAGCCCTTACAGCCCAGCTTCCTGCAAAGCCTTACAACGGTTGCCGGAGAAGTATAGGTCTCCCTGGCAATCTCCTTAATGCTCTTTCGGAGGACGGATTCAGGACTTTTTTGCAGTCTTTTGACCAGCTCTTTTTCCGCTTCTCCCGCATTGGGGACATAGCTGTCAATCCTTACGAGTAAACCTTTCACGATTTCCTCTCCTTTCCTCTCACCTCCGGTTTTTGGGGACAGGGCCTGCTTTATCAGGCGTACCCATATTTCAAACGGAGCATTTATGTAAAGCCTGAAAATTTTACACCTTATGCTATTCATATTTTATCCTTGTTGCATTATTTTTTCAAGGTGATTTGAGTTTTATGAAACTTTGTTTCATCATATGATACTTTCAGACAGGTTTATGGCTTGAACCGGTATTTTTTTATGCAATAGAACCAAAATCTTCCGGCATATAAAAACGTCCGGCGGGATTATCAAAAATGATAATCCCGCCGGACCTTCCCCACATCCTATAAAAAACTCATGTAAATATAAATATGCAGCTTCCCGCCGCTGATCCGCCTATATGGTGCCGTTAAGCGTCAGAATGGTCTGGGCAAATACAGTGGCAAGGACAAAGGTTCCGGTAAGGACCAGTAAAGAAACCACTACAATCCTCCATCCCAGGCTTTTGAACTTTAAAATATCTTTTCCCAGGGAAATTCCTGCAAGAGCCAGAGCCGGTGTTGTAGTCGACATAAAGTTAATATTCTTGGTCACGTTGGTAATCCACTGATTCCCGGGAAATACGGTGGTTGTTATGAACAGGCCCAGAGCACATATCCATATAATTGTGGGCGACTCCATTTTCAGCTTGACATATTTTCCTAACAGCCAGCCAACAATACTGATTGCCATAATCACTATTATTCCCCAGAACGCGCCAACCGCATCAAAAGGCGGAGAATCCGCTGTCTTGGAAACAGAATAATTAATAAAATTACCCACATAAACAGCAACGCCAAGTACGAGCACATACAATACAGCCTTTGAAAATTTCATATCGAATTCCTCCTTATATCAATTAGGGTTATTATTTCTCACCTTTTGCTTTTTTAGAAACCTTCGGCTTCATCCATTCATACACCTTAATTGTAAGAGGAAGGGATATAAAGGCGCAGACAAACGTACCCATTATGCCCGTTGCCATATTGGCGGCCCCTGCAAAAACCGTGATCTGGTCCGCATAGTCCGGGAAGATTGAAATCAGGGAGCCCGATGCCGCAGCCATCATGCTGCCTGATCCAACCCCTGCTCCCATTGCCAGAGCCAGCGGGTGGAAGATTCCCGTACTGCCCAGAACGCTGGCCAGCAGGCCATATATATTGCGCCAAACAAGGTTCCGCAGATGTAAACGCCCATAGCGCCCCGGCTTTCGTCAGAATCAATTCCAAACTTTTCCGCAATAATTGCAAGGTTAGCCTCACGGCTGATGGAATAGGTTGCACCGATTGCTTCCCGGTTCATGCCCATTAAAACAGCAATGGGAAGAGCGAATACAACCGTACCGAGGAAATGCCCTATTTCCTGGAAAATCAGAGCCCAGCCTTCATGTGCAATGGTAGCAATCGACGGCCCCAGGGTTGTTCCGACCTTTGCAACCATTATCAGCAGGGAAATGCTGAAAATGCCTCCTGCCAGGGAGCTTTCACTTTCCTTGATCAGCTTGAATTTGGGGAAACTGATTAAGCCTCCCAAAATCACCGCATATAACATGGGAAATAATGCAACCAGTCCGATCCCGATGTTTAATTTCTTTACGCCGATCAATTCAGTTACTACTGTCAAAACAATGGTAATAGCGACTACTTTGACAAACATTGATACTTTTTCATTCATGACCTAATCCTCCATATAGTTTTGATATCTATGTTCAAATTTACCTTGCGGTAAAATTGCATATACTTGCACCTGTTTTTCCAGCAGCTTTCGACTGTCTTAAATTATTTCTGCAATAATTATCTGTCCCTGAAATTTAAGCTTCAGTTTTGCCCCTTGCCCGGAAAAGCAATCAAAATCTCTATGAAATCCGCCTGTATATCATCCGTCCCATTCCTGTCAGAATGCTGCGCTTTCAAAATTCAGCAATACTGCTAAAAGGAAATATCTTAGGACCTATTATATAGTACATTTTGAGGATTAAAAATGCTTATTTTAGCGTGTTTTATACTGATTTTTGCATAAATCATGATTCTCCCGGATTTTGCGCAAAAAAACACATTCTATTTTTGCTTTAGCGGCGCAAAGTGAATGCCCTTCAAAGGGATGATTCCTTCTGAAAGGCATTCTGTAAAAATTCTATTTGAAAAAGCAGTTATTTCCCCTTACGGAACCAGCCGGTTAATATCTCTGGGAAATAATGTTGAAAGCCGCACATTCTCCTGCCCAAGCAATTTACTGGTGAAGCGTTCCAGGCCCAGTCCCAGTCCCCCATGGGGCGGCATTCCATATTTATGAATCATGAGATAGCTTTCAAATTGCCCGGTATCCATTCCCCGCCTTTTCATCTTCTCGACCTGTTCCTGATAGGAATGTATTCTCTGGCCTCCCGTAGTGATCTCCAAGCCCCGGAACAAGAGGTCAAAGCTTAAAGTTTCTTCCCTGTTTTCCGCACTTTCCATTGCGTAAAAAGGACGTTTTTTACTTGGATAACAGGTTACAAAGACGAAATCACTTCCTGTTTTTTCTTTCATCCATTTGCAGAGCAGTTTTTCTTCTTCGGGTTCAAAATCATCATAATCATTTATTTCTCTATGGTATTCCCTTGCGATCAGCTCCTTTGCCTCCATGAATTTAACCGCCGGAATCTCATGAATGACCGGTAAACTTATTTTCAGCAGGTTTATCTCCGGTTCATAATTTCTATTGAGATATTGAAGCATGTGCCGCAGCATCATGGTTTCCGTTTGCATAATATCTTCAAAGCCATTGATATATCCCATTTCAAGGTCCACGCTCGTATACTCATTTAAATGTCTGGAGGTATCGTGCTTTTCCGCCCGGTATACCGGCGCAATTTCAAACACTCTTTCATATACCCCGGCCATCATTTGTTTATAAAACTGGGGGCTCTGCGCCAGATACGCCTCTTTTCCAAAATAATCAAGGTGAAATATATTGGCTCCGCCCTCAGCGCCGGCATAAACGATTTTGGGAGTGCGGATTTCCGTAAACCGTTCCTTTTTCAGGAACTCACGGATTCCATCCACAATTCCTTCCTGAAGCTTAAATATGGCCCTCTCCCTTTCATTTCTCAATGTCACCGGCCTGAAGTCGAGCAGCTTTTCCATGGATGTGTCAACATATTTATTGTTGATTACAATGGGGCTGGATTCTTCCGGCTTTGACAGTACTTCAATATTCTGCACCTGAAGGTCATACCCCGTCTTGGACCTGCTTTCTTCCTGGACGCGGGCCGTTACAATCACGCAGCTTTCCTCCGCCAGTTCTTCCAGCGGAAATTCAGACATTTCCTTTGAATATACGCACTGGACGATTTCTCTTTTCGTTCTCAGCAGCACAAAGGCAAAATCGCTCATTTTTCTGATTTTATAAATGCTGCCGTGTATTTGGACGGTTTCTCCTATATGGTTTCTCAATTCTTCCGCTTCCACTGCTGCCTTTTCTAAGTTTCCTGTTATTTTTATCATCTTACGATTCCTCCTGGATTTAGTTTTCATAAAAAGCGATTTTTATAAATCCATGAGGACATAATCTATATATCCCATACGATCACGACCTTTCATTTGCCCGTATGGTCAAAAAAAGCCACACAGGTAATTTCATTTACCAATGTGGCTCTCCCTATATTCCTTCCACATAGGCGCAACACTTACAGCGCTTGCACCTATGATTTCTCACAGTTACAAGCGCTGTAAATCGTCGTCCCTATTCAGCATTTCGAATTGTTGATGTCGATTCATTCCGGCTGCCTCCGTTTATTTTATATTAGGATGAAATATAGCATATTATATTTTTACTGTCAAGTCAAAATGCCAGGCGGCATGCCGCGATGCATGAAAGGATGCTCCCAACACCCTGAGGCATTGAAAGCATCCTGTATTTTTGCGCGATTCCAAATACGTATAAACATCCCCCGAAGATTATGCCTTAGGAAACCAGGGACGGCCGGTTCGTGAATAATACCGGATGATCTTTTCCAGAGCATATCCTATCTTCCCCTCCACGTCAAAGACGGCGATAGCCCTGGCCTCCAGCTCCCTGCGGGCAGGATTGCCGATTTTTCCGCAGACCACACAGCGGCAGTCCCAGACAAGCTCTGTATTTGCATGACCCGGTTTCCAGCTCCGGCAGCCCCCTCCTGAGCCTTTCCTGCATCCCCTTTCCTGCCCGGAAGCAGGCGGAGGCGCTGCCGTTCTTCTTTCCGTCAATCCATATGCTCCGTCCTCTCCCACATCATAAATGAGAAGCTCCCCGGCAGAGCCGAAGCTTCCTCCAATATGCACTCCGTCCGGGGATATAGCGGCAATCCTGTATGACATGTTTTCCTCCTCTCTTTTCCCCCAGCCTTTTATTTCCCAAAGGGCCCCATTCCCCCGTCCAGAAGTCTCTGCACCTCTAGATAAGAAAGGAGACGCCGAAGGGAATCCTCAATAAAGCCCGGCAGCTCAAAGACCTCAATACCATGCTCCCCCAGAACATGCCTGGCCCCGGGCCCGATGCGGCTTACCAGAAGATAGTCGCAGTCCCCTAACAGCTCTGCGGCTTTTTTAAGCTCCCCTGGGTCGTGATTTCCGTCTCCGCACAGGGGGAAAGTCCTGCGGCTTTCCTCAAAGCGGCAGTCCATGGTTTTGCTATCAGCCAGCAGGATGTGGAACTGCTCTGCCCTGCCGAAATGCTGGTTTACCACCTTCCTGTCCGTTGAAGCAACTGCAATTCTGTATTCCATATGTTTTCCCTCATCCGTGGGAGAAGGTGTCGCTTTCCCCTATTCTTCTCTCATAAAGCATATCTCCGATATCCTTTCCTCCCAGAAGTCCTGCCGCATCCGCCCGGCAGTGGCGGCAGTGGCGGAATACGTCGATGTACTTTTCCGCCACACCCCTGGCTTCATCGATTTCCCGGCAGTCCGGGGCCCGTTCGCCGGATAAATCGGATTGGGGGATCAGGGGAATGATATTATAGATAGATGCCCCTGCTTCCTTAACAGCCCTGGCAATGTCTCCAATGTGGTTTCCATTTACGGACGGCACAAGGACGGTGTTGACCTTTACGGTGACACCGGCCTCTGCAATCCGCCTGATGCCTTTCAGCTGGTTTTCAATGAGAATTGCAGCGGCCTCATATCCTTCATAGGCCTTTCCGTGATATACAATCCACCGGTTTAGCTTCGCCTCGATTTCCGGGTCCACGGCATTTACCGTGACCGTTATGGATTTCACCCCTGCCGTTAAAATTTCCTCGGCCTTTTCGTAAAGGAGAAGGCCGTTGGTACTCATGCACGAGATGAGGTCCGGATGGTATTTTTTAATGAGCCGGAAGGTTTCCAGGGCATAGCCGGTGGCAAGGGTGTCGCCGGGACCTGCAATTCCCGCCACAGTGATCTCCGGACATAAGCTTATGGCTCTGTCCAGAACCTCTAAGGCCTGCAGGGGCGTCAGCACCCTAGAGGCGACTCCCGGCCTTTCTTCCACATCGTTTATCTGCCTGTCGCAGAACCGGCAGGAAATGTTGCAGCCCGGACTTACCGGAAGATGAATCCTGCCCGTATTGGCCCTGTTTCCGCCGAAGCAGGGGTGGGATTTTTGAAGCTGTTCGTATGTATTTGCCATTTTGACCTCGCTTTCCTGACCTTAAGGTGTGGGCTGATTACGTATTCTTAATGTACTTGAAGGGATTTTCCTCATACCAGCCCTGCTTAAAGGGCTTTGGACAAAAACGGCTTAGGTGGCGGTTCAGGGACGGATTGCGGATGATGCGGCTTAATCGCCGGGCCATCTCATACTCGCCGGAATAGCCCAGATAATTGATGGACGGGCTGAACAGGGGAAGCAGAGGCAGGCCGTGCTTGGCGGATATGCTGTTCCCTCCTGTATGGATGATGATGACATCGGGCTTTATCCGTTCAACCACGTTGGCCTGCTCAAATGGATGCTGAGTGGCGATGTTGACGGGAATGTCCTCCGGATGATCCAAAGTCTCAAAAAGCGGAAGCAGGAACTCATCCACATGGTGTCCCTTTAAGCCTACGATTTCCATCCCCAAATCCTGGGCAATGGAAGCCGTTGCCAGCACACGGACCTCGCCGCCTCCGATGTAGACCCTCTTGCCTTTCAGCTGCTCCCGAAACGGGGCAAGCCCTTCCTCTAACGCCGCCTCTTCCATGGCAATCAGGGAATCCGCTTCCTTCTCCAAATGGAAGAACTCCGCCACCTTGTGCAGCCAGCGCGCCACATTTTTCTTCCCGATGGGAATGGTATCGATGAGATAAGGTATCCCGAAGGCCTCCTTTAGATATTTCAGATAGTAATCGTCGTGAGTGCCGCAAACCGACACATTGAGCGCCGCCTCCAGGCTGGTCTTAAAATCATCCGGCTCTGCATAGCAGGGGAGGAAGTTTACATTTAAGCCAATATCATTTAACAGCCGCAAAAGCTCCAGCTCGTCGGTGCGGCTCATGGAGCCCACATTGAATACGTTGACGGTGCGGCTTATGCGGTACTCCCGTTCTGCTCTCTCCTGCTCATTCTCCGTCAGGGTGCGCCACTGTGCATATGGGCCGGTGATGCCTTTCATAATTCCGTTATAAGCGGCGTCGTAGGCTGTCGCCATGATTTTTGTTTTAAAGCCCTCGCAGTTACAGGCGACCAGCTTTGCGGCCGTTTCGCTCTGGAGATTTTCAAGAATCCCATCCACATCGTCGCCGATTAATGCCGGAACACAGGAACTGACCACCACAATGACCTCAGGACGGTATTCGCTGTCAGCAAACAGTACCGCTTTTTTCAGTTTTTCCTCGCCGCCGCCAATCACATCATTTTCATCTAAATTAGAGCTGAGCCAGATGGTTCCGGAGGAGCTTGGATCGCGGAGCCGCTTAAAGTTCTTTCCGGTACCTGTGGTTGCAGTGGAGCAGTAGCCACAGCCAATGGGCCCGTGCATAATGACAACTGCATTCCGAAGAGTATTTATAATTCCCAGGCTCAGGGTGAACTGACAGCCATAGGTTTCCGAAAAAGCCCGGTTTGGCGCACTTAAGCAGGTTCCTCCTTTGTTTAAGCTGCAGTGCAGCTCGCCGCAGGTGCCTCCGAAGGCGATGCCTGCGCGCAGACGCTCCTCCCGTGGTGGAGCGGAAGTCTCTATATTTTGATTCATCATTTCCTCCTATCTGCCGGCAACAAGAACCCCCAGAATATCCTCCGCCAATGTCAGCCCGCCGTAGATTCCGGCGTAACCCCTGTGAAACACGATCCGGTTCGTCACAGGGAAGGCTACGGGCAGAAACGAAAACTGGAATTCATCGGCCAGATCCTTTTCAATGACGCTGCCCAGTATAAAACCGGGCTCCATGCCGTCGAAGTAGCGGGTATTGCGGTTCTGGGGCCAGACATCTTTCAAGTAATGGCGGACCGACGCAGCATCCGTATCAAACCTGACTGCCGGATGTACGCCGGATTCCCAGCCCTCAAACCGCAGCTCCAACGCCTTTTTATGGTGCTCCTCCAGAAAATCCGTAATGACAGCCAGTTCAGGCAGCCAGCCCAGCTCATCTGCGGCAAACCGGGCCAGGGACGGCGCATAATTGGAATCCGCCACAACAACTGCGTACCGCTGCAAGTCAATATCATTGTAAATGTCGGCCAGGCGCTCAAAGTAGTCAAAGTAAATGACGCTCTCCCGGTTCAGCGCCTGCTCTGCCGTCTCTTGGGAAATTCCCAGCTCTTCGGCAACCTGGCGGAGGAAATCGGCGGTCTGGAAATATCCGATGGGAAGCCCTGTTGCAATATAGGGAATCCCGTGAATCCGTTTAAATTCCTTTGCCGTCTTCACTCCGTGAATATCGGATAAAACAATATTCAGTGCCGCATCTCCTGCCCTCTTAAAATCCTCCAGCGATTCTCCCTCACCGATAAAGGTGTTGACCTCCAGGCCCAAAAGCTGAAGAAGGCGTTTCACCTCCCGGAGATTTCCCTTATAAAACACATCCTCGCCCGGCACAAGGCCAAGCACATTCACCTTTTTGGGGTTCTTATCCGCTTTCTTCTGTACAAATTCCTTTACCAGTGCGGAAAATAAAAGCTCATAGCCGTAATAGGAGTTTCCCTGAAAGCTGGGCGTGCTGACAGCCAGGACAGGATGGCCCTCATCCTTAAATTCCCCGGCCACCGACTGAACGTCGTCGCCAATCATTTCCACCATGCATCCGGTGACTACCACATACAAGTCCCCGTCCATCACCTCAAGAGTCGCCTGAATCTGCTCCCGCAAACGCTCCTCGCCGCCGAAGACCACATGGCGCTCCACCACGTTGCTGCTGGGCGTAGCTGCACCGCCGCAGTAACCGCCTCCCAAATACCCTGCTCCCGAATTCGTGCCGTTATAGCAGTTGAAGCCGCAGCCCGTAGATGAGTGAATAATAGGAATTGTTCTCGGAATGGCCCTTAAAAGGGCCAGTGCCCCGGCCAGGGCACAGCCGTATCGCGGCCGGTCTACAAATTTATTCATACTTCAATCCTTTCCTTCCGAAGCTGAAATATTTACTAATGAATCCAGTCAAACAGGCTGGTGGATAAATAACGCTCCCCTGTGTCAGGCAGAAGCGCCACCACCGTCTTTCCCCTGTTTTCCTTTCTGCGTGCCAGCTGGGTGGCCGCAAAAGCAGCCGCTCCTGAAGAAATGCCTACCAGCAGCCCTTCTGTCCTGGAGAGATCCTGGGCCGTTTCAAAGGCTTCCTCGTCCCTGACCTTGAAAATCTCATCCACAACGCCGGGATCAAACACCTCCGGGACAAAGCCTGCTCCGATTCCCTGAATCTTATGGGAGCCAGGGCGTCCCCCCGACAGCACCGGAGAGCCGAAGGGTTCCACGGCTACAATGCGGATTCCGGGATTGTGCTCCTTGAGGGCGGAGCCCACGCCGGTAATAGTGCCGCCGGTTCCCACCCCCGCCACAAAAATATCCGCCTGACCGTCCAAATCCCGCAGGATTTCCTGAGCGGTGGTCTTTTTATGTATCTCTGCATTGGCCCGGTTATTGAACTGCTGAGGGATGAACGAGTCAGGAAGCTGTGCCGCCAGCTCCTCCGCTTTCCGGACGGCTCCCCGCATCCCCTGTGCGCCGGGCGTCAGCACCAGCTCCGCCCGGCGGGCGGCCAGAAGCTTGCGCCGCTCCACGCTCATGGTATCCGGCATGGTCAGGATACAGCGGTACCCTTTGGCTGCTGCGACAAAAGCCAGCCCCACGCCGGTATTCCCTGAGGTTGGCTCAATGATGACCGTTTCCGGGCCGATAAGCCCCTGTCTTTCCGCCTCCTCAAGCATGGCCAGGGCAATGCGGTCCTTGACGCTTCCGGCCGGATTTAAATATTCCAGTTTAACCACCAGCTTCCCCAGCACGCCTTTTTCCTTCCCATAGGCGTTTAACTGGAGAAGCGGCGTATTTCCCACCAATTCAGTGAGGCTTTGTGCTACCTTTGCCATATCATTCCTCCTTAAATTCCAGCTCCGTCTTTTAAATTGTCTAATAAACCGTACTCCAGCAGGATTTCCTCCAGCCGCTCCTGTGCCATGGGCGTGGGAATGGAAAATGAAGTATTATTTTCTATTGTTTCTGCCAGCCGGCGGTACTCGTCTGCCTGTTTTGATTCCGGGCAGTGCTGGATTACCGTCTGCCTGCGGATTTCCGCGCGCTGAACCACGTTATCACGGGGGATAAAATAAATGAGCTGGGTTCCAAGCTCCTTTGAAAACGCCTGAAGCAGCTCAATTTCACAGTCCACGTTCCGGCTGTTGCAGATGATTCCTCCCAGACGGACACCGCCCTTGTTGGAATAGCGGCGGATTCCCTTTGCAATATTGTTGGCCGCATATAAGGACATCATTTCACCGCTTGCCACAATATAGATTTCCTTGGCCTTGCCCTCACGGATAGGCATGGCAAAGCCGCCGCAGACCACATCGCCTAAAACGTCATAGAAAACGTAATCCAGATCCTCCGTATAGGCGCCCAGGCGTTCCAGCATGCCAATTGACGTAATGATGCCGCGGCCCGCGCAGCCCACCCCCGGCTCCGGGCCGCCGGATTCCACACAGCGCACTCCCTTATACCCCTGCTTTAAAATGGCTTCCAGTTCAATCTCCTCCCCTTCCTCGCGAAGGGTATCGAGAACCGTCCTCTGATGGAGCCCGCCCAGGAGGAGCCTGGTAGAATCCGCTTTCGGGTCGCAGCCCACAACCATCACCTGCTTTCCCAGCTCTACCAGGCCGGCAGTCAGATTTTGGGTTGTTGTAGACTTTCCGATTCCCCCTTTTCCGTATATCGCTATCTGCCTGATCTGTTTTTCTGACATATTGTTAATTCCTCTCATTCTTATACGTTTATTCACAAAACACACTTCCGCCCTGCCATAGCCGAAAGCTCATATATAATATTCCGGCTGGGGCTGGGCGCTGGCAAGATGGAAACGGTCCAGAATCTCCCGCCGCAGATTTGTAAACTCTGTGCCGGCCCTGTTGCGGGGATGGGGAAGCCCTACCTCCAGAACCTCGCTGATTCTTCCCGGCCTGGGCGTCATGATGACAATCCGGTCCGACAAATAGATTGCCTCATCCACATCGTGGGTCACCAAAATCATGGTTGCATCGTTTTGGGCGCGGATCTCCAAAAGCTTATCCTGTAAGTCCGCACGTGTAAAGGAATCCAGCGCGCCCATGGGTTCATCTAACAAAAGCACTGCAGGGTCGTTAATCAACGCCCGCGCAATGGCCACGCGCTGTGCCATGCCGCCGCTGATCTGATGGGGAAATGCCTTTTCAAAGCCATCCAGCCCAATCAGATGAATATAATCAGACACCTTCTCCTTCTGCTCCCGGTAAACATGGCGGGCTTTCAGACCGGCCGCTATGTTCTGCTCCACGGTCAGCCACGGGAAAAGGCTGCCCTGCTGAAAGACGTAGCCCCGCTGAGGGTCAGGGCCCTCTATGGGGACCTGGTTCAGCACCACCTGCCCGGCCTGTGGCCGGTCCAGCCCTCCGATTAAACGGAGCAGGGTGGTCTTCCCGCACCCGGAGGCGCCGATAATCGATATAAACTCACCCTCGTAAACCTCAAGGTTAATATCCCTCAAGGCTTCCACAACCGTGGCCGTGGCTGGTTCTTCGCCGTCCACATATGTACGGTCGATATGCTTTAATTCCAGAATGGTATTGCTCATTTAAACTGCCCCCTTTGCCATCGCAGCACATAATTTCTCACTGCGCCCAGTATTGCCAGAATCAGGCTGAACAAAATCGCCATAATTAAGATGGCGGCAAAAATCTTATAATAAGCCGCCCAGACCTTAGCCACATTGATGTAATATCCCAGGCCTCCCGGCTGCCCCATCATTTCTGCGATGACAAGGCAGGTAAAGGAGCCGGCGCAGGCAGTGGTAATTCCGGAAAAGAACTGGGGCATGGCGTGAGGAACCGCTACATGGAACACCAGGTAAGAGGTATTCCCTCCCAAAGTCCTGGCTGCCTCAAACTGGGCCTTTGGAGTCGTTTGTATTCCAAAAGCGGTCTGGGAGGCCACAGGAAACCAGGAGGAGATTACAATCAGGAAAGTGGCCGCCGCAAAAGGGGTGGGAAACAGGGTGAGGGCAAAGGGCATCCACGCTACCGCCGGAATTACGCCCGTGATTTTCAGCACCGGATACACCCAGTAGTAAACTCTGGGAAACCAGCCAATGAGGATTCCGGTTCCCACTCCCAGCAGGACACCCAGTAAAAAGCCGGCCCCGAACAGCCGCAGGGAGTAAAGGACATTGGTCCCAATATAGGCCCCCTCCATCAGAAATGATTCCAGGATTTGGGCCGGCCCCGGAAAAAAGGGCTGCGGAGTGATCCGCAGTTTGGTTCCCACCAGGTCAAACAGCGCCAGTGCAATTCCGGCCGCAAAACGGAACGCCGCCCGTTTCTCATAGCGCTGCCTCTTGTGAGGGCGTAAGTATGCCTGCACGCCCAACGCCCCGTAAATCAAAATGATAAGGAGCAATACCAGCCGGTAAAAGCCATTGCGGTCAACAGCCAGCGGGCCTAAGGCATACTGCGGGTCCTTCAGCCCTCCTGCAACCTGCGGAGCCAGAAGATTCGACAAAATGGCGAGAAAGAAGCCGGCAGAGGTTATTAAAATAGAAATCAGAAGCCCGCTCACTCCCTCTTTTTGAATCTTGTTCAAATTAATCCCTCACTTTCCAGTTATAAAAAGTCCATGCGTCATCAGGGATGGCTATTGGCCCAGGGTCAAATCCACATCCGTATATGCGGACTCCACATATTCCTTGGGATCTGTGGAGAGAAAACCGATATCATACAGCGCCTTTGCAAAATACTCCACATCCGCTTTCACATTTACCTTGTGGTTTTCATAATCTGCCGTAGACGGATAGCCATAAGACTTAATCAGGTCCACCGCCAGATCATGGTCTTCGATAGAGACATATTGCTTTTCGGTCACCAGGCTTACCGCCTCTTCCGGATTTTCATAAATCCAGTTCTGGGCCTTGTGGTAAGCGCGCAGCTCCGCCGCAATCAGTTCCGGATCCTCTTTCACCACCTTGTCTGAGGCGTATAAAAAGCAGCAGTAGTGGCCTGCGAAAGGCTCATCCTTGGAAATGTCCAGAATAGTGCGGACCTTGCCGTCTTCCACAGAGGTTGTAGCTAACGGATCCCACAGGGCGGCCACGTCTACCTGGCCGTTATACAGGGCTTCCAGCTCCAGGGAACCGTCATTAAAGGGCAAAAACGTCACCTGGTCCGCGCTGATGCCATTCTGGGCCAGCCAGAGCAGCGCCACCTGATACGGCGTGCCGCCGATTTCATCTACGGCAATCTTGGCTCCTACCAGGTCCTTTACACCCTGAATCGGGGAATCCGGCAGAACATTGAGCTTAATGCAGCCCTGATGCAGGCCCTCCACAATGGTCATCTTTACTCCGGCCTCAATGGACGGAAAATACTGAAAGTCGCCGTTGATTGTGGCAATGGTCCCGTTTGCCAGGCCCACCTTCTTTGCCTCAAAATCGGCAGTAATGAGTTCCACGTCAATGCCCTCTTCTGCAAAGAAGCCCTTTTCATATGCGATATAGGTAGGTGCGTTGCAGAGGGAGCCGCTCTTTCCGGGAATGGTAATGCTCCATTTGGTCCCGGAGGCTTTCCCATCGGCTGATGAACCGGTTTCCGCCGCTTTAGATGATTCCTCTGTCTGTGCTGTGCTGCCGGCCGCCGTAGTTGAAGCGGTCTGGCTGTCGGCCGCCGTAGTTGCGGTAGCCTGGCTGTTCCCGCAGGCAGTGAGCAGGAAAGACAGGGACAGGGCCGCTGCTGTGACTGTTAGTAATTTTTCTTTAACCATTTTGTTTTTCTCCTTTAACCTTTTTGATTGTTTATTTTTATTGCATAAAAAAACGGAGACTTCATACACATACATGCGTATAAAATCTCCGGTATTTCCGGTCAATTTTATGTTTTTGAAATTCTTATTTTTTCATTTTTATCAATCTGGACCAATATGCCATCCTGAAAGACCAGAGCAATGGAACCATACCGGATGGTCTCTGCCATCTCCTGAATCTGCTTTAGCTGCGCCGATGAAATCGGCTGTACGGGCCTTTCACTTTTCTTTTCCTGTGCCATATGAATTCCCCCCGAATATTTTGTTTTGCTGCAAAAAGCCGCTTCCGGCAGTTGGGTTTAAATTCAAAAAAACCCGAAGACGATATGGCTCCGGGCAGATGACGTAGTGATACTTTTTATAAAGCATCTTCAAAAGGCGCAAAACAGTGTATGTCATAACGCCTGGTCATATAACATGCCCGGAATAAAAACATACAGCAACAACATCTGTTTTCATTTGTAATGATTGTATTGTAAACAGTCATTGTATCTGCCCTTTCTAAAAAGCTCCATTGTTCTGGCTTGATGTTAGCATAATATCACTTTATACCTACTTTGTCAATAGGTAAATCGGTTTTATATTTTAATATAGATTTGAAAGCCGTTTGAGGACATGCAGGCGGCAGTGGAAGTGAACGAAATACCAGAATACAATCTATATATTATCTCTTTGGCATTTTCCGTTATCTGCGAATGCAAGAAATAACCTCGATTCCGCTTCGCTCCATCTCGGTCATCTCTTGCATTCCAATGAACAAAAATACATATAAAAAATCCCTGAAATGCGAGCATTCCAGGGATTTTCCATATGCATTTTTGTTCGCAGATAACTGCTTATCTCTTTGAAAACTGGGGAGCACGACGGGCTGACTTTAAGCCGTACTTCTTTCTTTCTTTCATTCTTGGATCTCTTGTTAAGAAACCTGCTTTCTTAAGAACCGGACGATAGTCCGCATCTGCCTGAAGCAGAGCTCTTGAGATACCGTGTCTGATTGCACCGGCCTGTCCGGTGAATCCGCCGCCGTGAACGTTAACTAAGATGTCAAACTTATCAACGGTTTCTGTAGCAACAAGCGGCTGACGAACAACAACCTTTAATGTTTCAAGACCTAAGTACTGGTCAATGTCTCTCTTATTGATGGTGATCTTGCCTGTACCTGGTACTAAATATACTCTAGCGATAGATTTTTTTCTTCTACCTGTTCCGTAAAATTTTGCGTTAGCCATGATAACTTCCTCCTTTCAGCGCCTCTGATTAAAATTTGAATTCTAAAACTTCTGGTTTCTGTGCAGCCTGACCATGTTCTGCGCCTGCATATACATGAAGTTTTGTTATCATGCTTCTTCCCAAAGGTCCCTTTGGAAGCATACCCTTAACTGCTAATTCAATAACCTTTTCAGGCTTCTTTGCCAGCATGTCTCTTAAAGTTGTTTCTTTCATACCGCCTACATAATCGGAGTGGCTGTAATAGATCTTCTGATCCAGCTTCTTGCCGGTTACGGTAATTTTGTCTGCATTTACAACGATCACATAATCGCCGCAATCCATATGCGGGGTGTAGATCGGCTTATTCTTACCTCTTAATACCTTAGCTACTTCTGATGCCAAACGTCCTAATGTATATCCTGTAGCGTCAACTACGTACCATTTTCTTTCAATTGTTGCTGGACTAGCCATAAAAGTCTTCATTGGATAACCTCCTGTAAATTGTGGTGTTATTAAGCATAACTATATCACAAAATGCTCATTCCGGGGCTTTGGCTGAACATTTTCGTCTAACGTCACAGTTATACATTATATTACATCCTGATCTTTGTGTCAACCATTTTTCCCATAAAATCAAGGTTTTCGGCTTATTTTTCCGTCACATACCAGCCATTGTCTTCACTGGCAATCTGGAAAACATAAAAACCGTAGGGTTTTCCCGGAATGATTCTTCCGTCCGCTTCTTCATCCTTTACATAAACTCTCCGGGCCCCGTTCCGCACCGCCTGATGGACTACCCGGATGAGAAGCCGTTCGAAGTCTTCCCGCCTGCACCGGTGGATTAAAAGCCTGGCCTTTCCCTGGGAAACAATCTCATCCTGAAACAGGGTGTACTTCCACTCCTTATTCTCTCCCTGAATCTGTTTTTCAAGCTCTGTTTCATACTCAAGGCTTACCAGAGTAAGTCCCTTGGCCGCCGCTTTCGGTCCTGCTGCCCTTCTATCCCTGGCATCTAAAATTTCTTCCACATGAGCCGGAGGATAAACTCCCATTCCCACTTTCATCAGGGTGCCTGCAATGATTCTTACCATATTATAGAGGAAGCCGCTTCCGCTGATTCGAAGGGTGATTAAATCTCCGGTCTTAATGATATCCAGGCTGTAAATGGTGCGCACGGTTTCCTCCGCCTGTCCCCGTGCGGAACAGAAGCTTTTAAAGTCGTGTTCCCCTACCAGATAAGCCGCTCCTTCCCGCATTTTCTCCACATCCAGGGGATAATAGCAGAAATGGCTGTAGAGCCTCATGGTAGGAACCTCGATTTTCCGGTTTACGATTTTATATTCATAGGTTTTGATGCAGTTCTGTTTTCTCGGATGGTAATCTAAGGGTACCTCCCGGGACTCCAGAACCCGGATGTCTTCCGGCAGCCTCTGGTTTAAGGCAAAACAGATTTTATCGGCAGGCATCCGGTTTTCCGTATTAAAAACTGCCACATTTCCCTCTGAATGGACCCCGGAATCGGTTCTGCTGGCGCCGATTACCGCTATGGGCTCCTTCAATAAACCGGTCAGGGTCTTGTTAAGGACCTCCTCAATGGTGATGCCGTTGCTCTGGATCTGCCAGCCGCAGTAATTGGTGCCGTCATAGGCCACAATCAATTTTACCCGTTTCATACTCTCCTCTTTCCGTACTTCTTTCCCCTGTTTCATGGATTTCTGTCAGTTCTTTACTTCATCACCCGAAAAAAGATAATGATTGCCAGATATGCAAAATATACCCCATAGGTAATCCCGTCCCGCTTTCCGTATTTAAGCGGCTTCATTTTCGTTCTGCCCTCACCGCCCCGGTAACATCTGGCTTCCATGGCCATGGCAAGATCCGTAGCACGGCGGAAGGCGGAAATGAACAGAGGGACCAGAAGGGGGATCATGTTCTTTGCTTTCTGGATTAAGTTCCCTGTTTCAAAATCGGCTCCTCTTGCCATCTGGGCTTTCATGATCTTATCGGTTTCTTCCACCAGAATGGGGATGAACCTCAGGGCAATGGACATCATCATGGATACCTCATGAACAGGCACTCCCACCTTCTTTAAGACACCAAGGCTCTTTTCCAGCCCGTCGGTCAGCTGGTTGGGCGTTGTGGTAAGGGTCATGATGGAGGACCCAACAACCAGGTAAATAAGCCTTACTCCCATGAAGCAGGCCACTCTCACGCCTTCTCTCGTTATTTTCAAAAAGCCCAGCTTGAAAAGCGCTTCTCCCGGAGTCAGAAAAAGATTAAAGCTGACGCTGATTAAAAGCAGAAATATAATGGCCTTTAATCCCCGCACCATGAATTTAAAAGGAACATGGCTTAACCGGATCGCCAGAGCCAGAAACAGGGTGGCGGCCAGATAGGCTCGTATGTCATTTGCAATAAAAAGGGATATGATAAAAACCATTGTCCCAAACAGCTTTGTCCGCGGGTCCAGCCGGTGAAGCACTGAGTCCACCGGGTAATACTGTCCCAAAGTAATATCTTTCAGCATAATTTCCTCTTTCCTGCCCACGCTTTCTGGGCATAAGCAGGTTTATCCAGAAGCTTTAAAATTCCGTCCCTTGCTTCCTCCACCGTTGTGATATCGTCATCAATGGGAACCCCGTGTTCCCGCAGGGTGTGAACCACATAGGTGATCTGGGGAGCCGCCAGGCCCATGGCTTCCAGCTCCTTATAGTGCCTGAACACCTCCTTGGGCGTGCCGTCAAAAACCTTTTCCCCATGATTCATGACAAGAATCCGGTCCACATACCGGGCAATGTCCTCCATGCTGTGGGAAACCAGAATGATGGTCATATGCTTTTCCCGGTGAAGTCTCCCAATCTGGTCCAGAATCTCATCCCGTCCCTTGGGGTCCAGGCCTGCGGTAGGCTCGTCTAAAATCAGCACATCCGGCATCATGGCCAGGACGCCTGCAATGGCCACCCGCCGCTTCTGGCCGCCGGAAAGCTCAAAGGGAGACTGCTTGTAAAAGCTTTCGTCAAGCCCCACCATGGTCAGGGCCTGTCTGGCCCTCTCCTCCACTTCTTCCTTGGAAAGGCCCTGATTCTTAGGCCCAAAGCAGACATCCTTAAACACATCGACTTCAAACAGCTGATGCTCCGGATACTGAAATACAAGACCTACATGATTCCGTAAGGCCCGCATATCATATTTTTCCTCATAAATGTTTTTTCCATTATAATAGATGACGCCGTCCGTGGCCCTGATTAAGCCGTTTAAATGCTGAATCAGGGTAGACTTGCCGGAACCGGTATGGCCGATTAAGCCCACAAATTCCCCGTCTCCGATTTCCAGATTCACCTCCTTTAAAGCGTGCTGCTCAAAGGCTGTGCCCTGTCCGTATATATAATTTAAATGCTCTGCTTTAATTGCCATCGCTCACTCCATTCCCCGGAGCTGGGTTTTCCGGCGTTCCATTCTCCGGCACAACACTTTCCTCCGCCTCATTCTCCAATGGAGGGTTTCCCTGAACCGCTTCTCCCAGGGTTACTTTCCCGGGGAAACGCTCTGCAAACATGGGAAGCAGATATTTCATCAGCTCTTCCAGAGTCAGTATGCCATCGGGTAAGTCCACGCCGCCTTTTTGCAGCTCATAAGCCAGTTCCGTCACCTGAGGCACATCCAGCCGGTAGGATTTCAGTTCCTCAACCCTGGAAAATATCTCCTTTGGAGTCCCGTCCATGACCACTTTCCCGTCATCCATGACAATGACCCGGTCCGCATCTGTGACCTCTTCCATATAGTGGGTAATGAGGATTACGGTAATGCCTTCTTTCCGGTTTAACTCCCGGACGGTCCTCACCACCTCTTTCCGACCGTTAGGGTCCAGCATGGCCGTTGGCTCGTCCAGGACGATGCACTGGGGCCGCATAGCCATAACGCCTGCAATGGCAACTCTCTGCTTCTGGCCTCCGGAAAGCTTATTAGGGGATTTTAAACGGTAAGCGGCCATTCCCACGCTTTCCAGACTTTCATCCACCCGCTTCCAGATATCCTCTGTGGGAACCCCCAGGTTTTCAGGCCCGAATCCCACATCCTCTTCCACAATATTTCCGATGATCTGATTGTCCGGATTCTGGAAAACCATTCCCGTCTTTTTGCGCACTTCCCATAAGTTCTCTTCCTGAGAAGTGTCAAGGCCCTGAACCCATACGGTCCCTTCTGTGGGAAGCAAAATGGCATCCAGCTGTTTTGCAAAGGTAGATTTTCCGGAACCGTTGTGTCCTAAAACCGCGACAAACTGTCCCGCTTCTATTTCCAGGCTGATCCCGTCAATGGCGCGCTTTATTTCTTCAATGTTTTCTTCTTCATCTTTTCTGATATAATCAAAGATCAGTTTCGAGGTTTTTATTATTCCCATAATAGGCCTTTCTTCTATTAGTTCAAACATCCATATGCCACATCATTTTAGTTGAATATTCGGCAACAGTCAAGCATCGGAGCGGATTTTTTGCAAATAACAGTAACTGATTAATAAAATTCAGTCAAACGCCCCCATATCCTCCCGGCTGGCCCATCACGTAAAAAATGGTACGGATGCTTCCACCCGTACCACATTATTTTCTATTGCTGTACCCAGAGTCCGGTACTGTCTACCTGATAACCGCCGTCCACCTTTGTATTCTCCGCCATGGTGCCGTCGCTGTAAAGGTAATACCACTTTCCGGGCTGAGGCTGTATCCAGCCGGTCATCATCTCTCCGTCGTCATTAAGATAATACCATTTTCCGTCTAACTGCTGCCAGCCGGTCACCATATGGGCATCTGCTTCCATGTAATACCATTTTCCGTCCAGATACTTCCAGCCTGTAGCCGCATATCCGTCAGCGTTAAAATAGTACCATTTCCCGCTTATCATCTTCCACATGCTTGTAACGTAGTTTCCGTCTTCCCCCCGGTATTTTTTCCCGGTGGTATATTCCGCCCAGGTGCCGGAGGTATCTCCCAGCTCCTGAACCACGGAATCATCAGATTCAATGGCATCGCCGTCCTTTAAATAATCCTCTTCCGAGGAATCCTTTAAGATCGCCTTTACGGTATAATAATATTTACTGCCATCCTCCATGTACTGCAAAAGATCTACGGTGGTGGAAGCGGTGGTCAGGCTCTTGGCCCAGATTCCGCCTTCCTTGTAGAGAACCACCTGATATCTGGATGCAAAAGGAACCTTCTTCCAGGAAGCCTTTGTCTTTGTGCTGTCGCTCCAGCCCGCTTTTTCCGGGACTCCCAGCTTTGCCACAGGAATATAGGAAAACTTTATTACGGTTTCGTCATCCTCCGGACTTACGGAAACAATGGCTCCGCCGCTAATACTGCACTCTGATCTGGTGTAAACGCCGGGGACCCGGACTGTGCCGGTGACCTTTTTTCCCGGCTCCCATTTATCCACAGATTTGCTCCATTCCGGGCTCTCTTCCGAATAATTGACCGTAACCGTCGGAGCCTGTATTTCCTCCGTCCAGTCACTTTTGCTCCCGCTATCCAGCGTAATCTTCAGACTTCCCGAAGCAGACGCCGTCATACTCAGCCCCCAAACCATGACTGCACACAAAAGAACCAGCCAGTTTCTTTTCCCCTGCATCCATTTCATCTGCACTTACTTCCTTTCTCGTCGCATCCTGCCGGCTTGCCCTCCGGAGCTCCGGGACTTCCGGCTCCCTGCTTCCGGCTCTTACCTTATGTTTCCTATTTTTTCCATACACCGTTCCCGTCTACCGGGAATCCGTTAATGGTAGTGTTCACAGCCTTGGAACCATCACCCGGATAGAAATAATACCAGTTTCCGCCAACCTGCTGCCAGCCTTCCAGCATGGCTCCGTTGGAATCCGCATAATACCATTTATTATTGTAATTGATCCAGCCGGTAGCCATGGCTCCTTCCACCCCGCTTGTGGTGGATGGATTCATGTAATACCATTTGTTATTGGACTTGATCCAGCCGGTCACCATGGTCCCGTCATTGTTTAAATAGTACCATAAATTATTTCTCTGCTGCCAGCCGATTGCCATAGCCCCGCTGTTGTCAAATAAATACCACTTGTTGTTGATCCTTGCCCAGCTGTTTTTCTGGTAGCTGCCATCGGGATAGCGGTAATACCAGGAATTTCCATTCTTAATCCAGCCAACCTGATTGTTTGATGCCGGAGTTCCGTTATCCTGGCCGCTTCCGTCGGAAACCTTTTCCTCCGGCAGATATACCTCGTCAGACTCTGTCCAGTCGCTGCTCTTTCCATATTTCTTTTCGCTGTCCGTATAGGGCACCGTGCGGACCTTAAAGCTGTAGGTCCCTGCCTTTGTCATATAGGGGTAAAAGTTATAACTGGTTGCCTTAAGCCCTTCCACCTTTTTCACAATGGTGCTTCCCTTGTATAAATAAACGTCATAGGCATCAGAACTGTCATCCACAGAACTCCACTTGGCATTGCCGTAACCGGAGTCTCTCCAGTAGGCATCCTCAGGAGCCTCATAGGTGCCCTTTACCGGCTTAAAGGTAAAGGTGACATAAAGGGTGTCCGTTCCCGACCGGCTGGCGGATACAAAGGTTCCACCCTTGATGGAAACGTTGCTGGACTGGTAGCCTCCCTTAAAGGCATATTCATCAGAATCGGTAGCCCTTAAGGTCACTTTTATCTTGGGCTCAGAGCCTATCTTCATTTCCTTGCTGTCGGATGTGACCCAGTCAAGGTCCGACACCTCATACTTATCATTATTGGTATAAACGTAATTCCCTGTGGATCCCGTGGTGCTGAAAGAAGTCTCAGACGGCAGGGTCTCCCCTGACTCAATATCTTCCAGTCCCGCATATATGGTAACCGACGAAATGGTTTTTACTGTAGCTCCCAATGCTGCAAATGGAATGCTGACCCCCAGCAGAGCTATCGCAGAGGCCAGTACAGCCAACTTTTTCAAATGCTTCATAAAAATTACCTCCCCTTTTTTTCCAATTTAGAGTAATATGGCAAATCAGTCATCTTCTTCTATTTCTTACATTATATCCTGAGGAGGCCTTGACCGTCAACTTACGATATTCTTTCTTTATTCTTGCGTAAAATAATAGCTCCCCCGTCTTCCCCATTTCCGGATGATAAATATATTATAATCACCGAAAATCTCTGGGAAAGATGAGAGAGCCTGGAATTTCCATGGGATTTCTTCTATATATAATAGAGTTTTCTTTTGATTTGTACAATAAATCTTTTACCTGTAATCTGCAGAAAAATTACGGGCTCACTTTCCAAAGTCCAAGGGCCGGATTCTTCACCACGTAGATTTCCTCCCCATCCTCCATCACCTGAAGTCCTTCCTTAAGCCGGTCCATGGGATAACGTGCCAAGGCTTCTCTGACATCCATGTACTCATAGCCCACCTGTCTCATCTCCTCCGGGGAGATGTTCTTCGGATCTACCGCATAGGTAATGGTAAAACGGCCTTCGGAAGAGCTGTGGATCATGTGGGCCGGCGCCATACCGGTCTGCTCAAAGACGCCCTTTCGTACTAAGTCCATGGTGTACTCTGTTCCCCGATAGCCGTATTTGCGCAACAGCCTGTCCACCTCTTCATTTTCTCCGAAGCCCTTAAGCCCGGGAGCAATGACAAGAAGCTCTCCTCCGTCTTCAATCATCATGCGGGTCCTGTAGATGGACTTGTTTCCCACCCAGGCGGTGGAAAATTCCCCCGGCTCCAGATAAGCCACCACCTTTTTCATGGGCTTGGGCACATAGATGATATTCCGCTTCATTGCCAGCTTTCCCGCCTCCTCAAACACATGTCTTGAGGTACCGGCAAAGATACCATATACAGCGGTCTTTTCTTTCTCCTGCCCGGTCACGGTCAGAAGATACACCAGAGGAATATTCTTCAGAAAATGCTCCTGTGCATAGTCGAAAACCGCCCGGACCGGAGAGTCGATATTGCCTATGATCCGTTCCATACCACAGACAGCCCCCATTAAATGGCTGTCATTGATCATACCCCGGCCGCCTAATCCCACCAGGATATTCTTCGTGTAGTTGGCCATGCCGATGACTTCGTGAGGCACCACCTGCCCTAAGGAAATCACCAGATCATAGGTGCCGTCCATCAGGCGGCGGTCCGTCTCCGCTTCCATTGCCTTGGTCCACCGGCCGCCGGACACCTGGCTGATAAATTCCGCAGGAACGGTACCGATCTTTACCGTGTCCCGCCTCCAGTCGTGGTAAAGATATGCCTCTTCCGGAATATCCGGGCCGAAGAGCAGTATCTGCTCCTCCCTGGTCATGGCCCTATGAGTCCCCAGGGCAGGCATGATCTCCACCCTGGCCGCCCGGCTCAGCTCATGGTAGAAGTATGCCGTCGCCGGGCCGGCGTAAGAGTAGCGCCGGGTGATATCCGGCGGCACCAGAAGGATGCGGTCCGCCTGGGGGAGCTCCTTAACCACTCCCTCAAGAACGTTTATAATCTCTTTCTCCTCCAGAACACCGTATTCCGTTCCTGCGCCGTATTCTTTTAAGTTATGAAACCCATCCTTCATCTCACCCGCACCTCCACGCTTCTATTTTTTATGCCTCTCCCTGCTGTAGAGCAGCACCAGGAGCACGATAATTACACCCTGCATGATCTGACGGCCTGCCTCCGGGATGCTGACTATAGTGAGGAAATCCTCCAGGATAGTCATGATTACCGCACCTGCAATGGTTCCCGCATAGCCGCCTTTGCCGCCTGTAATGGCTGTCCCGCCTATGATGACAGCCGCAATAGTCTTCGTATTATAGCTGGTTCCCACATCCAGAAAGCTGGTTCCCGTATAGCCCACCAGAAGAAATCCCGATATGGCCGCAATCACCGCTGAAATCAGGTAAACGGAGAATATGACCCGCCCGGTATGAATGCCGGAGAACCTGGCTGCCTGCTCATTGATCCCCACGGAATAGAGCTTTCTTCCATATGGGGTCTTCTTCAGCACAAGGATGGCGATGACCGCCATAAGAGCCCAGATCAGGACGATTCCTGACACAATCCCCACCAGGCTTTGGCCGCAAATTGCTTTCAGCAGGGGCGCTGCATTTCCCTTTGGGGCTCCTTTCGTATAAATTAAAAAGATTCCCTGAATCACAGTTCCTACCCCCAGGGTCATGATAAAGGGCGGGATCTTCAGCCAGTAGATTCCCACTCCGTTCATCAGGCCCACAGCGATTCCCACCGCCAGCACCGCTACAATGGCCGCCGGCATATTCTCGTTCCTGCCCATCATGATCTGGGCAGCAATCACGTTAGCAAAGGTGATGGTATTGGCAATGGATAAATCAATTCCTCCGGTCAGAATGGTCAAGTTCTGTCCGATGGCCGCAATTCCCATGAAAGAAGCCAGACGCAGGATTCCTGCTATATGGGTCGGCTTCAAGTAGCCCGGGGAAATCATCTGGGCCGCGATCAAAAGGGCCATAAGTATAATATACACCATTACCTGTGCATTTCCAAATCCATTTTTTATCAGGCTCATCTTCACCGCCTGTCTGTTGCTGTATGTTTCCACAGTCATTCACCTGTCCTTCCTTTTGTCCTTCCACCAACAGCCCTAACGCCGCTTATGTACCGCACTGATGGAAAGTGCGGCAATCAATATGAGACCCTGGCATATAAACTGGTAAAAGGAAGAAACGCCGAATAAGTTCAGCATATTGTTGATGATTGAAATGATGAATACTCCGGCAATGGTCCCAAGGGGATCTCCCACTGCTCCGGTCATGGCCGTACCGCCCACTACGGAAGCAGTTATGGCATTCATGGCGTAATTTTTTCCGATAGTGGCATCCGCCGAGTTCATCTGGGCGCTTAAAAAGATGCCTGCTGCCGCGCAGAGAAGCCCTGCCAGGCAGTAAGCCAGGAATTTCACCCGTTCCACCTTGATGCCTGTGGAATAAGCCGCATTCTCATTTCCGCCGATGGCCCGCAGGGCCTTGCCATAGGGGGTGCTGCCCGCCAGGCTGCGGATGAGAAAAAGGATTGCAAGAAACAGCAAAAAGGGAGTGAGACCTGCCCAGCCTCTAGTTAAAAATTTAGCAAACCCCCGGTGAACGGAACCGCCGGGATTTGGCATGAGGAGCAGGGCCAGGCCGTCGAACACGGCTGTGGTGGCGATGGTCACAATGATTGGGGCCAGCCGCCCTCTGGTAACCAGAAGCCCGTTGACAGCCCCGCACAAGAGCCCTACCAAAAGGGCTGCTCCCAGGGCCGGCAGAAATCCCAGGGCAGAATCCGGATTCATTACAAGTACGCACAGTACGTTGCAAAGAGCCACGATTCCTCCTAAGGATAAATCGATTCCTCCCGTCAAAATAATAAGAGTCTGCCCCAGGGCCACCATAATCAGTGGAAAGGAGGACCGTAAAAGGTTCTTAAAATTCCCGGTTGTGAAAAAGTCCTGGTTGAACATGCTGACAAATATCATCAGCGCAAAAAGGAACCCATAGATGAGGACCGTATGCCCGTGCTTATGCCAGAAATTCTTATTGAGCCTGCTCATAATCATAATGCCTCACCGCCTTTCTCTTCCATTCCCTTCATTCCCATACCAAACTGCATGATTCTCTCCTCGCACAGCTCTTCCTTTTCCAGTATCCCGGATATTTTGCCTTCATACATGACGATGACACGGCTGCTCATGCCGATCACCTCCATCATGTCGCTGGAATTCATCACCACTGCCACTCCTTCTGCCGCCAGCTTATGCATGATCTGGTAAAATTCCCGTTTAGCCTCCACGTCAATGCCTCTGGTGGGCTCGTCAAAGAGAATCACCCTGGGTTCAGTAGCCAGTTCCTTTCCCAGGACTACTTTCTGCTGGTTCCCTCCGGAGAGGCTGGATACTGGAAGCTCTATGCCTCCCATCTTAATGGAAAGCCGCTTTCCTATGTCTCCGGCAAAGGCAATCTCCGCCCGCCTGTCGATAAAACAGCCTTTCATCCGCTTCTTCATGCTGGATATGGCCAGGTTATGCCGGTTGGATAATTCCAGCATAAGCCCCTGGTTCTTCCTGTCTGCAGGTACCAGGGCAATGCCCTGTGCAATGGCCTGGCCTGCATTTTTCACGGTTACCTCTGTTCCGTTTACAACAATGGCACCCTTTGTAAGGGGATATAAGCCGCTGATGGCATTTAGGAGCTCCGTCTGACCGTGGCCCTGAAGGCCTGCGATCCCCAGGATTTCCCCCTGATGGACCGTGAAGCTTACGTGGTCCAGCTTACGGCCTCCATCGCTTAAATCCCTCACCTCAAATATCACCTTACTATTGTCCACCTGGCACAAAGGAGGGGGAAACACATTGCTCAAGGAGCGGCCCACCATCATGCGTATCAGCTCATCCTCATCAATCTCTTTCATCACCCTGGTTCCGATATAGGAGCCGTCTTTTAAAACAGTAATTCTGTCCCCCAGCTCGAACATCTCTTCCATCCTATGGGAGATGAAGATAATGGTCTTTCCATCCGCAATTAAATTTCGGATAATCTGGTAAAGCTGCTTTACTTCCTTTTTTGCCAGGGCGGAGGTAGGTTCGTCCAGAATAATCAGCTCCGGGTCCCTGACCAGAATCTTTAATATCTCGGCCATCTGCTGCCGAGCCACGGAAAGGCTTTCCACCATAGCATCCGGGTCTATGTGGATGTCGTACTTATCCATGGCGGCCCGTATCCGCCTGTAAACTTCCTTTTTATCCACCCGTCCCAGGCGGGTGGTCGGCTCCTGGTTCAAATAAATATTTTCCGCCACCGTCATCTCCCCTACCAGGGTCAGCTCCTGAAACACCATGGCGATGCCCAGCTTCTGGGACTGCTGTGGATTCTTTATCTGGACTTTCTGCCCGTGAAAATAGATCTCTCCTTCGTCGGCCTGATGGATTCCTGCCAGCATCTTCAATATGGTGCTTTTACCGGCACCATTTTCTCCGGCAAGCACGTGAACCTCTCCCTTGTTACAGGAAAATTCCACATTTTCCAATGCAGTGACTCCTCCGAACCGTTTCGTTATGTTGGTCATTTTCAGTAATTCTTCTGCCACATTATCCCTCCTCAAACTCCCAGGATTATCCTGAAAACAGGCCGATAAGGATACCGGCCTGTCTGCTCATTGTAATGCCTTCCTGCTTATTTATACAATTTCTGAAGCGCCTCGTCGCTTAATTCGGTCAGCACCCAGAAGCTGTCCGGCATGTCAGGGCGGTAATAATCTTCCACATTCTCCTCGGTTACAGTGTCAATATCCATGACCACATCCTTTGGAACCTCTTCGCCGTTTAAGGACTTAATTGCAACACGCAAAGCCTCGGCGCTGGTGTAGGTGGGATTTGACGGAGCGATGCAGGTCAGTCCCTTGTCCCTGTTATCAATCCAGGCCTTGATGGCTCCGTTATTTCCCTCGCTTGTCATGGGAACCAGGTCACGTCCTGCCGCAAGGAAAGCGTCAATCGCTCCCTGGGTCATGGCTCCGCCCTGGGACCATACGCCGTCAATCTCCGGGTAAGCAGACAGCATGGACTCCATGGCTGCCTTGCCCTGTGCATAATCCCAGGAAGCATTGGCAGAGCCTAGGATCTCAATATCCGGATACTTGCTGAACACTTCCTCTGCTCCGCCCCAGCGCAGGGAGTCGGTTGCCGTACCGGCGATGCCGTTCAGTACCACGATCTTGCCTTTTCCATCCAGTATATCCGCCAGCCACTGCGCTCCGATGCGGCCAAATTCCTTTTCGTCGATTCCTACGGCCGCAACCTGTTCATCCGTATCTACCACATTGTCAAAGGAAACCACCTTGATTCCCGCTTCCGTGGCTTCCTCCACCACAGGGGCCAGGGCTGTGGGGGATGCGGCAGTGATTACGATGGCATCCACCTTCTTTGTGATCAGATCCTGCATGTCGCTGATCTGCTTATTGATATCTTCGTTGGAATTGGTGATATAATACTCGCTTACGGTTCCGTCTGCCTTAAGCTTCTCCGCCTCTGCCACGAATTCCTGCTCCATCTGGGCTCTCCAGGAATTGCCGATGGAATAGTTGCATAAGGCTACCACGTAGCCCTTGCCCTCTCCTGCTCCGGCTGCCGTGCCCGCTTCTTCCCCCTTGGTCTCTGCTGCCGTGGTTTCCGCTGTCTTTGCCGTCTCCGCCGTGGTTTGTGCAGGCTTTGCCTGTCCGCAGGCTGCCAGTGTAATTGCCATCATTGCCGCCAGTCCTGCTGCCATCATTTTTCTCATAACTTTTCTTCTCCTTTTCTTTTCAAGTGTTTATATATTCCGCCGCCATAGCGGCAGGAAATACCGTTGATTCCCATTTGTTTATATTCAGAAGAACAGCCTTCTGGCGTTTTCCGCCATAATCATTTCTCTGTGGTCATAAGGGATGTTACTGCACCGGTCAGCCACCAGATGGATCAGCTGCTTCATGGTCCCGTGATTCAGCATTCCCGGATAGTCGGAGGACCACATCATCTTTTCCGGACCTGTCTGCTTGTAGCAGGTCTCGATGATGCTGACTGAGGTCTGCCAGGGATATTCCTCGTCAAAGTACACCGGCACTGTAGAGGTATCCATATAAACATTGTCCCTTTTCTTCACCAGCCGGAGCAGATCCTCATAGTTGCCGGAAGAAACTCCCTTTCCGAAGCAGGCATCCGCACCCATGTGGCAGATGATAAAAGTGATGTTCGGATAGGCCTCTGCCAGGACTTTTATATCCTGTACGTCCTGATTCCGGAACAGGTGAAGGAATGCGGGCTGGCGGTATTGGTTTATCACATCCCACACAGGCGCAAGCTTTAAATCAGTCAGCCTGGTATCCGGTGCGCACTGGAAAGAGCTGTCCACCTCTACCTTAAAGCCGAACAGGATTCCCTCGTTGTAGATTTTTACCAGCTCTCCGGCGGCCTCTTCCCCTTTCAAGATATCCACCAGGGCCACTCCCCGCAAGCGGTCAGGATATCTTTTAATGGCCTCCTTAAAATAGGCGTTGTGATACCCATAATAGGGGTTGGGCATCAGAAGGGCCTTTTCAATGCCGCACCAGTCCATGTGTGCCAGAAGCATCTCGGCTGTGCTCCGGCTGTGTTCAAAGGACGGGGGCAGAAGCTGCACCAGACGGTTTCCGATGGTGACCCGTCCCATATCCGCAGAAGCCATGGGCTGGCCCTGGGTGATCCCCGCCACTTTCTCATAGATATGGGCATGGATGTCTATGACTTTCATGATGATACCTCCAACTTTGTATATAATGCACTGTTACGCATTCCGTTTTGCGACGGTTTTAGTATACTATCACCTGTTTTTTCTGTATATATAATTTGATTGGAAAAGTTTTTGATTTCATGCGATTTTGTTGACGCTGTTTAAAAAACATGCTTTAATAAAGAAGCCAATTAACCAGAAGAATATTGGGGAGGGAATTTTCTATGAATCATTTACTGTCTTATCCAGTGAAAAAAGGGGACCCCACATGGCCGGGAAACCCTACCTTTGAACTGACCGCCAACACCTCTATTTCCCATGGAGATGCTGCCAATACGGCCATGATCCACTTATTCAATCATTATGGCACCCACATTGACGGACCTCTTCACTTCTATTCCGGCGGCTTGCCCTTATGCCGCCTCCCCCTGGAGCGTTTTCTCTATGAAAAGCCCTTTCTGGCGGATATTTCAAAGGGTCCTGAGGAGAAGATCGAACCGGAGGACTTATCTCCCTATGACAAAGAAATCGAAGACAGTGATCTTCTGCTGATACGGACCGGCTTCTGGAAAATCAGGAAAGAAGATCTCGGGACCTATGAAAATCATGGCCCGGCCGTCAGCAGCAGGACTGCAAAGTATCTGGTGGAACGCTTTCCGAGCCTAAAGGCCATTGCCCTGGACTTCGTGTCCCTGGCCTCCTACAGTGATTCTGCAGACGGGGACTTAGCCCACCAGTACATGCTGGGCATGTACCATGACCATTTTATCTGTATCATCGAGGACGTAAACCTAAGCCAGACCCCATCGGGCCGCCTGATTTCAGCCGCCGCCATTCCTCTGATGATAGAAGGAATCGACAGTTCTCCTGTCACCATGTGGGCCAAATGGTAGTCCGTAACGGGAGGCATCTGCTGCGCTTCATCCGCCGCAACTGGTGCCTGATCCTTGTATCCTTTTTATGCCTGATTTTAATGTTCACCCTGTATGATACCTCTGGGACAGGCTCTGAAAGTACGGCCCGGTCGTCAAAAACCCCTGGCCTGCGGGTGGGCTTTTCTCAGATTGAGACAGACAATCCCTGGCGGACGGCCCAGATCAACAGCTTCCGGGAGGCGCTGATTCCCAATGGAATGGAATTCGTCTATCATGAGCCGGAGGAATATTCAGCCAAATGGCAGGTGGAGGACATCTACCGGCTGATCGAGGAAAACGTGGATTACCTGGTCATCGTCCCCACCGACATTGCTGCCCTGACTCCCGTATTCCAGGCCGCCAAGGAAGCGGATATCCCGGTCATACTCATTGACCAGGCCGCTGAGACAGTGGACAAAAGCTACTATGTATCTCTCATTTCAGCCGATTATCTGAAAGAGGGGGAAATCTGCGCCCGGCTGCTGGCAGAAAAATCCGGCGGCGCTCCCTGCAATATCGTGGAAATCTACGGTCCGGAGACTTCCCCCGGAGCCCAGGCCCGGTCAAAGGGATTTCACGATGCCTTAAGCCTTTATCCTAACTTAAAGATCATTGATATGGAATACGGAAACTTTGACCGTGTCACCGCTCAGAAAGCCATGGAAAGCGCCCTAATCAAGGCGGCCGGCAACGGTCAGACCGTTCAGGCAGTCTTTGCCCACAGTGATGAGGACGGGCTGGGGGCCCTTCAGGCCATCAAGGTGGCCGGCCTTAATCCTTCCCATATCTCCATCGTATCCATCAACGGAATCCAGGATGTGTGCAAGGCCATCATTGCAGGCGAATACTTGGGAACCGTGGAAAGCAATCCCCGCTGGGGCTTTATCGTGGAATCCTTAATCCAGCAGATTGAACGGGGAACCAGGCCATTTCCGGTGGTCATCATTCCCTATGAGATCATTACTGCCGAAAATGCAGCCCAATACTCCACCACCGCCTATTAGAGCTTACGAAAGGGATACTTAAAGATGATTTCTCGCTTTCACCAACTGTCTTTCCGCAAAAAGCTGCTGCTTTCCTTTGCCACCTTATCCTCTCTGCCTGTGCTGCTGACCGGAATCGCGGCCTACCGGCTTTACACCAATTTCATTTTCAATACCACGGAAAAATCATCGGTGGAAACCATAGATTTGGTGTGCGACGATATCGACAGCCTCCTCAATGACACCCGGTCCCTGTGCGCCATGCTGACCGGAGACATCAAGATGCAGGAGTACTTACGGATGGACTTTAAAAATATCTCAGAACAGTATTCCAATGACCTGGCGGGCAGCATGGAACTTGCCTCTCTTTCCACCTACCGGAAAGATATCTTTGGGTTTTATGTGTTAGGCTTAAACGGCGGCCGGTACAAATCCAACTATTATTCCCTCAAATCAGAGGATCAGAGAACCACCCGCTGGTATCAAACTATCCTGAACAGTCCGGAGACCGCCTGGTTTCCGCCTCACGAAGGGAGCTTCATCGTCCGCAGCTCCATCAGCGACCGCTTCATCACGGTAGGCGTCCCTTTCGTGGATAAGGCCTCCGGGTTTACCAATGGTATCGTGGCAGCAGACATTCAGGTGGATGCCATCACCCAGAAGATGAAGCATGGCTTCACCAATGGAGTCCTCTGCATCATAGACAACGGCGGGAGCATCTTATTCAGCTCAAACGCCGGCAACGATACGAATTATCCCATTGATCTTTCTCCGGAGCTGATTGCCACCATTGCCCGCTCCGCCCCGGATACTTCCGGTAAGTCCATTCTGGTGCCGGATTCCCAGTATCTGATTGTGAGCCGGACCTTAGATGACCCAAACTGGTGCATTGCCGGAATCATTGACAGGGATTTTCTCACCCAGAGCAGCAAGGATATCACAACCATCGTTATGCTCCTTCTGCTGATTATTGCATTTTCCGCTCTCCACATCGCCATGCGTATCTCAGAGTCCGTATACCGCCCTGTGGAGCGTCTTTCTGTCATGATGGAAAATGTAGAAAACGGAGATCTGTCCGTGCGCATCTCCCCCCTCTCCTCTCCGGAATTCGACCGTTTGGGAAAGAGCTTCAACCAGATGCTGGACCGGATAGAAAGCCTGATCAAACAGATTTATGAAGAGCAGGCCAAGCTGAAGAACTCCGAGCTCAAGGCCCTCCAGGCCCAGATTCAGCCTCATTTTCTTTATAATTCCCTGGATTCCGTCATCTGGCTGCTGCGCATGGACCGAAACGGAGATGCGGAAAAGATGCTGACCGAGCTTTCCACCCTGTTCAAGATTTCCTTAAGCAAGGGGAGAGAGATCATTACTATTCAAGAGGAGCTCAAGCACGTTGGCAGCTATTTATTCATCACCAATATGATTTACGGCAAAAAGTTCGAGTATACCATTGACTGCGACCCCAGCCTGTACTCCTACCAGACCCTAAAGCTCATGCTCCAGCCCCTGGTGGAAAATGTGATCGTCCACGCAGTCCCTCTGCCGGGGCAGAAGATCATTATCAGCGTAAGGGTCTATGAGGAAGGTCAGGATCTGGTCCTGTCTGTTTCCGACAGGAGTATGGGCATGGACGCCGGGACTGTCTCAGAGCTGAGACGGCAGATCTTCACGTCCTCCCAGCCCGACAGCCGCACATCCGGCTATGGGCTCTATAATGTCAATGAACGCATACACATCTTATTTGGCAGCAGCTATGGACTCTTTCTCACCTCGACACCGGGCGAGGGAACAGAGGTCCGTTTAAAAATTCCCCTACGGAAAGGAGATGAGATGCTTGTTCCGGGTAATACTTTGTGATGACAATGAGATCATACTGGAAGGCCTGTCCAGACAGATTGGCTGGAAGAGCCTGGGCATTGAACTGGCAGGCGTTGCCACTGACGGCAACGAGGCCTGGGATCTGATTCAGAGAGAACCTCCGGACATTCTGATCACGGATATCCGAATGCCCTATTTAGACGGGCTGGAGCTTTCAAAAAGAACGAAAGAATTAAATCCCAACGTGGTGATACTGATCATCAGCGCTTACGATGATTTTGAATATGCCAGGACTGCCGTTCATTTAGGCGTCCTGGATTACATCTTAAAGCCTATTGAGCTGGAAGCCATCAACCACATGCTGGAAACGGCTGTCTCTCACTGCCGCCGATTCCATCACGACAGACATATGATGGTAACGGAGCTGTTAAAAAGCGCTGCAGCCGGTGAGCTGTCCTCCCAGGCCTTAAAGGAACGGCGCAGGGAGTTGGATTTTAACAGGGAAAGATATTTTTGCATCCTCTGGGCAGAGCTAAACCCCCAGAGCATTGCCGGACTCTCCAATGAGATCAGGTATTCGGTGGAGCGGCGTTTCACCACCCTGTCGGAAACCTTGAAAAGCGACAGGTGTTACTTACTGGAGTCCTCCGGGGATCACTACCAGATCTGCCTGGCCGCAGCTGCCAAGGCAGAGCTTTCCCAAAAGCGGCGCCAGACCGTTGAGGCCATCCGGGCCCAGTTTCCCCATGAGGGAGAACACTTTGATGTCGCCATTGCCTGCGGAAAGCCCTGTGAAGGCTTAGAAGCAATCCACCGAAGCCGCCAAAGCTGCATGGATGCCTTAAAGCTGCACTTTGTCAAAGGCTCTAATGCAGATATCTTCTATGAAGAAGTGGAAGGCTTTCTCTACAGCCGCAATCCCGACGGGGCAGGACTTCCAAAATCCGAGACCCGGCTCATTGCATATATCAAGGAGCAGGATAAAAACGGGATTGGACGGGAGCTGGAGCAATTAAAGCGCTGGCTCTATGAAAAGGGGAGCGAAAGCTACTTATACATGACTTTCTCCGTGGGGACTTTCTACACCAATCTGGTCCGGGAGCTGGAGGAGGCCGGGGTAAGCCTTCAGGATGCCTTTGACAGCCCCATTGACGAATTCAAGAAGATCATCGCCTCCGGGACCTTAGAGAGCAGCATTGAAAACCTAAAGGAAAGCCTTTTTAAGATCTGTGACAGCATGCGCATCAACAAGAGCCGCTACGGGCGGCTCATCGATCAGGCTCTGCTGTATATCCAGAGTCACTACGCCAGCTCCTCCTTTTCCATCGACCAGGTAGCTGATGCCGTATGTCTCAGTACCTCCTATTTCAGCACAGTCTTCAAAAGTGAGACGGGGACCACCTTTACGGACTACTTAATCAAAATCCGCATGGAAAAGGCCAGAGCTCTGTTGGAACATACAAATTTAAAGATGTATGAGGTGTCATCTCAAGTCGGCTATGAAAATGCTGCTTACTTCAGCGCGGCCTTTAAACGGTATTACGGGAAATCTCCCTCAGAACTTCAAAAGCAGCCCAGATAAGCGGCAGGGGCCGGACATAGCCCGGCCCCTTTTCTCTTACCGGACAGATACTCTCTTTGTCACGATCACATCGCTGTCATACCCCAAAAGCCCTTTTATGATAATGGTTCCCGGCTCCGCCGGGGCATCCAGGACGACCTTTTTAATTTCCGCCATGGCGTCACTGATCCTGTCTCTGGGAATAGGGGCGGTCAGTCTTACGCTGGCCAGAGGCAGGCTGCCCCCCCGGACCAGAACGGAGGTGGCGATATTTCTCCGGGGGTCTGTCAGCTCCTGGCGCACATACTTCTCTCCCCTGGGACATTCAGCTCCCTGGACAGAGCAGACTTTCCTGCCTTCTATCTCCGCCTCAATGCTGCATCCATTGGGACATATGATACACGTAAACTCTCTCATCATTCCACTCTCACCTCCAGGTCTTTTCCTGCCTCCATCCGGTCCCCTTTCACCATGAGCTGGATCATCTCTGCCGGTATGGCTTTCTTCATCTTTTTTGAGGCAATTTCCCTGCCGTTCTGGCTTACCACGATGCGGCAATTTTTCATGGGATATTTTACCCGCATGGACAGCTTAAAGGGCCGGGTGCCGCTGACCCGCTGAGGAACCGTATGGCTGATACCCGGATCTGTCTTAATGGCTATGGGGCAGTCCTCCAGACTTCCTTTTTCCACATATTCTGCCACAGAGGCCGCCAGTGCCTCCGCCTCCATGGATACAAAATCCACCAGGTCATGGACGTGAAGCACGTTTCCTGCCGCAAAGATACCGTCTGCACTGGTCTGAAAATGCTCATCCACCACAGCTCCCCTTGTCCTCTGATCCAGGGTGACGCCTGCGTCTATTGACAGCTCATTTTCCGGGATCAGTCCAACGGAGAGAATCAGGGTATCGCATTCATACTTCTTTTCCGTGCCTGGGACAGGCTTAAAATGCTCATCCACCTGAGAAACCGTAACCCCTGTCAGACGGGAGGTTCCGTGAATCTCCGTGACGGTATGGCTCAAATACAGGGGGATGCCGTAATCATTCAGACATTGTTCAATATTCCTTGGAAGACCGCTGGGGTAGGGCTGGATTTCAAATACAGCCTGGACGTGGGCTCCCTCCAGAGTCAGCCTTCTGGCCATGATCATCCCGATATCCCCAGAGCCTAAAATCACCGCTTCCTTTGCGGGCATGGTGTTGTATAAATTCATATAAGCCTGTGCTACCCCTGCGGTAAACACTCCTGCAGGCCTTTCTCCGGGAATTCCCAGAGCTCCTCTGGTCCGTTCCCTGCACCCCATGGCAAGGACCACTGCTTTTGCCTGCCATTGCCGGAGACCCTCTCTGGTGGCAGCCGTCACCACCTTGCCGCCGGTTATCTCCAGGACAGCGGCATCGGTTATGTATGGAATTCCCAGCTCCTCCGCCTGATCAATGAAGCGGCCTGCATACTCCGGTCCGCTTAAAGTTTCCTTGAAACGGGTCAAACCGAAGCCATCATGGATGCACTGGCGCAAAATGCCCCCAAGCTGCATTTCCCGCTCGACGATCAGCAGGTTCCTGATTCCCCTCTGGTAAAGCCCTATGGCGGCGGCCAGGCCGGCGGGCCCCCCTCCCACAATGATTACGTCAATCTCTTCTTTCTCTATGTTCATTCTCCCACCTCCTCACGGACCTTTCCAAAGAACATCTGTGAATTCCGTCCGGCATAGCGTACATCCGTCACTTTCTTTCCCAGCTCTTCCTCTATCATCTGAGCGATTCTCATCTGGCAGTAGCCGCCCTGACAGCGGCCCATCATGGAACGGGTCCTGTATTTTATGCCTGTCATGGTTTCCACGCCTAAGGGATTGTGAATCGCCTGTAATATTTCCGCCCTGGTCACTTTCTCACAACGGCAGATCACCTCGCCGTAGTCCGGGTTTTCCCGGATCAAACGGGCCTGCTCCTCTTCCGGCTGCTCTTCAAAGCGGAGAATTCCCTTCCTCACCGGTTGGAAATCCGGGTTAGGTATTAATTCCTCCCTTTCTTTCATCAGGGAAATGGCATACCGGGCAATGGGTACGGCCGCCGTCAGCCCCGGCGATTCGATGCCTACCAGATTGATGGCATTGGGCGCTAAATCGTCCCGGATCTCTATCTTAAAGTCTTGAATCGTCCCCTCATCATCCACCCACTTGGGCAGAATTCCACTGTAGTTACGGATGTAATCCCCTTTATGAATGCAGGGCCACAGGCCGGAGGCGCTGTCCGCTAAATAGTCCATGTTTCTTTGGGGAACTCCATAATAGGAAAAGTCCTCAGCCAGCTCCGCATTAGGGCCCACAATCACGTTACCATCCGTGGTATTGGTCACATGAATTCCCATATAGGTATTGCTGGGGACCGGATAGACCGGCATGGGCAGAAGGGGGCCGGTGCGCTTATCCAGAATGATATAATCCCCCTTGGACCCGATCACCCGGTAGCCCTTGATGCCCAGCATATCTGAAATCCTGCCGCAGCCTAAGCCGGCGCTGTTAACCACCCAGCGGGAAGAAAATATGCCCTTGGTTGTTTCGATCCGATAGACACCGCCTTTCCGGCAGATAGCTGCCACCTCATGGTCAAAATAATAGTCAGTCCCATTGTCATGGGCGTTCTCCGCCAGGGCTATGGTGTAGTTAAAGGGGTCCAGGATTCCGCTGTTAGGCGAGAACATGGCAAATTCTCCTACCACTGCAGGAACCAGCTGGTGAAGCCGCTCCCGGTCAATGAGCTCTAAGCCCTTAGAGCCGTTTTCCTCCCCCTGCTTTATGGTGCGCTTCAAGGTCTCCATGTCCTCCGGGGTATCGCCTACCAGCACCTTACCGCAGCGTATAAATTTAAAGCCAAGCTCCCTGGAAAGCTGGTCCATCATCTCGTTTCCTTCCACGCATAGCCGCGCTTTTAAGGAACCGGTATCATAGGCAAACCCGCCATGGATCACTCCGGAATTTCTTCCGCTGGTTTCATAACAGACATCCAGATTCTTTTCCAAGACACCAATCTTCAGCCGGTATCTGGACATTTCTCTGGCAATGGCGCTTCCCACCACGCCTCCGCCGATAATCAATACATCATATAATTGCTCCATTTGCTGCTCCTCCTGGCATTCATCCCATGAATATACCTTATTTTTACCATATATCTCGCTATATGTCAATAAAAAATGGGATGAATAACAATATTCATCCCATAAATATTCCCTCTTATTTTTGATTTGCTTCTTCCATATACCGGTTCTGGTTATACATTAAGTGAAAATACATGGCCTGCTGGGCTTCCACCGCCTTTTTGTCCCGTATGGCCTCAAATATGGCCCGGTGGGAAACCAGGGTCTGGCTATACTCCGTCTCCCGGACCGCGCTGGCAAACACCCTCACCCCGTCGGTGATCACAGGAACCAGATTGGACATTACCGTATTGTGGGAGCAGGCTGCAATCTGGGCGTGGAATTGGGAGTCCTTTTCCGCATAGTCGCCCCTGGTGCGAATCAGCTCCTCCACCTCTCCAAGAATCTGCTCCAGCCTTTCAATATCCTCAGCCGTGGCATTCTGGGCCGCCAGGGCCGCAATAGGCGGCTCCAGAATGGTCCTGATCTGCAATAAGTCCTCTGTCAGCTTTCTGGTGTCCTCTACCATGGAAAATCCCAAGGGATCATCCGGTATGCCGTTCTTCTCCGATATAAATGTCCCGGAGCCCTGGCGTATGATCACAATATTCCGGGACATAAGAATCCTTAAGGCCTCACGCACCGTATTGCGCCCTACTCCTAAAACCACGGACAGTTCCATCTCCGTGGGTAGTTTGTCCCCCGGTGCATAACCCTTTTCCTGGATCATCTGCACCAGATTCCTGGCAGTTATCTCTCCTAAGGTCTGTTTTTCCATTGTATCTCTCCCCTTATCCCCTGCGCCGGACAGCGCCGTTATTTTTTCCTTATTCAAAAAGCACGCAGCTTAATGCCAAAATAGTTAAGAGTTTTTTATAGTATAGCACGGAAATTGGCTCGCTCCAATTAATTTTACAAATACGATAAAGAATCCCGCTTGCGGGATTCTCCGCCTGCGGTGGGTCGCTTCTGCGACATCCAACCCTACCGCCGCAGTGCGATCCCCCGGAGGGTTTTTATCGTATAGGATGAACTTTCCTATACGATAAAAAAATCCCGGCAAAGGATCAACTCCAATACCGGGAATTCCATATTTATTCTTATACAAGCTCAAGCAGTACAGCCATAGCTCCGTCACCCTTACGCTGGCCGATCTTAACGATACGTGTATAACCACCGTTGCGGGATACGTACTTTGGTGCAACCTCTTCAAACAGCTTCTTTGGCAGATCAACAGATTTTGTGTTTTTCTTTCTTCCGGCAGCCTCTGCTGGAACCTCTGTTACATCATAAAGAACCTTTAACATCTGTCTTCTGGCGTGAAGTCTGGAAGGAAGATCCTTCTTGATCTCTTTCTCCACTTCGTCGTAAACGGTAACTTTCTTGCCGTTGACAACTTCTTTCACTCTTTTGCCGTCTTTATCTTTACGTGCAACCTTTGCAGTAACCTTAACGGTCTCAAAGTTATCTTTTTCTTTTACCGCCAAAGCGATCAGGCCTTCGGCTACCTTGCGGATTTCCTTTGCCCTTGCTTCAGTTGTCACGATCTTGCCATTGTGTAATAATGCAGTTACCTGGCTTCTGATTAATGCTTTTCTCTGGCTGGAAGTTCTTCCCAGCTTTCTATATCCTGCCATTTTAATATTCCTCCATTTGTGGAACACGGATACATGCTTCTTCGGTCTTACTGTATCGGTGCTTTTTCTCCATAAATTATTTACTTAAAGCGTTTTCATTAAGCGTTGGCATCGTCGCTGGGATTAAGCTGCAAGCCTAATTCCTTTAATTTTGCCAATACCTCTTCCAAAGACTTGCGGCCCAGGTTACGGACTTTCATCATATCCTCGGAAGTTCTGTTACACAGCTCTTCCACGGTATTGATGCCGGCTCTCTTCAGACAATTGTATGAACGGACGGAAAGCTCCAACTCATCAATGTTCATTTCCAGAACCTTTTCCTTTTCGTTGTCTTCCTTCTCCACCATGACTTCTGCAGTCTTGGCGTTTTCAGAAAGATCGATGAATAAGTTTAAATGCTCGCTCAGTACCTTTGCAGCGAGACTGACCGCCTCATCCGGTGCCAGGGTTCCATTTGTAAATACATCTAATGTCAGCTTATCATAATCCGTAACCTGACCTACTCGGGTGTTTTCTACCGTCATGTTGACGCGTTCTACCGGTGTGTAAATAGAATCCACGGCGATAACTCCAATTGGCAGATCCTCACTCTTGTTCTTATCTGCACTTACATAGCCGCGGCCCTTGGTAATGGTAAGCTCCATATAGAACTTGCTGTCTGTGCCGCCGCTAAGAGTAGCGATAACCTGATCCGGGTTCATGATCTCGATATCGGGATCCGCCTGGATATCCGCAGCCGTTACAACACCTTCGCCTTCAAACTCGATGTATGCAACCTTTGCTTCGTTGGTATCGCTGTTATTCTTAATAGATAAGCTCTTGATGTTCATAATAATTTCAGTCACATCTTCTTTTACTCCAGAAATGGAACTGAATTCATGCAAAACGCCGTCGATTTTTACCTGACTGACTGCAGCGCCCGGTAAGGAAGAAAGCATGATTCTTCTTAAGGAATTACCTAAAGTCGTGCCATAACCTCTTTCAAGCGGTTCAACTACAAATTTGCCATATTTTTTGTCTTCTGAGATTTCAGCAATCTCAATGTTTGGTTTTTCAAAATCGAACACTAATAGCCCCTCCTTTTGGGTATTTTGTATCGAGGGTCTTATACTCAAACCTTGGGGGTGCTGCAAAACACGCAATAAAACCCCGTTATTTTACAGCAGCCCCGAAAGCCGGCTTCAATCAACAGACTTTCAATTATTTGGAGTACAACTCGACGATAAGCATTTCATTCACTGGAACATCAATCTCATCTCTTGTTGGTAACTCTTTTACAGTACCACGTAAATTCTCATGGTCAACATCAAGCCAAGCCGGAACCATACGTCCTGCGGTTGATTCCTGAACGCTCTTGAATCTTGCATTGGTTTTGCATTTCTCTTTTACTTCGATTACATCGCCTGCCTTAATTAAATAGGAAGGAATGTTTACGCACTTACCATTTACAAGAATGCTCTTGTGGTCAACCATCTGTCTGGTCTCTCTTCTTGTTCTTCCGAATCCCATACGGAATACTACATTGTCAAGTCTTCTTTCCAGAAGGGTCATCAGGTTTTCACCAACCAGACCGTTCATTCTGGATGCTTTTGCATAGTAGTTACGGAAAGGTTTCTCAAGAACGCCGTAGATGAATTTAGCTTTCTGCTTTTCTCTAAGCTGAATGCCGTACTCACTCATCTTTCTGTTAGCTCTTTTTAATTCTCTGTTTGATTTTTTATCTATTCCTAAATAGATCGGATCAAGACCAAGGGATCTACATCTTTTAAGAACAGGAACTCTGTCAACTGCCACTGTAATTACCTCCTAATTAGACTCTTCTACGTTTTGGTGGACGACAACCGTTATGTGGAACCGGAGTTACATCCTTAATGCTGGTTACCTCTAATCCGCATGCCTGAAGTGCACGAATAGCTGCTTCACGGCCTGAACCAGGACCTTTGACCATGACGTCTACTGATTTTAAACCATGTACAAGAGCTGCCTTAGTAGCAGTTTCTGCCGCCATCTGAGCTGCATATGGAGTAGATTTCCTTGAACCTCTGAAGCCAAGACCACCAGCACTTGCCCAGGATAATGC
>JAEZFK010000013.1 GCA_023437715.1 Bacillota bacterium | reverse complement strand
CCACTGAGCTCATCCGGGAGGCCGAAATTGCCGGACAGGTGGGCGGTGAAACCAGCCTCCGTGCGCAGCTTCAGCGGGAAAAGACCGGGCTTTCCCCCAGCGTGGAATGGTCTGAAACCGGCAGAATCCAGCTCAATGAGGAAGTCACGGTAACGGTCACCTACCAGACCAACATCGGGCTGTTCGGCGGCTTCGGATCGTTCCCCATTACGCTGAGAGCAGACGCGGCGGGAAAGAGCGAGGTTTATTGGAAATGATGGATAAAATCAAGCAAATCCTACGGGGAAAAGGTGGCGCGGGCTTTCCGCTGATTATTGCGATCACCCTGTCGCTGGTCATCATCTTCACCGGCATTTCTGAATATTTTCGGCTGATGATCATAGCGCAGGGTGTTCGGGATGCGGTGCAGGCCGCTGTCATCTCCACCGTGGTGGAGAATTACGATGATGTGTACCACGGTGTGCGGGAGGGCTATTCGGGCGCTTACCAGCCCTATGCCGGAGATTTCGAGGAAAGCCTCGATTACGGCGATATTTATGACCGGCTGGACGGCATCCTTGGGCTTTCCTACAATAGTGGCTATCACGAAAAGCGCACCCCGGACGGCAAGCTGGAATTTAAGGCCTGGAACCTAAATGTGGATATTCGCAATGCACCTTTTGCGTCAGGGGATCATGCCTCCGACCGCTTTGAAGCGGACAGCACCATCCTGCTGGAGGTTCCCGTATCCTTTGGCGGGAAGCTGCTGCCGCCCATGACCATCAAGGTCAAAACCAGCGCCGGGTATACGCCGAGGTTTTGACTGGTTTCAATTTTTTCTATAATATGGATAGACTTTTTGAAAATTTCGTGGTAGGGTGTGACTTAACAAGAAGAATCTCAAAATTTAACAATAGGAGGATACTCTTATGAAAAATATGAATCCCAAAATGAAGAAGTGGCTGGCCGTCGCCGGTGGACTCGCCCTCTGTGCGGTGCTGGTAGTGCTGATCGGGCAGCGGCTCCAGACGCCGGAACCGGCAGATGCGCCCCTTCCGTCCCAAAGCTCCGAGGTAAGCAATGTGACGGTAGACCCATCCGAACCGGAAATTACAGAGAATGAAAAAGAGGTCACCGTAACCCCGCCCGATACCACTCAGCCGGTAAGTGCCGACAACGGCGCGGTTTCCAGCGGCACCGAGCAGACCATTCTGGGCGATGTGAGCAAGCCCGAATATAGCGAGGAACAGCTCAAAGACCCTACGCAAAAGCCCAATGGCGAAAAGGTCACCGAGCCTCCCACGGCTGTCGACCATGACAAGGTGGAACAGCCGAAGGAAACACCGAAGCAGGAACCCTCCTCTAAACCCAGCAGCGGTGGAAACAGCATCCCCGGCTTTGATAATGTGCCGGATGGCGGTGCTAATCATGGAGAAGTTGTTGATGGAGACGGCGATATCAACAAACAGGTTGGTATCATGGACTAAATAAGAATATACCCCATGGCACGGTTGAAAGATACCGTGCTTTTTTATTTGCAGAAACAGGAGGTTAGGATGAAAAATTTACTTTTAAGAGCCCTGCCGCTGTTCCTCATTTTGTGTATGCTCTGCCCGATGACTGCTTTTGCCGACACCGGCGGCAGCGGGAACATTGACGGCGGTGGCGGCGGGATGGGTCAGGGAACCAGCACCAATTCATGGAGTCCCGGCAACGAAGGTGTGCGTGTAACAGTTGTTCGCGCAAGCGACCATGCGGTGGTCACCACACCTTTTGACTTTACCAATAAGGCTCCCTCGGCGGGAATATACCATTTTGGAAAGGTTAGCAAACTGCAATATAATAACGGTGCTTCACTAAGCCCGGTAAAAGGTGGCTATACCTATAAAAATCCCGGACAGACTATGCCACGCATCATCAGCACTAACGGCAGCAACAACATTGAGGCCATAAAGAAATACTTCTGTTCCGAATACGTGGTTAAGCGTATTGCGGAAATTACAGGCATGAATTATGACGTTCTCATCGGCGGCGAGTATAAAATTCTTTTGGAGCCACTGGCTTACTACAAGTTCGAGGGCAATATGTTTGCCACCACCGCCACCGAGGCGGCGCTCTATGATGAGCAGACCAGCGGTCTGTTAAGGCGGCGGATGGTATCCCTCACCCACAAGAATCTGCCTCTTGCTATGTTTCTGGAGGTAAGCGATCTCGGCTATCCCGCATGGGGCGGCAGCAAGACCAGCGCCGCCACCAACGCGGATATTAAATCCAGCCTTGGGCTTGGCATCGTCCGATTTGAAGAAAAGCCGGAGAAACCGCAGATTGAAGCCTACGACTACGAGTACCGTGTCAACACCGATGTCATCACGGCAGTGAGAATCAGCGGCGGTCAGTCTGATCCCGACAGCCCCACCCGCGTCAGCTTCAACATCGGAGGCCAGACCTACAGCGTGGGCAATGTTTATTACCCCGACGGCGACAGCCAGCTTGCGTGGGTGAAATGGAGAACCCCGGATACCGAGCAAAACATGACCATTAAGGTGACAGTGTCCGGCCCCGGCAACACAGCGAAAACGACCCTCAACGTGAAAATCGTTGATCTTGATAAGAACCCGCCACCCTATCCCGTAGCCGATGACCGCAACGACAGTTTCTCCCGTGTTTCTGTTCCAAGTAGAGCAGTGAAAAGCACGGTAAGCTGGAGTGTCTGGCGCCCGTGGTGGCAGGAATATTGGGTGTGGCACAGCGGCGATGAGGACGATGATGGATATTGGTGCGACCATGGGTGGTACGAATTTGATCTGGATCGCTACAGCGCCAGCCTGACCGCAGCCATGAGCATTCAGTGCGACAGCAAAAATCCTACTGCCAGCGGAAGAACTATGAAATCCGGGTACGGCATCAACCAGACCGCCACCGGGAGCATCAGCTCCAACCAAAGCTCGGCGGTAACCCAGCCGCAGAATGCGGTCAGCTATTTTCCCGAATTCGGCTACGAAACCTATTGGCGACTGTTGGAGCGAATGGGTACAGGGCGGTTTGAGTTTCAGAAAAATCCCTATTCCACCTACAAGAATCGGACCCATTTCAGCCCGATCTGGATGCCCGATGGCGCCTATACCGTCAACACATGGCTCATAGATGCGTGGACGCCCGATGGAATGCTGTCCGCCAACCTGACCGACAGCCTGACCATCAAGGGAAATTTGTGGCAGGATTGGCACGCTGGCCCTAAAAAACCTTAGCTATAACACAGAAAAAGAACAAGGTGGCGGGAGCGATCCTGCGGCCTTGTTCCTTATTTCAGGAAGGTGGTTTTCATGAAAAGATACAAAAAAATTGCACTGGCACTCTCGCTTGTTCTCATGGTAAGCCTGTTGTTTAGCACAACCGCTTTTGCGGCAAACGGCGATGTGGCCGGGGCAATCGAAGGAACGTGGAACGACGCCTCCAGCCAGATTAAAACCGTGGTCAACAAGGTGGTATTCCCCGCCATCGACCTGATTCTGGCGGTGTTTTTCTTTGCAAAATTGGGGACTGCATACTTCGACTATAGAAAACACGGACAATTTGAGTGGGCGGCGCCTGCAATTCTGTTCGCCTGTTTGGTGTTCACACTGACGGCGCCGACCTATATTTGGACAATTCTCGGAATGTGATGGTGAAATAGAAGATGGGCAATCTCATCCTAATTGGTGAGATTGCCTATACTTTCAGCCTATTGCAGGTTATATGCAATATAACATTATCAACTTGTCTGCATCTAAGAAAAAATGCAGGCGCTGCAATTTATTATTTCCAGTTTCTTGTGATAGCTGCAAAGTTAAAACAGAAATGCTCTTATAATCAGCCATAAAACAAGAAGCCAGATGGCCACAATCAGGAGAGCATAGTACCACTTTTTCGGCTTCCCGCTTGCCCATTGGCCCGTTGCTTCTTCCCGATAATGTTCAAATAGCTCTTGCGGGATAAAACGAATGGTAAGCGCGATCAGAAAGGGAAGCAAAATGACATCGTCAAGATACCCCAGCACGGGAATAAAATCCGGTATCAGATCAACCGGTGATAAGGCATAGGCGACGGTTACACCAGCCAACACTTTTGCAATGGCAGGAGTGTTTTTGTCCTTCATACACAGAAATACCGCTGGGATATCGGTTTTCAACTGTCGTGCTCTTTTTTTCAAATCCATAGTTATTATCCTCTCAGGATGAATCTCAGGGCTTCACATTTTGTTATTCACCAATTTGAATCAAGCGAGAACTGTGCGTGCTCTCATTCAGACGATGGGAGATAGACAATACGGTCCGCCCCTTACACGCCCGTTCCAGGCCCTGCAGCACCCGCAACTC
>JAEZFK010000057.1 GCA_023437715.1 Bacillota bacterium | reverse complement strand
ATTAAATTCTTGTTTCTGTCCTTTATCAAATCCATAAACAGTATGTCATAACTGTTCATTTTCACCAGTTTCCATTTAGTTAATTCAATTGAGGCATAACTGATAATAGTTTTCTTACCTTCAATTTTAGTAATATAATTATTTTTGCTATTATCCGATATTTTATTTATATGAAACTCCTCAGAGAGAGTTTTGCCGATTATTTCTTTCTGACCGCTGCTAATGACTACTCCCTTGTCATCAATGATGAATACGTTATTGTCCACATCACCTGCAGTATTTTTAAAAATCTTCCTGAAGAATTCGCTTTCGCTTATGCTTATTGTAACAATACCATATCCCCCTAAGGAACGGCTTCCCTTTATGAGCCTTGACAGAGTTATTACAGGCCCGGAGCTTAAATCCTCCGTCTTTATATAATCGCTTTGTGGGGCTATCCACAGCATAAACCCGTTTGCTGCGAGGGTATCTTTAAACCACTGAGTGCTTGAATACTTTTCAAAGTTATCCGTAGCCTGCCTTGACCCTGAGGTGTATAGGTTTCCATTGAAATCAAATATTGAAATATAGCTGTTAAAATTCAGTAAAATGCTGTTTTTTGCCTTCTGCATTTCCTTGTCAAACAGTTGTGTTTTATTAAAAATCTGATTAGAATCCAAATTATTGCTCATGGACAGCAAATCTACAAGCTGCCTGTCCTGTGTAAATAAGCTGGAGGCATTAATCATGGCCTGCAGGGAGGAATTGATTGAATTGCTCATCTGTTCGAGCACCTGATAATCGGATTGACTTATCTTCTGCTGAAGAAACCTTTCTGAACCTTTAATTGAGAAATAAGTTATCAACAGCATGGGCAAAACAACCATGATAATAAAAACCACCATCATTTTAGTTTGAATGCTCTTAAATGAAAAAAAGTTTACAAAATATCTCAATATTAAAGCCCTCATTATAAAAAATTATCAATATAATTTTTATATTATACTATTTTAATTGCTGGTGCAATCTCCTGCATGCCCCAATACGGTGAAATCATTATGTAAAATACTACCATGGGTTTAGGGAGAGTTGCTGTAAGTACCCACCTATACCCTCTATAAATGATTTTGTATTGAGTTCATATTTATATAATTTAAGTAAAATAACTCTTGATAACTTTATTAGTAAGTGCTACCATATACATAGATAATCTATGTATACACTTATCTGCACAGGAGGCCCAAAAATGAAGATTAACAAGGAACTGATGAAGGGTAGCACCTCAATACTTATCCTTACCCTGCTGGAACGCGAAGATATGTATGGCTATCAGATAGCTCAGGCGCTAAAAAAGAAATCCGAGGATGTCTTTGATCTGAAGGAAGGCACCTTATACCCCATGCTGCATGGGCTGGAGAATGAAGGAGCTATAGAGTCCTACTGGTCTGAGGCAGAAAACGGCAAACGCAGAAAATATTACAGAATAACTAATGCAGGAAGAAAGCTGCTAAAGTATAAAAAGCAAGAATGGAATACCTATGCTAAGGCTGTAAATTCAATAATTGGAGGGAATTGCTTTGAATAAAAAGATAACCACTTTTCTTGATGATGTTTGTATTCATATAAAATGCAAGGCGGTACATAAGGATATCCGCGATGAACTCACCAATCATATTTGCGAGCTGAAAGAAGAATATGCCAATAGAGCTATGGATGAGGAAAAAGCTCTTGAAATGGCCATATCTGCCATGGGAAACTGTGATGAGCTGGGAAACCGCCTAAATAAACAGCACAAGCCGAAAACCGAATGGTCAATTATTGTATTGACCGCTATTATTGCAGCGATTGGCGGGATTATCATGTATGTGAGCAGTAAATTTTCTTCTTTCCAGGCTGTGAGCTTTGAAAGGTATTTGCTTTATGCTGTTATTGGTTTTGGTGTACTGGCAGGTATCTACTTTTTTGACTACACAAAGCTTAAGAAGCTGGCGTTTCCATTGTATATAATAACATTAATGCTACTGCTATTTACACTATATACGGGAGCTGACTTTAACGGCAGAAGTTTTTTGACCATAGGCGGGATATCCATAGCCTCTGATTATGTGCCGATAATGTTCCTGGCTGCCATTGCAGGCTTTATGGAAAAAGGCAGGGGTAAAGGCGGCATAGCTTTTGCAGGTATACTGGCACTGTCGTTTATTTCTTTAATCCCCGTACTTGCCTTACCCAATTTGCCAGTGGCGTTCGTTCTGATTATTTGTTATGCTGTTTTGATTATATCCTCAGTCATCAGAAACCATTTTGGAGGATACAGAAGGCTGCAGCTGGCTGCTTTGGGAGGCATAGGCTTTGTAGCAATATCCATCATAGCCTTTGGCATTATAGCTGAGCCATACAGATTTCACCGTATATCCACTTTTATAACAAGAGGGCAATCTGACCCTTATGGAGAAGGCTGGCAGCAAGTAATGGCCGATAAATGGTTTGCAGCCTCCGCCCTGCTTGGAAAAAGTGCGGAAACAGTAAATGGTTGCAGTATAGACATGGATATGCCCGGCCTCACTTCAAACTATATACTTTTAAATGTTATTGCAACACTTGGCTGGGTGGTGGGCCTGGCGTTGGTCCTGGCAATAGCTGTGTTTATCGGAAGACTGTTTATAACCACCAGGAAGCTTAAAAATACTTATGGCTTTTACCTGTCGCTGGGTGCCTGTACGATTTTGTCGGCACAGTTCATATTCAGTGTATTGATGAATTTCAGTCTTCTTCCATTGACGGATATCAATATGCCATTTGTATCCTATGGAGGAGTTGGGTATATTGCAAACATGGCTCTTGTGGGTATAATTCTTTCTGTATGGCGGAGAAATAATTTGATAAGCAGTAGCTCTCCTGAAAATATTCCCCGGAGCAAACACAGGTTCATAAGCTTTGAAGACGGAAAGCTTATTATCAGTTTCAAATAAATTAGCATGGGATATACTTGCCAGATATGCTTACCTCTACTTTTCAAGATTATAGGTATTCACACTAGCAGAAATTACCCTTCAGCCAATTTGATGCGTCTCCTTCGGGCAAAAGAACACACCTATAAATGTTAGATTTGTAAATCTAACATTTATGGTGATGTCAATTTTAATAAAATTTCGTTTCCCATTTATTAAGTATGGAAATACCTGTTTTTATTCAATACTAACTCCGGCACTTGCATAACCAACTACAGTGTTGACAAGGGATAATCCGGCCGCATCGGCATAAAATACCAACAATAGACGGGTTTGCGCAGTTACAGGTATTGCCAATCCTGTTGTAATACCGCTTACAATATCACCTATTGAAATCAATCCTGTTAGTGACGGTGTTAAAGTAACTATCGCAGGCAATGGCGAAAAGATGTTATCAGGTGTAGTTGATGCGTATAATTGTGCTCTTATGGTGATGGTTGAACCAATTAACGCCAATGCAATAGTAGTACTGAAAAAAGCTGATACTGAAGTAATAAATCCATCTCGAGGCACGGAAAAAGCAAAGTTTGTCAATGTTCCGGAAGCATTAGTAAGATCTATTATATCCCCAAGGATTGTTAGTCCAGGTGCGGAACTTCCAAATCCAATGAAGGATGGTATGCCTACCAATCCACCCAAGATAGTAGTCATATTAATTGGAATCCCTGATGCAAATGGTATAATAGCACCTCCACCTCCACCTGCAGCACCGGTTGCTCCGGTTGCTCCTGTGGCTCCTGCTGCACCTGTGGCACCGGTTGCTCCTGCTGCACCTGCTGCTCCGGTGGCTCCTGTGGCTCCTGTGGCTCCCGTTGCTCCGGTGGCTCCACCACCTGCTCCGGTGGCTCCGGTTGCCCCTGTAGCTCCGGCTGCCCCTGTAGCTCCCGTTGCTCCGGCTGCTCCTGCTGCACCTGTGGCTCCGGTTGCTCCTGCTGCTCCGGTGGCTCCGGTGGCTCCGGTTGCTCCGGTGGCTCCACCGCCTGCACCTGTGGCTCCGGTTGCCCCTGTAGCTCCTACTGCACCTGTGGCTCCGGTGGCTCCGGTTGCTCCTGTGGCTCCACCGCCTGCTCCTGTGGCTCCGGTTGCCCCTGTAGCTCCGGCTGCTCCTGTAGCTCCTGTGGCTCCCGTGGCTCCTGCTGCTCCTGATGCTCCTGTGGCTCCCGTGGCTCCCGTGGCTCCGGCTGCACCTGTGGCTCCCGTTGCGCCCGTTGCTCCTGTGGCTCCTGTTCCGCTAAATTCAAGAATATTTCTCATTTTTGTATTCAGTGACAACTGATTTTGTGCTACGCTTTCAAGCACATCTCTAACACTGTCATTTACAGCAAGAACATCATTAACGGTTGAAGGCGGCCCACTTATTCCTGGAATTGTTCCAAGAACATATTGTATTTTTTCTCCTTCAGCATTAATTATATGGCTTAGTCCAAGTTCTTCCATTGCAATGGAAGATAAAATAAGATTTACTGCCTCATCTCTTGTGATGGCAGGACTTAGATTTGGAAAACTAGGTTGGGACATAACTAAAAATACCTCCTACGTTTACATAATTATTCACTTACATATTATGTATATCTTTCTCAGATGTTCTTGATTACCTCATCATAGAATTTATTTTTTGAACCATCGTAATCCTTGTATATGGATATTGTACGCTTAAAGTCCTCATATGCCTCTTCTTGTTTCCCAAGTTTTTCATGGCACATACCAATGTAATACCAGGCTCTATAACTTCCGCAGCCAACCAATGTCAAGTACTTATAATTTTGCTCACCTAATTTGAGACAATGTTGGAAAATAGGTATGGCATCTGCATACCTATTTTTTTCAAAAAAAATAAGTCCTTTATAAAAATGAAGATCTACATAATCAGGATATAATTCTATAGCCTTTTCAACTCCGGGCCAGGCACCGTCGTAGTTACTGCTAATTAACAAAATATCATATTTTAATTTATATGCTATGGCAGGAGGTATTTGCTTTTTGTTCAGAAATCCCCATAAAGCCATATTAACGTGATTAAAAGCCATTTCATATTTACCGGCACGGTAGTATTCACTGGCCATATGATAATCGGCCCACGGATTATCAACAGATTGTGCTCTTATCTTTTGAAGAATTTTAATATTTCTATCACTCTTTTTTTTGGCCTCACTGACTTCATTCAAATAACCATAATGGTATATCTTTGCCAGCTTAAGCATATCCTTGTCATAGTCCGGAATGAAACCCTCAATATCCGGGTATTCATGTATATCTCCCACAAACCTATACCCTTTATTGTTTCTAAATAGCCTATACGAACAAAAAGTGTATGCTCTGCCTGCATTAACAGGAAAATCACCGTAATAACTTACAATAGGAACTTCCAGTGCATCTTTTGTATATGATCGAAGCATGGTGAGAAACATTTCCATATCCTCCAATTTCATCTCCTCATCTGCATCCAACCATAGTATCCATTCTCCTTTTGCCTTGTTTATCCCATAATTCCGCGCTTCTGCAAAACTGTCTCTCCAAGTAAAATCAAAAACTTCAGCGCCAAAGGACAAGCATATATCCTTTGTTCTATCCCCGGAGCCAGTATCCACAATAATAATTTCATCAACCGCCGTATATACGCTTTTCAAACAGCTTTCAATCCAGCGTTCTTCATCTTTTACAATCATACACAACGATATAAATGGATGCTTTATCATATTCCGACCTTTCCATACAACTCCAATCAGTTGAATAACCAAAGCTATATTACAGTGTATGAATGATTCTATGTAAATGTATATATGAAACATGCTCCCAGCTGTTTAAGTATGAATATAATAATTAAGCATTATTAATAATGGAAGCGAATAGCTTGAAAGATAAATGTGGTAAGTCATTGTGACTTTCACGCAGCGAAAAGCCACTACGTGTCTTTTCATTACTATTTGTGTACGCGCTAGGCGCGTAGATGGGAGTTTAAATGATTACAGTAAGTTTATGCATGATCGTCAAAAATGAAGAGCAGGTTTTGGCCCGCTGTCTTGATTCAATTTCCCGTGAAGTAGATGAGATAATTATAATGGATACCGGTTCTGTTGATGAAACAAAAGCTATAGCAAGCCGGTATACAGACCGGATATATGATTTTATATGGATAGATGACTTCGCGGCTGCACGCAATGCAGCCTTTTCCCAGGCAAAAATGGAGTATATACTATGGCTGGATGCAGATGATGTATTTGAGGCTGATGATTTAAATAAATTTGCAGAATTGAAAAAAAACCTTGGTTCTGATGTGGATTCAGTTGCAATGAACTATAATCTTGCATTTGACGAATACGGAAACATAGTATTCAAAGTAAGACGAAACCGCCTCGTCAAAAGGTCAAATAACTTCAAATGGATTGGTGCTGTTCACGAATACCTTGAGGTATACGGAAATATTCTTCAAAGTAACATTTCAGTGACCCATAAAAGCCTTAAGCATGATAGTGACAGAAATCTGAATATTTACGAAAAACGCCTTTCAGCAGGGGAAGAATTTTCGCCCAGAGATATGTATTACTTTGCTAACGAGCTATTTGACCATAGAATATACGAACGGGCAATAAGCTATTATGAGAAATTTTTATCCAGCCATAAGGGCTGGGTTGAGGATAATATTTCCAGCTGCTCAAGGTTGGCAGATTGTTATCATTCTCTGGAAAATTACGAGTCTGAACTTCAGTCCGTTTTGCGCTCCTTCCGTTACAGCAGCCCTCGTCCGGAATTTTGCTGCAGACTGGGGTATTATTTCTTGCAGCAAAACAATGTACCTTCAGCAACTTACTGGTATAAAGCAGCAATTCAGACTGATCAATCCGACCAGGGCTGGTTCAGCAATCCTACATATTCTACATGGCTTCCGCACCTTCAATTAAGTGTATGCTATGACAGGATTGGAAATCATAAGCTGGCATACCTTCATTGCGAAGTTGCTCGCCAATATCGCCCTAATGATCAGAGAATTTTATCCTGCCAGGAATACTTAATATCAACGCTTAAAAATACTGATATTTAACAAAGAAATACAAGAGGTAAACTGTACCCTTATAGTAAGACACAGAAAAAGAGGCTGTGTTCAACTATCAGGGTAC
>JAEZFK010000053.1 GCA_023437715.1 Bacillota bacterium | reverse complement strand
ATCTGCTCTGCTAATGGCGGGTTACCTCCGATGGTTAAGCGACAACAGTATTATGCTTCTTTACAGGAGGCAGCATAGGTCGAACATTCTTGAGAAAAAAGTGTAAACCAATATTGACAATATCATTCCAAACATTTTATGTTTTTTGAATTATCTTCACTTTCATAATAAGTGAATCCAAAAGTCGATAGTTATTTTAGTCAAAACCTAAACTGCAATGTTCACCTCGGTCACTAGACCAAACTGTAACAAACTGTGCAACGGAATCACCCCTTTTTCACAATCATTCGATGAAATGTCAGCAAAGCCATCTGATGGGTTATGATTATGTGGTAAGATGAAATGCCAATCTTTGCCTAATCAACCGTAATCTCATCTGAAGTCGCCGTAATGTTATCCGTTCCCGTCATTACAACAACCTTTGTACGATACCTCCCATTGCTTATCTCAGTATATGTCTTTGTAATATCCACTGTTCCAGTTTTACTGATTACCCAGGAAGCGGCTGCTTTCCATTGTCCTCCGCTGTATTGTTCAAGATAGAGTGTCCCCGATGACTTTATGGTGTTGCTTTTGGGCGTAATTAAGACAGAAACAGAGAGGGTATGGCCAGATTTTGATATGGACGGCTTTACAAGTATGGTGCTATCCCAATAAGGTGTAACCTCATGAAATTCAGTCCTGCCGGACTGAGCGGTTGCCTCTGTTCCTGCCGCTGCAGGAATTGTATACATACCTGCCGCTAAAATTCCTGTCATAATAAATGCTGCTGTTTTCTTTACTTGCATAAAAAATCCTCCTTGTACTTTTTAGGTTTATACCTATATAACGTACAAGGAGGAAAAACGGGACAATCTTTTTTAAATTTTTTATTTTATCTTTATGCCTTCTGCAATTTTTAAAATCTCACCTTTATCAACATTCCCATACACGACAAAGTGATAACCATCTTTTCCGAAAATAAGATGACTGCTGTCATCCTTTTCAAAGTAATAGGCAGTGGTACCTTCAAAGTCAACCTCTTTCAACTCAACGCCCTCTGTATCCATATAAATCCGGCCATCAGACAGGCTCATTAAAATACTCAGACTCTCCCCTGAATCTGTTCCATATTCATATAAAATCAAGCTTGGCTGCGTAACAGTATTAAAAAGCTGAAATCCTTTTGGAAGATAGGTCGGCTTATATGTTTGTAAAACTGCCATGTCAGGTTCTTTTTCTCCCTTGATTTCAAAAATACCGTATGTTTCAAAAATTTCAACCACCCATGAAATTACTTTCTGCCTAAATTCGGCATTTACTGTCAATGTTACAGAAATCCCTATTAACACAGTGATTAAGATAATAGCAGCCTGCCTTGGCAGAGCTATGAACATCCGACTTAGTGCTTTAGGGAAAAACAAGATTTTTCCATTATGTTCATTTACTTGTGTTTCCCTTTTCACATACGCTTTGATAGCCCTTTTACAGGATTTCTCCAGCGAATCCTCGGAAACAACAGTTCCATCAGCCAATCCCACAAGGCGTGACAATAGCTTTCGGTAGTATCTCAAATAACCGTCAGCATTTTCAATATTGAAAAAGAACTCCGTTTCTTCTGGCGTAAGATGAAAGCAATATTTACTGAACAACACAAACATCTCTTTTTCCGGTAAAAGCAATATTTTTTCAGTCAGATTATATTTTTGCCCTGCATTTAATGTCACAGAGAGAGCAGCATCTTTAAGATCGCTTTCATCATTGCGTATTTCTTCATTCAGCGAAAAAATTGCGGCAGCCTTTAATAATTTTTCAAAATTGCTATTCAATGCCGTTCCCTCTTTCTTCGTACAATTTCTTCAGCTTTTGTACTATCCTCTGGCCCCGTTTTCTGGCCGCTTCCGTAGACAGACCTAAAAGCTTTCCAATTGCCTCATATCCCATTTCGTTCGCATATCTAAGATGTATGAATTGCCGTTCCTCCTGTGAAAGCCTGGACAACAGCTCTTTCATCTCTTGAACTTCCGCCATGCTTATGTATTCCTCTTCGAGACTGTTCGCCTGTTCACACTGCTGATCCTCAAAGGTATCAACATAGATAAGCCTTTCCGATTGTCTGATGATGTCCACCGAAGCGTTTTTCACTATTGTAACGCAGAAAGCCATCATTTGGGGACAGGGCAGGTCTGATATTCTTTCAATATTATCCATTATTTTCAGGAAAGCAGACGACACAGCATCGTTGGCAGATGATTCGGATTTTAAAATTTTAAAAGAAATGCGGTAAAACTTAATATGATTGTCTTTGAAAATCTGTTCCACTAAATGACGCTGTTCATCAGTCAGGACAGAAAAGAAAATTAAAAACACTATGTTCCTCCAAGCGCAGAAAATATTTTACCGGATTTTGCCGGATTTATTCAATTGCTCTCATTGTAACTCAGAGGAATAAAAAAAACAACAGACAGCTGCCTTTTAAAGCAATCCAGCCATTTCCAAGCCTTTTCAGAGCTAATAAAAAGAGGCCGCGAAATAAATTCTTTTAAATTAACAGTTGACAAATCCCCTCAGACGTATTAATATACGGTTAAATGAAATAAAAATAAACCGTTGAAAAAGAGGAGTAAGCTTTCCAAGCAAAATTTCAGAGAGCCGCCGGTGGTGCGAGTGCGGTATGGAGCTGATAGCTGAATGGACTTTTGAGGGCGGCCCTGAACCTTGTATCAGTAGGGGCTGACGGCAACCACAACCGTTATTTCCGGTGGCATATATGTCAGTATATGAAAAGTGGGCTTTTATAAAGCCAATTTGAGTGGCACCGCGGATTGCACGATTCGTCTCAAGTACGTTTTTTAACGTACCTGGGGCTTTTTTTATTCCCAAAATCCCGGCTGTCCCGGTTATTCTGGCTGAAACCATTTTCAACGGAAACCATTTTAAGGAGGAAACATTATGAAAAAATCTATGAAAACCCTGTTACTGGCAGCTCTTGCTGCCGCCGCACTCTCCGGCTGTTCAAAGCCAGCTCCCCAGGCTTCCGGCGAAAGCTCTGCAGCCCAGACTTCCGCTAAGGAGGAAACAACTGCCGCAGAATCCTCCGCCAAGGGGGAAGAGAGTAAAACAGCGTCAGACGGCGCATCCTATACCGTCGGAATCGCCCAGTTCGCAGAGCATGGCTCCCTTGACAACTGCCGGGAAGGCTTTTTACAGGGTCTGGCAGAGGAAGGAATCGAAGAGGGAAAGAACTTAACCGTTCTGTATGAAAATGCCCAGGCTGACGGCGGTACTGCCAGCCAGATCATCAACAACTTTCTTTCCAAGAAAACAGATTTAATCTGCGCCATTGCCACTCCTATCGCACAGGCTGCATACGGCGGAGCGAAAAAAGCCAATGTTCCCGTCATCTTTACAGCAGTTACGGATCCGGTTGCCGCTGCTCTGGCAAATGCGGACGGAACTCCTGCCGGGGAAGTTACAGGAACCAGCGACAAGCTTCCTGTTGAAAAGCAGCTGGAAATGATCCGCAAGATTCTTCCGGATGCAAAGACCATCGGTATCCTTTACAGCACCAGCGAGGTAAACTCTGAAACAGCCATTAAGGAATACAAGGCTGCTGCTGCCAATTACGGTTTTGAAATCGTAGAAGGCCCTGTAACCGCTACCGCCGATATCCCTCTGGCTACGGACAATATTCTGGAAAAGGTTGACTGTCTGAACAATCTGACGGATAATACAGTTGTAAGCTCTCTCCCGCTGATCTTAGACAAAGCAGCTAAGAAAAACATCCCGGTATTCGGAAGCGAAGTGGAGCAGGTGAAAATCGGCTGTCTGGCTGCCATGGGACTTGATTATGTGGATTTAGGCAAGCAGACCGGCAAGATGGCTGCAAAGGTATTAAAGGGCGAGTCAAAGGCCAGCGAAATGAATTTTGAAGTCATCAAGGATGCTGCTTTCTACGGAAACAGCAAGGTTGCGGAGAATCTGGGAATCACACTGCCCTCAGATCTGACATCCTCTGCAGCAGAGCTTTTTACAGATATTAAGCAGAAATAATTTATCGAAACAAAGGAACATACTGGAGGAAGTTATATCATGTCAATTATACTTGGCGTTTTTGAAGAAGGCCTGGTCTATGCTATTATGGCCCTGGGCGTTTACATCACCTATAAGATTCTGGATTTTCCGGATCTGTCCGTGGATGGAACATTTCCCTTGGGCGGCGCAATCACCGTCACCCTGATCCTGGCCGGAATAAACCCTCTGGCAACGCTTTTTATCGCTTTTGCCATAGGAGCCCTGGCCGGATGTATTACCGGTTTCATCCATGTGAAATTAAAGGTTCGTGATCTTCTGTCAGGTATCATTGTCATGACCGCCCTCTATTCCGTGAATTTAAGGGTGGCGGGCAAGGCCAACGTTCCGCTTTTTAATAATGATTCTATTTTTGAAAACAGCTTTATAAGCGCAATTTTCCCCCAGGGAATCTCGGACTACACCGTTGTCATCATTCTGTTTGTGATTGTGCTGGCGGTAAAGCTTCTGCTGGATCAGTATTTAAAGACCCGCTCCGGTTACCTGCTCCGGGCTGTGGGGGACAACGAAACCCTTGTCACCTCCTTAGCCAAAGACAAGGGCATGGTAAAGGTCATCGGCCTGGCTATTGCAAACGGCCTGGCCGCCCTGGCGGGCTCTGTCTACTGCCAGCAGAAAGGCTTTTTTGAAATCAGCATGGGAACCGGAACCATTGTCATCGGTCTGGCAAACGTAATCATCGGCACCAAGCTGTTTAAACGGATCGGCTTTGTTAAATCCACCACAGCGGTTATTGTGGGCTCCATCCTATATAAGGCATGCGTATCCTTTGCCATTTATCTGGGTATGGAAGCGTCGGATTTAAAGCTGATTACAGCAGTTCTGTTCCTGGGCATTCTGGTGCTCAGCAACGGCAGGGAAAAGAAGGTGAAAAATCATGCTTGAGCTTCGGAACATCAATAAATATTACAACCAGGGAACTGTCAATGAAATGTGTCTGTTCCGGGATTTCAGCCTGACCATCCAGGATCGGCAGTTCGTATCAGTTGTGGGAAGCAACGGCTCCGGAAAGACCTCACTTTTAAACATCATCTGCGGAAGCATTTCCCTTGACAGCGGCTCCATCCTCATTGGGGGCAATGACATCACAGAGATGCCGGAATACAAGCGCCAGAGGCGCATCGGCAGGGTTTACCAGAACCCGGCCATGGGTACCTGTCCCAATATGACCATCCTTGAAAATATGGCCATGGCCGATACAAAGGGAAAGCCTTTTAATCTCCGTCCGGGCACGAACCGCCAGAGAATACAGTTTTATAAGGAACAGCTACATTCTCTGGGCCTCGGCCTTGAGGATAAGCTTCACGTAAAGGTAGGAGTCCTTTCCGGCGGGCAAAGGCAGGCCATGGCTCTTCTCATGTCCACCATGACACCAATTGAGTTTTTGATCCTGGATGAACACACCGCTGCCCTGGATCCTAAAACAGCGGAGATCATCATGGAGCTGACCGGCAAGATTGTAAAGGAAAAGGGCCTTACCACCATTATGGTAACCCATAATCTGCGCTACGCGGTGGAATATGGAAACCGCCTGCTGATGATGCACCAGGGGCAGGCTATTATCGACGAAGCCGGAGAGAGAAAATCCAATCTTTTGGTGGAAGATATTCTGGATAAATTCAACGAAATCAGTATTGAATGCGGCAATTAGCCTGCAAATAAGGCCTGGAGCAGCATTCCTTAACAAAAAAAAAGTCCTGTCGGAATTGCCTGACAGGACTTTTTCTATTTCTTAACTCTTACTTTGCTTTAACTTTATCAACCTTATTTTATCCGCTTATCTGCTCATTTCACTTTGGGGACCCTTGTCGTTATGCTCCCGAATTACCGTATTGACCTCGCTTAAATCAGAGGTGGGCAGATCCCCCGGTATGGTATTCTTTAAAGCCGCCGTGGCATTGCCGTACTGGACCGCCTTCATGCAGTCTCCTCCGCTGCTTAAAAGCCCGTAAAGAGCTCCTGCAATATAGGCGTCGCCGCTTCCGATCCGGTCCACAACATCAATGTTGCGGTAGGGCTCTTCCTCGTAATATTGGTTTCTGGCGGCGTCGTAAATTACAGAGCCGAAAGTATGGCTTTTAGGGCTATGGACGATTCTCTGGGTGGAGGCCACAATGGAAATGGGATACTGTTCTGTAAAGCTCTTCATCATCTCCTTGACCGTTCCCTCTTTTTTAAAGGTCAGCCTTGCCGTATCCTCGGAGCAGAAGAAAATATCCACATAGGGCAGTATCTGCTCGATGCACTCTCTCGCTTCTTCTCCTGTCCATAAATTGGCCCGGTAGTTTACGTCAAAGGAAATAATAGTGCCGTTTTCCTTGAATTTGCGGATCATGGAAACAGCGGTTTTTCTGGTTTCCTCACACAGGGCCAGGGTGATGCCTGTGGTGTGGAAGCAGGTCGTGGCCTTATACATTTCCTCTGGAAAGGAGTCCTCGCTGATGCTGACAAAGGAACTGTTCTTCCTGTCATAAATGACCTTAGGCTTTCTGGGATAGGCCCCGTACTCGTAATAATAAAGCCCCAGCCTTGCGCTGGCGCTGCTGTCGTATACGAAATAGTCATCACTGATCCCATAGGAACGGACCTTGTTCTTGACAAAATTTCCCATATCATGAGACGGAAGCTGAGTCACCACTCCGGTATGCAGCCCCAAGAGAGCCGCACCCACGGCAACGTTTAATTCCGCACCGCCTACCTGCTTTTGAAAGGAGTCCCCCCGGACCAGCCGTTCCACGCCTTCCGGAGACAGGCGCAAAAGCAGTTCGCCCAGGCTCAATAAATCAAATGGTCTGTCACTCATTCTGATATTTCCTCCATAAGTTTTAAAAAGGAGGGCCATTCCTCAATGACCCCCCATGTTTCTTTAACCGGAATTATCTTTGAACACGTCCTGAACCGTCACCGCCGGCCAGGCTTTCAACATCACTTCTGGATACCAGGTTGAAATCTCCAGGAATTGTATGCTTTAATGCGGAAGCAGCAACTGCATATTCCAGAGAGCTCTTGAAGTCCTTACCGTCTACCATTCCGCAGATAACGCCGGCTGCGAAAGAGTCGCCGCCGCCTACACGGTCTACGATTGGAGCGATGTGGTACTTTCTGGAGTGGTAGAACTCACGGCTTGCGCCGTCCATGATACATGCGGACCAGTCATTGTCGGAAGCGGAATGGCTCTCACGCAAGGAGCTGACCACATATTTGAAGTTGAATTTGTCGATCATCTGATTGAAGATATCAACATAGCCCTGTAATTCCAGCTCTCCTGCAGTTACGTCGGTGTTGCCCGGCTTAAAGCCAAGAACCTTTTCTGCATCCTCTTCGTTGCCGATGCATACATCCACATACTGCATCAGGTTTGTCATAACCTTCTGGGCTTTCTCAGAAGACCATAATTTCTTACGGAAGTTTAAGTCTACGGAAACCGTTACGCCGTGAGCCTTGGCTGCCTTTAAGGCTGCTTCTGTAAGCTCTGCTGCGCTGTCACTTACTGCCGGTGTGATTCCGGTAAAGTGGAACCAGTCAGCGCCTTCAAAGATTTTATCGAAATCAAAGTCAGAGGCTTTTGCAGTTGCAATGGAAGAATTGGCTCTGTCATATACTACGGTGGAAGCTCTCATTGCAGAGCCTGTCTCCAGGAAGTAGATACCAAGTCTCTCGCCGACTCTGGCAATGTTCTTTGTGCCCACATTATATTTTCTTAAGGCCGCAACTGCGCAGTCACCGATGGGGTTCTTCGGTATAGCTGTTACCAGCTCAGCGTCATGGCCGTAGTTTGCCAGGGAAACTGCCACATTGGCCTCGCCTCCGCCGTAATTTACGTCGAATTCGTCTGCCTGAATAAATTTTTCATTGTTTGGGGTAGATAATCTTAACATGATCTCGCCCATGGTTACGATCTTTGCCATATTTTCTCTCCTTAATCTTTCTGTCTTCTGACTATTTACGCGCTGCTGCTACCGCTGCAACAAATTCTTTTGCCGTAGCAGTAATTGCTGCGAAATCGCCTGTCTTAGCGCCCTTTGTCAGGCTGCTGCCTGTACCAACGGCATATGCGCCTGCCTTGATCCACTTGTCAACGTTGTCAACGTCAACACCGCCGGAGGGCATGAACTCGCCCTGGGGAAGAGGTCCTTTGAAAGAACTGATAGCTGCCGGTCCCATGATGTTGCCTGGGAAGATCTTGATGACATCACAACCGCACTCCAAAGCGGTAATGGCCTCGGTTGGGGTCATAACGCCAGGAAGCATAGGAACTCTGTAACGGTTGCAAAGCTTAATGGTATCCACATTTAAGCCTGGGCTCACTACATAGTTTGCACCCGCAAGGATGGCAGCTCTGGCTGTCTCCGGATCGAGAACGGTGCCTGCACCAATAACCACTTTTTCATTTTTGCTGTATTTTTCAGACATTTTTGCGATGAATTCGATAGGATTTCCTTCATCCATAGTCATGGTGATTTCAATGAAATTGATTCCGCCTGCGATAATAGCGTCAACTACCTTTTCGCCCTGCTCCAAGTTCTTTGCGCGGACAACCGCTACCAGACAGTCTTCTTTCATTCTAGATAAAACCTGTTCTTTTTTCATGATTGAGCCTCTCTCCTTCTTTAATTCGTATATACGAATACATTTCATATTTACGATTCTTATACTTGAAATATTAATCGCTCCCGGCTGTTTTGTCAACAGGTATTGCTCATATTTTTCCAAGAAATCCTAAGAGCCTGGAAACCTCCATGCCTTTCTGGGATACCAGCTTGCCCAGGGCTTCATAATCCTCCTTAGGCTTATAAAGGCTGGAAATGCTGATGGCTCCCAGCACATTGCCGTCCCGGTCAAAAACCGGGGCTCCCACGCACTGCATATGCTCTTCCATTTCCCTGGCATCAAAGGCGTAGCCTCTCTCCCGCACCTTGTCCAGTTCTGCCAGGAGCTGTTCCCTGTTCATGATGGTCCGCTCTGTGTACCGCTTAAATCTTATACGGTTAATGATCTGCTCCCTTGCCTCTTCCTTGCTGTAAGCCAGAATCACCTTTCCCAGGGAGGTACAGTAGACGGGATTTTTTGAACCTACCGTAGCCGTTGTTATGATAGGGTTCTCCGGTTCGAACTTACATATGTATACAACATGATGATCGGAGGGAATTCCGAAAAAAACGGTTTTCCCCACTTCCTTTGAAAATGATTTGAGCACCGGCTCGATGATTCCGATGAAATCCAGGTTATTGGTATAATTGATTCCGATTCTGTATGCCATTAAGCCTATGGTATAACTCTGCTTCTGTCCTCTGGTCACATTTACCATTCCCATTTCCACAAGGGTGGTTACAATATCATAGGCGCTGGTCTTGGGCAGATTCAGCCTATCACAGAGATCATCTAAGGTTGCCCCCTCCGGGGTCTTGGAAATCAGCTTTAAAATATCTACGGTTCGCTGTGTCGTTCTGTTCAGTTTCATGGTTGGCCTCCATTTCTGGTTCTAGTATACCCTGCTATAAGGAGAAAATGCAAGATGAATTTCTATAGGAATGAGGTGCGTCAGACTTTGTAAGTGTTTACAAATTTAGGGAAAATAGAAAATCAGGGATTGTAATATTTATCATAATTATGTATAATAAACTCAAATGTAAATGCTTACAATTGCAGGAGGTGATATTTTTGAATATCTACGATGTCTCCGAGCATGCCCGCGTGTCCATAGCGACCGTTTCCCGGGTGATTAACGGGAATCCCAATGTCAGCGAAAAGACCCGGAAACGGGTTCTTGCCGTCATGGAGGAGCTTGGCTACACCCCCAATGTATTTGCCAGAAGCCTGGGGTTAAATACCATGAGGACCATGGGCATTATGTGCGCCGATTCCTCAGACCCATGGCTGGCAGAGGCCATTTATTACCTGGAAAAGGAACTGAGGAGCAACGGCTATGATTCCATCCTCTGCTGCTCCGGCTATCTGCCTGAGACGAAGAAAAAGTATTTGGAACTGCTCCGCTCCAAACGGGTGGACGCCGTTATTCTGGCGGGCTCCCACTATGTGGAGGCAAAGGCAAAGGACAATGCCTACCTTCTGGAGGCCGCAAAGGAAATTCCCGTTATGCTGGTCAACGGCTGGCTTGAGGGTGAACAGATTTACAGCACGGTCTGCGATGACCATGCTGCGGTTTACAATGCCGCTTTGAGCCTGTACCGCTCCGGCCGCACCTCGGTGCTCTACCTCTATTCCGGCAGCTCATACAGCAATTTGAGCAAGCTTTCCGGGTACCGGGATGCCGTAAAGGATGCAGGCTTTGAGCTGCGTGAAGAGCTGATGGTATACTGCAGCAAGGACTTAGACGGAGCCATGGAACGGCTGGAGCAGCTTTCCGCTTCCGGGGTCTGTTTCGATGCGGTTGTGACGGCAGAGGACATTTTAGCCGTAGGCGCTGTAAAATATGCGGACAAGGCGGGACTTAAGGTTCCGGAGGATTTAAGCATCATCGGATACAACAATTCCATCCTTTCCCGTTGCACCACTCCGGAGATCACCTCTGTGGACAACAAGGTGGAGGCACTTTGCACCACCACAGTCAATACGCTTATGAAGGTGCTGGACGGGGGGAATGTGCCCGCAAAAACCACCATCACACCGGAGCTCATAAAAAGAGGCACTACCAATTTTTAATATATTTTATATATTTAAGGAGGATTTATAAAATGAAGCAGTTTATGGACAAGGATTTCCTGCTGTCTACGGATTCCGCAAAAAACCTTTATCACACCTACGCAGAGAAAATGCCAATCGTAGACTATCACTGTCACATCAACCCACAGGAAATCTACGAAGACCGCAAATTTGATACCATCACTCAGGTATGGCTGGGCGGCGACCATTATAAATGGCGCCAGATGCGCTCCAACGGCGTGGAGGAGAAATATATTACCGGAGACGCCTCAGACCGTGAGAAATTCCAGAAATGGGCGGAAACCATGCCAAAGCTCATCGGCAATCCGCTGTACCATTGGAGCCATCTGGAGCTGCAGAGATATTTCGGCTACACCGGCCATTTAAACGGGGATACTGCGGAAGAAGTATGGAATCTCTGCAACACAAAGCTTCATGAGGATTCCATGAGCGTCCGCAATCTCATCCGCCAGTCCAATGTGACGGTGATCTGCACCACCGATGATCCTGCGGACACCCTGGAATGGCATGAGAAAATAGCTGCCGACGATTCCTTTGAAGTGAAAGTGCTTCCCGCCTGGAGACCGGATAAGGCCATGAACATTGAAAAGCCGGATTTTGCCGCTTATATCGCAAAATTATCTGCTGCAAGCGGAATAGAGATCAAAAACTTCTCTTCTTTAAAGGCCGCATTGAAAAACCGTATGGAGTTCTTCGCAGGCCGGGGCTGCAGCGTTTCCGATCATGCCCTTGAATACGTCATGTATGCGCCGGCCGATGAGGTGGAGCTTGACATGATCTTCGAAAACGGGCTGTCCGGCAAAGCCATTACAAAGGAAGAGGAATTAAAATACAAGACCGCTTTCATGCTGTTTGCCGCAAAGGAGTACAACCGCATGGGCTGGGTGATGCAGCTTCACTATGGCTGCAAGCGTGACAACAATGCTCTTATGTATGCCAACATAGGCGCGGATACCGGCTTTGACTGCATCAACAACTATGCTCCTTCCGCACAGATGGCGGATTTCTTAAACGCTTTAAGCGCCACCGATGAAATCCCGAAGACCATCATTTACTCCTTAAATCCCAATGACAACGCTTCCATCGGAACCATTCTGGGATGTTTCCAGAGCCAGTTCCCCGGAAAGATCCAGCAGGGCTCCGCATGGTGGTTTAACGATCACAAGACAGGCATGACCGAGCAGATGACTTCCCTTGCTAACTTAGGATGTCTTGGAAACTTCATCGGAATGCTTACGGATTCCAGAAGCTTCTTATCTTACACAAGACACGAATACTTCCGCAGAATCCTCTGTGAGCTGATCGGCGGATGGGTGGAAAACGGAGAATATCCCGATGACCAGAAAGCGCTGAAAGAGATTATAGCGGGAATTTCCTATAACAATGCGATGAAATACTTTGGATTTTAAAATCTGATTTTCCGGTTGAATAAAGGGCTGCTGCAAAAAGAATCAAACGTTGGATTCAATATCCTCCGGAAATCTTCTTTTTTGCAGCAGCCCTTTTATGATTTAAATGCCGGCTCTTATTTATGATTTCCCAGCTTTTCGATGTTCCTGGGAATCTCCATGGAACCAATCAGTTCAAACATCTGGTCCCCCAATTCCAGGTACTCCCTGCTGCCGGCATCCTTAATATATCTTTGTTTTTCGTAAAGTTCATGCATTTTTCCGCTCTTTACTTTAAAGCTTTCCGGCGTGTGGTATTGCAGCTCAAAAATCTGGCCCTTGGGGGATCTTAAGGTGGTGTTTATGCCATTATAAGGGCTGAGCCCGTCAAGCCAGTAATTCTTGATCTCCACAATATTGTAGCCGGAGCCTGCATAATGCTCGATTACCTTTGACACTTTTTCCACAAGCTCTTCTCCTGATGCCGTATAGGTATATCTCAAGACGTCTTTCACTTCATACTGGCAGCCGCAGGAATCATACTTTCTTCTGATCTTATTTAAATAAGATGTCCTGGATTTGATCCGGTTATCAATGCCGGCCATGCTCATGCCTGTTTTCTGGGCGGCGGCCTTTACCTGGGCTGTGATTTCCGGTTCCCATTTTACAGCCTTATTATAATAAGAAATTTCTTTTATCCTGGATTTAATGAGCCTGTATCCGTTCTTATTCTTATTTCTGATTTTTCGGAGTTTTTCAATATTTACGAGACGATATGCTTCTTTCTGTTCTGCTTTCAAATGGTCATACTGTCTTCCATCCAACGGATGTCTCCATAACATTTTCTCCCTGGTCATTGCTTTGCATTTCCTTTGATATTTTTATCGTATCTTTCATCATATGCGGCATTTTCCGGTATTATGACTGTCCCAAAGGAAAATAAAGAGTCCGCTTGCGGACTCTTGCGCCGGAGCGCGGTTGCTTCAGCAACCATACTTCCTTGGCGCGGAGTGCGCATCCCCCGGAGGGTTTTTATCGTATAGGGCGAACTTTCCTATACGAAAAAAGAGCGGAAGTCCCAGCCTCCCGCAGACTTCCGCCCATTTAAAATCAGTCACAATCCCTGTCATTACGCCAGCGGCACCGCGGATTCCTGCACCCGTCTCTGAAGCCGGCCCAGTAAGCTCTTCTTCTTTCCTCCGCACAATTATCTTTATCATTGTCACAACTATCATCGTTGTTCCAATTGCACCGCCGATTGCAGTTCCAGTTATTTCCACAGCATCCGAAAAAGCAACACATATTTCACACCTCTTTCTTTATGAATTATACTCCATTATATGGGACGGTCAGACAAGATGTGAATTACGCCAAAAGCCGCGTTTTCCCGGCATATGATTACTATTAGATCAGATAAATACAAAGCCTTCTAAAAGGGAAAAATCCAGTTTTTAATTCTGCCTCTCTTTCAGCTGCGGCATGTAATGATAAAGCGCCTCTGCAATTCCATCCTCATCATTGGTTGCTGTAATATACTCTGCGGCATCTTTCAATTCCTGAACCCCATTTCCCATGGCTATTCCCTTTCCCACATACCGGATCATGGAAATGTCATTCATTCCATCGCCAAATCCAATCATTTCTTCCGGCTCATATCCCATTGGCTTTAATACTGCATCAAGCGCCCTGGCTTTATCAATTCCCCTGGCAGTAAATTCAAAATAAAAATCTGCCGTAAACATGCAGCTGAGCCTGTCTTTAAACGGCTCCATCATGGCCTTATAATTCTCCTGTAAATAAGACGGTTCTGCGGCAGTCAGAATCTTATTTACCTCATAATCCAAAAAAGCGGCCAGATCCGTTTTTTCACAAAGCAGAAAATGGCCGTTTCTCGCTTCATACTGTATGATATTAAAGGGCTCTCCCTTATAATGAATGGGATCTGCAAATACGTCATTTACATACATATAGCTGCCTTTGTCTATCATGGGATACACGCAAAACTGCTTTAAATGCTCCAGAACGGCTTTCCCATCCTCTACGCTCATTGGCTCGTTAAAGAGCGTTTCCATGGTCTGGCAATCAATGACCTTACTGCCGTTGTAACAGACAAATAATCCATGATGCTGGTCCATGTTCAATTCTTTTCCAAGAGCATACAAGCCAGACTCCGGCCTGCCAGAAGCCAGCACCAGCCTGGCCCCGTTATTCTGCGCATTGATTAAGGCAGCCTTTGTTTTTTCTGTGACAGCTTTTTTACTGTTATATAAAGTTCCGTCCACATCCATTATGATGACCTTTATCCGGCTCACGATTTTACCTCATTTCCTCTGTTGATGATTGTAATTTGGTTCTGATTCTGTATGGTATAATAATATCGTATTTTTCAATAAGTTTCTATTAAAATATTTGAGGAAATCTATGAAAACACGTTTCTGAAGCCGTCTCACCATTCCTGTGCTTCTTGATATTCCATATGGGAGATGGTATAATCGCCTTATTACAATACAGGAGGTAACGCTTATGAACTTCACCTATAATTCAAACCAGATCGCCCTCTTTCATTCTGATAATAACCTGCTGGCTGAGGTCACTTTCCCGGACATTGACGAAAATACCGTGAACATTAACCATACCTATGTGGATGATTCCTTAAGAGGCCAGGGAATCGCCGGGCAGCTTATGGAAGCGGCGGCAAAACAGCTGCGTTCCCAGGGAAAAAAGGCGGTCCTCACCTGTTCCTATGCCATTGCATGGTTCGAAAAGCATCCGGAATACAGTGATTTGGTGAAATAGCAGCAACACAGAGAACATATAAGTAAATACCGGGAATCCTTATGAATGCCAGGTTTCCCGGTATTATTTTATTTATGATAAAGGGATAAATACTTACCCTGAAAATGTACTATTTATCTTGCTATATAATACAAAATGCAACACGGATTATTGTTAATGTCTGTCAGGGCTACTTCTTAAATATGATAGGTACCCTGTACCTTTTCCTTATTCAACGTCATTTCACGTTTTTCGTGTCGTCATTTGAATTTTCGCCCTGCCGCCAGATACGCCAGTCGTAACCCCAGCCGCGTCTTCGTCTGTCGTCATGATCATGTCTGGGACCGTGATCCCAATCACGCCGGTGTCTTCCATCGCGTCTGTCATCATTTCTGCAATTCCAGCCGTCATTACGGCAACCGCGGCCATCATTCCATCTATAATAATTCATATACCATATTCCTTTCAATTATAATTATACTTTATAATATGATATAGAAACAAGAAATGAAAATAAGGGCTCCCAGCTTAGATATCATCCTTTTTATCTATAAGCCATACTTCCTGAGCACCATTATCCTTTGTATGCCAGCATGCCCCCTCCAGTCCGCCGTCTGCCGTATTGTCTAAAAAGTACCAATCTCCTGACCCATCATCAGGATCACAAACCTTCCCGTCCCAGCGGTGCCAGCCGGTGACCATATAACCATCCCGGTTAAACAGGTAATAGTGATTGTTAATGATGCACCATTTGTTGACCGGATAGGTTCCATCTGACCGGCGGTACCAATAACCGATAGTATCCCGGACCCAGCCGGTTTTTTCTTCCTCTTTTACCCAGGTTTTCATAAACTCTTCCGGGGCTTTATACAGCGCTTTGATCCCTGAAGTAGAGCTTCCCCAATCCGGAAGCTGAAAATGGGGTTTATCTACGATGGATTTCCAGTTGCCGCCCCATTCCAGGCCCAGCTTCACCCCAATAGCTCCGGCCTTTTCAAAAAAGCTGCCGGATTCATTATAGGCTCCCTGTCCATCGTCCCGGAAGATATCAAAAGCAGTTCCCCACTGATGATAGGAACTATAGGAGCTTCCCGGAGCGTTTGTCACAATACTCCCGGGTGTTGTCCGGCCCTGGGCGTATAATGCGTCCTGCTCCGCAACCGTCCGGTAGGTTTCCCCAATCTTTATTTTCAATTCCTGTTCCCTGCACTCTTCCACCAGTTGAGTGGCCAATACCTGCAGGCGCGGATGGCATAATGTAATGTCTCTCATAAGATTCACCTTATCTTGTCTTTTTCTATAAAATATGAAGAAAAGCCAGAGATTGTCCCTGGCCTGAAAGCGGTATGTCCTCGTTCATAAATTATTCACATTTTTTACAACTTTTCTACACGGCTGCCCGGTATACTAATCCTTGTTACAGGTAATATCCTTTGAAAACTTTTTTCATATAGCCGGCAGGATTTTCTCGATCCTGCCGGCTCCTCCCTTTTATGGATTAACTCAATGCAACACAAAATACAACACGAATTTATATTGTTTACCGTATCCGGGGGGATCTATCTGTAATGATAAAGTCATTTATAATCCCCTCGGTATATACATATTAAAAGGATTCAGCCGGATCCTTTTTAATTGTCATTTAAGGGATTTTATAATATAATTATTAAATAAGGGAAAATGAGATTTGAAGAGATTAAAATCAAGTTATGTGTTTACATTAGCTTTAATTATGATTCATTAGCTGCATGTGGAAAGAAAGAACCATATAAGTGATTTACCCTCGTAGGATGCAGGCGCGAAAGGTTAGTCCTAAAAGCCAGAGAGACGGCTGCCTCCGTCTCTTTATTTTTGGTGAATTACGTTAAAACGCTTAAGAGGGCTCTGCACCTACTCTTGTCAATTAAAACAGCAATTTTCTTTACAAAAATAAGAAATAAAAAAGGAGAATTATTATGATTACACAATATAAAAAGATATCTGCAAAATGGGCCGCAATAACTGTACTGGGCCTTGTTTTATTGACAGGCTGTTCCAGTTTTTCCGGTCCTACCGCCGGAACGGAAAGCAGTTCAGAGAGCGCCACTCAGGATTCTGTCACACAGGCCCCTCTTGTTGTCGATTCCAAGAATGAGTCCACTGCTTCTGACCCAGAGATGTCTTCTGATGCTGAAGCTGACTCGTTTCAACCATATTTAGATTTACTGGGCTTAAATAAGCAGGATTTGATAAATAAGATGAACGAGAAACCTGATTCAATTGACGAAGGCGGTCTGGAATTTAAAGAGGCCGGAATTCGGGTCTGGTTTAATTGGGATACAGACACTGTCAACCAGGTATACCTTGATAGAAATAATCTGGATTTCAATGGTGCCATAATCGGTGATAAAATAGAAAATTTTAAAGAAGCCTTTGGAGAGCCAATCAGCGATCAAAATGGAGATATGCATTTTAAATATGAAAATAGCTATATATCTGTTAATTATGATCCACAGACGAAAATCACCTTTGCCGTCTATCTTTTGAGCGAAGACTTTTAAGAGCATGCTATTACAATTGGGCAGTCGGTAACAGCTTAATGTTATCGGCTGTTTAATTGTGAGCAAAGTGATATTTTATACATTCCTGATCGCTTATCTTTTATCTTTCCCTGCCATCTTACCACCCATATTCATGTGAATTATTCCATATATACCACAAGCCAAGAGTATCAGATCCTCGAATACATTAAAAAACATTGATTTTACCCCTGTCAGGCCCCAAATGATAAGCAATATCATCAGCAATTTATTCTTCTTTTCATATCTCGTATAAAATAAAATAGCAAAACTAACAAGCGGACACGGCATTATGTAAGTTGTCATTTGAGGAAATTGGTGCCCAAACAAGATACTCAACAGAGGGTAAAGAAATACCGCAATTAATAAAACCTTTCCTGATATATCGAATTTTCTTATTTTTTCCTCTTTTCTCACTGTTCCCTCATACAAAAAGAGTACTCCGCTTGCGATAAATAGAGGTGCCGCAAAAAATTTCTGTATTGCTTCAACTCCAAAATGCAGACAAAATACAATTCCTACAAATAAAAGATTTACTCCTAATACTAACTTAGGGGCATGATATATATGATAACGATACGTTAAAAAAATGCTTCCAATGAAAAACAAAAATAAAAAAATCTGAATTAACCAAGTGGCATTATTATAATTCCCTATAACCATCCAAAAAACTTCAGTATTCATTATTGTTTCCCTTTCATATACTTACCTTTTCTTCAACCCAACTATACTGTAACATATTATAAATGTCAATATTTCGGAAAATATGATTATTTAAATACATTAAAAGAACTACGATAATTTACAATTATTACCACACCGTATAATCTCATCATATAGTGCCAATTCGGACATTATAAAAGACACTGGAATAATCCAATGCCTCATAGCAGCTGTCGCTGCCTCTGATTCGTTTCGGTACTTAAGAGGAACATATCATTCGCCGGCTCATTTTATGGTACCCGTCCCTTTTCCCTCATGAAAAGTTATGTTCTTGCAGAGCTATTCCACTTATGTATTTTCCAAATCTATTATCACAAAATTATTGCAATCTATATTTTATATCGTCTAAAAGTTGTATGATCTCACTTATACAACTGACAACTTCGGGGATTATAAATAACAGAAAAACATTTACCTGATGCCTTTTCATCATTGTTGAGAGTACTTCCACATTTAGGGCATTCCATTAACATTTTTACACCTGGCTAATATTTATTTTTAAAAATATACACAAGAATTTACTCCTGCAATTTTCCACACTTCATAGCGCTTTAAATTACAGTATAGCGGTCTAAAATGAAAGCTTTATATAAATAAAAAGCCGTGTAATTCCTTAAAATAAGGGTTTTCACGACTTTTTTTATTGAGTGGAGCAGACGGGAGTTGAACCCGTGTCCAAAAACCAATTCCCTGTTCTTCTACTATCATAGTCAGTTCTTTGACATTCCCTCTACTGCCCGGGAACTAACACCCTGACAGCTTCAGTAGCTTCATATTACGTCCGCGTACTCAAAGCTTTGTACACGTCGTTTCTCACATAGTCGATGCCGGGATCTTAAAGTGTGAGTGCTCTAAGGCCGACAAGCTGCATTAAGCAGCTAATGCTAATTCGTTATTGTTAGCGTTTATATTTAGGTTTGCCATTTAACGCATCGCATGCGGATAGCTTCACCAGCTGCATGACCCCTGTCGAAACCAGTACTGCCCCTGACTGGTACTCTTCTACAGAGCATTTTCATACTAGCACGAAAAAAAGCAATTGTCAAGTCCCGTCTTCAGCCATTTATAAATCATCCACCAGGGCGCTGCTTTTGGCATAGGCCGTACTTCTGGCTTCAAAAAAATCAGTTTTTATTAAATTGGCATTGCTGTACTGGCTGACCCAGGCCATGGTCTCCGGTTCTTTGTCGTGTCCTTCATAAACCGGCTCCCAGCCAAGGCTTGCGCACCGTAAGTTTCCCAGATATTTTATATAGTCCGTAATCATTTCCGCAGTGAGTCCCGGCACCTCATTGCCGATGGCATAACCGCCCCAGGCCATCTCCTGCTCACAGCCTTCCCTGACCATGCTGCGGTAAATATCCACATATTCCCTGGTGAAAAGCTGAGGCTCTTCCTTCTCCAGCTCCAGGATGATGTTCCGGAACAGCCACAGATGGGTGTTTTCATCCCGGTTGATATAGCGGATTTCCTGGGAGGAGCCTGTCATCTTATGATTACGGCCCAGGTTATAGAAGAACATGAAGCCGCTGTAGAAATAAACGCCTTCCAGGATGAAATTAGCCACAATCGTCTTCATAAATGCAAATGCGCTTTTATCCGTTTGAAATTCATTATACAGATTTCCGATAAAGGTATTTCTCGCCAGAAGATGAGGATCGCTCCTCCACTGGTAGAGCACCTCATTCCTGGTCTGGGGCTCGCAGATGGTATCTAACATATAGCTGTAGCTCTGGCTGTGAACTGCTTCCTGAAAGGTCTGGATGGACAGGCAGAGGTTAATCTCATTGGCCGTCACATATTCCCCGATAGCAGGCAGGTTGGCTGTCTGGATGCTGTCTAAAAATACCAGAAATGACAGAATCTTGTCAAAGGCTCTCCGTTCCGGCGGACTTAAAAGGGGATAATCCTTCTGATCCCTGCCTAAGTTGATTTCCTCCGGTATCCAGAAATTATTCATGGCCTGGCGGTACCAGTCGCTGACCCAGGTGTATTTCATATGATTAAAATCGTTGAGATTGGTCGTATTTCCATTAATCATGCGCCGCTCTCTCACCTCAATTGCCCCGTCCGGGTTAAAAAGAGGCCTTTTTTTCAGTTGCTCCATGATTTCCTCCATCCTTCTTATTATCGTCTCACGCCAGCCGGATTATCAGCTGGAACATGCCTCGCACTCATCCACTTCCAGACTTTTGGAACGGATATAATAAATGGTTTTCACGCCCTGTTCCCAGGCCAGGATATAGAGCTCCAGCACCTGGCGCAGGGTGTAGTCATTGGTTATATAAAGATTCATGCTTTGGGCCTGGTCAATATGGCGCTGACGGATGCCTGCCGCCCGGACAGACCACCTTTGATCGATATAATGGGCGCTTTTATATTTCCAGAAAGTTTCCGGCGATAAGTCCGGAGCCACACGGGGCACCAGGCCGTTCTTCTTTTCTTCCAGGTAGTACCGGTTCATGACGGGGTCCAGGCCGGCTGTGGTTCCGGCGATCATGCTGGTGCTGCTGGTGGGCGCTATGGCAAGGAGCCAGCCGTTTCTCATGCCAGAGGCTGCCACCTTTTCCTGAAGGCGTTTCCACTCCGGGGAGTCATATCCTCTTTTTTCAAAATACGATCCCGTCTGCCAGCCGCTTCCCTCATACAGTTCATAGGAGCCCTTTTCCTGCGCAAAATCACAGCTGGCCTCTATGGCGGCATAATTGATCGCCTCAAATACACGGTCCGCAAATTCCAGATGCTCCTCCGATTCCCAGGTGATTCCGTTCTTCGCAAGCATATGATGGTAGCCGCTCACTCCAAGCCCTACCGGACGGTAACGGAAATTGGTGATCTCCGCATAAGGCACCGGAAAGAAATTTAAATCAATCACATTGTCCAGAGCCCGGATGGCGCTCCTGGTTAAGTCCCTTAGCTCATGGGGATCGTTTAAGTTTATTTTTCCAAGGGAAAGGCTGGCAAGGTTGCAGACCACAAAATCTCCCGGCTTTGTGATGGTGACCACCACCGTTTCCCCGTCCACGGTTTTGATCTGCTGCTCCACCGATTCCACAGGACTCATGTTCTGGGCAATTTCCGTGCAGAGATTGCTGCAGTAGATGACGCCCTTATGGCTGTTGGGATTTGCTTCATTTACAATATCCCGGTTAAAGGCGAAAGGAGTTCCTGTTTCCACCGCACTTTTTAAGATCAGGCGGACGAGCTCCTTAATGGGAACAATCCGCTTGGAAATCCGGCTGTCATTTACACAGTCCTTATAGCGGGCTTCCCACAGGGCCCCGTAGGAATCTTCCAGAGCCCAGCCCTTAACAGACTGGATTTCATGAGGGCACATGAGATACCAGTCTCCCTCTATGTTTTCCCTGGCCTGCTTCCAGAAGAGACCGGGATAGCAGACCGCTGGGAAAACATCGTGGGCCTTCATGCGGTCATCTCCGTTATTGGTCTTAAGGGCCAGAAACTCCGGCAGATCCTTATGCCAGACATCTAAATAAACTGCCACAGCCCCCTGGCGCACTCCAAGCTGGTCTACGGCCACAGCCGTATCATTGGCCAGCTTGATCCAGCGGATAACCCCTCCTGCAGCTCCCTTAAAGCCCCGGATGGGACTTCCTGCCGCACGGACCTTACCAAAGTAAAGCCCCATTCCGCCGCCGAATTTGCTGACCTTGGCAAAGCTGTCAATGCTGCGGTAAATTCCATCCAGGCTGTCCGGTACCGTGTCAATGAAACAGGAGGAAAGCTGATGATAGGGCTTTCTTGCATTGGAAAGGGTGGGCGTAGCCATGGTCACCTTTAAGGTGCTTAACATATCGTAAAAACGCTTCACCCAGCCATCCCTGTCCGACTGCTCCAGCATGGCTAGGTGCATGGCAATTCCCAAGAACATTTCCTGAGGCGTTTCTAGTGGCACGCCTTTCCGGCTGCGGATCACATACCGGTTTAAAAGCAGCTCCAGGCCTGAATAATTGAAAAGGTGGTTCCTTGTCCGGTCTATATAGTTTTCATATTTGCCGATTTCCTCTTTTGTATAGTGCTCCAGAATGTAATCCCCATAAAGCTTTTCCTCTGTCAGAAAGCGGACCTTTTCATAGAAGCTTCCGATCTGCTGCCGGGCAAGCTCTTCCCTCAGGCTTGTTTCAAAGCGCAGCATCAAAAGCCTTGCCCCGATATATTCCCAGCCGGGCGCCTCCTGGGTGGTCAGCTCCACCGCCGCCTGGATGAGCGCTCCAAACCGCTGCCCAAGGCTCATTTCCTTTTTACAAAAGGCCGCAAACTTAACGGAAAGCCGGTCCAGATGATATGGCTCAGAATTCCACTCTTTCCGGATGCCCTTTAAAACCCCTTCCATCTCCGGCACTTCTTCAAAATATTCTAAAATGATCTGGTAATTGTTCTTCTTGTCCATGGTTGATTTCCGCCGTTTCACTGTTTATATATTAATATCAATAACTGTTATTAAATCCTACAAGTGAAAATATACCACAACATATGGTAAATTACAACCATATAAATACTATATTTGCGTAAAATACTTTTAAGGTGCTTCTAAAAAGAGATATCACTGTATTCCTCTTTTAAATCCACTTCCCGGAACAGACTGTCCACGGCCCACCGGTAGTCTGCCAAATGCTGGGACTTACGTATCTTTTTCACCTGCTTTTCACCGCAGTCAAAGAGCTGAACCATATAGGCCCACAACTCTTTCATCTTAAAGAGCACGTTGCGGTCTCCGGATATGGTCTGTTCATATCCTGCGAGGATCTCGTCATGAAACGCCTTTAGCCTCTGTTTTTCCAGCTTCTCTCCTGCCTTTATCTCTTCCGCCAGGCAGGGATTTGCCACCAGCCCTCTTCCAAGCATCACCCGGTCCACAGACGGGAATGCAGCAGCAAAGCTCTTAAAAGCCTCTGTGGAAAACAGATTCCCATTGTAGCACAGGGGATTCCTGCTTAAGGAAACCGCCTTCTCAAACATTTCCAGATTGGGCTTATTCTTATAAAAGTCTTTCTGGAGCCGCGGATGAATGATAAGCGCTTCCATGGGATATTTATTATAAATCTCCATAAGCCGGTAAAATTCCTCGGGGCTGTCCTTTCCGAGCCTGGTCTTTACCGAAACTCTCATGTCCAGTGATGAAAAAACCTGTTCAAAAAAATGATCCAGCATGTCAGGCTCTCCAAGAAAACCTGACCCTTTCCCCTTGGATACCACGGTGGCGGAAGGGCAGCCCAGATTTAAATTGACCGTATCATATCCGTATTCCTTCAGCTCCTTTGCCGCCCATATAAAATCCTCGGCTTTATTGGTGAGGATCTGGGGGACCAGGGAAAGGCTCTCATTGTGTTCGGGAAGAAAATCATTTTTTTCCCTGGAAGAAAACTTCCGGTTTTGGGTCGGTACGATAAAAGGGGTAAAATACATATCCACCTGCTTAAAGTACTTTCGGTGGGCGTTTCTGTATATATAGCCGGTAATTCCCTCCATGGGGGCGAAATAGTATTTCATAAATGACGTCTCCTCTTTTGCTTTTCTTCATCCGTTTGTTTTATTATAAAACCATTTGCAGGTCCTGTCAAAAAATGATATAATATGGGACAAAATGCCATTACTCAGGAGGATTCATCATGACAAAAATCAAGAAGCTTTTACCGGCCGCAGCCAGGGCTGTTTTGCTGGCTTCCCTTATTTCCGCAGCAATCATTTCTACCGCATGGGCGGAGGAGGAAAGCGGGCCCGCCTTTGCTCCTCCGGTTACAAAAACCGCTGCTCCTGAGATCGGACCGGGTATGGGAAAAAGTTCCAACTGCGTCGTGGTTCTGGACCCGGGCCACGGAAAAGTGGACGGTCATTATTCCGGCTGCAGCTTTGAATACAACGGAACCACCTATTATGAAGATGAGATTACCATGAAAATCGCCTCCTATACAAAGCAGTATCTGGAACAGAACTCTAAATATACAGTTTATTTAACAAAGAACAGTCCGGAGGAAAACCTTTCCCTGGAGCAGCGGGCCTCTTTTGCAGCTTCTGTTCATGCGGACTTATTCGTAAGCCAGCACGTAGATTCCGCCCCAGGCAACGGAACCCTTACAAATGCCTACGGCGTAAGTGCCTTGCCTCCCAGAATCGGCCGGTATAACAACAGCCTTGCCCTCCAGTCCCAGGAAGCTGCCAATGCCATTTTAAACCAGCTTAATTCCCTGGGAATCTATAACCGGGGGCTGCTGCTCCGTGACTCTCAGGCAGGAACCTTGTATCCTGACGGAAGCCAGGCCGATTATTATGCAATTCCCAGATATTCTCAGATGTACGGTCTGCGCGGCTTCATCATTGAGCACGGCTTTTTAAATGATTTAAGCGATTTAACCCTGTTTTTATCCACAGAGGAGCAATATAAGGCCCTGGGAGAGGCCGATGCCAGAGGCATTATGGAATATCTGCAGAAAGCAGGTAAATGCACAGGCACAAACGTCAACTAAACTCATAACAGAAACCCTGGAGCATAAAATATAATGTATGCTTTGTTCAAAACAAACAGGGAGGGTTGATCTTGTTAAAAATACTGGATAATGGATATTACGATCTGATCATCAACAATATTTTAGTTCCATCCTACGATACCGGCGACAACATCACTTATTTAAGCAGAAGGCAGTCCCTGCTTCATGTCCCGGTTACAACCACAAATCCCTGTGATTTAGGCCGTTTTATTTACAGCAGCTTCCCCTCCCTCTATACCCCTACCTCCACCGTCGCCCTGGAAAAATCCGGCGTTACGGCTGTCCAGCAAAATCCCGCTTTGGCTCTGGCCGGGCAGGGGGTCCTGGTCGCTGTCATGGATACAGGCATTGATTATCAGCATCCTGCATTCCGTTACAGTGACGGATCAACCCGTATCCTTACCATTTGGGATCAGACAGAACAAAGCGGCACCATACCCACTGATTTTACCTTTGGCTCAGAATACAGCAAGGAACAGATCAATGAAGCCTTAAATGCGGAAGACCCTCTGTCCATCGTCCCCACTAACGATACGGTGGGCCACGGGACCGCCATAGCCAGCATTATGGCAGGCACCCCCAACGAAGACGGGTCTTTCAGCGGCGTCGTCCCCCAGGCCGAGCTGGTGGTAATCAAGCTGAAAGAGGCAAAGCCAATCCTAAAGGATATCCATTTTGCTCCGCCAAATGCTCTCTGCTATCAGGAGTCCGATTTCATACTCGCTGTCCGCTACGCCATCACGGTGGCCGCCAACTTTAACCGCCCTCTTTCCATATGCTTTGCCATGGCAAGCAACCAGGGCGGCCACGACGGAAAAGGCGCCTTAAGCAATTACCTGGACTACTTATCCCTTCTGCCGGGAACCGCTGTTTCCGTATCCGCCGGCAATGAGGGCAACCGGCAGAGGCACTATTTTAACTCCACCCTTCTGGCTCCTTATTACAATGATGTAGAACTTAGAGTAGGAAATCAGGACAGCCGGTTCTCCCTGGAAATCTGGTCTTATTCTCCGGCAAGGCTTTCCATTGATATCTCTTCTCCAAACCGTGAATCCACCCAGCCGATTTTCTCCGCCCTTGGACAGTGCAGAAGGTTTAATTTCATTTTCAACCAGACCACCATTTACGTGAACAACACTATTTTTGAGGAGGAAAGCGGGGATCAGCTGATTTTGCTGCGTTTTAACAATCCCCTTCCCGGTGTCTGGTATCTGCGTCTCCAGAACCCGGAAAATGAACCTTTTTCTTTCCATGCCTGGCTTCCTGCCGGAGACCTGCTTTCCAATGAAACATTTTTTCTCAATTCGAATCCGGATACCACCATTACCTCTCCGGGAAACGGAAGACATCAGCTGACCGTCACCGCCTATAACCAGCTCAACGACAGCATTATGACGGAATCCAGCAGAGGCTATACAAGAACCGGCGAGATAAAGCCCGATATTGCAGCTCCCGGTTTCCAGATCCCCTGCGCAGTCCCCGGAGGTCTGTACGGGACTGCCACCGGCACCGGAGCCGCCGCGGCCCAGGCCGCAGGTATTGTTGCCATGGTCTTTGAATGGGCTGTTGTCAAGGGAAATTATCCGCGGATGACCGGAAACGACGTCAACCGTCTTTTAATCAGCGGTGCTACCCGAAGCAGCTCCTTTACATATCCCAACAACGTATGGGGATACGGCCAGATCGAGGTCAACAGACTTTTTGAGCGGTTTACCAGCCTGTAAACAAAAAACCTTCAAACCGGGCAATTACTTGCCAACGGCTTGAAGGTTTTTGCACTACGCTTCTTCAAATAAATCCTTACCGGCTCCGCAAAGGGGGCAAACCCAATCCTCGGGCAGATCCTCAAATGCAGTTCCCGGCTCAATGCCGGAATCCGGATCACCCAGTTCCGGGTCGTATACATATCCGCATGCTTCACATACATATTTTGCCATTCCTCTTACCTCCTGTATATCTGTAATTGTTTATATCTGTATTTATTTTATAGCATATTCTGCTATCTTTATCAACTGATTTATGGGACAGATTTTACTGGCCTAAAACCTTTCTTACCGTATCTGCAAGCTCTTCATCCTGGCAGTCTTTAAAGAAATATTCCTCAAAGCCCTTTGTGGAAAGCGCTCCTCTTACCAGCTCCTGATCCAGGGAAGACAGAATGGTGTTCAAATCACGGTATGTCTCCTTTTTCACCTCGTCCAGAATCTGCTTATTCCTCTTTTCAGGAACCGCCCTCTCCCTGGGATAGCCCTGGCCGCTTTCTTCCACAAACAGCTTTTCGAATATGTATTCCAGATTTAAGTCTCCTCCCCAGCCAAAGCCTTTGGCAAATGGAATGGCAATGGCGTTTCCGTCATTGATCTGGGCAAAGGTATAGGCGTCTAAGGCATCCTCTACATGTCCGCAGATCACGCCTGGGAAAGAGTTGCATGCCAGCATGGCCCCTTCTCCTGTGCCGCATCCCGTAATCACATAATCGGCCGCCTTGGAATTTAACAGAACTGCCGCCAGAATGCCGATCTGCACATAGGTGAGCTGCTCCTCATCCTCGGCGCTGTACATCCCATAATTGACCACCTCATGGCCCATGGGCTCCACCACCTTTTTCAGTGCATTGTAAATCATTCCGTTCTTTGCCGCCTGGCTGTTCTCATTTATTAATGCGATTTTCATTCTTTATTCTCCTTATATGTTTTATCATTATTTATAGAAAATCTTCTCTCATGGGCGTAAAAAAATCAACCAGAATCCCTTTTTCCAGGCAAACGCAGCCATGTATGATGCCATCCTGTTTTAAAAGGGTGTCTCCCGTTTCCACGATCTTTTTCTCATCCCCAATGGTGAATTCAAATTTTCCGCCTGCAACGTAAGTAATCTGGGTGTGGGGGTGGCTGTGAAGCGCTCCCACTGCCCCTTTTTCAAAATGGTTTTCCACGCACATCAGTCCGTCGCAGTAAGCAAGAAGCTTTCTTACAACTCCATCCGACGTCTGTTCTCCTTCTATATCCTTATTGAATACCCATCTCTGGCCTTTCTCCGGTTTTCTCACCACATCATCTCCTTATCTAATTATTTATTTAATTCTAAGTAATTTTTCTGTCAATGTCAAGAGCATTGGAATAAGCCATAAAGTAATAAAGTGTGTAATCCTCCGGTATCGGTGGTTTACACACTTTATTAAGGCCTTATCCGGCTAATTCCATTCTTTCCATATCTCCGGCCGGTATCCTACCGTGGCCTGCTTTCCGTTCCTGACAATAGGGGTTTTCAACACCGCCTGGTTCTCCAGGACCTTTTCATCCTGGTCCTCTTTTGCGATGTACTTAATCAGGGCCAGGGCATCCTGGTCGCGGCAGCTTTCATCCAGCATGGCGTCTAAGCCGCCTACGGCCTGCTTCACTCCATTGTACTCGCCCTTGCTCATTCCCTTTTCTTTCATGTCGATGAACTGGTATTTTACGCCCCGTTCCTTGAAGTAACGTTCCGCCTTTTTTGTGTCAAAGCATTTTTTCGTTCCAAAAATCTGTATATTCACGGCTGCTTCCGCCTTTCTGTCCTTTTGTTTTTCCCATGCTTTATTTTAGCATGACAGACAGAGGATTTCAAGAAAGAAGGTTTCAGCTTACATACTTGTGCAGGGTCTTCGCTACCGCTCCCGGGCCTTCCAGCATTTCACAGAGCATTCCCTCAATCTTATGAGACAAACCGGCTGCCACCAGATCCGTTCCAAAAAGCACAGGATTGGACAGAATTTCCGTCAGTGCTTCCTTTTCCTCAAGAGCTTCTCCCAGACGGATTCCTTTCAGCTGCTTCTTTAACTCTTCCAGCATGGGATCGCTGCTGATTTCCATTGCCTCTCCTTTATCATCCACACCCAGCAGATAACGGAGCCAGCCTGCAATGGCCAGAGGGATGGCGGTCAGGTTTTGCACATCCAGCTTTTCATCGGTTAAGTAGGCCTTTATGGTCTCTCCAAAACGGATGGGAATTTTCTGGCTGGTGTCTGTGGCAATTCTCTGAGGCATATCCGGTATAAAGGGATTGGGCAGTCTGTATTCAATGACTTCCCGGATAAAATCCATGGGACTTAGGATTCCCGGATCCGTAACCACAGGCAGGCCCTCCTTGTAGCCGATCTTCTCTACAAGGGCCTTTAAATCCCCGTTTTTCATTTCCGCCGCAATGCTGTCATATCCCAGCAGGCAGCCGAACACTGCAAGCGCCGTATGGAGAGGATTTAAACAGGTGGTTACCTTCATTCTCTCCGTCCGGTTCACCGTATCCCGGTCCGTCATATATACCCCGGCCTTTTCAAGAGCCGGCCGTCCATTGGGGAAGCGGTCCTCAACCACCAGATACTGGGGAACCTCAGCATTGACAAAGGGAGCGATATACGTATTTTTGCTGGTCACAATGGGAGCCATGTCCTCGATGCTGGCTTCCTCCAGAGCATTCTGCACCACCTGGGCAGGTCTTGGGGTGATCTTGTCGATCATGGACCAGGGGAAAGAAACCTTTTCCTCATCCTCTACCCAGGCAAGAAAGCCCTCAGGCGCAAAGCCCTTTTCCATCCACGCCCTGGCAATGGCAACCACGCTTTCCTTCAGCTTTTCCCCGTTATGGCTGCAATTATCCATGCTCACCAGCGCAAGAGGGAAAGCCCCTGCTGCATACCGTTTCAGCAGAAGAGCCGTTACAACACTCATGGCATGGGAAGCCTTCTCCGGGCCCTGGGCCATATCCTTTTCAGCCACAGGGAGCAAGTCTCCACGGAAATCAGTCAGGGCGTAGCCCTTTTCCGTAATCGTAAAGCTTGCCATCTGAAGAGACGGATTTTCAAAGGCAGCTGTCAGACATCCGAAATCCGTTTCATCGTCCACCTTTGCCTTCACGCCCTTTGCCACACTGGCTACCACTTCCTTTTCCAGGGCTCCGTCGGGCTTTAAGCTGACCATCATGGTCATGCTGTCATAAGGAGTGTAAATTTTATCAATGATATCGAAATCAAAGGTATCGGCGGCAATGATGCCGCTTTCCTCAAGCCCCTGCTCCAGAAGCCGCTGCTGAAGTACGGCAATAAAGCCTCTGAAAATGTTTCCCGCGCCGAAATGGACCCATACCGGCGCCTGCTCCGTAGCTGACCTCATTTTATCCCAGTCAAACTCCGGCAGCCTTACCGAAGCCTGGCTCCAGGCTTCCCTGCTTGTTAAACAAGACCGATTCAACTTCATAAATCCATTCCCCCTATTTTCTTCTTTTATGTGTTTTATCAATGGCTTCCCAAAGTCCTAACAGATAATTTGCCCCGATGGCACGGTCATATAAGCCGTATCCAGGTCTGGCCTGCTCTCCCCAGATCATCCGGCCATGGTCCGGGCGGATATAGCCTTCAAATCCGGATTCATATAAGGCTTCCACAATGGCGAACATATCTAAGTCCCCGCAGGAAGAGAGATGGGCCGCCTCGTCAAAATCCTTTTCCGATACGTGGCGCACATTTCTGATATGGGCAAAATGGATGCGCTTCATGGCGCCGAATTCCCGCATCATGGCCGGAATGTCATTGCTTAAATCGCTGCCCAGGCTTCCCGAGCACAGGGTCAGCCCGTTGTAGGGGCTGTTGTTTAAAGCCAGGAAGGTGCGGATATTCTCCGCATTGGTAATGACTTTCGGAAGTCCGTAAAGGGGCCACGGCGGATCGTCCGGATGAATGGCCATCTTGATATCGTATTTTTCCGCGTAAGGAATGACCGCATCCAGAAAATATTTCATGTTGTCCCAATACTGCTCTTTTGTCATGCTCTGGTAAAATTCAATGTCCTGGGCCATGGCGTGAAGACGCTCCGGCTCCCAGCCCGGCAGGGAATATCCTCTGGCTTTTCCCTCCATGGCCTTTGCCATCTTCTCCGGATTCATGCTAAGCACTTCCTCGTGCCGGTAGGCCATGACAAAGCTTCCATCCTCTGTTAAAAGGGACAGATCGCTTCTTGCCCAGTCCATGACCGGCATGAAGTTGTAGCAGAGACATTTTACGCCCACCTGGCCTAAATGCTCCAGGGTCCTGATATAGGCATCGATATATTTGTCTCTGGTGGAAAGACCTTTCTTAATGTCCTCGTGAATGTTTACGCTTTCAATCACTTCCATCTCAAGGCCGGCCGCTCCGATTTCCTCTTTCAGGGCCTTTAAGGTCTCCAGGGGCCAGACCTCTCCCACAGGCACCTTCGGCAGACAGGTCGCCACTCCGGACACGCCGGGAGTCTGACGAATCTGACTCAGCGTCACGCTGTCATCCCCAAAAGGGAACCAACGCATAATCATTTTCATGTTCTGGTACCTCCATCTGTGATTCGTTTTACTATACTTTTTCTCTATAAGTATATATCTAGTATACTAGTAGTTCAATCAGCGTTTTCCATAAAATTCTGAAAAATTTTTAGATATTTTGCACAAGCAAAAAACGCCAATGAAAAATGCCTGCCGCATTCCTTTCATTGACGCTTTCTCTTCTTTACAGCTTCTTTTACTGTCTTTATTGCTGCTTCTGTTCCTGCCCTCTTTTTCTGCTGTCAGCAAAGCCTCTTATTTAAAATATCCAGGATACTCATTCCGCAGCGCTTCCTCATCGATTTTATATCTGGACAGATGCTTTTCCATCTCCCGCTTTGCTCCATCCCCGTCTTTTGCAGCAATGGCTTCCACAATGGCCTGATGGTCTGAAACCGTTTTTAAATCCTTTACCGCAGCAAGGGACATGCTTCGTATCCGGTCAAAATGGATGGTGAAGCTGTCCATGAGCTGATAAACCTGATCCTTGCCGGTTATATGAAACAGCAGGCGGTGAAATTCATTATCCAGCTCCAGAAGCTTCTGAGGCGAGCGGTTTTCCAAATAAAATTCCTGAAGCTTCACATTTTCCTTAAGCTCCGCAACCGCTTCTTCCTCCGCCGCCTTGCAGGCTAAGTCAACCACCGCACATTCCAGGACGCTCCGCATAAAACGGGCCTCCTCCACCAGCTTGTAATCAATAAAAGAAACTACGCTTCCCTTTTGGGGATAGATTTCCACGATGCCGACCTTTGACAGCTCAATCAGAGCTTCCCTCACCGGAGTCCGGGACAGGTGCATCTCCGACGAAAGTTCATTTTCACTCAGCATGCTTCCGGGAACCAGATCAAGATGAATGATGTTGTCCTTTAACATCCGAAGGGCATATTCCCGCCCTGTCTCTTTGGGATACCGTTCTGTCAGCCGCATACCATGACCTCTTTTCGCTTATTCTATCAATATTTTATACATAAAGAATAAGCGAAATCAGCCTTACTGTCAAGTACTAGTATACAAGACCACTTATACCCCATCCCAGGCTCCGTCGCTGCCTACGTAATATCCGTCCGGTGTGGTGCTGTCGGAGTACATGGCTCCGTCATCTCCGCAGTAATACCATTTTGCATTCCAGTAAACCCAGCCTGTTACCATATATCCCTTTTCATTAAAATAATACCACTCGTTATTAATGTACTGCCAGTTGCTGACCGTGTAGCTTCTGTCCGCATTGCAGTACCACCAGCCGATATCATCCTTTAACCATGCTCCTGTGCTGCTGCCTCCGGGGCCGGAAGATGTATTTGAGGTGCTGTTTGAGCTGATTTCATCCGCTTCACTGGAGGTCACATCCCATGTGTCGGACTCTTCCCAGCTCCCTTTATTGGACGAATTATACACGCCCCGTACCATAAATGTGTAATCACCGCTTTTTGTTATATAGCTGGAAAAGTCGTAGCTGGTATCGGTGGTGGTAAATGTGGAGGTCACTGCGCTGTCATTGCGGTACAGCTTGACCTCATATTTATTGGCATCCTCGCTTTCATTCCAGCTGGCCTCGCCGTTTGATTCATCCCATTCCAGGCCGTCTACATCCAGATCATAATCCCCGTCGCCATCATCATCCAGAGCATCCAGGGTGATATAAACGAGCAGCTCATAGCTGTCGCTGCGGCTTACAGAGGTGACCGTGCCGTCAGAACCGCTGATGCTCACGCTGCTTTTGGAAAATCCGCTGGCAAAATAATAGCCGTCTGCGGCCTCTACGGTGACCTTAAGCTTTGGTTTGTCTCCGTCATCCCACTCATCGTCAGGCTCATTTGTTACAGATACATCCTCTACACTGTATTTGCCGGAGCTGGTGGTGACATCCACGTCACTTTCGCTGCTTCCTGCCTCGATCTCTGAATCAATTGAAAGAGAGACGCTGCTGATCTTTGTCTCTGCTGCCATCGAGGAAAAGGGAAGAGCCGTAACTAAAATTGCTGCGCCTAATACAGCCAAGATTTTATTGCGGTTAAACATATAGATCCCTCCTGTTTCACTTTTATAGAGCATAATGCATTGGTTCCCTGGTAACTTTATCATATCCTAGTATATTTTAACACATCCATCTGAAAAAAACCTTAAATTCTCAAAAAAACAGGGAAATGGATAAATTTTCCACCAACGAAAGACTTTCAGGAAATTGTGATATGATATAGTTTTAAACTATATCATTTTATGGTAGAATACAAGGACAAAGAAAACATCAGGAGGAATGATTCTATGACCTTGCAGCAGCTGCGCTATATTGTCACCATTGTCCAATGGGGCTCCATATCCGAGGCCGCAAAACAGCTCTACATTACCCAGCCCAGCCTGTCCAATGCGGTCAGGGACTTAGAGCAGGAATTTGGAATTTCCATCTTTAACAGGACCTCAAGGGGCATCTCCCTTTCTCCGGACGGAAGCGAATTTCTCTCCTATGCCAGACAGGTGCTGGAACAGACAGACTTAATGGAGCAGCATTACTTTAACAAAAAGCCGGTGAAACGGATCTGCTCCATCTCCACCCAGCACTACGCCTTTGCGGTCAACGCCTTTGTCAATCTGGTGTCCAGACAGGAAAACGACGAATATGAATTCACCCTGCGGGAAACCAGGACCCACGAAATCATCGAGGATGTAAAAAATTTCAGGAGTGAGCTGGGCATTCTCTACCTCAATGATTTCAACCAGAAAGTGCTGGAAAAGCTTTTTAAGGAAAGCGGCCTTGTGTTTCACCCTCTGTTTGACGCCGCTCCCCATGTGTTCATAAGCTCCTCCCATCCCCTGTCAGACCGGGCTTCAGTCACCCTGGAGGACCTTAAACCCTTTCCTTTTCTGGCCTTTGAACAGGGAGAGAAAAACTCCTTTTATTTTTCCGAGGAAATACTGAGTACGGTTCCCAGGAAAAAGACCATCTATGTCAGCGACCGGGCCACCCTTTTTAACCTGCTGATCGGTCTGAAAGGCTACACCATATGCAGCGGAATTTTAAACAGCAATTTAAACGGAGATAACATTATTGCAGTTCCTCTTGATACCTCCGAGTATATGAAAATAGGCTGGATCGCCAACCCAAAGGTCCATTTAAGCATGTTTGCGGAAAATTACCTGTCGGAATTAAAGGAACTGGTCCAGAAGGACGGACTGGCTGTATATCAGGATCCGGAGTCCGTAAAATAAAGAGGCAGCGTCCGCGGCATGCGCATCCTGCCCGGATGGGTTTTTATCGTATAGGATGAACTTTCCTATACGATAAAAAAGGTCCCGGCAGCTTTAAACCGCCGGGACCTTTTTCAAATATTAATATCTCATGGGAATTATCTCCAGGTAATCTTCCACCTTGGCCCCTTTTAAGAACATCTCAATGATCTGTCTTCCAAGAGGATTCAGCTCTTCTGTGTTGTATTTCACAAGCTCCTGACGGAAGAAATCTGTCAGCATTTTCGCTCCGGCATCATAGCCTTCCACGCCCACTTCCTGCTGGGTCTCGGGTCTTAAAAATGCTCTTCTGATATACTGTCCGTCGATCTTTAAGGAATCAAGACCGAAGCCCAGCAATGGGCAGCGGGCCTCCACCAGATGCTCCGGCTTAAACTTGGCGCTTCCGCGGCGTGAAATGTATTCTCTGGCAACCCACTGGGGCATGAAGCTCACTTCATATGCTCCCACGTGCTGGTTGGGGATCAACAGATACCGGGTGTTGCTGGAATGTAAAATCTGGTCAAGAAGCAGGTTTGCCTGGGTTACCATCTTGCCGGTGGCAAAGGGCCAATAGGAGCCTACGCCTTCGCTGGTCATTTCCTGGGAATCAATGATGCTTGGATTATTAAAGCCGCGGGGAGCCACAAGGCGCCATAACCAGGCCAGAGCCGGAGGCAGAATGTGCACGATACCCAGGATTCCGTAGGATGGATTTTCCTTTGTACATGCAGGGGTACGAACGCCGAAGCTTCTTACATCCACCTCAACCGGTTCGTCAATGGCCTTGGGAACCAGTCTTCTGGGAAGAACCACACGGGGATTGGGACAGGGCTTTCCGTCATGATCCAGAGTGTGCTCCCAAACAAGACAGGTGGCTCCAGGCACTCCCTGCAAATTCAGGAAAATAAGGGGCTCTTCCGGCTGGATGGTTATCTTTTCATATTGAGGGGAGGAACCGTAGCATTTGATGTTGTCCACGCGCAGGAACCAGGCGGATTCGGCATCCTTCACAACCAGCTTCTTGCTTTCGTTCTGCATTTTCGGATGACATAATGCCATGTCGTCCGTTACCGGGATTAAGTCGCAGGTTTCGCCTAATACCAGATAGTTCTTTTCTCCTGTGACCGTGTTTCTGCCTAAAATGGCTCTTCCGTCCATTTCCCGGTGAATGTCTTCCAGCATTTCGCTTTTTCCGCCGCCGGAAGCTCCTTCGTGCATGATGACGATTTCATTGTCATAAGGCGTGATGACCTTTACGGTGGAAGCATGAGCAGTTACCCAGCCCTCTTCTTCTCCTATGTTGAGAAGAACGCCGTAGATTCCCTTTTTGGCGCTGGGACCCGGATATAAGTTATAGGAATATACTTCATGAATGCCGTCCAGACGGTTGTGGATAACGATCTGTTTTCCGTCAAAATGTGTATGGCGGAAAGGAGGAGCCAGGAAGACAACCGCTCTCGGCTTGAAATCCCAGTTAATTTCATCAATGTTTAAAAATCCCTGCAGGTCTGCAAGAGCGGCAGCAAAAAATCCCGCATTGGAAGGGGCGATCAGAATTGAATCGTATCCGTATTCAATTCCGCCCGACTTAAACGGGAAAAAGATAAGCTCCTGTTCTTTCAGCCAGTCAAAGGTTTCCTTTCTCAAAGGCTCAAAATCACTGTTGTAGACTTCCTGATATCTGGGCTTATCCGTTGGCTTATCATCGGAAACCAGCAGACAGTCCGGGTCCCGGCGTCTCATATAGTCATCGGTATAGTTGACAACAACTCCGTTCTTGCACTTCGTTGCGGTGGCTTCCAGCACCTTGCCTTTGCCCTTTACCTCATATTCAACATTAAATACCTCATTATCAGAACTTCCCATAGCGAGGGTCAGCAGTTCTTCTCTCGTTTTTGGAACAATAACGCCTTTTGAATGAGAGAGTATATCCTGTACGTATTCCGGCAAATTCAATTTCAGTAAACAGTCTTGCATTTTTTCCTCCGTTCCTGCACATGCTTCATGTACATTCGAAAAATGATTTTCTTCAAACTGACAATTCCCAATGTTTTATTACATAGTTTCCCTTCATATTATAAACAACCTGATGTTATATTATTTTCCCCTGAACGCTTCTTGATCTCTTTCTTCCTTTATTCGCAGCTTATGCCATCACCTCCTGTTATCCTTATGCCAAACTCTCCTTGACAGCCTCCTTATTCTCGTCATAGTAATTTATGTAATAAAAGCCGATATCCGTAACTTGGATATCGGCTTACCTGCAACTTAGAAAAATTCTCCTACTTTGTGATGTCTTCCGGTGTTATTTCATTATACAGATACTTTCCAAATCTCTATCAACGGTTATGATAATAACCGTTTCACCGGTTTTCGTACTAATACTACATCCATAATATCCGCTTTCAATTTTTCCAGATATCCTCTACCGCATTCAAAAAGTGAACCTACGGAATACATTATCATGAAAATTAATTCATGTCAATGACTTTTTAATCAGTGTCAGACCGGCAAATTTCTGTTTTTATTTCTTATAATAATTCTGTCTTTCCCAGGAATACAGCCGCTGCTTTTCTGTTTTCCTTTGGCGAATATTTCAATATTCTGTCTTCAATGGTTATTTCTTCCGGTGTATCGGAATAAATTTCCCATATAAAACCGGGACAATCTGCCGGAAGAGGCACTTCGATCCGTTCCGGGACCTCTCCGCCGAATACATGGAGCACAGCATAGGCTGATTTGCCGTCATCTCCCACCCGAACCACAGCCTGCCACCCTTCCGGATGACGGATGCTGGTCACCTGGTTCCCAAACCGGTAGGTCTGTCCTTTTTTTATAACAGGAGCAATTTTCTCATAAAAATTCATTCCTTTAAGGATTACATCCCACTGCCCAGGCTCCAGTCTGGTCACGTCTCCGGAAAGGCACATTCTTCCCAAAAACGTATTTATCATGGAATAGGCGATCCGTTTTAAGGAGTCGTCCTGCCTGATTACGGCCCATATCTGGCTCTGCCTGGGCAGGATTGCCCGGTGTAAATCAGCCGCAATAATGGGAATTTCTTCGCATTCATGAGCGTCGGAGAAGGAGGCCATGCTGGTTGCCGCCATAAACCGGGGCTCCAGGCGGTGGCCGCCGGAAGCACAGTTTTCCAGCACAATGCCGGGGATCTCCCGCTTCACCTTTTCCAGAAATTCATAGGTTTTTTCTATGTTTCTGCGCAGTCCTTCTCCCAGAGATTCACAGCCGTCGCAGCCCATTCCTATGGTATCATTGTAATCGATCTTCATGTATTCAAAGCCATACCTTTTTAAAAGCCCGATAACCCTTTCCGTAAGGTATTCCTCCACCCAGGGATCATTCATATCCCAGAACCTTCTTCTGGTGGTTGTGAGAACCTTTCCGTCCAGATGGAGAAGATGCTCTTCCAGCTCATAGGCCATGGAGGCCTTTCCCACGTTCTCAATCTCAAACCATATTCCCGGCTTTAAGCCTGCCGCCTTAATGGCTTCCACGGTTTTTTTAAGCCCCTCAGGAAACAGGGTCCCGGACACCTGGTAATCGCCCATGCTGATATCCCAGGGCACGCCCTCTGCCTTGTACCAGCCGCAGTCAATGACAAAATACGTGAAGCCCTTTCCCTTGATGGCATTTAGAATTTCCATTATGTTCTCATGGGACGGACAGCCCCAGGTGGTGCAGTACTCGTTAAATACAATGGGCAGGTCCTGTTCCTCCAAAGGACCTTCATTTGCTGCCTTTTCCCCTGCCTCCGTCAGCCGTCCGGTGAGAATATCAATGGATTCTGACTGGCATACGGTTGCAATGGCAACAGGCGTGGCAAACCGCTCCCCAGGCCTTACGGCCTTCATCCAGTGTCCGAATTCCCGGTCTGCAAGACCTCCGCTGACAGCTATATTTTCATCGATCCGGTAAATTTCCATCTGCCAGGAAGCGCCGTGGGCCAGCTGGACGCCCCAGAACACGTGATTTTCCCTATCTTCCATAGCAAGAAAAGGAAAATAATTATTTACCGGCAAGGAGCCCACCTGGCCGAAGCGTTCACACCGGACGGAATCCATGTTCCAGGACGTTTCCAGTCCAAGGTCCTCCATGGTCTGGGTCAGCAGCCTTCCCTCCTGGCTCCAGTGGCTCATAAGGCGGTGAGCCAGTATCCGGTTATGTCCGTCCCCTTTTACGTAGGGGGAAATGCCTGTAAGGGAGAAGCTGGAAATCATCTCCAGAGAGATTGGCTCATGGCTTTCATTGAACAGCTCATTCCACATTTCCACGAATCTCTGCCCCTCTTCCCACCGCAGGAAGTGGTTCACCACATATCCCCGCCGGTCCGTCAGGGTGGTGGTAATGAGAAGCATCTTCCCTTCTCTCCGCTCCTTCTGCTCCTTAAAACGAAGGCGGCGGACGCTTTCTCCGCCCCGCAGGGTATTGCCGGGGGCATAGGCCCCATTGTAAATGTCTCCTGTCAGCTTAAGCTGCACCATTCCGTCCAGCTTCCCCTGCTTCTCCGGCTGTTCCGGCACAGCCATGTGTCCGGGATATAACAGGAATCCCACATGCTGTTCCTCATCTGTAAAATAACGGGCCGTCATATCGCCCAGAGTATATTCCTTTAATATTGAATCCATAAGCTTCTCCTTTTAACCTTTCACCGCTCCTACGGTCATTCCTTTGACAAAATATTTCTGCAGGCACATAAACAGAATTGCAATAGGCAGAACAGAAAGCACGATTGCCGCCATTGCCGTTGAATAATCGCTGGTCTGAGCGGAAAACAGGGATTGTATTGCAACTGTAAGGGTTTTTAACTGCTTTTTGCTGACATAAAGGCTGGCCAGCAGATAATCATTCCAGATCTGAAAAGACTGCATGATGACAAGAGTAGCCATGGCAGGCTTTAACAGCGGAAGCACAATAGAAAAATAGGTTTTAAAGACGGAACAGCCGTCGATTCTTGCCGCCTCCTCTAACTCCACCGGAACCGTGGACATAAAGCTGTTCATTAAAAATACGCCAAAGGAGATTCCCGTCGCCACATACATGAATATGATGCCGAATCTCGTGTTGGTTAAGTGCATTTTATAGCCGATGGTATAAATAGGTAAAAACAGGGCCTGATAGGGAATGAGGATTCCTATAATAAAGTAAATATAGCAGAACTTGAAAAACTTATGCCCGCATCTGGCAATGGCCCATGCGGTCACACCGCAGAGCATAGCCAGGATACAGACGCTGGCAGCCGTATAAATAAAGGTATTTACAAAGGTGGTGCCCATATTCAGCTTATCAATGGCTTTTGCATAATTATCCAGATGAAAGGACTGAGGAAGGGCCAGAGGGCTGTTGATATACAGCTCTTTTTTTGTTTTAAAGGAGTAATTGACAATAATAAACAGCGGAGCCAGAAAAGTAAGGGCGACAACTGTCATGACAGCCTGTACTGCTGCGGTAGCCTTTGTATAAGGCTGGGCCGCCGCTGCTTCTTTTTTTCTTTTCTTTCCCATCATGCCTGCACCTCCTTGCTTTTCAAGCCTTTCACCTGAACCAGGGCCACAAGGAGAAGGGCTGCAACCAGGGTGACTGTCATGGCGGAGCCGTATCCGTACTGCCTGCCGTTAATAGCTGTGGTATAGGTCTGATAAATGACGGAGGTGGAAGCACGGCCCGGACCGCCTTTGGTGGAGGACACCAGCAGGTCATAGACCTTTAAGGAGCCTGTGGTAATGCCCACAACACAAATGGTAATGGATGGCGCAAGCATTGGGATGGTAACGTTGAAAAAACGTTTGATCGCCCCTGCCCCGTCCACCTTAGCGGCTTCGTATAAATCGGAGGGTACGGACTGGAGTCCGGCAAGGTATATGAGCATCCAGTAGCCGATCCACTGCCAGTTATTGGCGATGAGGAGGCCCCATAATACGGTTTTTCCGCTTCCGAACAGCAGGAAGTTGAAATTGGTCCCCAGCCAGTCATTGACTGCCGGAAGCACATTGGAAAACATCTTAAGCCATACAAAGCCTACGATGACAGCGCTGATTAAGCAGGGAACGAACAAGGCGGTACGGTATATTTTCTGAAACCGGAGGCCGCTGTCAAGGGCAACGGCAAAGAGCAGGGCCGCCACATTCTGGATCAGCGTATTTCCTATGGTGAATTTAAGGGTGAACCACCATGCGCTGAGAAAGTTGTCATCATGAAATAAATCAATATAGTTTTTAAAACCCACAAATACCCTTTCGGCGGATATGCCGTCCCAGTCTGTAACGGAATAACGCAGGGATAAAAACAGGGGCAGAATCAGTCCCACAGTAAATATAACAAATCCCGGGAGAACCAGCAAGAAATATTGAAGGAACAGCTTTCTGCTCATCATTTCTTTTTTATTTTGAGACATTTTTATAAACTCCTTTCGCCGGGCCTGCCATAGTAAAATCAGACCCTTTCATAAAACCGGGGCGCAGTTTTACAAAAACTGCGCCCATTTTCCATAAATCTCCGCTGTAATCTTATTTGCCCGAGGAGCTTGCGGCTACTCTCTCATCAGAAGCGATCAGCGCAGCTTCAAAGGTTTCGTCTCCCTGGAGCCATGCGGCGATATCTTTCGCATTCTCTTCCTGGAATCCACCCCATACCAGCTGGTTATTGCCCAGAGTCACGTCCACGATGTTTCCTTCCGCCGCATATTTATCAATGTCTTCCTGGCTTGGGTTCTTAAAGGTAGGCGTCACGTCCTTCAGCATGGAAGCTGTTTTTGTATAATCGTAAATTTCCTGAGCCAGCTCCTTATCAGAAGTGAGTAAGTCCAAAACGTTGTTTACCGCATCCTGGTGCTCTGTCTTTGCGCTTGTCATGATGGTGATGTTCGGTTCAAAAATCAGCTTGGAATCTCCGGTCTGGTTGGGGAAAGGGAAAATTCCGAAATCAAAGTTTTCATCAATATCCAGGAAATTCTGGATGGACCAGGAGCCGGATACCTTCATGGCTGCTTCTCCCTGAACCATCTTTGCATCGCAGTCCGTCTGCTCTAAGGAGAAAGTATTTGGGAACGTATTGTCAAAAATCAGCTTGTTGTACTCATAGGCAGTCTGAAATTCCTTGCTGTCGCTGAAAGAGACCTTTCCTTCCCTGAATTTATCGCCCCATTCAGGATCTTTGTTAAATACATCATTCATGGCAAACTGCATGGTCACATTTCCGATGGACCAGGTATCCACCATATGGCTGGCGAATGGAGTGATTCCTTTTGCCTTACAGTCGTCAATGATCTTTTTTAAATCCTCCTGTGTCTTTGGAACCTCCCATCCATTTTCCTTAAACATAGTCTTGTTATAGTAGACGCCCTGGTACAGCGCATTGTATACCATTCCGTATACCTTTCCGTCCACGGTCACATTTTTCCTGGCTGCATCCAGTCCACGGTCTAAATAAGTGTTATCGATCTCTCCCAGAACCCCAAGGGACCCGTAGGTGGCAACGTCCTGGGCTTTACCGATCATAATATCCGGCAGTCCGGACTGAAGATACTGCTGCATCTTAGGCTGGAAATCATTTCCCCAGTCTACACATTCCCATTCCAGGGTGATATTGGGATATTTCTTTGCCAGGGCCTCGTCAATCATGTCCTCAATCCCCGCATCTGTGGTAGACTGTCCGGCCAGCACGGTGAGAGTCACCTTTCCGTCAGCTCCGGCCGCGGGAGCGGTGGTTTCCTTGGCAGACGCCTCTGTCTGTTCCGCTTTTTCTGTGGCTGCCGCCGTAGTTTCTCCGCCGGTTCCCCCAGTTGTACCTTTGCAGCCTGCCAATACGCAGGATGCTGCAGCAGCTGTCAGCAGACCCAATACATACTTTCTCTTCATAAATTTTCCTCCTGTTTTTATTGGTGTTTTTCTGATAGCAACAGTATACTGTTTTTTCTCCGGCTCCAGGTAGGACTAAATTGAAAAAAGAGTTGCACATTTTTGTAAAAATGTACAACTCTCTATTCGCTTATGCTCTCTTCCCTGTGCATATCAGCAAAGGCGAGAACATCTTCCAGGCTTTTTTCCCCTTTCAGCCATTGCAGCTGCTGTGCGGCCACGGCATTCTGATAGGACCAGACAAGCTGGTTGTTGCCTGCGGTCACATCGAGGACCAGCCCTTTTTCTTCATAAAATTCTATGTCATCCTGAATACAGCTCCGGTACGCAGGTACAAAGCCCTTTACCACAGGCTGGGTCTGTGTATAGTCCAGGATTTCCTCCTGCAGCTGCGGGTCGGAATAGATCTCCTGAAACAGCTCCGTAATCAGGCCGTCATAGGGGGTATGGGCGCTTTTCATAAATGTCATGTTTGTTTCACGGAGCAGCCTGGCATCCCCGGCCTCATTGGGATAGGGGAAGATTCCGAACTCATCCCCATTGCTGTACTGACCGGCAAACTGGAGAGACCATGAGCCTGTAAGATACATGGCAGCCTGTCCGCCCACAAAGCGGTTGTCACACTCATACTGGTCGATATTTAAGGCATCCTCCCAGGAATTCTTAAGAATCTCCCTGTTGTTTTCCATGCAGAGCCTCACCTGGGGCGAATCTGAAAAATTCCGCCTGCCCTCCCGGAACTGATCTCCCCAGTCGGGGATGCTGCAAAAAATCTCATTCATCATAAACTGCATGGTGGTGTTGCCCAAGTTCCAGTTTTCCTGGAAATGGCTGGCAAAGGGCGTGATGCCGGAAGCCGTAAGAACAGCTTCCGCCCGGCTTAACTCTTCCAGGGTTTTGGGAACCTCAATCCCATGGGTGCGGAATATATCCTTATTGTAAAGCACTCCCTGATACCATGCATTAAAGGGCAGACTATACACCGTCCCGTCAACCGTGACCGCTTCCAGGGCTTCCCGGCCGATCAGACGGGAAACCTCCTCCGCCACAGGAGCCAGATTCCCGGTTCCCGCATAGGCTTTTACATCCTGTGCCTTGCCCACAATAATATCCGGGATATCCCCTGCTGCAAAACGGGATCTCACCTGGACATCAAAGCTTTCCCCCCAGTCGACGCACTCCCATTCCAGCCGCACATCGGGATGGCGCTCTTTCATCCACTGGTCAATCATGTCTTCCAGCCCCGCATCAGAGGTGGACTGGCCGGCCAATACCGTCAATATGATATCATCCTTTTCCTTTGTCTCGATTTCAACCTTCTCCCTGCAGCCGGAAGCCAGTAAGAGAACCGGCAGCAGCAAAAGCAATCCCAATTTTTCTTTTTTCAATCTAGCAGCCCTCCGCAAGCCCCTGTCTTCCTGCCCGGTAATCCCTGGGGCTCTTGCCATAGGTTTTCCGGAATACCCTGCTGAAATACGCATAATCATCATAACCCACCATAAAGGCGATCTCTGTCAGGCTGATATCGCTGCTGATTATATATTCTCCTGCCTTCTCCATCCGTTTCCTGGTTATATAAAGCATGAGATTCTCCCCTGTTTCCTGCCGGAAGGTCCTGGAAAAATAAGTGCTTTCCACGCCGAACTGCCTGGCCAGGGAGGAAAGGCTTAAATCGTCAAAGTAATTCTCGTCAATATATGATGCCGCTTTCCTGACAACATCCGATATGGAATGGCCTGCCTCTTCATGTCCCACAGAAAGGCTGTAATCGATGACCTCCCGGATGGTATCGCAGAGGCTGTCCGCGTCCAGCCGCTCGGCAATCCGGTCCGCCATGTTGATCATGTTCTCCAGAACGGCAACCTCTTCCGGCTTCATATCGCCGCTTAAGGCCTCGGAAAAGGCATTCAGAATGCGTTTTACCGTCTGTTTCACCTCCAGATACTCCCACTCTTCCCTGGCACAGTTTTCAATGCCGACCTTCTGGAACACCATGGCTTCTATGGCGGCCCGGTTCTTTCTATGAATCAGGTCCTTTAATTCCCTGATCTGGCCGCTGTCGATCCGGCTGTTGATCTTTTTGCCGTCCGGGGAAGCGCTCCCTCTCTCGGTTACAAGGAGAACATCCTCAGGCTTATAGACCCGGGTCATAAACATGGCAATGTTTTGAATGTATGCTTCATGAATGCTGTCTATGGAATAGGAGCGGCCGCTGAGCATGACCGTCAAAGGCGACTGAAACAGGGATTTCAGCTGGACCATCATATAACGGGCCCTGTCCTCCAGCTCCTGGTTGTCGAGCTCTGATACAATTGCAAATTCATTGGAACGGTATATGTGATTGAATATGTAAAGTTTTTCATTTTTCATGCACCTGCGTATCTCTTTCTTGACGGAATAGGATAAGAGGTTCATGTCATGGCCGTATGTCTTTATTAAGTTTCTCATATTGTGGACCTTTACCAGCATCAGGCTCATTCCTGCAAAATCCATGCCGCTGTTCATGGTGATGTTGGGAATAAAGGAGGAATCTTCCCGCTCAAGAAGCTGGCTGAACTCCCTGTCCTGTAAAAGTGAGGCGGCTTTCAGCAGCTGTATCTGCTGCTCTTCTCTCCGGCGGGCGTCAGCCTGCCTGTCGCTGATGATCTCCAGGGCCCTTGACAGGGCGTTGACCAGATCGATTTTCGTGATCGGCTTCACAAGATAATTGATGGAACCGGCCAGGAAAGCCTCCTTCACATACTGGAAATCATCGTAGCCGCTGACCACAAAGGTAATGATCTCCGGGTATTTCTCATGGATGATTTTAAGAAGCTCCACTCCGTTGATAAAGGGCATGTTAATGTCGGTAATTAAAATATCCGGGCGTTCCTCCCGAAGCTTATTCAGCACATCCTCGCCGTCCTTTGCCGGCTCCATGCACTCTAAGGAATATCTGGACCAGTCTATCATGGCGCACAGCTTTTGTCTTGTCCAGTATTCATCGTCCGCTATGAGGACTTTATAAAATTCTTTTTCCATTGTTCGATTTCCCCCATAGTCAATCTGGCAACTGTTAAATATACTTTCGTTCCCTGGCCAGGATGACTTTCTATTTTTATCCCGTAATCATTTCCATAAAGCATTTTCACCCTGGCATTGATGTTGATCAGCCCGATGGAGCTGCCCTGGCTCACTAAGTCCAGGTTGTTCTCCTCCATCTTCCGGTTAAGGGCCTCCACATCCTCAAGCCCGATGCCGTTGTCCTCCACGGCAATGACTAAGTTTTCCCGGTCCGCCTTTGCCCTGATTATGACCTGCTTTTCTCCCCGGATGTTTCGCAGTCCGTGATTCAGCGCATTTTCCACAAGAGGCTGCATGCAGATTCTGGGAACCGTGTCCTGTAATACCTCGTCGTCAATATCAAACTCGTATCTTACATTATCCTGCATCCGCACATCCATGACAAAAATATAATTTTTTAAATGGGTCACTTCCTTGGCCACGGTGGAAAAGGGATTCTTCATATCCAGGCTGTAACGGAAAATGTTGGACAGGGACTGGCTTAGGCGGCTCACCTCTTCACAGCGGCGGATCTGGGCAATGCTGCTCATGGTATCCAGGGTATTATAGAGAAAATGAGGGTTGATCTGGGCCTGGAGCGCATTGTATTCCGCCCGGTTTAGCAGCAGCTTTGTTTCATATTCCCGGACGAGAAAGCCTTCGATCTGATCCAGCATTTCATTAAAGCTCTGGGCCAGTTCTCCGATTTCATCCTGCTTTGCCACGGTTATCCGCAAGTCGGTCTCCCCTTTTTTAATCCGCTCGGTCATTTCCGTCAGTTCCTCTAAGGGACGGGTCAGGCTTTTGCTCCAGATATAGGTGATGACAAAGGTAATTACAGCCATCAGCGCGGCTATAATGATCAGGCTGGAGGTTAAGGAACGCTGGTTTGCCACAAGAAGGGCCTGAGGCATCAGCGCGTAGACGCTTAAGTTGTATTTGTTCTGGGCCACCTGGAAAAATACCCGCCGGTTTCCGCCGGTGGGCAGGCTGAAGTCTTTTTCTCCCCGGCTGATATGGCCGGATATTTCCTGATAGGTGGTTAAATCCCTGCCTCCCAGTTCGCCCATAGAGACCGCCGCCCTGTCATTTAAGGGCTGAAGCCAGACAAACATGTCGCTGCCCTTAATGAATTTTTCCATCCGGTAACGGAAAATCTTGCTGTCTATATCACAGACCACGTAGCCGATCATCCGGCTTGTGTTGCTGTTGTTATAAAGCTTCATGACAAGCCTCACAATATCCGTTTCCCGGTACGTATTGTTGTAGCTGGAAACCAGCATGGTTGCTTCATTGGAGTGGGCGTATTCCCTTACGATATCCGCATTGTCTTCCTCCGGATTTTCGTAAATGTCCATGGGATAGTTATGGCGGGGGGTTACGGCCCGGCGGTAGGTGCTGATGATCTGGTCCTCTCCATTATATAGGTAAAGGGCGACGACTCCGTCCGACGTGTCAAAGCATTCCATGGCAATATTATAGGCTTCCCGGTAATATTTGTCCCTCAGTGCACTGACCGCCGTCTTATCCTTTAAATCCCGGATCAGCTGCTGGCGGTTGTATATTTTTATGATATTGCTTTCCATTGATTTAAGAATGCTGAAAAGATCATCCTGCATGTTCTGCAGCAGGTTAAAGCTCTCCTGCTTTGCCTGATTATAAATCAAGGCAGAGGATTTCCGGTTGAAAAGCCAGGTCTGCAGCAAAAGGGCCGCCATGGTACAGATCAGGCATAATACCAGTATTTTAAATCTCATTTTTTGTGGCAGCTTCATCCTCATTCCGGTTCCCCCCTTGCCTGTCCGCTTTTTTACCAGTATACCAAATTTTATGTTGGGATGCCATAGGAAGGTTGAACAGAGGAGAAAACAATAAAAAAGACGTCTACAAACTGTCTCCAGAATATAAACGCCTTTTATACTTATACCATGCCGCCATTATTCCGCCGGGATATCATCAATGGCTTTCCCAATATCCCGCCTCATATATTTATTCTCAAAGGAAACCCACTCCGCTGCCTCATAAGCATTGGCCCTTGCTTCTTTCAAGGTTTTTCCCGTAGCCGTCACCCCAAGCACCCGGCCGCCGTTGGTAACAACCTTTCCGTTTTCATCGAACCTGCTGCCTGCGTGGAACACAAAGTATCCGTCCTTATGGTTAAAAGAGTCAAGCCCATCGATGACATAGCCTTTTTCATAATGCTCCGGATACCCGTCAGAGGCCAGAACCACACATACTGCCGCATTATCTTCAAACTGCAAATCCACCTGGTCCAGGGTTCCGTCAATGCACGCTTCAAATACATTAATGATATCATTTTTCATCCGGGGCAGCACCACCTGAGTCTCCGGATCTCCGAATCTGGCGTTATACTCCAGGACTCTGGGCCCCTTTTCCGTCAGCATCAGTCCAAAGAATATAATCCCTTTAAACTCCCGGCCTTCCGCCCTCATGGCATCCACCGTAGCCTGATAGACGTATTTCCGGCAGAACCCATCCACCTCTTCCGTATAAAACGGGCTTGGCGAAAACGTCCCCATGCCACCGGTATTCAGTCCCTGGTCCCCATCCTTTGCCCGTTTATGATCCTGGGCCGAGGTCATGATCTTAATGGTCTTTCCATCCACAAAGGAAAGCACCGACACCTCCCGGCCTGTCATAAATTCCTCAATCACAATCCGGTCCCCAGCAGAGCCGAACTGCTTATCCATCATCAGAGTTTTCACTCCCCGGACCGCTTCCTCCCGCGTATTGCAGATCAGAACTCCCTTGCCCAGGGCAAGGCCATCGGCCTTTAAGACAATAGGCATTGGGGCAGTTTCCAGATACTTTAAAGCCTCATGGGCGGAATCAAAGGTTTCATAGGAGGCCGTCGGAATCTCATATTTTTTCATCAGATCCTTGGAAAATGCTTTTGAGCCCTCCAGCAAAGCCGCGTTCTTCCGGGGACCGAAGACCCTAAGGCCCGCTGCTTCAAAAGCATCCACCGCACCTGCCACAAGAGGATCATCCGGTCCTACAATAGTTAAGTCAATTCTTTGCTCCAGGGCAAAGGCAACCTGCCTTTCAAAATCCATGACGCCAATATCCAAGCATTCCGCCACCTCTGCGATCCCTGCATTCCCGGGCGCACAGTATATCTTATCAACCCTGGGGCTCTCGGACACCTTCCATGCAATCGCATGCTCCCGTCCGCCGCCGCCTATGATTAATACCTTCATGATTTTCCTCCATTTTGCCCATGTCCCTGTCCGTTTGCGATCATCTGGATTGCCTGGGGCAGAATGATCCATTCCGCCTCTTCCATAACCCGCCTTTGCAGGATATCCGGCGTGTCTCCCTCCTGAACCTCAACCGCTTTCTGCAAAAGAATGGGCCCCGTATCTGTGCCTTCGTCCACGTAATGGACCGTAGCCCCCGTCACCTTAACTCCCCGGGCCAGGGCAGCCTCATGCACTTTCAGGCCATAATACCCTGCTCCGCAGAAAGACGGAATCAGGGAGGGATGAACATTAATGATCCGGCTTCTGTATTTCCTCACCATGGCTTCCGGAATGGCAACCAGAAATCCGGCCAGAACGATCAGATCCAGCCGGTATTCCTCTGTTTTATTAAGAAGAGCTTCGTAAAACTGCTCCCTCGTTTCAAAATCCTTAGGGGAAATGCAGACCGCATCAATCCCATAGTTCCTGGCCCTCTCCAAAGCATAAGCATTCCGGTTATTGCTGACAACAACCTCTACCTCCGCATTGGTGATCTTCCCCCTGTCCATGGCATCCAAAATTGCCTGCAAATTGGTTCCGCCCCCGGAAACCAGCACGCCGATCCTCAGCATAGGGTCACGCCTTTCTCTCCTGCTATGGTACGCCCAATCACATAGGGAGTTTCTCCCGCTGTGCGGATGGCCTCCAAGGCTCTTTCCACATCTGCCGGAGCAACTGCCAGCACCATTCCGATTCCCATATTATAAGTGTTATACATCATTTCTTCCGCGATACCGCCTTTTTGGGCCATGAGCTTAAAGATGGCAGGCACTTCATAGCTGCTCTTTTCCACCACCGCTTCAATGCCGTCGGGGAGCATCCGCGGAATATTCTCGTAAAAGCCGCCTCCTGTAATATGGCTGCAGGCCTTAATCTTCACTCCGCTGTCCTTTATGCTTTTCAATGCCCTTACGTAAATCTTCGTAGGTGCAAGAAGAGCTTCGCCCAGGGTCTTGCCCAATTCGTCATAATAGGTATTCAGGCTTTCCGCCGTCATGTCAAAAACCTTGCGCACCAGGGAAAAGCCGTTGCTGTGAACGCCGGAGGAGGCCATTCCGATCAGCACATCCCCGGCCTTTAAGCCTGCTCCTGTTATGAGGTCTTTCTCATCCACCACGCCCACGGCAAAACCGGCCAGATCGTATTCATCCTCCGGATAAAAGCCCGGCATCTCCGCCGTTTCTCCTCCGATTAAGGCGGCCCCTGCCTGCTTGCAGCCTTCCGCCACCCCGCTCACAATCGCAGCGATCTTCTCTGGAAAATTCTTTCCGCAGGCAATATAATCCAGGAAAAACAAGGGCTCCCCGCCTGCGCAGGCAATGTCATTGACGCACATGGCCACACAGTCGATGCCCACGGTGTCATGCCTGTCCATGAGAAATGCAAGCTTCAGCTTTGTTCCCACGCCGTCGGTTCCCGATACCAGGGTAGGCTTCTCCATTTCCTTAAAGGCTGACATGGAAAATGCCCCTGAAAAACCTCCCAGACCTCCAAGAACCTCTGGCCTCATGGTTTCCTGTACATGCTTTTTCATTAATTCAACTGACCGGTAACCGGCCTCTATATCCACTCCGGCATTCTTATAATCCATCTGTTTTCCTCTTTCCTGCCCATGTTCTTTGGGCAATGCTCGCCCCGCTTTATCGGGCGTAAAGGTATACCCGCAGGGTGCTTCCTCTTTCCTGCTCTCATTACTTTTTCATCTGAGACAAATATTCCTTATAGCCGATTTTCTCCAGCTTTTCCGCTTTTTTTACAACATCATTCTTCAAATTTTCGGAATATTCTTTCAGCCTTTTAAGAAGCTCCGGATCACTGGCCGCCAGGATCTTAGCAGCCAGAATTCCCGCATTGGTTCCGCCGTTAATGGCAACGGTGGCAACCGGTATACCGGATGGCATCTGTACGATGGAATAAAGAGAATCCACTCCGCCAAGGTCCGAGGTCTTCATGGGGATTCCGATGACCGGCATGGGGAATAAGGCAGCGCACATTCCCGGAAGATGAGCCGCTTTGCCCGCACCGGCGATGATGACCTTAATGCCCCGGGCTTCCGCCGTTTTGGCATATTCGAAAAATATATCCGGCTCCCTGTGAGCGGAGATAACGGTCATCTCAAATGCAACTCCCAGCTTCTCCAAAACCTCAGCAGCCTGAGCCATCACAGGCATATCCGAATCACTTCCCATAACAATCGACACTTTTGCCATAGTAAATTCTCCTTTTCATTTTGTATGATATGATTTTTGTTTCTTTGATAATTCATTATTGAAAGTAATGGAACAAATAAGAAATACTAATAAATATCTCTAATAAATCAATCATTACTTATTAATTATAATACTAGTTTTTTTCGGCCGCGTCAATGCTTTTCTTTGTATTTTTAGAGACAGCTTTCCAAATATCAAAAAAGCATGAGGTGCAAAAAATTCTACTTTTCAGCTCTCATGCTTTTCTATCTATCTTTTTATGGAATTGTTCCGCCTAATACTTTCCTCCGCCATAGGAAGAGGATCCGTCAAAATAAGACGGGTCAATTTTTAAAGATGGGATATCCAGACTTTCCGCATAAACCGGGATTTTGCTCTGAGAAACGCCTGGATTTACCTGCTCCTGCTCCTCTTCACTGGAATAAAACTGGAAATTCTGCACAAGCCCCTTCATGATCTGGGCCTGCCCTGACAGCTCCTGACTTGCCGCAGCGCTTTGCTCTGCCGTAGCAGAGTTTGTCTGGACAACGCTGGATACCTGATCGATTCCCAGGGCCACCTGATTGACCGCAGCTGCCTGCTTGTCGGAAGCAGATGCAATCTCTTCAACGATCATGTTAATTTGCTGGCTGCTTTCCACAACCGCCCTCATAACCTCCGTAGTCTCAGCAGTAATTCTTGTTCCATTTTTTACCGCCTGCATGCTTTCTTCAATGAGCAGGGTGGTATTCTTTGCCGCTTCCCCGGATTTGCTTGCGAGATTGCGCACTTCATCCGCCACGACCGCAAAGCCCTTTCCTGCTTCTCCGGCACGGGCGGCTTCAACGGCCGCATTCAACGCCAGAATATTGGTCTGGAATGCGATATCTTCAATGGTCTTTATAATCTTTCCGATTTCATTGGACTTGTCACTGATCTCCGTCATAGCCCGGTTCATTTCCGCCATTTTCTCATTGCTCTTTATCAGACTGCCGGAGGCCTCTTCTGATTTGGCGCGCGCTTCTTTTGCATTCTGGGCGCTGGTGTTTATATGATGTGATATATCGCTTATGGTAGCCGCAAGCTCCTCAATGGAAGAAGCCTGTTCCGTAGCCCCCTGGGACAATGCCTGAGCGCCGGAGGACACCTGCTCCGAACCGCTGGCCACCATGTCGGCCGACTGGTTAATGCGGAAAAGGGCTTCGCTTAAATTATTCCTGATGCAGCGTATGGCCAGGAGAATCGGTTCATAATCCCGAACGTACTGTTCATGATTTTGGGAGGACACCTGGAAATCACCCATTGCCATTGCCCCCAGCAAGTTGCCGATATCATCAATCATGCTTCCGATATTGGAAATCGTGGTCCTCATGCTGTCAGCCAAAACACCCAGCTCATCCTTTGACTGGTAATCCAGCTGGACATGAAGACTTCCCTTTGACATTTCCTGGGCCGCTTTCTCAATTTCCTTTACAGGAGACACAATGCTCTTCGTTATGGCATAGAAAAGGCCCAGAGTAATCAGTACCGCAATCAGCTGAAAGGCAATCACAAATACCTGGGTAAACCTTACCATCGCCTGAGTGCTGTTATAATCGGCATTGGTGGTTTCCTCCACCGTATTACCGATTTCCGTTAAGTTGTCCCTGACCTTGGCAAGAGCAGGATTCACGGAATTAAAGAATACATCCGTAGCCTTCTGGATATTGTTCTGCTTCGCCAGCTCAAACACTTCGCTCTTGTGAAGCTCCAGCTCTTTCATATTAGCTTCCATATCAGCCAGTACAGACTGATCGCCCCGGTACTGCTCTTTTAAAAGCTGAAAGTCTTTCCCGAAATTCTCCATATTGGAGTCTGCCGCTTTCATATATTGCTCTGTCGTATCAGCGTCAGTGCTTAAGGTAGCATAGGCCATATTTTTAGCGGCTGCCTGAATCTCAAGCCTCATTTCAATGGCATTCACAGAAGCCCGGTGCCCATTCTGAAAGAAATCAACCAGCCTGGTGTTGTTCTGCCTTAAGCCCACAATAGAAATACTGGAAACCGCTAAAAACAGCACCAGAATAATTCCAAAAGCAAGTCCAATCCTTTTACCGATCCTTAAATTTTTCATACTCGTTCCTCCATAATCGCTTTCTCTTTCGTATTATCATTTCCCCCAATATTTTTATCGGCAAAAGAACCCGTTTCACTAAGAACCGTGACAAAATTTCTCTTGTACTTTTTAATTATATTTCTGTTCCTGACAGGGGATCATTCAGTTCTTCCGTTCCTTTCAGAACAAACCGCCCGTCCTCTATAATGGAAATGCGCTCTCCCTCTGCCGTAACCGCCTCAATCCTGTCCAGCTCTGCGTAAGGTATGGTGATATCCGTGTGGCAGCTGAAATAAGCCTTTGATACATCCTCTTTTCTTAAGAGGGAAACCTCATTGTCCCTGGCGATGATTTCCTTTCCGTTGGGATTATAGACGGGGCTTTCCTCCGCCCAGCTGTAGCAGGTATCTCCCACAGCAAAATGAGGGCCCATTTTTTCCACAATCAGGATCGGCAGCTTGTCAAGGATTCCAAACTTTCTGGCCATGGCATAGGCAGTGGTATTGGTGCCTATGGCAAACTCTCCCATAGGAAGGGTATCATGATTCTTTAATATCACCTGCTTCACCAGAGCTTTCCCCTCCTTGGGATCTTCAAAATTACCGCAGGAATATTCCTTGATCATACCGTCCTCAAAGGTCATCACAAGATCCTTAAACTGAAAATCTGCGATATACACCGTGCTGACCTCCAGAGTTCCCTCCGTTCCTTCCAGCTTCGGGGATGTAAACACCTCCCCCAGGGGAATATTCACATCTGCCACGCAGTTTTCAAAGTTCGTCTCCTTAGACCTGTCCTTTAAGGAATGAAGCGCCACTTTAAGCCGGGTCCTGTTGCTTCCCTTTCCCGTGACCTCCACATACTGGGCTTCATCCAGAGCATCGATAATCGTCTGCTGCAGTCCCTTGTATTTCTCATAATCCAGGGTGTTGATGGCAATGGTTTCTTCAAAAATCTTTTCAAAATCTTCCCCGATTTCAGGAACCGGGAATGCGATGATGGTAAAGCTGGTTTCGTCTCCCGGGATATACTGATTGGCAATCCGGGAGGTTTCGTTGGACATTTCCGCCGCCAGCTTTTCCTGTTTTCCATCCAGGCTGTTTGCCTCCGGCTTGTTCACCGGCTTAAAGCCCTCCCGTCCAAAGGTTTCAATGACGGCCGGGCCTCCATAGGCTGCCGCCAGCTCCTTACACTCCTCGTAAGCCACCTTCATGACAGCTGCTTTCCTGTCCTTAAAAGCCTTATTTAAATAAATGGCTTCATCGTAACGGTGGTCATAATCATACTGCCTGTTGGGGGATTTTCCATAATAACCGGCTTTCCGCCCTGCATTGGTGTTTACCGTCCACACAGCGGCGCGGCAGAGGATCACCTTAAGGCCCAGATTCTCAAAATTCTCCATGGCATACTTGACCATGCGCTCAAAGCCCAGCTCATAACGGATCTGCACCGCTCCCTTTTTGCTCAAATCCCGCCCCATGACCTCAAAGCCCTTGCGGTAGCCTTCTGTATAAGTATCCGCCATAAGGCGCACTTTCTCCTCGGGCAGGGAATTTAAAAATTCCGCAATCTTAACCTCGGAATCAGAAACATATTCCCCAAAATAATAGAGATACCGCAAATCCGTCAAATCATTGTTTCGGATAATATCTGACGCAAAGGAAAGCTCAGGATCAAGCCCTTCCCGGATGCGGTAGGAAACCGTATGATCCGTATAATCACTGACAAACCAGTAAAGGACCTCCTTTACTGCAGAAGCCTCAGGTACGCCTTCTTCAAACATGTTGTAAATTTCAATAAACACTTCATTTAAAATGGTAATGTCCTTAAGTCTCCACTCATGGATAAAGACAATATCTCCCCGGATTTCCTTATATAAATATGAAAGGAGCTGGCCGTGGCCCTCTCCCAGCTTTGCCGCCGCATAAGCCGGGTTCCCATAGCTTTCCTCATAATGGCCGGGCAGAATATCCTCATAAAGCCTGTGATTCCATTCCTTTAAAACCTCAGCCGGCGCTGTCTTCTGATTTCCGGCTTCCAGGAATTCCAGATACTCTCCTATGATTCCTATAAATTCCGCCGTTTTGACAAAATAATCGCGGTAAGGCCCGCTTACCGTCTCCTCTGACCCGATCTGTCCGATACGTTCCATAGACAGGCGGAAACGCTCCATAACGCTTTCATTTTCTTCCTGAAACATCATTCGATAATCCATAGCAATTACCCCTTTATTCCGATTATAATAAGAACTGCCCACAAAATGACCATGGCTCCACTGATGACGAGCCCGATTTTGGACAGTATGTACTTTTTATCATTTTCAAAAAAAGAAAGAACACCGTAAACAATGGAAACAATAGCGATCACCAGACTGCAGAAGCAGACAGCGGCCACATTGAGCTGCGCCTGTCCTGCAGTAATGACAGAGCTTGCGATCCCCAGGATTCCCAAAGCCAGCGCCCCTACAGCAAGTCCCAGGGACAGAAAGCTCTTCTTTGCAAAGGGCTTTCTAATATAGGACACCTTTTTTTGCTTTTGCACGCCTTTTCCTCCTTATCCTTATGTGCTGAACGATCTTATACAGGACATATCCCAGAATCCCCCCCGTTGTATTCAGTATCATGTCGTCCACGTCAAAGCTGCCCACCTTAAAAATCAACTGTACGGTCTCAATGCACAGGCTGAAAAGAAAGCTTAACAGCACCGTGTTGAACCAAAGGCGGCTTCTGCGGCTGATGACCGGAAGAAAGAAACCGAGGGGCATAAAGCCCAGGACATTGCCCACTACATTTAAAAGGAAGGACCTGATTCCGACTACATGACGGTAAACGATGAAGCGCCGTATTTCCTTAAATGGAACCAGATTGTAGGCATAATGCTCCTGGATGTGGCTCCCTCTGCCGAAATAGTCGGAGAAAAACAGAAAGTACGCCAAAAAGATCAGGTAAAGCACAAAAATTACCCAACCCATTTTCTGCCGTTTCGTCGTATTTTTTATCATAAAGACTCCATCTATACACTGAAAAAGAGAGGCTGCCCGAAAGCCATTCTTTCCTGCCACAGTTCCTCTCTAAATGATAACAGTCAAAATATAATTTCAGATTTTTTCTTCAGCAGAATTGCCCCATTTACAATGGATACGATCCCCGTAACCAGGCCGACAACAGTTAAAATGATTCCAATAACAAGGCTGATTGTCCCTGTATTTCTCATAGTCTTATAAATTCTTTCCATAATAAACTCTCCTTTCCTCTGACCCTGCCCCTATTTTCAGGGCAAGGCCCGCCCTTTCGACCTGGGCGGTATCCGCCTAAGCTATTTTACTCCATAGATCTCATAATAAGCATCAATGGCTGCCTTTAAGGTATCATCAATGACAAGCTTTCCCCTATATTCCCTGTTGTATAAATGCTCAATGACCTCTGCCATAGATACAATGGCCGCTGCCTTAAATCCGTATTTTTCCTGGATTTCATCCAGAGCGCCCTTGTCTCCCTTGCCCTTTTCCATGCGGTTTAAGGAAACCATAAGCCCTAAAATCTCCACATTTCCCTGGGCCTTGATAATTGGGAAAGTCTCTTCAATGGATTTGCCGGAGGTAGTCACATCCTCAATGATAACCACCCGGTCCCCGTCCTTAATGGGACTTCCAAGAAGAATACCGGCATCTCCGCCGTGATCTTTCTCCTCTTTTCTGTTGGAACAGTATTTGATTTCTTTTCCATAAAGGTCATGGAAAGCGATGGTCGTTGCAACGCTTAAGGGAATTCCCTTATAAGCCGGCCCAAAGAGCACGTCAAAGTCGTCGCCGAAGTTATCATAGATGGCCTTCGCATAATATTCTCCCAGCCTCTTTAACTGGGCTCCTGTTACATAAGACCCTGCGTTCATGAAAAAGGGAGACTTTCTGCCGCTTTTTAAGGTGAAGTCGCCAAATTTAAGGACATTGCTGTCCACCATAAATTCAATAAATTCCTGCTTATACTGTTCCATAATGCCATTTTCTCCTTATTTTATGCGCTTTCCAGCGTTTCTATCTATATTGAATTTGCTCTACTACACCATTTTTACACCATTGGTTTGTTTTTCATCTTCATACTGTTCAGAATGTAGCTTTTGGGATCCTTGCCTGATAAAGACCGTTCTTTCTTTGAGAAATGCCTTTGCCAAGTTCTTTCCCTTTAAGTGATTTACCCAATATATCCTCCTTCCTGCGTAAAATCCGGGGAAAGAATTTATGTCAGAACATCCGTCCCTAATTTTACCATAATCAATATGTATTTTCAATCAACAATCATTATATAATTTGATTTAATAACCATTTATCCAATTTGCTCTTGTGGACATACAATCTCTTACCGATTTTAACTGTGAAGCCATTTCCGGGATCATGCAGCAGTTCTCTTGTTTTTGTTGGCTTTATAGACAAATAGTCGCAAAAACACTGTAGATCCAACATGCTCAATTCATTGCTGATGTTTCTGTACTTATAAGTTTATCTCCTGCTTTCTTAATTTTTATATTTTCACATGCAAAAAAGCCGGTCTAATGACTTGGCCTTAAATTTTTCCCCTTGACCGGAATCTGATTGGTTTATCTGGTAATACAAAGATTTCTTATTTAAAAAGCTTGACACGTTGTTTTTATTAGTATATAATCCTAATAAGAAATAAATACTGTTATGAGGTTGATTTTATGATTAGACGTAATACAATTCAATGCGCCTTAGTTCTTGAGGCTGTAAATAAGTTAAAGTGTCACGCGACTGCAGACCAGATTTACGATGAGCTTGTTAAGGAACACCCCAATATAAGCAGAGGAACAGTGTATCGGAACCTGCAGCGGCTTTGCGAAACGGGCGATATTCGAAAAAGGGAGATTCCCGGCGGGGCGGACCGTTTCGACCATCTTTGCGACAATCATTATCACGTAAGATGTGTAAAGTGCGGTCGTGTTTTTGATGTGGACATGGAATATATGACGGATATGGAGAAGTCTATCAAGGATACCCATGGGTTCGTATTTACCGGGCACGATATCGTTTTCAAGGGTATCTGTCCTGAATGCAAAAATGATCCTCAGGCATAGCTACAGATATCTGGTCAAAGTATTATTTAGTGCGCATGCGGGAGCATAGAAACACCCCGTAAATAACATATATAAGGAGAACATGTATGAGAAGTATCACAACATTAGACCTGCAGTACGCACACAGATTCTTTGGATTTAAAGGCGAAGCACAGTATTTGCACGGTCACACCGGCATCCTGACGATTGAGGTTGAAGATTCTGTTAATCCCGGCGTCAATATGGTTTTCCCTTGCAATGAAATACAGAAGACCGCATGGGAAGTCCTGAAAAACTTCGATCACGCGCTGATAATGCGGGAAGACGATCCTCTGTTGCCCGCAATCCTCGATGTTTACGAAAAGCAGGGCATTAAGGACGGTGCGCCGACAAATAAAATGAAAGGGCCCGCTTTCAAGACAGAGCTTGCAACCGCATATCCGGAGTGCCGTTTGGTTGTGACCAAAGAGACCATGACTGTTGAGGGTATGATCAAGATTGTTTATGATTTACTGAAGGATAAGCTGAATATCGCAAAGATTACATTTACCAGTGGCGTTAACGCGGCTTCCGAAGAATTTGAGACTAAAAACGACATTGACCGTTGCCCGTTGTGTGGTATTGCTTTAAATGAAAATGGTGTGTGTCCCAAGTGCGGATATAAAAAGTAATTTCACTCGAATTTGTAGGGCAAAAATGAAAAGCACTTCCTATGGGCAAGGCCATTTTCCGGTGGTTCTTGCCCATGCTTGTACTATAAAACTGTTTTTGGGATTGTCAACCGGTTTTTTTCAGGTATTTGCTAACCATTTCACATAGTGCCTGTCTTTCGGGAGACTCGTCCTTTCTTCTTTTCTCCATAAAATAAAACTTTAGAACAGTCCCGTTACTTCACGATTTAAATTTCCGTAACTCCTGCCTTTTCTTGTGCTTAATTGTTGTTGCGCTCTAGCACTGATAATTACTTTTTACGTGTTCTGTCATACTTTTCAATAGGTTCTGGTCCTCTGGCCACGGTACGACGGATCTGAAGGCCACCATTTTCATCGGCTGCTACTCTCCAGTCAACCAATAAAATTTCACCATTTATTATCTCAATTCCTGATATCCCTCGGGTTCGGATGCAGCATCCTGTATTAAAATATGGGAGATCATCTGCTTTTGGAAATTTTGGTCTGTGGGTATGTCCACAAATCAGCATAGTTTTATTCTTTTCTATCCATTCATCATATATCCTTTCTATTTTGTGCCTTTTATATAAATTACGGGCAGGACTTGTAGGATTATCAAAACCCACAAGATGAAGATACCTCCACAAATAGCGAAGCAGCAGCATGGACAGAAACCATAGCTGATCATTCATAAAATCTCCTTGATGTCCATGAAGAACAAATATCTTCTGTCTGCTGTTCTTATAATGAAAGACTAAAGCCTCTTTTGGTTCTAATCCCTTAAACAAATCTTCAGTTTTTTGATTGTATTCATCATAATATCGATAATAATTAGCTTTTACGAAATGTTTCGACTTCAGATAAATATTATGATTCCCATATAACATAATAAGCTTTCCGGAATCATAAAACTTTTTCATTACTGTAAACACATCGGTATGTGCAAGCCGAATAACACTGAAGTTCTTATATTCCCATAGTTCATCGCCATCGCCTACCTCTACATAGACATAGCCTTCTTTATAATAATAATTCAGAGCATGTAAAAACACATTCTGGTTTCTGATAAACATATCAGAAACACTGTCATCACCTCTATGACAATCACTAAAGAATATATATTTCGAATTTTTATCAATTGTTATGTTTGTAGCATTTCTAAATGCCCTAGTCAGTCTTTTATTTGCTCTCATCTTTGCTCCAGATACACTTTTTTAAATAGTATTAAACTTATTCCCAGTTTTATACTATTTAAAATCGCATACAAAACCATATCCAGGATATTAGCAAACCACAGAATGCTTAATGCCGCCGACTGAAAATTACAGCGATATTGGGTGGCATCTTGTATTGAATCGGTTCTTTCATACTGAATTATTTCTCTAAGTCCAATTCCTGATATACATGATTTTATAAAGCATAGAACGCAAACTCTCTGCTTGTATCAACTCCAATAATTCTCTTCCCTCTAAGACTTTTTCTGATTTGATTTATAAGCACTATAAAAGGCACTGGATTATTATTCTCCAATGCCTTCTAACTGACTGCAATATTCTTATTTCCTTATTCTTCTTTCTTCTTAGCCAACAATAAGCCAGTACTAAATGAGATCATTCCACATACAATGCATGAAGAGGCAATTACTGAGTATCCCGCAAAATAAGTTCCGTTAATGATAATATTGTAAGCATCACCACCAACATAGGCGTTTTTATTAAATGAATCTGAATATTCTGAATAAAAGTAATTATTCTTCACATCGTATGCTTTCCAAAAGAATATACAGGAAGCAATCACAAAAATAGCACATAAAATATGCAGAATAGTTACCGGACTCATTTTACTCGCGGTATTTTCCTTCCGCTCTACAGATTCTATATAGCTATTTGATACAGAGCAGCCGCATATTGGACATTTTCCATCATTGAGCAATACATTATTTTTACAACTTGGACATTCAATCATAATAAATTTTACCTTCCATTTTTATTATACTGTATCATTCACGCCCAAAACTCCTTAGTTGAAGCTTAGAATTCGGCGTTATTACTTCGATATCACCAAGCTCATTATCAACAATATATGTATATTTAATTGCCATCTTAAATACACTGAGAGCTGTCTGGCTTTATTGATATATGATTTGGTTTTTGGAATTACTATTCCATACTTGTACCCTGGCCCCTTAATTTGCCCTAATAACTGCCCAACCCAGGTACAAAAGTCTGCTCTTATCTGAACATCTCAATATTTAATTCATTGCTATCATACTCATTCATGTTGGTTAATTCAATTCCATCGTTATATGATGCTCTGCACATATAGGCCTGACCGTCTGTTTCCATAGCAAACCATATAGCTGAATCCCTGTGATAACGGGTTTCATCACCTATCACATGAAAAAGTATAATCTTATTTTCTTTTGGTTTAACAGTTATAGAATTCAGAGTAGCTATTATAGTTTCTTTTTCAAACCTATCCTGGTCAAAAAGCTCCAATCTACGATTATAATATTTAGAAATGTTATCTCCAAAAAGGGCATCCTTCCCGTATATAATCATATCATGATCGGTTTTATTCTCATACATAAATCCTACAAATGGCGTTTCCGGGTCGATATCAGGCGACATAACAAGATTAATTCCAGTTGCATCTCCGGTAATGTATGACATTTTTATGCCATCGGATCCGACCTTATAACCATCTGGTGTAGTAGTATCATGAAGCATATAGCCACTTGCATCAAAATAGTATTGCTTACCATCAATCTCTTTCCAAGAAGAAACTGGATAACTGCCATCATCATTCTGATACCACCAACCTGTACCATCTTGCTTCCATTCACCAGCAAATGAGATCATAGAAGTTGTTACCAAAATTACCGCCGTTGTTAAAACTGCCTTTAAAAGCTTCCTCATATCAATACCCCCATATATATGTTATAAGTATATTTTACCAGAAATTCCCAATAAATAGAAGTAAAATGATATTTTCAATTGAAATTGCGTTTTCAGCAGTTCCAATCCAGACATTATAAAAAGGCACTGGAATAATCCAATGCCTTTTAACCGTTTCAACAAACTTCGCATAAATGCTAATGTCCTAACATGTCAACTTTTCCCTATGAGGTACACCATTTTTACACCGAGCATTTTAATGGATTAATAGATTCTAAAGCCGGAACATGCCATAAATTCAATAAATTCCTGCTTATACTGTTCCATTTTTTCGCTCTCTCTATTCAAAATGATCCGTATTAACAGACCGCTCCTATGAGCTCTCTGATGTCCTGTATCTGATATTTCTTCATGTATTCTTCCAGGCCCCGGACCACTTCCTCAGCTGCATAAGGGTTCCGGAAATTAACGGTTCCCACGGAAACCGCCGTAGCTCCGGCCAGAATAAATTCCATGGCATCCTCTGCATTCATGATGCCTCCCATTCCGATAATGGGCAGCTTTACCGCATTGGCCGTCTGATATACCATACGAACGGCAATGGGCTTTACGGCAGGGCCGGATAAGCCTCCGGTTTTATTGGCCAGGGCAAAGGTCCTGCGGTTGACGTCGATTTTCATGCCGGTCAGGGTGTTGATGAGGGACAGCACGTCCGCGCCTCCTGCTTCCGCCGCCCTTGCCATTTCCGTAATATCCGTCACATTGGGGCTAAGCTTCATGATGACCGGCTGCTTTGCATATCTTTTCACTTCCCTTGTAATGGCCTCCACCGCTTTTGGGTCCTGTCCGAAAGCTATCCCTCCCTCTTTTACATTGGGGCAGGAAATGTTGATTTCCAGCATATCCACCGGCTCATCCGCCAGGCGTTCCACCACCTGGATATAGTCCTCTGTGGTCTTTCCGCATACATTGACAATGACTTTTGTATCGTATTTCTTTAAAAACGGCAGATCCCGCTTGACGAAAACTTCCATTCCCGGATTCTGAAGGCCGATGGCATTGAGCATTCCGCCGTAGGTTTCCGCGATTCTGGGGGTGGGATTTCCGGGCCAAGGCACATTGGCAACACCCTTGGTCACAACTGCACCCAGGCAGTTTAAATCGATCATTTCGCTGTATTCCTCGCCGGAACCAAAGGTGCCGGAAGCGGTCATCACCGGGTTTTTAAGCTCTACTCCGGCCAGATTTACTTTCAGATTCATCAAAGCTCCACCTCCTCTGCCTTAAATACAGGTCCGTCCTTACAGATGCGCTTATTGTGAACCATGGAATGGCTGTCTATGTCCGGGCTCTTGCATACGCAGGCAAGACAGGCGCCGATGCCGCAGGCCATCTTCTCTTCCAGAGAAAGATAGCATTCCAGATGGTTTTCCGCTGCATAAGCCTTTAAGGCCCTCAGCATGGGAGTTGGACCGCAGGCAAAAATCACGTCCCCTTTCAGGCCGTGGTCCTTGATGGCATTTAACACATTGCCCTTTGTTCCTGCACTTCCGTCCTCTGTTGCAACAAAGACCTCCCCGTAGGGAAGAAATTCCTCATTTAAAAACAATACGTCCCGGTAGCCGAGGACCATCTGCTTTTCGCATTCCAGGTGCTTTGCCAGCTCCAGCATGGGAGGAATTCCGATGCCGCCTCCGATCAAAAGGGCCTTTCTGCCTTTTGCTCCTGCTTCAAGAGGAAAACCGTTTCCCAGAGGGCCCAGAATCTCTATAGCATCTCCTGGCTTATAGGAAGAAAACTCTTCCGTCCCTGCGCCGACGACACGGTAGACGATCCGCAGCCGTCCATTTTCCTTATCGTTTTCGCAAATGCTGATGGGACGGGGCAGAAGCTTGGAACCATCCCTTGTATATACAGAAATAAACTGTCCCGGCGTCGCCTGGGCAGTAATTTCTTTTGTTTCGATCCACATACTGAACACATCGTCTGACAGTCTTTCCTGACTGGCAACCGCTGCAATTTCCTGTATCTTTGCCATGTTCTTCTCCTATAGTACGCTGTTGATATCGGCCACCATGTCGATCACCGCCTGCCTGGAGGCTTCGCCGAAATGCTCCGCACCGAAAGCTTTGTATTTATCCAGCTTGTAAGCAGCGATAATTCCTCTGGAGGAGTTTACAATGGCTCCCAGGCCATCCTCATTAAAGCAGTACTTCAAATCCTCTGCTGTTCCGCCCTGAGCGCCGTATCCGGGCACAAGGAAGTAGGTGTTAGGCATGAGCTTTCGTAAAACCCTGCTCATCTCCGGGTAGGTAGCCCCTACGACAGCTCCTACATTGCTGTATTTTCCATCCATGGAGTCAGCTCCCCACTCCACCACTTTTTCTGCAACCAGCTCATACAAAGGCTTTCCGCCTGTCAGCTGATCCTGGAATTCTCCGCTGGAGGGGTTGGATGTCTTCACAAGAACAAAGAGGCCCTTGTCCTCTTCCTTGCATACATCCACAAAGGGCTTCACCCCATCGGTTCCCAGGTACGGGTTGACCGTAAGGAAATCTGTTCCGAAAGCGGAAAAGCTTTTATTTCCGATTTTCACCCTGCCGATATGGCCCACAGCATAAGCGGCTGACGTGGAGCCGATGTCGCCTCTTTTGGCGTCTCCGATAACAAGGAGTCCCTTTTCCTGACAGTACTTTACTGTCTTTTCATATGCCTTAAGGCCTTCAATGCCAAACTGTTCATACATGGCGATCTGGGGCTTGACAGAAGGGATCAGATCATAGACGTGATCCACAATTTCCTTATTATACTGCCAGATAGCTTCCGCTGCTCCCGCCAAGGTCTCGCCGAATTCTTCAAATGCCTTTTTTATCACATGCTCCGGTATATAATTTAGCATGGGGTCAAGGCCGACACAGACCGGCGCCTTTGTTTTCTGAATCCTGTCTATTAACTGAGTAATCATTGTCTCCTCCTTGGTTCTTGGCAGCTTTTTTCTCTATTCTTTCCAATTCTATCATAAGAAAGAAGCCGCTTCAAGCCTTTTACCGAACTGATCGAAAAAATCCTGTTCCCTGTCATAGGGTGTGAGATAAAACTGTTTTAAAACATATAGGCTGGCGTTTTTCGCAAGGGTCTGGTCCTGGGTTTCTTCTATTCTTTTCTTCACTTCCTTTAAAAAATAATGCCAGTCAGATATGAACTTTTCATAGCGCTTTACATCAGGCGTATCGATCCATTTGCGGACCTTTACCTTGGCTCTGTGCTCCATTTTGCATTCGTGTACCTGGAGGAAGTATTGGAAGCTCTGGTCTTCATAAATACGGCCTAAGGGGAACAGACGGCAGATTCCGGGGCGGAAGCTGTGAATCCGGCAGCGGCCCTCGTGGCCGAGAAAGCCGCAGCACTCCTCCGGGCTTTCCATTTTGAGATTGGGCAGTACAATTCCATCCACCACGTTTAATTCCAGTTCCCGGGTAAGCAGTGCTTCTAAAGTGCAATGAAGATTTTCCGTCAGACGGAAGCAGTCTAAGGGATCCAAGGTGATCGACTGCCCCATTCCCCGGCAGCAGGCAGAGCAGCCTTTGCAATCTCCGCAATCCGCTTTTACCATGTCGTTTAAGCCGTACAATTTCCCATCTGAAATCTCCTTTAAATCAATCTCTCGTTTCATGAATTCCATTTCCTCACTTTTTTATAGGCAATATGGATATTTTATCATTTACGGGGCGGATGGGCAACGGGAAAATAGAGCTGGAGAACCGGGAAGTTTACAATTTTTTAATATTTTCATTAGCACTCATCTCTTGACAGTGCTAACAACTTGTGTTATATTGCATATATAACAAGTAACAAGAAAAATAAATGTGCAGAAAGAGGAGGAACCTTTTATGTTATTAACAAGAAGAAACAACTTATTTGATGAATTTTTCAATGATCCTTTCTTTACAGATGCCTATCATAACAGACAGTCTCTGATGAAAACCGACATCGAAGATGACGGGACAAGTTACGTAATTGAAATTGAGCTTCCAGGCTATAAGAAAGAAGCCGTCCGTGCAGAATTAAAGGATGGCTACCTGACCATTTATGCGGACACAACCGCTGAAAGCGAATCCCAGGAGCAGAAAAACTATATCCGCAGAGAGCGTTACTCCGGTTCCGTGAAGAGAAGCTTTTATGTGGGCTCCAGGCTCAGACAGGAAGATATTAAGGCCTCTTTTGAAAACGGTATTTTGAAATTAGTTGTTCCAAAGGAAGCTCCAAAGCAGATAGAGGAAAATCACTATATTACCATTGAATAATCGTCCAGAAAACAAAAAATTGCGTCTTGACCGGCTTCCCAAGCCGTTTCAAGACGCAATTTTCATTTTTCCGGAAGCTGTCTTATTGTGCTTCCTTTATCCGTTGACATTATATTCTTTCAAAAATGCAGTGGCCACATACGCCCCGCTTTTATAGGGCTTCTTATCCATGGCTTCCTCCACCTCCAGCTTAAGGTTCATCCACATCTCCTCCGCCGCAATGGACAGATGGGAAAGCATGATCCCGATGCTTAACTCCCGCATGGTCACGAGGGGGATTGACGGAAGAAACTCCCTGCAGGCAAATATATAAATCTTATCATGATAAACGATGAATCTCCACGGCTGTACGTTCATGGAAGAAGGAGCAAGGCGGACCGCCTTTAAAATGTTCTTTATGGGCTCTCCGACTTCTTCCTTAAACACGCACAATTCCTTTAAAGGAAGCCGTTTCGCCGTTGCGGGATCCCGGTAAAGCAGGGTTTTGGGATAGCCGAAAGCAACTGCAATAACCTGCTTCATTCCCGCAGGCTCAGGCTCAATCACTTTTGCATTTCCCATATAGCAGGTTCCGATTCCTTTCCCTGTCATATATAACAGGACGGGCTCCAGCACATAGCCGGCATTTTCCATGTAACCCTCTTTTTCCTCGGAATAAAATACCAGATAATAAGGCGCTTCCACTTTCCACAAGCCCTTAACAGGAAGGTGACCATCCTGATTTTCGCGAATTTCTATCTTAATCTGTATATCGGCGTGAAGCCGCGACACACAGCTCCCGAAATAAAGGATATCCTTTAAAAGCTGTTCCGGCACCTGCTCTTTTTTAAATTTCCTGATCGATCTCCTTTTAAATATCATCTGATACAGATTCATACCTGCTCCCCTTTTCTTTATCTCACAATCAGGCCTAGATAAGCCCGCTCATTTCTCTCAAAAGCCCGGCAAACACCGAAAGCGCATCCTTAACCGGCTGAGGAGACTGCATATCCACGCCGCACAGCTTTAATAAATCAATGGGCGTCATGGAATTTCCTCCGCTTAAAAATTTATAATATCCCCTGACCGCCTCTTCATCCCCTTTCAGTATCCTGCTGCTGATGGCGATGGCCGCCGAAAATCCCGTCGCATACTGGTACACATAAAACGGCGTATAAAAGTGAGGAATCCTGGACCATTCATAATCGATTTCCTCATCCACAACCATGTCCGGGCCAAAGTATTCTTCATTGAGCCGGTGGTAAATACCCCGCAAAAGCTCTGCGGTCAGCACCTCCCCTTCCTCTGCTCTGCGATGGGTTTCCGCCTCAAATTCCGCAAACATTGCCTGGCGGTAGAGAGTTCCCCGGAAGCTGTCCATGAAGTGGTTCACCAGATAAGCCCGCTCTGTCTTATCGGTTGTGATATTTAACAAATGCCGGATCAGCAGCGCCTCGTTGCAGGTAGAAGCCACCTCCGCCACAAAAATCTTGTATCCCGCATCCACATAGGTCTGGTTTTTATCGGAGAACCAGCTGTGAAGGGCATGCCCCATCTCATGGGCCAAAGTAAAGACGCTGTCCAAGGTCCCGTTAAAGTTCAGCAGCACATAAGGGTGTATTCCGTAAACTCCCCAGGAGTAAGCCCCGCTGCGCTTTCCCTCATTTTCATAAACGTCGATCCACCGGTTTTCAAAGCCCTCCCGTAAAAGGGATAAATATTCCTCTCCCAGCGGCTTCAGCCCCTCTAAAACCATGGACTTGGCTTCCTCAAAGGAAATCTTCCGCTCTTCCCTGGAGACCATGGGAACATAAAGATCATACATGTGAAGCCCTTCCAGACCGAGAGCCTTTTTTCTGATGGAAACGTATTCATGAAGGCTGGAAAGTTCTTCATGAACCGCCTTTAAAAGATTGTCGTAAACCTCCTCGGGAATCTCATTTTCGGAAAGGGAATGGGCTCTGGCAGACGGATAATTTCTGGCCTTTGCATAAAAGCCGGCCTGCTTTACATTTGCCGCAAAGGTGGCTGCCAGGGTGTTTCCAAACTGCCTGTATACGCTGTAAAGGGCCTGAAACGCCGACTGGCGCACCCTGCGGTCCTGCTTTTCCATAAGGGCGATATAATTTCCGTGGGTGATTCTGACCGGAACATCCTTCTCATCCATAATTTCCGGGAATTTCACATCCGCATTGTTAAACATATTGAAAATATCGGAGGGCGCAGCGGTTGCTTCCATGGATTTTGCAAGCAGGGCTTCCATGGAGGCGGACAGGGTGTGCTCTTTCTTTTTTAATATGATCTCAAAGGTTCTGTCATAGCGCTTTAAGCCCTTATTCTCAGCCCGGTACTGCGCAAGGGTTTCCGGCCGGATATCAAGAATTTCAGGGATGATAAAGGACGACAGACCAGCCGCCCGGTAGGAAAGGGTCCTGGCCCTGGAAGCAAAGCTCTGGTACCTGGCATTGCCTGTATCCTCATCGGATTTCTGCTTCCCATATACAAATAATGTTTCTATTTTCAGGGACATTTCCTCGTCAAACTTCAGACAGGAAAAAAGCACCTCGCCCGAATCCGCCAGATGTCCCTCATACTCCTTATAACCAGATAACTTTTGCTCCGTCTCCTGAAACAGATCTTCCCACGCCTCTTCTGACGGCAGGATGTCCGCCAGGTTCCAGGTATCGCAAACCGGTATTTCTTCTCTCTTTTTCAAATAGATCCCTCCAACTGCTTCACTTATCATTATTCTATCACCCATATTTCAAAGAAACAATCATCAATATGGAAAATATTTGGTTGAAATTTCACATTTTCTTGTATTATACTATACGAAAACAAACCAGGAGCCCTGCCATGAACCTTATACGAACCAATGCCCTCGATGAGACCCAGACAAACAGCCTTCTGCACTTTCAGGAAGTTTGCAGAAATCATGACAATATTTCCCTGACCTTTCCCATGGATGAAGACTGTATTTATTACTTATTATGCGACGAAGATGTCCTCTTATCCGCTCTTTGCGCATTTTTTAATGAAAACGGAGACTGTGAATGCAGCGCCTTTACCCTGCCCTCCCGAAGGAAACAGGGCTGCTTTACCCGCCTGCTGAAAGAGCTGCTGAAAGAAAGCGGGGACAGCGATTTAATCTTTTCCGCAGAGGAGACCTGCCAGGATACGGTCCTCACTCTGGAAGCCCTGGAAGCCTCCCTCTGGTACCGGGAGCACCTTATGGAACTCACGGCTTCCGATTTCCCGCAATCAGTGCTGGCAAAAAGCAAAAAAACGGCTCTGGCTTCCGGCCTGACCATGAAGACGACAATTGCCCCCTCCGGTTTCCAGGGGCCTGTTCAATACAAATTCTTTAAGGACAACGCCCCCATAGGCTCCTGCTATCTGGACGCGAGAAAAGAGAGGGCTTATTTCTACGGCCTTGAAATCCGGGAGGAGCTTCGGGGAAACGGGCTTGGAAGCGCCTGCCTTTCCATCTTTTTGGATGCCCTCTTTAAACAGCCGGAAGAGAAAAGGCCGGAAAAGCTTTTTCTTCAGGTATCAGGCCTTAATGAGCCGGCCATGGCTCTATACACAAAGGCAGGCTTCCATATTACGGAAAGCCTGTCCTACTATGTATATTAGCCCCTTGAAATACAATTCCTTACTGTGCCTCCCGGATCATGCAGTACTGCTTTAAATGAAAATGCTTTTCCACAATGCCAAAAACCTTAAAGCCGAAATGCTGGTAAAACGCCACATTTCTTTCATTGTGGGTTTCCAGGGAAATCATCAGGCCGTTTTTGTCCGCATAATCCATGGCCTCTTTCAGTAAAACAGTGGAGATGCCTTGGTGCTGCATAGTAGGCCGCACTGCCAGATAGATGATATGAAGCCGCTCCTCCTGATGAAGCTGGTCCGTCCATCTGGAATTTAAATAATCTCTGCCCTGAAAAAAGTTCCATAACGTTTTTAAGGAGGGGTCCTCTTTTATTAAGTATCCATCGGTCTTTAGCAGAGCCAACGCCTCCGCCAGGTAATAATGAAGCGGGCTGTAGGGCTCTGATTCATCATCCACCACCAGGATGCCGTTAAGCTCCGGGCTGTCTGCATAGATTTCGCAGGTTTCAAAAAATTCCTCCATATCGCATTCAAACAGCTCCGGAAGCAGGCGCTTTCTGGTTTCTTCGTCGGGAATCAGCCTGCAGTACAGCGGGTCCCCGGCGAAGCACTCTGTCAACAGTTTCTTAAGCTTTTCTACATCATCTTTCTGTACCCGGTACAATCGGTCGCTTTCCATAATTCGAAACCCCTTCTGTTTCTTTTAGACTTCCTATTATTTTTTCCATAGCATGTATCATGTATTCAATATCATCCACATAGCAGGCCATCTGATTTTTCTCTACCTGCCTCAATGTTTCCAATTCTTTTGTAAAATCAGGATCATTTTCTCCTGTCCTGGCTTTCAGGCTCTGCACCAGGGAAAAAAGATTCTCATGGCGGAGGATTCTTCCCGCTCCCCACTGAAGACGTTCCGGTTCCTGGTTCATGACGTATTCCGTAAAATGGTCAAAGACCTGCTGGTCGAACTGAAAGGCATAGCGGTTGTTGTCAATCTCATAAACCGCTTCCAAGGCTCCCTCTCCGTCCCCTGCCTCAAGGCAGACGATGGCAGACTGCACCTGCCGGAGATTAATACGGGCCGCCTCATGGGGAAAAATGACCTCATCGTGCCAGTTTAGCCGGACAAAGCTGTCCTGTTCCTTTCGGAATACTTCCAGCAACAGTTTTTCTTCCTCCTTTAAACTACCTCGGAGCCGGGCAGCGGCTTTATATTCCTTCCGGTCCAGATAAGAGGCATAGGTCTCATTCATGTTCCTTATCCATTCATAAAGCTTTTTACCTAAGCCTGCGGCTTCCTCCACCAGCTCCTTCAGACGTTTTCCCCTGGCATGATTCCTTTCGGAAAATTCCAGATCCAGAGTCCCGGCCATGGCCAAAAACAGGCGTTCATAGTCCAGGGGCGCTATGGCGGTCCGGTCAAAGGCCATGACCAGCCTGCCGTAAAGCTGGTGGTGGAACCGGTACACCGGTTCCTCATAATACTTTTTGTTGTCAAACTGGGAATGGTAATGAGTTTCCATAAACTGGCCTGACGTAAAATCATTTACCATGGATGGAATGCCGGAAACCGCCATGGAAAAATCGTCGGACATGGTTTCAACAGGAGCATATACGGTAATTCCCTCCGGGTAAGCGTCGGGGTCCACCTTCATCCCTTCCACAAAGCTTTCCAGAAAACGGGCGTATTCGTATACGCTCCGGATGCCGTCCTTTTTTCCGTGGGCCTTGGCCGGAAGCTCAAAGTTAATATCGGCAATCACCTTTCCGGCCCATTCCGGATGGAGAGTGGAAACCTGCTGCCAGGCCCCGGTGGACCAGTCATATTTGGAATCCGATATCCCCCATTCCTCTGCTGCCAGGGCGCAGAAAACCAGGGTCTTTTGCGGCCTGTAGCCGCTTTTTAAAAGCCCTTTCCCGATTCCCAGCATAAGCCCTACCGCAGCATTATCATCCTGAAACCCGCTGAAATAGGAATCATAATGGGCGGAAAGAAGGATCATGGAATCCGGCTCCCTGCCCGGAATCTCTCCCAGGATATTGCAGCTTTCCCCATCCTTTCTCACAGTGGAATCCCCAAGAAAACGGACCTTCCCTGCCCTGCCGTGGACAAGAGTCTCTTTCAGGCGGAGAAAATCCTTTCGGGATATGGAAAATGCCGGGGCATCCGGCGGGCCGCCGATATCCTGGGCATTGAGGGCCGTATCGTCCACCTCTCCAAAACCGCCTTCCTGAACAGCGATAAATGCGGCAGCCCCCCGGATATGGGCTTCGTACACAGGAAAGTTGATCCACCATTCTTCTCTCTGATTAATCTCAGCCGCCACCAGCTTATCCTTGACGTCCAGGCCCTCATAATCTGCAGCCCTTCCCTTTCCCACATAAACCAGAGAATACTCCGCAAATCCCCGGGTATGAAAATCTGTCTGATAAGCTCCAAGGTGGCAGGTCCATGTCTTCCCGTCACGGTCCTTATATTCCAGAACCGCTTTCCTAAACTCCCAGGAATCGAGACAAAAGCTTTCTTTCCGCACATCGGAAAGTCCCATGCGCTCCATTTCCTGCCGTATCATTTCACCGGTCATTTTCTCGGCCTCCGAGCCAGCTGTCCGGTAACCTAATATTTCATTTGTTTTATATTGCTCCAGCTTTCTGGCAAACCGGTAGGAATCCTCCACATCAACAGCTTCCAGATAAGCCTGTTCTTCTTCTCTCACTTTGGCTTCGCCTTCTTTAAATTTCCTTTTTCACGATGATTGTAGCATATTCCGCGTAAAAAAGCGAGGGAAGACCGTGAAAACAGTCCTCCCTCATCTCTATTGTTCTTTATTCATCCCAGTTGTGATACGTAGCCTGTACGTCGTCGTCTTCATCAAGAAGATCCAGAATCCGGTTCATCTTTTTGATGGAGTCCTCATCTGTCAGCTCCACCCAGGTCTGTGGAATCATGGTGACATCCGCTTCTACCGTAGGAACACCGGCTGCTTCCAGAGCCTCCCGCACCGCACTGAATTCCTCCGGTCCGGTAATCACCTCATAGCTGTCCTCTTCCTCTGAAAAATCCTCTGCTCCCGCATCCAAAGCCAGCATCATCAGTTCATCCGGGTCTGTCTCGCACTCTTCCTTGTCAATGATGATCTGTCCCTTTTTATCAAACATAAAGGATACGCAGCCGGGAGTGCCTACATTTCCGCCGCCCTTGGTGAATGCGTTCTTTACATTTGCCGCTGTCCGGTTCTTGTTATCTGTCAATGTATCCACAATGATCGCAACCCCGTTAGGGCCATAGCCTTCGTAGGTGATGGTTTCGTAATTTACGGAATTCGCATCTCCTGCTGCCTTTTTAATGCCGCGGTCAATGGTATCGTTGGGCATGTTGTTCGCTTTTGCCTTTGCAATAACATCACGAAGCCTGCTGTTGTTGGCAGGGTCCGGTCCGCCTTCCTTCACCGCTACAGCCAGCTCTCTCCCTATGACAGTGAAGACCTTGCCCTTTGCGGCGTCGTTTCTTTCTTTTTTGTGTTTAATATTTGCGAACTTTGAATGTCCTGACATTGTTTCCAACACTCCTTTTCTTTATCTGTTTCGTCCTAATTATCTCTTAAAAGTTTACATCTTTTCTATTTTAGCACTATTTTTTTCATATGGCAAGAAAAAACAAGAGAAACCAGGGGCGAAACAGCCGACATGGCTGAATAAGGCCTCCTTGATATTTAAACTCCCCTATCCCTCTTCAACGTAAACCGTCCTGCCAGATCGCTTAACAGCTTTGCCTGAGCAGACAATTCCTCGCTTGCGGCCGCACTCTCCTGAGCGGTGGCGGAGTTGGACTGTATTACGGAGGAAATCTTGTCTACATTCATGGTAATATGTGAAATTGAAAGGCTCTGCTCCTGGGAAGCAGTTTGAATATCCCCGATTCCAAGAGCAATCTCCCTCGCGTCCTTTAAAACGTCGCCCATTGTCTGCGCCATGGAATCCGTTAATTCCTTGCCTGCCTCCACGGAATGGACGGAAATATCAATAAGCTCCGAGGTGCTGCTTGCTGCCAGCGCGCTTTTTGCCGCCAGGTTGCGAACCTCGTCAGCCACCACAGCAAACCCTTTTCCGGCCTCACCGGCTCTGGCAGCCTCAACAGCCGCATTCAGGGCCAGAATATTGGTCTGGAATGCAATATCCTCAATGGTCTTATTGATTTTAACAATTTCCTCAGAATTGCTTCGGATATCATCCATGGCTTTAAGCAGAAGCGCCATCTTCCTTTCACTTTCATCAAGACTGGCCCCCATCTTTTGCGCCTTGCCGTTAAAAACACCTGCGTGCTTTGCGGTATAGTCTATCTTTGCCTCGATCTCTCCCACAGCCTGGGACAGCTCTTCAATGGCTGCGCTTTGTTCTGCGGCGCCTTCTGCCAGCAGCTGTGAGCTCGCTGCAACGTGATCGGAACCTGCGGATACCTGCTCAGAGGTCACATTAAGCTGCCCGAGAATCTCCGAAATCTGAGTGGAGAACTTCTCCATGGAAAGCCCGATCTTCGTAAAATCTCCGATATACTGCTGAAGAGGAAGATCAAAGTTCCCTCTTTCCATTTGTTCCATAGCACTTCCGATGCGGGAAATATATTCGGAAAGCGTATGAATGGAGGTCCTCATGCTGTTTGCGAGCATTCCAAGTTCATTGGCAGAAGAATATTCAATTTCAGTATGAAGATCGCCCTGGGAAAGATCCTCCATTCCCTTTTCCAGCACCTTGATAGGCAGTAAAACCTTACTGCGGAAAACCACAAAAATAAGGGCGATAAAAATCAGATTGACAAGCAGGGTAACCAGGCTCACCACCTTAAGCTTTATAATGCCCTGGGCCGAAAACTTCTCAGCCTGAGAAACGGCAACGTTGCTCTTATTAAACAGCTCCTCACTGTTTTCCAGCAATTTCTGGTCCGGGTCAGCGGCCAGCAGGGGCAGCACCTGCTCCTTCCAGTATGTACGGATTTCCTCCATCTGCGCCACCAGCTTTTCATCTTCCGGTACAGGCAAGCCAAGCTCCTTGCTGCCGGAAATAAGTCCATCCATAACCTTTTCTACTGTTGCAACGTATTCATCCACCGGCTGGCTGAGCAGATGAAGCTTCACAATACGCTGAGTCGCCCCTCTGACAACCCCGCAGTAATTCACGATCTTGCCGTTGCTCTGGTTATTGTCAAGAAATGAAAACATCAAACCTGTGCTTATAACGCTTAACAGTGCAAGGCAGATCATGGCGCTGTAAATAATTTTTTTAATACTCAAATTTCCACCTCCTCTAAGATTTTTAATACCCTGTTTCTTTAAAGCTAAAATAAAAGCCCTGTATCCCGGCTTTTTTTTAATGAAAGATAAGATAATAACAATAATAACAATAATAACGATAATGATTCTCGACAAATATCGACATACAACATTTTACAATCAAAAGCTCTGGAAGTCAATCAAAATACATAAAACCCGGCATTGATGAATAAATTTTTCAAATGGCATAAAAATACCCCCACACAGGACTTTTATATTACATTGTCCTATATGGGGGTTATTACATATTATGCCTCTTCTTTCAGGGCGTTCTCGGAAGCCTCAGTCTTTTTTAAGCTTCCGTCCTCTGTCCCCTCAGATTCCGGCTCTATTTTCCGTACCTGAATGGACTGAATGATCTTGTTTTCCACCTGAAGAATCTTGAAGCTGTATCCCAATATGATCACTTCGGTCCTTTCCCCTTCCTGGGGAATCCGGTCCAGCCTGGAAATCAGCAGGCCGTTTATGGTATCATAGGAGTCATAATCCTCTTCGTCAAACTCAAGGTCCAGGGCCTTTTCCACCTCATCCAGGGGAGTTAAGCCTTTCATCTGCCAGGACCCGTCTTCCAGCGAAACGATGTATTCCTCATCCACATCGTATTCGTCTAAGATGTTGCCTACGATCTCTTCCAGAATATCCTCCATGGTCACGATGCCGGCCGTCTGTCCATACTCATCCACCACCACAACCATGTGGATCTTTCTGGACTGCATTTCCTTAAACAGGGCATTGATGTTCCTGGTTTCCGGAATGAAATGGGCCTCCCTTAAGAGTCCGTCTATCTCCATTAAACGCCGTCCTGCATTCCGCTTGTTTTCCGCGGCAATCAGGGCGTCTTTCATATGAAGGATTCCGATAATGTCGTCGGCATCCTTTTTATAAACCGGGTACCTGGAATTATAGCCTTCTTTCAGGATAAAGTCCACCGCTTCCTTAAGGGTGGTCTCACCGTCCAGAGAAACCATGTTTTTCCTGTGGGTCATAATATCCCCGGCTTCTTTTTCGTTCAATTCGAAGATATTGGTGATCATCTCCGCTTCTCTGGCCTCTAAAACTCCCTGCTCATGGCCTTCATTTACCATGGACATGATGTCTTCTTCCGTAACGCTTTCATTATCCGACGCCATATCGATTCCCTGAAGCTTCAGGATGAAATAAGCCACCATATTCGCCAGCCAGGTAAAGGGCAAAAGAGGAATCATGAAAAAGGTCACAAGGGGCAATAAGCCATATCCCCATTTCTCAGGATCAATTGCCGCACAGCGCTTGGGAATGATGATGCCAAAGCTGATTAAAAGCACAATGAGCACTAAGGCCACCAGAAAAAAGCTTAAAACCGACAGCCAGTGGCTGGGAAAGCTGCTGCTTCCGGATAAAATGGTGCTGAGCCCTGCACCGAGCTGCTGCAGGACAAAGGCCCCTGTTACCATACCGATTAAGTTGCTGGTTATCTGGATGGTGTTTACAAACCTGGTAGGTCTGTTTACAATATGTAGCAGTTTCCCTGCCCGTTTGCTCCCATTCTCCAGCTGGTGCTCCAGCTCATTTGTGTTCACGTTTTGAATTGCCGCTCCAAATCCATAAAATACTGCGTCCAGCACGATAAAAGCAATAAAAATAATCACGCGCAAAAGCGGATTGCCATCGTCCATTCTAAAAATCTACTCCTTTTATTCATTCTCATTCGTATTTTTTTCTCGTAACTATTTAAGAATATACCATTTTATCAGCATTCCGTCAATGGTGAACTATGTACCCAGTTCCAGACTCACCCTTAACGCACAGTCCACTTCCTGCTGAAGCTCCTCGTCGATATGGCAGATTTTTTCTTTCAGCCGCTGCTTGTCGATAGTGCGCAGCTGCTCCAGAAGAATGACCGAGTCCTTTATCATATCACATTTTTTCGTATCCAGCTCCACATGGGTGGGAAGCTTTGCCTTGTTCATTCTTGAGGTAATAGCCGCACAGATCACCGTAGGGCTGTGCTTGTTCCCAATGTCGTTTTGTATAATAAGGACCGGGCGGATGCCGCCCTGCTCAGAACCTACTACCGGCCTTAAATCGGCATAATAGATGTCTCCACGTCTGATTATCACATTTCTCACACTCCGTCAATTTATTTAAGTCTATTATTGACCTTCTTTGACTCGTGTATTCACTTAAGTTTTTTTCCGCCGCATACTTTATCATATGATTCGGACATGGAGTTTGTTATCAGACCTTTTGAAAGCCTTCGTAGCAATCATCAAAATAATCTTTTGTTCCTACTACCTGACCATTTTCCAGATAGACCCTGGGGACACGTTTTCCGATGTCACAGAGGATTTCGTAGTGAAAGCCGCCGCCGCGCTCCGCCAGCTCCTCTACCGTAATTTCTTCCTCCCCCTGCCTGCCCACAAGGGTCACTTCTTCATCCTCTTCCACGCCGGGTATGTGGGACACATCCACCATGAACTGGTCCATGCAGACCCGGCCTAAAATAATGGCCCGTTTTCCCCGGATGAGCACCTCCCCTTTTCCTGAGAGATTTCTCGGATAGCCGTCTCCGTAGCCTACGGGAACGGTGGCTATTGTCATTTCACGGTCTGCAGTAAAGGTTCCTCCATAGCTTACGGAGGTTCCGGGACCGATTTTTTTAATATAAGTAATAAAGCTTTTTAATTCCATTCCGGGCTTCAGCTTCACCGTTTCCCTGTCCACCTCGTCGGAGGGATAAAGGCCGTAAATGGAAATGCCGGCCCGGACCAGATGGAAATTAGCCCTGGGCAAGTCCAGGATTCCGGCGCTGTTGGAGCAGTGAAGCAGAGGAATGGTAATGCCCCTTTCAGAAAGCATGTCTACAAACCGGCGGTACTTTTCAATTTCTAAATCAGTGGCTGCCTTATCCTTTTCATCTGCCTTTGCAAAATGAGTGAACATCCCTTCCACCTGAAGGCCCGGAAGTCTGCAAAGCTTTGCCGCTTCCTCCGCCGATTCCTCTGTGACCGGATATCCGATCCGGCTCATTCCCGTATCCACCGCCAAGTGAACCACCGCCGTCTTTCCCATGCTTACCGCCAGCTCTGACAGACGCTCCGCCCTTTTTAGCTGGAACAGGGAGGGACGGATCTCATATTCCAGGAGCTGGGGATAGCCGTCATAAGGCACGACCCCCAGAACCAGGACAGGCTTTTTGATTCCATGTTTCCTGAGGATCACTCCCTCCTCCAGGGTGGCCACCGCATACCCCCACACATAGGGATCAATGGCCCAGGCCACAGGAACGGCGCCGTGGCCGTAGCCGTCGCTCTTTACAACCCCAATCATCCCGGCCCCCGGCATTAAATTGGCCTTCATGGCCTCCACATTGTGCCGGATTGCATCCAAATCCACCGTTTCATAAACTCTGCTGTATGATTTCATTCCTCTTATTTCCTCGCCTGCTTTTAAAATTATGGTTAAAGTCCTTCCACCGTTCATTCTTTGGCGGACAGAACATATTTTACAAATGTTTCTGCATATGGGAGCCGTGACAGACTGTCTGTATTTCCTCCGCCAGCTCCCTGGCAAGAAGGCTGTAAGCCCCATGCTTTTCTCTTACCCCATCCCCTGCCCGGCCATGGAGCCATATGCCCAGGGCCGCCGCCTCCGACTCCTCCAGCCCCTGGGCCAGAAGACCGGCAATGATTCCGGTCAGCACATCTCCGGAACCGGCCTTTGCCATGGCGCTGTTGCCGCTGGTATTGACATAGGTTTTCTGGTTCTTTAAGGCGCCGATGGTCGCCGAATCCTTTAATACGCAGGTAATGCCGAACCGGTCCGCGTATTCCCTGGCCGTCTGGATCAGATTCTTCCGGATTACGTCGGGAGAGCTGCCCGTAAGCCTGGCCATCTCCCCCATATGAGGTGTTACGATGATGTTCTCTGTAAAATAGCCGGTCAGCTCCGGACTGGAGGCTACGGCTCCCAGCCCATCCGCATCCAGTATGATGGGAACATAGGCATTGACAAGGACTTCCTCCATCAGGTTTCTCACATAAGCCTCCTGCCCAAGTCCCGGACCTAAGACAATGACGCTGGCCCATTCGCACTCTTTCTTTAAGGCAGCCGTAAACTCCTCTGTCCTTTCAGCCGCTTCCTGAGGGCTGTAGGTGGCAATAATGGCTTCCGGAAGCTCTGCCTGAAGAATGGCCCTGTTCTCTTCCACCGTAAAAATTTTTACAAGGCCGGCCCCCATCCGGTAAGCCGCAAGGGCGCTTAGAAAAGCTGCTCCGCTCATGCCTCTGGACCCTGCCGCCACCAGGACCTTTCCAAATTTTCCTTTGTGGGAATAGGCCGGACGGTCCGGCACCAGGGCTTCATCCCCCGGCTCCATGGTAAAATACTCTGTTTTCACCTGTTCCAGGCTGACTTTGGGAAAGCCGATATCAGCCACCATGACCCTGCCGCTGTATTCCCTTCCGGGATAAAGCACGGTTCCAAGCTTTTCCCAGCCAAAGGTGACGGTCACATCCGCCTTAAGGGCCGCTCCCATGATCTGTCCGGTATCGGAATGAATGCCCGAGGGAATGTCCACAGCCACCGTAAATCCAGGACGGCAGCGGTCCACCGTCTCTAAAACCTGACGGTAAGGGCCTGAAATCTCCCGGTCCAGCCCCACGCCGAAAAGCGCATCAATTAAAATATCGCATTTCCCCGGAATAAAATCGGAATACTCCACCAGATTGACGCCTGTTTTTTCCGCTATGGAAACCTGGGTTAAATATTCTGCGGTGCCCTTATCCTTTTTCCCCGCCAGGACTGCCGTAACCTCATAGCCCTTTAAATGCAGCATCCTGGCGGCTGCAATTCCATCGGCTCCGTTGTTGCCGCTTCCGCACAGGGACCATATGATATCCGCCTTACGGGCCTGCCTTATAACCTCTTCCGCGACCGCCAGGGCAGCCCTTTCCATAAGCACCAGAGAAGGGATTCCCAGCTCTTCTATGGTGTAGCGGTCTACTTCCTTCATCTGCTTTCCAGTGACCAGATTTCTCATCCTGCATCCGCCTTCCTTTCCCGGATAGAAAAACTACCGGCAGCGAAGAGATTTCCCCTTTCACTTACCGGCAGGCATATATTTTTCCAATTGCTTGTTCTTACTTTTCGCCGACCTCTGAATCCTGAATGCTGCACATCCGGTAGGATAAGCGCATGAGGCTTTCAGAAAGGTGGACATTTTCCACCACCACATCGTCAGGCACAATTAAATCCGTATGGGCAAAATTCCAGATCGCTTTGATCCCTGCTTTCACAAGGCGGTCCGCAAGCTCCGGAGCCTTAGTTTTCGGAATGGTAAGGGCTGCAATCTGAACATCGTTATCTTTCACAAACTGTTCCAGATCATCCATGCTCCGTATCTCCACGCCTCTGACCACAAGACCGATCAGACGGGGATTGATATCGAACATTCCCTTAATTAAAAATCCTCGTTTCTCAAAATTCGCATAATTGGCAATGGCCTGCCCTAAGTTTCCGGCGCCGATGATGACCAAACCATGCTGCTGGTCCAGGCCCAGGATCTTTGCTATCTCTGTGTATAGATACTTTACATTATAGCCATAGCCCTGCTGGCCAAAGCCTCCGAAATTATTCAAATCCTGCCGGATCTGGGAAGCGGTTACCTTCATCCGCACACTTAACTCATTGGAGGAAATCCGCTCCACTCCATCTTCCATCAGCTCCCCCAGATACCGGTAGTATCTCGGAAGCCTGGCAATAACTGCTTTGGAAATCTCTTTATCTGCCACATCTTCACCTTCTTTAGCTTAGAATTTAAACTAATATCATTATAACTGCATGATAAAATAATGTCAAACGGGTTTTGCGATTGTGTCCTTGAAAAAAGAAAAGACCTATATTATACTAGTCCTATTGTCTTATATTTATTCAGGAGGAAAATAGCACATGATACTGTCATGCAGCAACATAAGCAAAGCCTTTGGAAGCAACGAAGTAATCAGGCACGCTTCCTTTCACATAGAAGACCATGAGAAAGCCGCTATCGTCGGAATTAACGGTGCAGGAAAATCCACTCTCTTAAAAATCATTGTGGGAGAAATGCCTGCCGACGACGGAGAGGTGGTCATTTCCAAGGGAAGGACCATGGGCTATCTGGCCCAGCATCAGGATCTGTCCGGGGACAGGACCATTTACGAGGAGGTTCTGGAAATCAAACGCCCTCTCATTGAGATGGAGGCAAAGATCCGCAAGCTGGAAATGGACATGAAGCATGTTACCGGGGAAGAGCTGGATTCCATGCTGGCCGCCTACAGCCGTTTAAACCATGAATTTGAACTGCAAAACGGCTATGCCTATCAGAGCGAGGTAACAGGGGTCTTAAAGGGCCTGGGCTTTACAGAAGAGGAATTTAACAAGCCTGTCTCCGCCTTATCCGGGGGACAGAAAACAAGGGTTTCCCTTGGACGGCTTCTTCTTGCCAGGCCGGACATCATTCTGCTGGACGAGCCTACCAACCACCTGGACATGGATTCCATCGCCTGGCTGGAGGGCTATCTGATCAATTATGACGGAAGCGTCATCATCGTGGCTCATGACCGGTATTTTCTGGACCGGGTGGTCACAAAGATCATTGAACTGGACAACGGCCTCATGAACGTATATCAGGGAAATTACACGGACTACAGCGGAAAGCGGGCCATGATCCGGGAGGCCCAGATGAAAGCCTACTTAAACCAGCAGCAGGAAATCAGGCACCAGGAAGAGGTCATTGCAAAACTCAAGTCCTTTAACCGTGAGAAATCCATTAAGCGGGCGGAGAGCCGGGAAAAGATGCTGGATAAAATCGAGGTTTTGGATAAGCCGTCAGAGGTCAACGACGAGATGCGCATCCGCCTGGAGCCCAATATCATCAGCGGAAACGACGTTTTGACGGTACGGGATTTAAAAAAAGCATTTGACCAGAACCTGCTTTTTGAACATGTTGGCTTTGAGATCAAGCGGGGGGAACGGGTCGCCATCATCGGCGGCAACGGGACAGGAAAGACCACCATACTGAAAATCTTAAACAACATCGTTCGCCCGGATGAAGGAGAAATCACCTTAGGCTCCAAGGTACATATCGGATATTATGACCAGGAGCATCAGGTGCTGCACATGGAAAAGACCCTTTTTGACGAGCTGCAGGACACCTATCCTTCCATGAACAACACCCAGATCCGCAACATCCTGGCCGCCTTTCTTTTTACCGGAGACGACGTGTTTAAACGGGTAAAGGATTTAAGCGGCGGCGAGCGTGGCCGTGTATCCTTGGCAAAGCTGATGCTCTCAGAAGCGAATTTTCTCATTCTGGACGAGCCTACCAACCATTTGGACATCACCTCAAAGGAGATTTTAGAGGATGCCCTGATCAATTACACAGGCACTGTCCTCTACGTGTCCCATGACCGGTATTTCATCAACAAAACCGCCACCAGAATCCTGGACTTAACGGGCCGGACACTGGTCAATTACATCGGTAATTACGACTATTACCTGGAAAAGAAAGAGCTGATGACAAGCTTATATGCTGCTTCTCCTTCCGCGAAGGAAGACTCTTCCGAGGAAACCTCCGGTATAAAGCTGGAATGGAAAGCCCAAAAGGAAGAGCAGGCCCGTCTCCGGAAACGCCAGAACGAGTTAAAGAAAACAGAGGACGAAATCCACAGGCTGGAAACAAGGGACGGGGAAATCGATGAAATGCTGGGGAAAGAAGAAATTTTCACCGATGTGCCCAAGCTGATTGAGCTGAATAAGGAAAAGGAAGCCATTGCCGGACGGCTGGAAGAGCTCTATGAATTGTGGGAGAAACTGGCGGAAGAAACGGTATAGATGCTGCAAAGCAAATGAGGGTGCTGCAAAAAATTCATTCTGCAGCACCCTCCAGGCCTATTCTTCTATTTCGTCATTTTGGGGATATAAAATCCCCTTTAATATTCCCGTAACCTCCGGGGCAGCCTCCTCCATATCCGCTCTGGTTGTGGAACTGCCCACATAGGCGGACACCAGCTTTCCAAAGTAAAACTTCATATCATCCTCATAATAGTCCGGGATATCCACGAATTCGTCCACCGTGTCCCTGCCCATCATCAAGTCTCTGGCTTCCCCGCTGTTGTTGTCATAGCAGCCGGAAGCATAGCCTATATATTCTCCAAAAGCCTCTGTCAGCTCTTCCGGGCTGCAGATCTTTATTTTCTTGTAATTCGTATCCAGCTTATGGCACACATAATAGGGGCCGCCTCCTGTTAAGGGCGCGGAAAAATACTGCTTGTCGGGATAGTAGATGACCTCCCAGCCCTGCTCAATGAATTTTTTAATCCACTCTCTGGGAATGCCCTTTACAGCATCTGTCAGCGCATTTTTCACTTCAGCGGAGACCGAGGCAGAAGAGCCCTTTCCATCGATAATAATATCATGCTCCCTGTCCCTCTGGCCGTTTTCATCCATATAGAAAAGGCCTATGTACTGGTTTGCCGCCAGCTGGCCGTTGTCATAGAAATAATACCGCTTTCCCGATACGGTCTTATAGCCGGAATCCGCCATTTCACCCTTTGGTGAGAACCAGTACCAGCTGCCGCTGTCATCCTGATACCAGCCTGTCCTGGCCGTGCCGTCCTCATTGTAATAATGCCATGCCTCTTCCTCGTCATTATAGCACCAGCCCAGTTCCAGCTCTCCGGTTTCACTGAAGCAGTAATCCACGCCCCCGATCCTCATCCAATCAGAAGCGATAAAGCCATCCGGATCGAAATGGTACCAGTATCCGTTAATCTCTTCCCAGCAGTTGGTCTTATATTCGCCTGCGGCATTGACATACCTCCAGTTCCCGGAAACTTCCTGCCATGCCCAGTCCGAATCAACCGCCTGCGGGGCCTTATTTTCCTCCTGAATATTCGTTTCTTCTGCTGCGGCTGTCATAACACTTCCCATGCTCAGTGCGATACCTGCCACAGCTCCTATCCATCTTTTCTTCAAGGCCGCCTGCCCTCCTTTTCGAACCGTCCGCTTTTTCTAATTAAAATATTACTATATTTCCCTGGAAAAGTACAGCTTCCAAAATCTGAAGTTTTTGTGAACAAAACGGCCTTTTCAATTCCCCTTTCATGGGTTATAATGAAATAAACGCTTTCAGAAAGTGAGGTAAGGTCCATGAAGTGGAAACGCCCTCTGGCAATCGCCGGGCTCATATTCATTCTCGCCATTTATGCCGTAGCCATCATATCCGCCTTTTCCCACAGCCCCAATTCAAGGAACTGGCTGATGGCCGCCATCTTTTCCTCTGTTGTGGTCCCGGTCTTTATTTACGCCACCCAGCTGGTCTACCGGCTTGTAAATCAAAGAGACAGCGATGAGAAAAGGGATGATAAGACCAGCGCATCATAAAAAACGGAGAACAGGAAAAAAGCAGCCGCTCTTTTACCGTTCTCCGTTTTTATTTATATGATTATCACAGCCTCATTACAGCCGTTCACTTTGCCGCTTATTTGCGGTAAATGATATCGTCTCTGCCCGGTCCGTTGGAAACCATGGTGATGGGCGTCTCGATTTCCTTTTCGATAAACTCAATATACTTTCTGCAGTTTTCCGGAAGATCTTCGTAGTTCTTAATTCCCCGGATCTCGCATTTCCAGCCTGGCAGGGTGGTGTATACCGGCTTTGCCTTATTAAGCTGGGAGGTGGTCGGGAAGTCCTTTGTCACCTCTCCGTCGATCTCATAGCCCACGCAGATATGCAGCTCGTCCAAATATCCCAGCACATCTAAAACCGTCAGGGCAACCTCTGTAGAGCCCTGAATCCGGCAGCCGTATCTGGAGGCAACCGCATCAAACCAGCCCATACGTCTCGGACGTCCGGTGGTTGCGCCGTATTCACCGCCGTCTCCGCCGCGGCGTCTCAGTTCATCGGCCTCATCTCCGAATATCTCGCTGACAAATGCGCCTGCGCCTACTGCGCTGGAATAAGCCTTTACCACGGTAGTGATCTCCTTGATCTCATAGGGAGGAATACCTGCGCCAATGGCGCCGTAAGCAGCCAGGGTAGAGGAAGAAGTGACCATAGGATAAATTCCGTGATCCGGGTCCTTTAGGGAGCCAAGCTGACCCTCTAAGAGGATGTTCTTTCCTTCCTTGATCGCCTCATGAAGATATTTGGACACGTCGCATACATAAGGCCTTACCATTTCCCGGTACTCCAGCAGGGTCTTAAATAATTCCTCCGTGTCAATGGCCGGCTTATGATAAAGGTGCTCCATTAAGATATTCTTTGCTTCGCAAACCCGGTTGACTTTTTCCTTTAAAGCTTCCTCATCGAACAGCTCGCTTACCTGAAAGCCGATTTTGGCATATTTATCTGAATAAAAGGGAGCAATGCCTGACTTGGTGGAGCCAAAGGATTTTTTACCCAGACGCTCCTCTTCATACTGGTCAAACAGAATGTGATACGGCATAAGAATCTGCGCCCGGTCGGAAACCAGAATGTGAGGCTTCGGAACGCCCTTGCTCACAAGGTCCTCGATTTCCTTAACCAGAAACGGGATGTTCAATGCCACGCCGTTGCCGATGATGCTTGTCGTATGATTGTAGAATACACCTGACGGCAGAAGGTGAAGTGCAAATTTTCCATAATTGTTGATGATCGTGTGACCGGCGTTGCTGCCTCCCTGGAAACGAATGATGATATCTGATTCCTTTGCCAGCATGTCCGTGATCTTGCCTTTTCCTTCGTCGCCCCAGTTGGCGCCTACGATTGCTCTTACCATTTAATTGATCCTCCTTCGAGTGAAAAAAATACCTTTTACTTACCTATGATAACCGAAAGTATCACATAAGTAAAGTCAATATTATTTATATTGGACATAACTTTAGCTTATATCACTTGTCATCAGCTGTAAAAGCCGCTTTCCCGCAGGAGATACGGGACTCCTGCTGTCGGTGATTATGGAAAAATGGCGTTTCGGCATTTCCTCCCGGAATTTCAGCTCCATAAGGGTTCCATTTTCCAGACCTGACTGGGCAAAGCCTGACATGACGCAGCCGATTCCCAGATTCCGCATGGCAAACTGCACGATCATGTCGCTGGTGGAAAGCTCAAACTCCGGCTCCACCTCCACCCCATGGCCCGCCAGATAATCATCCATGAATCTTCTGGTGCTGGTGTTCTTTTCCAGGAAAATGCAGGGCAGCTCCTTAAGAAGAGAATAGTCCAGCTCTCTTCCCTTTAAATAGCTGAATTTATCCCCTGCCACGAACACATTCCGTATCTCCTTCACATCGGTCCGCAAAACCCCGCTTTTGGCCTCAAAGGGAGTGCTCACAACACCGAAATCGATCCGTCCGTCATACAAAAATCCAAGGGTCTCCGGCGTGGGACCGTTGGAAACCGTTACCTTGACGCCGGGATAGAGCTCATGGAATTTTTCCAGGTAAGGCAGTAAGTAAAACTGAAGGGTCATATCGCTGGCTCCGATTCTCACCTCGCCCGTATCCAGGTCTTTCATGCGCTTTAACATGTTTTCCCCATTCCAGATGCTTTCTAAACCGTTTTTTACATAATGATAGAAAAATTCCCCTTCCCTGGTCAGGCGGACGCCCTTGGAGGTCCGAAGGAAAAGCTGGCTGTCCAGGGACTGCTCCAGCTGCCTGACCGCCTGGCTCACCGCAGGCTGGGAAATGCAGAGCTTTTCCGCCGCCAGAGTGATGCTTCCCAGCTGGGCCACATAATAAAAGGCCTTATAATATTCCAGATTGCTGCTCATAGTCTCCTCTTTCCTGCCCATTGAAACAGACGCAGGCAGACCCATATGATTATGGCCTGCCCGCAGTCTCCTTATACGCTGATCTCCGCTTTTAATCCAAGAAGCTCCCTGTTTTCCTCAAGCAGGGGCCTTACGACCTCATCCAGATAAATGGAGACCTGTGCCGGAGCGCAGCCCACATATTTTTCCGGATTCATGCTCTTCTTTAAGTCCTCAAGGGAAAGGTTAAAGGAGGGATCTGCTGCGATCAGTTCCAGCAGGTTGTTGTCAAGGCCTCTCTCCTTTACATTCCGTCCGGCTTCCATGGAAAGCTCCCGGATCTTTTCGTGGAGCTCCTGCCTGTCCCCTCCGGCTTTCACCGCATCCATCATGATATTTTCCGTTGCCATAAAGGGAAGCTCAGCCATCATATGCTTCTCAATGACCTTTGGATATACCACCAGTCCGTCCACAACGTTTAAGCATAAGTCCAGGATGCCGTCAATGGCCAGGAACCCTTCCGGTATGCTGAGGCGTTTGTTGGCGGAATCGTCCAGGGTTCTTTCAAACCATTGGGTGGAGGAAACCAGCATGGGGTTTATGACGTCTGCCATCACATAATTGGAAAGGGAGGCGATCCGCTCGCTTCTCATGGGATTTCTCTTATATGCCATGGCTGAGGAACCGATCTGGCTCTTTTCAAAGGGTTCCTCCACCTCTTTCAAATGCTGTAAAAGGCGGATGTCGTTGGAGAATTTATGAGCGCTTTGGGCGATTCCGGCAAGGACATTGAGCACGCGGCTGTCCACCTTTCTGGAATAGGTCTGGCCGGAAACCGCATAACAGCCGGAAAAGCCCATTTTCCCGGCAATCATGGAATCCACTTTCCTCACCTTGTCCATATCCCCGTCAAAGAGTTCTAAGAAGCTGGCCTGGGTGCCTGTGGTGCCCTTGGAGCCTAAAAGCCGCATGGAACCTGTCAAATAGTCCAGATCCTCCAAATCCATGGTCAGATCATGAAGCCAGAGAGTTGCTCTCTTTCCCACGGTTGTGGGCTGGGCAGGCTGAAAATGGGTAAAGGCCAGGGTAGGCAGATCCTTATAAGCATCTGCGAATTTTGCCAGTTCGTCGATTACATTTAACAATTTTCTGCGGACCAGCTTTAAGGCTTCCGTCATAATAATAATATCCGTATTATCTCCCACATAGCAGGAGGTTGCTCCCAGATGGATGATGCCCTTGGCCTTGGGGCACTGGACACCGTAGGCGTATACATGGGACATCACATCATGGCGGACCTCTTTCTCCCTCTGCTTTGCCACCTCATAGTTGATTTCATCCTGAAAAGCCTTTAATTCCTCGATCTGTTCCTCCGAAATCGGAAGTCCCAGCTCTCTCTCCGCCTCTGCCAGGGCAATCCACAGCTTTCTCCAGGTTTTAAATTTTTTATCCGGTGAAAAGATGTACTGCATCTCCTTGCTGGCATAGCGTTCAGATAAGGGGCTCTGATATCTGTCTGTCATGATTCCTCTATTCCTCCTTGCGTTTCATTTCTTCATTATAATACCATATTTTTCTCTCTATGGGAAGATTACAGCAAAAAGCAGGGGTTCGCCAATCTGACGTTCCCCTGTTCTCTATTGGCTGTATTCTCCCCGGATATCCTCCTTGGGCGGCTCAATGGGATAATTTCCGCTGAAACAGGCCGTGCATATGGGCAGGCCTTCCGCCATCTCATTTAAACGCTCCATTCTTAAGTAAGACAGGGAATCCGCTCCCAAAAGCTTACAGATATCATCAATGGTCCTGTTATGTGCGATCAACTGCTCCTCGTCAGGAATATCGGTTCCGAAATAGCAGGGATGAAGAAACGGCGGTGCGCTGATCCTGACGTGGACCTCCCTGGCCCCGGATTCCCGCAGCATGTTGACGATGAGGGCGCTGGTGGTTCCCCGGACAATGGAGTCATCAATCATAATGACTCTTTTTCCCGCCACCGCTTCCTTTAACACATTCAGCTTGATCCTGACGGAGGATACCCGGTGGCTCTGCTTTGGCTTTATAAAAGTCCGGCCCACATAGGAATTCTTCACAAAGGCGGTTCCGTAGGGAATTCCGGACTGAAGAGAATATCCCAGGGCAGCCGCATTACCGGATTCGGGAACCCCAACCACCAGATCCGCTTCAACCGGAGAATCTATGGCAAGAGCCCGTCCCGCGTTAATTCTGGCATGGTATACGCTGACCCCGTCAAACACGCTGTCCGGCCTTGCAAAATAAATATATTCAAAAATACATCTGGCTTCCTTTGACTTATCCTCAGGGCAGAGGCGGGTGTCAGATACAATTCCATTCCTTGTGATGGTCACGATCTCCCCGGGACGCACATCCCGGATAAACTCTGCACCAATAGTATCCAGGGCACAGCTTTCCGACACCAGGATATAGGCATTGTCCCGTTTTCCGATGCACAGGGGCTTGAATCCGAAAGGATCTCTGGCTCCGATCATCTTGCGGGGGCTGGTGATCACAAGGGAATAGGCCCCCAGCAGCTTTTTCATGGCGTTTGCCACCGCCTCTTCCACGGCAGATGTCTTCACCCGCTCTCTGGCAATGTGGTAAGCGATGACCTCGGAATCAATGGTGGTCTGGAATATAGCTCCGCCGTATTCCAGCTCCCTGCGCAGCTCCGGCGCATTGACCAGATTTCCGTTATGAGCCATTGCCAGGGTTCCTTTGGCGTAATTTAAAACAAGAGGCTGGGCATTCTCCCGCGTGCTGCTGCCTGCAGTCGAATAACGAACATGGCCGATACCGATATTGCCGTGAAGGCTTTCCAGAATCTCAGGAGTAAAGACTTCATTGCACAATCCCATTCCCTTATAGGCGTTGATTTTTCCCTTAGGGCCTTCGGTATCGCTGACCGCGATGCCGCAGCTTTCCTGACCCCTGTGCTGTAATGCAAATAATCCGTAGTAAATGGTCGAGGCAACGTCACCGCCGTCAAAGTCGTACATGCCCAGGACGCCGCACTCCTCGTGCAGCTCTTCCTCGATATTGAAATTCATTTCGCTATTCATCAAATGTGTTTCCTCTTTTATGCGTTTTACTGGATACCAAGGCGGCGGAACACTTCCTCGTATGCTCCCTCCACATCTCCCAAATCCCTGCGGAAGCGGTCCTTGTCCAGCTTTTCATGAGTATCCTTATCCCACAGCCTGCAGGTATCAGGAGATATTTCATCGGCCAGAATAACCTTTCCGTGGTAACGGCCGAATTCAATCTTAAAATCAATGAGATCAATATTCAAACCGTCAAAATATTCCTGAAGCACTTCATTAACCTTAAAAGCGTATTCCGTAATATCATCGATTTCTTCCCGGGTGGCAAGCTCAAGAGCCAGAGCATAATAATCATTGATAAACGGATCGCCTAAATCATCATTTTTATAGCTGAATTCAAGAGTAGGACAGGCGAACTTGATTCCTTCTTCCATTCCCATCTTCTTTGCAAAGCTTCCGGCGGAATAATTTCTGATAATGACCTCAAGGGGAATGATCTCTACCTTCTTTACTGCAGTCTCCCGGTCATTTAATTCTTCAACCAGATGGGTGGGAACTCCCTTTGCCTCCAGCTTTTTAAAGATGAAATTGGTCATACGGTTGTTGATGGCCCCTTTTCCAACTATGGTGCCTTTCTTCAAGCCGTTAAATGCGGTTGCATCATCTTTATAAGAAACAATTAATACATCCGGATCCTCAGTAGTATAAACCTTTTTTGCTTTCCCCTCATACAGCATTTCTCTCTTTTCCATGGTATCCACCTGTCCTTTTCTGAATCGATTTATAAGTTTTTCAAATAAAATCTCGGTGTTTCAGTAGAAATTATAATACAGAAAAAATAGGATTGCAATTGGTTTTCTTATTATAAATACTTATGACCGGCACGTTGTTTTGTTTCTCAATCCGATTCCTGGCGGATCACCCGCTCCACTCTCCGCCAGAGTTTTACGGTTCCATCCTTCCAGTCCAGTAAAATTCCCTGCTCCTTTGTTTCCCCTTCTCCCTGCTTCCACAGGGTATATTCCGACGGCTCGTTCCCTTCCCCGGATTCCCGGTCCACGGAAATGAGGCTAAAAGCATGGCCGGCAATTGCTTCCCCATACCGGGGCAAAAGAACTGCCGCTTCCAGACAGGCCAGCAGATACAAATATCCTCTTAGCTTTCCTCTTTTAATTCTCTTATTGCCTGCGGCCGGTTTAAGGCTTCGCCACGGCTTCTTTTTTTTATTATATCCCAGACTTGTCATAAATGTCCAGCCTCCTCATCCGCTGTACCGGACTTAAAGTTTTTTTGTTGGTTTCTTTTCTAGCGGAAGCCTGAGCCGGAACGCGGCTCTTCATGTATAGAAATGGTGAAAGATGCGACTTCTTTATTATATCCCATTTAAAAAAAAGCTTCAAGCACTGATTTCATGCCTGAAGCTTTTTCTTTTTTGCCCATGCTTTATTTCCTCAGATTTCAGCTTACTTTGCAGCAGTGGTACTCTCTGTGGTCGGCTGGCCATTACTTTCCCCTGTGATCTTGTCAACACCCTTTTCAACATCATTTACCACGCCGTTTACAACACCCTCTTTGGTGGTTTCGTCGGCTTTGGTTGTGGTTGTTGCGCTTTCCGATGTCTTGGTGCTTGATGCTGTAGTCTGAGTTGTTGCTCCAGTTGTTCCTCCTGTGGTTCCATTGTTATTTTTCGTGGTTCCGCAAGCAGTCAGGCACATAACCGACACAATTACAAGAAGAGCAAATACATAAGGTTTTATTCTTTTCATAATACATTCTCCTTTCATTTTCTATGCTTAGTATGTGTAAAGGAGAAATGAATTATAGTGGGAAATTTTGTAAATTTATGAACCAATTACATCTTTCATGGTATACAGACCAGGCTTTTTTCCTGCCAGAAACTTTGCCGCGGATACGGCACCCCTTGCAAAAATCGCTTTGGAATAAGCAGTATGATTAAAGGTGATCACCTCATCTGTCCCTGCAAAAATCACATCGTGTTCTCCCACGATGGTTCCTCCGCGAACAGACTGGATTCCAATTTCCCTGCTGTCCCTGGCATCGCCTGCCTGGCTCCTGTCACAGACATAATGGTACTGTCCGTCCATGGCTTCATTGATGGAATCAGCCAGTGCAAGGGCTGTTCCGCTGGGGGCATCCACCTTCCGGTTGTGGTGCTTTTCCACAATCTCAATGTCAAAGCCAGCATCAGCCAGAGTCCGGGCAGCTTCCTTAACCAGCTTTATCAGCAGATTGACGCCTAAGGACATGTTGGCGGACCGTAAGACCGCTACATGGGAGGATGCTTCCTCCACCTTTTTAATCTGTTCTTCCGAAAGGCCTGTGGTGCACACCACCACCGGGATCTTTTTCTCCACGCTGTACTCAAGAAGACCATCCACCGCTTTGACGGAGGCAAAATCCACAATCACATCCGCCTCCATGGTACAGGCTTTTAATGACGGAAACACCGGATAAGAATTCTGTTTCGTGTCATTTAAATCGATTCCAGCCACGATGGCAATATCTTCCTCTTTCGCTGCAATCCCGGTAATGACCTGTCCCATGGCCCCGTTACAGCCGTGCATTATCATCCTAATCATGATTTCCTCTTTCCTGTCCACGCTTTCTGGACATATAGGTATACCCGCAGGGTGCTTCCTCTTTTCTGTCCACGCTTTCTGGACATATAGGTATAGCTTTTACCGTTTATAAAATCCCATACTCAACCATAGCCTTTTTTAAACGCTCCTGGTTCTTTGGCTCCATCTCTGTAAGAGGCAGGCGTAAAGGCCCTGCGTTCTTTCCCATAAGATTTAAAGCAGCCTTTACAGGAATCGGGTTGACCTCGCAGAACAGGGCGCTGATCAGCGGCATGGCTGCGATCTGAAGCTTTGCGCTGCGCTTTACATCTCCGGTAAAGTAAGCCTCGCAGATTTCGTGAGTCTGAGCCGGCGCGATGTTGGAAAGGACAGAAATAACGCCTTTTCCGCCCAGGGAAAGCAGGGGCACGATCTGATCGTCATTGCCGGAATATACGTCCACGCAGCCGTCGGCCAGATTCATCAGTTCCGCAATGGCGGAAAAGTTTCCGCTGGCTTCTTTCACACCCACAATGTTGGGAACCTGGCGGCAAAGATCTGCAATTGTTTCGGGAGTGATATTTACTCCTGTCCTTCCCGGAATATTATATAGAAGGATTGGGATATTCACCACATCGGCCACTGCCTTAAAATGAGCCTTTAATCCATTCTGGGTTGCCTTGTTGTAATAGGGAGATACCAGAAGAAGTCCGTCCGCACCATGCTTTTGCGCCTCTACAGACAGATAAACAGCGGTATCCGTGCAATTGGAGCCTGTCCCTGCAATAACCGGAATCCTCTTATTTGTCACCTGACAGACGTATTTGATAACGTCCAAATGCTCCTCATGGGTCATCGTTGAAGCTTCGCCTGTTGTACCGCAGGCTATGATGGAATCTGTTCCCCCTGCGATCTGTTCCTCTACCAGCTCTTCCAGCTTCTCGTAATTTACTTCTCCGTTCTCTTTAAATGGTGTAACGAGCGCTACGCCCGCGCCTTCAAAAATTGCCATGATCTCATCCTCCTGATTCTTTTTTCCATACATAAAAACAGAGCTGACGGCAGGGTCAGCTCTTAAAGTTTAGAATCTGGTAATCTCATCTCTCTTTAAGTAGCTCCCCATCCAAACGGATGACAGTCATATGGCTCTTAACCATATGCCCAGAACGTGCATGCTCAGGCCATACCGCTCTTCGGCGTCTCTTCCTTTCCTTTGCCCTCCCCTGTACCTGATACATCGGACAAAGTACTGATAAGCAACGCAACCTCTACTCTTATGTATGATACCATACTATCATCATTATTTTATATTGTCAACTTTAACATGGTCTATTTCCAGAATATTGTCGACGTAAGGCTTTAACTCCTCGGAAAACACTTTTCCGGTCAATATGACCTCCATGTCGTCTACTCTGGACTGAAGAAGCTTTGCCAGCTCTTCCGGCTCTATGATCTTCTGGTCCAGCAGCCCAAGGATCTCATCCAATATCAGCACGTCGCATTCGCCGGTGGATGCCACCTTTTTTGCAAAATTCATGCCGTTACGTATGTTCCTCTGTTCCTCTTCCTGCTGTTCCTTGGAAAGGTTTTCGAAAAGACTGTCGCATTTCTCAAAACGGAATATCTTCATCTCCGGTTCCAGACGTTTCAAAATGTCCAGAGACCCCCGCCCGGAGCACCCTTTTAAGAACTGTATCATAATGACAGTCCTGTTCTTTGTCAGAGCTTCGATTCCCATGCCGAGCGCAGCTGTGGTCTTTCCTTTTCCTGCACCGCATATAACCTGTACCGTACCTCTATTCATCTTTCAGCACCTCATAACAGCTAAATAAGCAATTATTTACATATTATGTGAGAACCTGCTTATAGTACCATAAATTAATTTTTTTTGCAAGTTTTCTTACCATTTTCTTAATTTAAATATAATATTTTCTATTCAGCCATGCAGGAGTCTTTGCGGGGCTTAGGCACGGGGAGCCTTATCCGGCAATTATAAATGGCATGGCTGAACAGTAACATATAATAAAAGCCGTTATTCCGCGCATTCCAGCTTGCTGACCGAAACCTCATAAGCAACCCGTTTTTCGCACTCCGTCTCATTTAATTTTTTGGTGTATTCCCTGCTCTGAACCCGTCCCCACACTTTCACTCTGGTGCCTACGGAGAAACCGGAAGCATATCTGGCATTTCTGCCCCATGCGATACAGGGGATATAATCTGATTTGCCGTAGGGGCGGTTGACTGCAAGAAGCAAGTCCGCAATTTCCCTTCCCAAAGGCGTCTTTCTGTATATGGGAGCCTTGCATATGTAGCCATCCAGAAAAATCTGATTGGTCTTTGTATAGTCCGTAAATTCTTCCATAAAACGGATCTCCCTCACAAAGACAGAAAGCACCAGACGGTTTTTTGTTCCTTCATGGCGGTTATAGGAACGGAACTGTCCAACGGCCTCTATGGTGCAGCCGTTATAATCCCCTTCCACGTCAATGAGACGTTCTGAGATCATTAAAGGTATGACATCCGCTTGTTCGCTTAAACGGTTTACCCCTATGTCCACCATATAAAATCCTTCTCCAAATACCTCATGGCTGAAGGTGAAGCCGGAGATAATCTCCCCGATAACGCTTACTTTGTTGTTTTCAATCATTTTTTCTGACATTGTATTTCTCCTCTTCTTTCACTTATTTGCTAATATGCCTCACAGCTAATATTAAATTTATGTGAAAGAATGCCACGAAATGCTAAAAAGCAATCCAAAAATATCGACATAACCAGGCATAGTGCACAAAAAAAGAAAGGAGAAAACTACCTCATTGCCGAATTTTCGTCCGGCAGCGGCAGCATTCTCCTTATTATTACAATTTATGCCAATGATTTTTTGTTAAGAGAAGACCTTTTTCTCAAGGTGGGGTCTAAAATTTTCTTTCTGATCCTGAGGTTTACAGGAGTAATTTCCAAAAGCTCGTCAGTATCGATGAAGTCAAGGCACTGCTCCAGGCTCATATCCTTGGGAGTAGTCAGCTTTAAGGCTTCGTCCGCACCGGAGGAACGGGTGTTGGTCAGCTTTTTGGTCTTGCAGACATTGATCTCAATGTCTTCCGCTTTCGGATTCTGGCCGATGACCATTCCGGAGTACACCTTAACTCCGGCTCCGATGAACAGGATTCCTCTCTCCTGGGCATTGAAAAGGCCGTAGGTAATGGATTCGCCGGGCTCATAGGCGATCAGGGAACCAGTCTTTCGGTAGGATAAATCGCCCTTAAAAGGCGCATAGCCGTCAAAAGAAGTGTTCATGATTCCGTTTCCTTTTGTATCCGTCATGAATTCTCCCCGGTAGCCGATAAGGCCTCTGGAAGGAATGGAAAACTCCAGCCTTGTATAACCGCCGTTTGCCGGGCTCATGCCCTGGAGCTCTCCCTTGCGGCTGGTCAGCTTCTGGATTACGGCTCCGGTAAATTCCTCGGGCACATCGATATAAGCGATCTCCATAGGCTCCAGCTTGCGGTTTCTTTCGTCGGTCTGGTAAAGGACTTCTGCCTTGCTGACCGCAAATTCAAAGCCTTCTCTTCTCATATTTTCAATCAGAACAGACAGATGAAGCTCTCCTCGGCCGGAAACCTTAAAGCAGTCCGGTGAATCGGTCTCTTCTACCCTTAAGCTTACGTCTGTATTCAATTCACGGAATAAACGCTCCCTGATGTGACGGGAGGTGATGTATTTTCCTTCCTGTCCTGCCAGAGGGCTGTCGTTTACCATAAAATTCATGGCAATGGTAGGCTCTGAAATTTTCTGGAAAGGAATGGCCTCCGGGTTTTCCACGGAGCATAAGGTATCGCCGATATGGATATCAGCAATGCCGGAAATCGCCACAATGGCGCCCACAGATGCCTCCTGAACCTCTATTTTATTAAGACCTTCGTATTCATACAGCTTTCCGACCTTTACCTTGCGGAACTTATCCGGGTCATGATGGTTTACGATCACGCATTCCTGGTTCACACGGATCTTTCCGTTATCCACCTTTCCTACGCCGATACGGCCCACATATTCGTTGTAATCAATGGTGCTGATGAGCAGCTGGGTAGATGCCTCCGGATCTCCTTCCGGGGCGGGAATATGGTCGATAATGGTCTGAAATAAGGGAGCCATATCCTTTTCCGGGTCCTCCGGGTTCTTTTTCGCATAGCCGCCTCTTGCAGAAGCATAGATAAAGGGGCAGTCCAGCTGTTCCTCGCTGGCATCCAAATCCATTAAAAGCTCCAGTACCTCTTCCTCAACCTCTTCCTGTCTCGCTTCGGGACGGTCAATCTTATTGATGCAGGTCACTACGGACAGGCCCAGATCCAGGGCTTTCCTGAGAACAAACTTCGTCTGGGGCATAACGCCTTCATAGGCGTCTACCACCAGGATTACACCGTTTACCATCTTGAGCACACGCTCTACCTCGCCGCCGAAATCCGCGTGGCCGGGAGTGTCAATGATGTTGATTTTGGTGCCGTTATAATGAATTGCCGTATTCTTTGATAAGATGGTGATTCCCCGCTCCCTTTCAATATCATTGGAGTCCATAACACGCTCCATGACCTCCTGATTCTCACGGAAAATCCCGCTCTGCCTAAGCAGCGCATCCACCAGTGTTGTTTTACCATGATCGACGTGGGCTATAATCGCCACATTTCTTACGTCTTCTCTCTTCATTTTCATAAATTGTACTCTTCTTTCTCTTCCTTCTTCTAAGGAATGTTCCAATACCAGATAAAAAGTCTGCAAAACAGACCCTGAACCTCCGCAGCGGAGCGCCTTTTTCCTGATCCATAAAAAACTAAGGACTTATTGGCCCTTAGTCTCATTAATATTATCACGATTTATTAGTATATCATTCTGAAATTAATATTGCAAGATTTTTTTCGCGTTTTTTCGACCTTTTCCCCCTTGTTATGGGAATAAAAGGATTTCTTTATTAAAAACGGAGTAATAGACCTCTTCCTCCTCACAAAGCCCTGCCTTTCCTCCTGTGGCCTCGGTAATATCTGCCGTAAGCTTTCCCAGCTTCTCATCCGGCACCAGGGCCGTAAGCTTTACCTTGTCCGTATACTCGCTGTCCAGGATCGGGATCTCCTGCTGTCCCAAAAGGTATTGAAGCTTTCCGATGCCGTTATAATCAGTGGTAATGGAAAGCCTTCTGGCAGGCTCCAGGGTGAGGACGGCGCAGGCCTTAAGCCCTTCCTTCACCGCTCCTGAGTAGGCCCTGACCAGGCCTCCGGTTCCAAGAAGAGTTCCTCCGAAATACCGGGTCACCACCGCACAGACATTGACAATGCCCTCTCCCTCCAAAACATCCATCATGGGACGGCCAGCGGTCTGGCTGGGCTCTCCGTCATCGCTTAAACGCTTCTGCTCTCCATTTTTCCCCATGATCCATGCATAGCAGTTATGTCTGGCATCCCAGTACCTTTTCCTTGTCTCTTCTATGAAAGCCAGGGCCTCTTCCTCTGTTTCCACAGGCTTAAGGCTGGCGATAAACCGGGATTTTTTCTCCGTAATCTCCCCGGTGCCTCCCTGATACAAAATTTTGTAAGCCGTTCTCATAAGCTTCCTCATTTCTATATGGTAAAGTCTTCCTCTGCCAAGCTGCAAAATATTTGCCCTGGCGGGAATAAACAACTGCATCCATTATAGCCATAAAACGGCGTGCAATCAAGAGTTCATGTATATTTGCCCATATTTTATCCGAAAATGGTAAGTGTTGAATTGCACGACAATTTTTGGTATAATGTACCGGTAAAGGAGGTTTCCTATGAATTACGGCAAACAAGCGACAGAGAAAAGGATCCGGTCTGTTAATTCAAAAACAAGAAAATACACCTCAAAGGTCTTTCTTGTATTTTTAAAAAGCGTTTTTGTGCTATGCCTGTTCGGCTGCATTGTAGCTGCCAGCATCGGATACGGAATGATAAAAGGAATCATAGATAATACTCCTGACGTGGATATCTCAACCATTGTTCCCAACGAGTATGCATCAACGGTTTACGACAGCGCCGGCAATGTCGCCGAAACCCTGGTGACGGCAGGCTCCAACCGGGAAGAAGCCAGCTATGATGAGCTTCCCAAAAATCTCGTCAACGCCTTTGTCTCCTATGAGGACGCCAGGTTCTGGGAGCACAACGGCATTGATTTCCGCTCCATCATGAGAGCTGTAAAGGGCGTGCTGACCGGGGATTCCAGCGCAGGCGGGGGAAGCACCATCACCCAGCAGCTCATAAAAAACAGCGTCTTTGGCGGCGGTATGGAAAAGAGCTTTGGAGAGCGTCTGGAAAGAAAGCTGCAGGAATGGTTTCTGGCTGTGAAATTAGACGGGGCCATGTCAAAGGAGCAGATCATAACCAATTACTTAAACACCATCAACTTAGGCAACAATTCCCTGGGAGTGAAGGTGGCGTCCAAACGGTATTTTAATAAGAACGTATCGGACTTAACCTTATCGGAATGCGCGGTGCTGGCAGGCATTACCCAGAACCCGTCAAAATTCAATCCCATCACAGGGCAAAAGGCCAATTCGGACAAGCAAAAGGTCATTCTTCAGAACATGTATGACCAGGGGTATATCACAAAGCAGGAAGAGGATGCCGCCCTGGCCGATGACGTCTACTCCAGAATCCAGAATGTGGATATCGTGACAAAGGAGTCCTCCAGCCCATACAGCTATTTTACCGATGAACTGGTAGAACAGGTCATAGCGGCCATGGAGGAGAAGCTTGGATATACCGACACTCAGGCCCACAACATGCTTTACAGCGGCGGTCTTTCCATTTATACCACCCAGGATCCCAATATCCAGTCCATTGTGGATGAAGAAATCAACAATCCCGATAACTATACGGCTGCCAGATATTCCATTGAATACAGGCTTTCCGTAACGGATAAGGATGGAACCACCACCCATTATTCCGAGGAACATATCAAGCGCTACCACAGGGATAACGGGGATACGGAATTTGACGGCTTATATGATTCAGAGGAAGGGATAGAGGCCGATGTAAAGGCATTTAAGAGCTCCGTAGTAAAGGAAGGGGACACCATTCTGGGAGAAAGCCTTCACAAGACCTTACAGCCCCAGGCTTCTTTCGTCATCATGGACCAGAAAACCGGAGAGGTGAAAGCCATCAGCGGAGGCCGGGGGGAGAAAACCGCCAGCCTGACCTTAAACAGGGCCAGCAACACTCTCCGCCAGCCAGGTTCCACCTTTAAGGTCTTAACCGCCTTTGCTCCTGCTATGGACACCTGCGGAGCTACCTTAGGAACCGTTTATTACGATGCTCCCTATACCATAGGCAATAAGACATTTTCCAACTGGTACAGCTCCGGCTATCAGGGCTATTCCAGCATACGGGATGGAATCGTTTATTCCATGAATATTGTGGCTGTCCGCTGTCTTATGGAGACCGTAACGCCTCAGCTCGGAGTGGAATATGCGAAGAATTTCGGAATCACCTCCTTAACGGACACGGATTACAATCCTGCCCTGGCTCTGGGAGGAATCACGGACGGCGTCTCCAATCTGGAGCTGACCGACGCTTTCGCTACCATTGCCAACGGCGGAGTTTATACAAAGCCCAGATTCTTTACCAAGATTCTGGATCACGACGGAAAGGTTTTAATTGACAATACGCCGGAGACTCACCGGGTGTTAAAGGATTCCACCGCATTTCTTCTGACCGACGCCATGGCAGGCTCCATGGTAAGCAGCAGGAAGTTCGCCCGGGCCGGAGCAGGCCCTAGCTCTACCAGCCCTGCCGCAGCCATACCGGGCATGTCCAATGCGGGAAAGAGCGGTACCACCACTGCCAACAACGACATCTGGTTTGTGGGCTATACGCCCTATTATACAGCAGGCATCTGGGCGGGCTGTGACAACAATCAAAGGCTGACGAAGCAGAATGGAGGCACGTCCTTCCATAAGGCCATCTGGCGGAAGATCATGACAAGAGTTCACGAGGGCATGTCTGACCCCGGATTTACGGTGCCTGACAGCATAGAAACTGCGGAAATCTGCCGGAAATCCGGCAAGCTGGCCGTCTCCGGAATCTGCGACAACGATCCCAGAGGAAATGCGATTTACACGGAATATTTTGCAAAGGGAACAGTTCCTACAGATGTGTGCAACAACCACGTGAGAGCTACGGTCTGTTCCATATCTCACAAGCTGCCCACTCCCTATTGCCCGGAACGGACAACCGCCGTATTCATGGTGCTTCCTCCGGGAGAAACGGGAGAAACGGATGATTCCCCATTTGCAATGCCGGGATACTGCACCATCCATTCCGCCAATTCCATTATAATTTCTCCTGGCGGGGAGGATCAGGATTCCTCAATCGGGTCGCCCCAGCAGTATGGACCCGGATATGTACCATCCAATCCCAATTCCGGAGGCTCCGGTCAGGTATGGCCGCGGTATTAAGTCGGGATTGCCGGAAATAAAGAATAAAAGAATAAAAAATAAGAGAGAGCGTCCATGACACGTAATCATGAAACGCTCTCTTCTTTTCATCTTTTACATAAACCATCAGCTTTTCATTTTCGGCTTAAATATGATTGATCCCAGGTATCCGAAAATCAAAGCTCCTGAAATCCCTACCGCGCTTGCCGTAAATCCTCCCTTGAAGATTCCCAGCAGCCCGTCCTCGCTCATGCTCTTCCATACCCCTTTCCAAAGGCTATTGCCAAAGCCCAGAAGGGGAACCGTAGCTCCTGCTCCCGCCCAGTCTGCAAAGGGCTGGTAGATGCCCAGGGCCCCGAGAATGCTGCCTGTCACCACCAGAAGGACCATGATCCGCCCCGGCATTAATTTTGTATTATCCATCAATATCTGTACAAGAGCACAGATGGCTCCTCCGACTAAAAATGCTTTTAAATAGTCCATAGCTGTCTCCTTTCTGAACAAAATCCTCTTACGATAAGTTTCCTACATTCTCAATCACCACCCCATGGGCAATGCCGGGAATGGTCTCTCCCTCGTTAAAGCTGACTGTGGAGAGCAGCGCTCCGGTGGGCACAAACAACACCCGCTTCCACGTTCCGTCCTGAACCTTGGGAAGAATATAGGAACAGAGGGTGGAGGCCGCACAGCCGCAGCCGCTTCCTCCTGCGTGGGTGTCCTGGGTATCCTTGTCATATATTTCAATTCCGCAGTCCGTATGAATATTCTCTAAATCATGGCCCTTGTTCCTCATAAAATCCAGAAGAATGCTTCTGCCGATCTGCCCTAAATCTCCTGTTATGATTTTATCATAATAGGATTCATCCACCTGAAAATCTGCAAAATTCTGCAAAATGGTATGAAAGGCAGCCGGAGCCATGGCAGCTCCCATATTCATGGAATCCTTGGTTCCCATGTCCACCATGCGCCCTGTGGTGATGCCGGTGATGGCGGCAATCCCGTCTTTCCTGTTTTTGCAAAGAATAACTGCACCGCAGCCCGTAACCGTCCAGGAAGCCGAAAATGGCCTCTGGTTTCCGTAGCTTAAGGGAAAACGGAACTGTTTTTCAGCCGTGGCAAAATGGCTGGAAGCCATGGCCATAACCTTATCCGCAAAGCCTCCGGCCACGGCCATGGCGCCTAAATTCAGGGCCTCACCCATGGTGGAGCAGGCTCCGAATAAGCCGAACAAAGGGATTTCCAAGTCCACAGTTCCAAAGGAGGTGGCGATGAGCTGTCCCAGCAGATCTCCGGCGAAAAGGTAGCGGATATCCTTTTTCCGGATATCTCCCTTTTCAATGGCAAGGTCTGCGGTCTGCTTCTGCATGGTGCTTTCCGCCTGTTCCCAGGTATCCGCTCCGAACATGTCATCCTGCTCCACCACATCGAACAATTTTCCCAGAGGGCCTTCCCCCTCTTTCTTTCCGACAATGGAAGCCATGCTTTCAATAATCGGAGGTTCTTCAAATTTTATACTCGCTTTTCCTACCTGCATTTTTCTCTCTCCATTTCTCTGACCGGTCTGATCCTACAGTATCCCAAAGGCTTTTAATACATAGGCCCCGATTCCAAGAATCCAGGAGCTGAGAATCCCGTATAAAATAACGGGACCGGCTATGGTAAAAATCTTACAGCCAATGCCGAATACCTGTCCCTCAGCCTTGAATTCCACTGCCGGAGCCACCACCGAATTGGCAAATCCGGTAATGGGCACCAGCGCGCCTGCACCGCCGAATTTTACAATCTTGGGATAAATGTTAAATCCGGTTAAAATGACGCTGGCCGCAATCAGGACCAGGGTGGTCCATGAGGAAGCCGCCTCCTTTTCCAGCCCGGCAGCCGTAAATCCGGCAGTCACAAGCTGTCCTGCCACACAGATCAGACCTCCTACCAGAAACGCCTTGATCAGTCCAGGCCATTTTTTATGCACAGGGGTCATCTCTTTCACATAGGCCTCATATGCCTTTTTGTTTATCTCCATAATTTCCTCTTTCCTTCCTTTATTTTCCGAACCTTTCCGCAAAAAATACCAGGGAGCCCATAAGCTTTCCCAGCCCCAGGGAAAGGATGATATACTGCAGTCCAACCCCCAGATGAATTCTGCGGCTGAATACGGGAAAGGCCTTTAAGGTCTCCGCAAGGGACATGGCAAGGCAGCCTACAAAAATTCCAACGGACAGCCCATAGATTCCCAGAAACGCATTTCCCCCAAAACCCAGGGGGAATTCATAAATATCGCTTATATTTCCCAGCACCCCGCCGAGAATAATAACGGACTCATAGAGTATTATGTGCTTTTTTGTATGGGTGATTCCTATGAGCCTGGGAAATACGCCGATGATTGCCAGAAAAGCAAAAACGCCGGCTGCTATAATGCCGCCAGCGCTGAGTCCGATAAAGCACAGAAATACCTGTCTAAGAAACATCAATATCTGACTCCTTTCTGCCGTCATTCTTGATCAGGGTCTTGCTGATATTGTCTTCATAAAGCCGCATTTCCACCTCCAGGGGTGTCGGATCTGTATTGATCTTGTACTTTGCGAAATGGTTGAAGAATACAACGATCCCAAGAGCCAGTCCAACAGAATAGCTGACCTCCAAAATCGTGAAGCCGCTGGATTCCTGCCTCATGACGATCTGATAAATCTCCTTAAAAACATCTGTAACGCTCACATCGTTGTTAAAGGTCATAATGGCAAAGGAAGCGCCGCAGAAGCAGACGATACAGACGAAAATAGTCTTTAACCACTGCCAGACCCAGCTGGGGCGCTTCGGCTTGTGGTAGTCTATGATAAAATCTACCTCCCCCACGCTGTTGACCGTAAGGGTAGGGTCCATTTCCATCATCTTCTTTATGACGTCCAGGGTGCTTTCCACGTACCGTTTGTTGCGGTCCAAATGAATGGTTTTGATGCGCAGGGCATTGCACTTGTTCATGACGGCGGAATCATCACAATAAACATCAGCCACATCCTTTAACTGAATTTCCTTATGATGAACCTCCGTGATCTGGCTGACATTTAAATAAACGGTCTTGCTCATAAAACCATCATCTCCAATCCGGGGATGGCCTTAACAAGAGTCCCTTCTTTTTCCACTCCATCAGGCATGACTGCAATCATGTACCAGATGGCGGCTGCAATTGCGATCAGGCACAACACGAGAAGGGCCATTACAATCTTATGTTTCATGGATTCCATAAGTGCTCACATCCTTTTCTCTGGTTTTTCAAAGGTAGTATGAGCCGTATAAAATCTTTTTATTCTATAATTTTTCCCGCATTTGTTTCAAAATCTTTTTTTCCAGCCTGGATACCTGAACCTGAGAGATTCCCAGCCTGTCCGCAATCTGGCTCTGGGTCTCATTATAATAATAACGGCGGATGATAATCTCCCTGTCTTTATCAGAAAGAGCGCATAAAAGGTCGCGAAGCACCATCTGATTTAAAAGTTCTTCCTGGGCGGAGCTTTCTTCTTCAATCTTGTCGATGAGCAAAATGCTGTTTTCATCATTTTTATTGACGGACTGGTATAAAGAGCCCACCTCCGCTCCCGCTTCAATGGAGGCTGCCACTTCTTCCTTACTGGCCCCGATTTCTCCGGCGATCTCCTCTACCGTAGGTTCTCTCCCCAGCCGGTACACCAGCTCTTCCCGTACATTTTTCACTTTAAGGCCCATTTCCTTAATGGAACGGCTGACCTTAATCATACCGTCATCCCTTAAAAACCGCTTGATCTCCCCTGTTATCATGGGCACCGCATAGGTTGAAAATTTCACATCGTAAGATAAATCGAATTTATCAATGGCTTTCATAAGGCCAATGCTTCCGATCTGAAATAAGTCCTCGGGATCGTATCCGCGCCCTGTAAATCTGCGGACAATGCTCCAGACCAGTCCGAAATTGTCGGTGACCAGCCGGTCTCTTGCCCCTTTATCTCCACCGTGAGCCATTTCTATCAATCTCATGGTCTCATCCATAAGGCTCACCTGCTGATCTTCTTTTTCATGGTCACAGAGGTTCCCTCACCAGGCGCCGACTGTACTTCCACCTGGTCCATAAACGCTTCCATAAAGGAAAATCCCATTCCCGACCGCTCCCCGTCCGGGTCCGTGGTGTACATGGGTTCCATGGCCCGTTTGATATCGGGTATCCCGATTCCCGTATCCTTAACGGTCACGGAGATTTCCTGGCCATCAATCTCCACTTCCAGATAAATAATTCCTCCCTGTCCCTGATACCCGTGAATGACCGCATTGGTGACAGCCTCCGACACGGCTGTTTTCACATCGTTCACCTCTTCCAGAGTAGGGTTCAGCCTTGCCATAAAGACAGCAACTGCCACTCTGGCAAACTCCTCATTCTTTGACAGGGCCTCCAATTCCATTTTCAGAATTTCCGGTTTGTTCTGTTCTGACATACGTTCCTCCTCAACCTGTGACTGCTGCTTCCTTAGAGTCATATAATTTTACTAATTTTAAAATGCCTCCCATTTTTAAAATACGGAGTGCCTGAGCACCTGCACCGTAGATGGCAACGCTCCCGCCGCTTAAGGCCATCTGCTTATACCGGTTTAATAATATACCGATTCCCGACGAATCCATGAATCTGGTTTTTGAAAAATCAAAAACAATGCGTCTGATATAATTTTCCGAAAGGATTAAGTCCGTTTCATATTTAAGCCCGGTGCAGTTATGGTGGTCCAGCTCCTCCGGCAGGTGTATGATCAGTGCCTGTCCTTCCGCTTCATATGTAAAGCTTGGTTGATTCATATGCAATACTCCTCCATTTCTTATTGTCTGTCCGTAATACAGAAGAGTGTTTTAATCCGAAGAATCCCCGGCAGTGGGAAGAAAAAAAGACACAACAAAAAAGTTTCCTCTTCCGTCGCGTCTTTTTGTTTTCCGCCTTTAAAAACCACGTTCCGATTTTGCTTTGGCAGATAACTCTTTATCCTTACTGTTATTTATGATATCGGAAAACAATGCGTTTGCCTGCTCCTTCTGCTCCATTCCTTTGTAAATGACGGCTGCCTTGAATTTTGCCTGCCAGCTGGCGGGGACTAAATCAATACATTTTAAATAATAGGCAAGGGCGCCCGCCCCGTCTCCCGCTTCCATTGCCTTGTCGCCAAGACCTTCCAGAATGGGGCAGCCTTTCTCTTTCATGTCTTTCTTTATTTCACCGATCACCGCCTGGACATCCTCGGAGGTGATGAGCTCAGGGTTTAAGCCCGCATAAATCCGTACTGCGGACTGGAAATCGTTCTTCTTATATGCCTGAAGAATTCCGATGACAGCCTGATACTGGGCCATCACACTGTCCGCATTATTGGTTAAGGAGGATAAGGATTCCTCCGCTTTCTTCTTTTCTGATTCCATGGATTCCAGCTGGGCCGTTAAATCGTCTGCTTTCTGGTTTGCCTGGCTCAGCTTCTCGCTGTATTTTAATATCTCCTGGTTGTGGCTTAAATTAATGGCCCTTGTGTTGGCAGGCATAACTAAGAAAAAGATAACTGCCGCCCCCAGCAAAAGGCCTGCAAGGATGTTGCCCACTGCCTGGTCCCTGGTGTTTTCCCTGTAGCTGGGAGGGATAATAATATCGTCATCCTCCAGCTGCCTGTGGGATAACACGTTTTTCAGCTTCCTTTTCTCCGGCTCCTGTTCCCCTTTTATGGTTACGCCGGAGGTTTTGACCAGGGACTTGTACCAAAGTGCCCTGGGGTGGTTGCGGTCGATCTGCAGGACCTTGTAAACAGCCTTTCCCGCTTTCTGGTAATCCTCTCTGGCAATGCAGAGAAGGGCGAACAAAAGCTGGGCTTTCACATAATTAGGCTTGCTCTCCACCACCTTATTAAGCTGCAGGATGGCTAAGTCCTCACTTCCGTTCTCAGCATAGACAAGAGCCTGGTTAAACCTGCGTATCGTCCGGCGTTCCGCATCCATGGCCCCCTTTTTTCTCTGGATCTCGCCAAGATAATGGTCCGCACGGTTTTCCTCCGGCTGCAGATTCATGCTGATGACCCACTGGACCAGAGCATCGCCTACCTCTCCCACTTCATAATAGATGAGGCCCAGAAGATTTCTGGCATCCGTCATATACTTATTGAAATGCAGGCTTTTCTTTAAGCATTCCGCTGCTCCTGATAAATCCCGCAGTCTGGCCCGTTCCAAGCCCATATTGTAATAGCTGTTTGCAATCACGCGGGTTTTTCTTTCATAATCCATACTGGGCCGCCTATTCCTTGCTGACTTCTTTGATAAGGTCCATAATTAAGTCGTTCATATCCGTCAGATCGCTTCTCACAATGGCGTCCTCAATGGCGTCAACCTCCAGGCTGGGCCTGTAATTGGCAATTTCAGCTTCAAAATCAATCATATCCGTTCCTCCTTAAAACCGCTTTTATCTCGCCCATCAGATAAAGGGAACCTACACAAAACAAAAGATGCCCTTCATCCTTTTTATGAAGCATGTGCAAAACAGCCTCTTCCACTGTGGAAAATCCTTCCGTGAAGAAGCCGAAAGTATCCTGAAATTCCTTGAGAAGAATTTCTGTTTCCAGTCCTCTTTCCGAATCCATATGAGCCACAGCCCCGTAATCCAGGGGCAGGGCATTTGCAATGTTTCTTATCATCCGGTGATGATCCTTGCCGGATACCGATGAAAAAAGCAGGTAAGCACGTTTCTTTCTGGATGCGCATAAACCGGCTGCCGCCTTGGCAAAAGCTTCAATCCCTCCCGGGTTGTGGGCTCCATCCAGGAAAACTCCCGGAAGCACCTCTTCCATCCGGGCCGGCCACTGCATGGTGAGAAAGCCGTTCCGGATCTGCTTTGGGGTGAGAAGCCTCACCTCCGCGGCCTCAAGAGCCCGGAATGCAAGAAGCGCATTCATGACCTGATATTCCGCCGGAGACGGAATTACAGCCTCAAGCACATCTCCTCTTATACCGGAGAGCCTCGCTTCATATTCACTCCCGCTGCAGCCGGTAATCTCATACCCCTGCCTGTCCGTCTCATAAAACGGAACCCCAATCTCCTTTGCCTTTTCTCTGATAACTTCAGCGGCCTCCCTGTCGTTTCCGTCAAAAACCGCAGGCACCCCGCTTTTTATAATCCCAGCCTTTTCCGCTGCAATTTTATCAATGGTATCTCCCAGATATTCCATATGATCCAGGCTGATGGAGGTGATCACAGACACCAGAGGATGTCTTATGACATTGGTGGCATCAAGTCTTCCTCCCAGACCGGTCTCCAGAATCACAAAATCAACTTCCGCTTTATCAAACATATCCATTGCCATGTAAAACAAAAACTCAAAGTATGAAGGATGGCAATACCCTTTCTCCATCATCCGTTCTGAAAGCTTCCTGATTGTCCGGCAGCTTTCTTCAAAGGCCGCCTCAGGCACTTTCTCTCCGTCTATGCAAAAACGCTCTCTTGTTTCTATCAGATGAGGAGAGGTAAATGTCCCCACCCGGTAACCGACAGCTAGTAAGACGGACTGGAGAAATGCGCATACCGAGCCTTTCCCGTTGGTCCCCGCCACATGGAAAATCTTCATCTTCTCATCCGGCTCGTCCATTTCACAAAGAAACTTCCGGATATCCTCCAGGGAGTTTTTCTTTCTGGCCCACATGGGAATACGGCCCAGATATTCTTCTGCCGTTTCGTCAACTTTCATCGCAAATGTACCAACTTCCATACTGATTTTCAGGCCTCATATTCTTCCTGAAAGTATTATATTCCGCCTCATAAGCCGGAAAGCCACCAGGCTTCCTCAATTTATTATAATATAAGTCCGTCAATATGCAACCCATTTCTTTCGCAAAAAGCCCTTTATTTCTACATCGACGCAAAAAACTGCCCCTTATTTTCCGGAAATCCAAAAAGAGAGCACAATACTTTGAAACGCTGTAAGGCATCTCAAGGCACGGTACTCTCCGCTCTTTTTCTCTAAAAAACCTTCAATTACTTTCCGCAGTAAGCAATCGCTTCGATCTCAACCAGAGCGTCCTTCGGCAGTGCAGCAACTGCGAATGCCGCTCTTGCAGGGCAGTCGCTTTCAAAAAATGTTGCATATACCTCATTCATTGCTCCGAAATCGCTGATATTCTTTAATAAAACAGTGGTCTTTACCACATTTGCCATGGACAGGCCCTTGCTTTCCAGAATTGCCTTGATGTTTGCCAGAGACTGCTTTGTCTGGGAAGTAATATCCTCGCCTGCAAATGCTCCGGTCGCCGGATCAATAGGAAGCTGTCCTGATACGAATACGTAATCGCCTCCGCAAACTGCCTGGGAATAAGGTCCGATTGCTGCCGGCGCTTTTTCTGTTGATAATATTGTCTTCATGATTTTAGTATCTCCTTTCATTTATCACAATTATAGCTTATAATTCTAGATTATCACACATTGGCCAAATGTCAAGAAACTTTTTCAGGTATTCTAAAAAATATTTAGTTATTGTCATCTGGTATTGAATACTATATAATATGACCAAGGGGATCAGCCCCTGTACAGAGCAACAGGTTCCACAGAACGGAGAAAACGATGAAGACCAACGACGAAAGAATACAGGAAATTTTAAAACATCTGGAATCTCTAAGCCATATCAGGCCGGAAACCATTCCAAACATAGATTTATACATGGATCAGGTCACTACCTTTATGGACGAACATTTAAAGGATACGAAACGCTATCCGGAGGATAAGGTTCTGACCAAGACCATGATCAATAACTACGCCAAAAATAACCTTCTTCCCGCTCCAAATAAAAAGAAATATTCCAGAGAGCACATTCTGATGCTTATATTTATCTATTATTTTAAAAATATGCTTTCTTTTAATGATATTGAACAGCTCTTCCGCCCAATTACGGAGAAGCATTTCAACTCGTTCGAAGGCATGCCCTTAGAGGAGATCTACAAAGAGATATTTTCACAGGAAAAGGAAACCCTGGGCAGCGTAAAGGCGGACATCATTGAAAAATACGAGCACGCCGGAAAGACCTTTGAAGATAAGGGACTGGAAGGGGAAGATTTGGAATATCTCCGTCTGTTCGCCTGGATCTGCGATCTTTCCTTTGATGTATATATTAAAAAGCAGATCATTGAACATGTCATTGACGACTTAAGAGAGGCTGAACCTGTAAAGAAGAAAAAATAAAGCACAAAAGAGACTGTCCCATAAACAGCCTCTTTTCTTATCTTTTGCGCTTCTCTCCTGCTATCTTTCTCTCTTCTCTTCCTCCAGGCGCTTAAATACCATATCATATCCGTCGTTGCCGTAATTTAAGGAACGGTTTACACGGCTGATGGTGGCAGTGGATGCCCCGGTCTTTTCCGCGATTTCCAGATAGGTACGCCCATCGCGCAGCATTTTGGCCACTTCATATCTTTGTGACAAGCTTAACAATTCATTGACCGTGCATACATCCTCAAAAAAGGTATAGCATTCTTCCGGTGTCTTTAAAGTTAAAATGGCCTCAAACAAATGGTCCACCGCATCTGTCTTAATCTTTTTATTCATAGTTTTACTAGTCCCCTTTTTCTTCCTTTTGCTCTTCAGGTGCATTTTAACATATTAAAGTTATAAAATCCACCCTATGACATCAGGAAAGCATAAATTTTTCTACCACATGAGCGATTCCATCGTTATCGTTGGAATATGTAACATAATCAGCCGCCTTTTTTACCGGAAAGACTGCATTTTCCATGGCAACCCCCAGTCCCGCATATTGGATCATGGACAAATCGTTGTAGCCGTCTCCGCAGGCGATCATCTGCTCCTTACCCATGCCAAGCCTTGAAAGCAGCCGCTCCAGGCTTGCGGCCTTATCAATCCCCTTTGGAAGAACCTCCAGAAAATAAGGCTCCGACCGGTAGACGCTGTAATCACGTCCCAGGGCCGCCTTTACCCTGGGCTCTACCATAGCCAGATAATCTCCATCCTCCAGCATCAGGAATTTTACTACAGGAAAGCTGACATAGCTTTCCATATCCTGAACTTCTTTTACCTGAAGCTTGTTAATGAAAGCTTCCTTTTCCACATACTCATCCGAAGCATTTGATGTGATAATTAAGTCATCCTCATAGGTAATGATATTCACCCCATGCTCTTTTGCCAGACCTATAATTTTCCGGTTTGAGGACACGGGCAGCTCCTTTGCAAAAACAGTTTCTCCGGTTTTACAGTCAATGATCCGGCCTCCGTTGTAGGAAAGAATATATCCTCCCGACCGGTCAAGCCCAAGCTCCCTTGCCAATGGCACTACCCCGTAGGTGGGCCGCCCCGAAGCCAGCACAATAATTCCCCCCTGCTTCTTTAATTCGAAAAGCGCCTCCTTTGTCTTAGGCGTAATCACCTTATCACGGTTGGTCAGAGTCCCATCCAAATCCAACACAATCATCCGATAGTCCATTGCCGTTCTCCTGCCTTTGTAAATTTTACTATGAGCAGTATACCACAGTTTTCCTTCTTATTCCATCTCAAAATATGACACAGTTCCGTCATGGAGAAGACTTGAAAATATGGCAGCCGGAACTGCGAACCTGTGAAATAACAATCACCTGTGGCGGACCCGGCTCATACAATACTACAAGGAGAAAATATAAAGGGAGAATCCTATGAAAAATGCAGTTGCCATATTTCTTGCAATACTCATGCTGGCTGCCTCCCTTACAAGCTGCAGGATTACGGCAAGAAAACATATCCGGCCCCTCTTCTTTCATGTGTCCACCATTTCCATGGAATCATAAAAACTTATTAAGACAAAGTACCTTCCCACATTCTCATAATAAAATGTAGTACTAAGATTTCCTAAAGGAGGATTTTATGAGAAAAGCCAAACACTTTCTTTTGGCGGCCATGCTTATAGGCTCAGCCTGCTTAAGCCTTGCAGGCTGCGGACCGAAAGCGAAAGCGGCCGATTTAAAACCGGTTACTTTAAATGAAGTCGCCCATTCCATTTTCTATGCGCCTCAGTATGCGGCCATTGAGCTGGGATATTTTAAGGACGAAGGCATTGACTTAACCCTGGTCAACGGAGCCGGAGCCGACAAGGTAATGACAGCCTTAATTTCAGGGGATGCGGATATTGGATTTATGGGATCAGAGGCCAGCATTTATACTTACGCCAACGGCGCTGAGGATCATGCCGTCAACTTTGCCCAGCTGACCCAGCGGGCCGGCAACTTTCTTGTCGGCAGAGAAAAAGAGTCCAATTTCACCTGGACGGATTTAAAGGGGAAGAAGGTTCTGGGAGGAAGAGCCGGAGGAATGCCGGAAATGGTATTTGAATATATCCTGAAAAAGAACGGTATTGACCCGGCCACGGATTTAACCATTGACCAGAGCATCAGCTTCGGCCTGACCGCCGCCGCATTTACCAGCAACGACGCGGACTACACCGTGGAGTTTGAGCCCTTTGCAACCAAGCTGGAAAAAGAGGGCAGCGGATACGTGGTGGCCTCCCTTGGCGTGGATTCCGGCTATGTGCCCTATACGGCTTACAGCGCAAAGAAAAGCTATATGGAGAAGAATCCTGAGACAATTCAGAAATTTACCAATGCCATCCAGAAAGGGCTGGAATATGTGAATTCCCATTCTTCGGAAGAGATTGCAAAGGTGATTCAGCCCCAGTTTAAAAACCGGGGCTGCAAAATGACAGGGAAATGCGATTTAGGCCTTCACAAACCAGCTGCGTCCCGGCCCCCGTCCTTTTATCTCTATCTTACCGGCTTTCTTAAGAGCTGCCACTCTTTCAAACACGGTCCGTTCTCCCATCCCCAGCCTTTCGGCCATCTGCTTTAAACTGATTTTAGGATTTTCAGCAATCATACGGCAAATAATTTCCTTGGACTCTTCAATTGCCGCACTCGTATTTTTCAACTGATACGGGTTTAACGGAATCTCCATGTCCGTAACCCTTAACTGTTCAAAAATAATTTTTAAATGATCCTCATAAACTACAATGCTTTTTATTGAATCCATCAATGCAAAGGCTGTAGCCTGTTCTATCCCGCCATTTTTTAGGGAGCTTTCAATTTTCCTGAGCCTCTGCTTCCTCTTATAAGCCATGGTTCCTTTATCTTCCAGTTTTTTCAGCTGCACTTCCAGGTTATTTTTTTCTTCTTTCAATTTGTTTTCCATCTGCTCATAGTTATCATCAGAGACTTTTCCATCCAGATACTTTTCCAGTAAAATTTTCTGTCTCTGAGAAATCACCTGTATTTTTTTCTGCAAATCCGGTTCATCTTCCTTTCCTTCCGTTTCCTCCAGGATTTTCTCCAGCATACTCATTGTTTCCGCAATAAGCGTCTGTTTATCAGTCATCTGTTCAAACGGTTCCCGGGCCACAATTCCCAGGATATCTATTAATAAAGTCTCATCAATCGACGGACCGTTACAGCCTTTCCCCGTGTCAGCATCCTGGGAAGCGAAGTCCGTTTTATTACGTCCAAATTTTAAGTATGTACTGCATTTCCACTGAATGACCTGAGAGGATTTATTATTTCTTCTGGCTTTATAATATGGTTTTCCGCACATTCCGCATATCAGCTTCCCGGAGAAATTGTATTTTCCTTTGTTTTGCCCCTGCCTGTTAACAGTTTTATCTGTTTTTTTCATTTGAGTTCGGCTGTCCATAAGGGCATTGGCAGCTTCCCAGTCTTCTCTGGAAATAATTGCCGGTACTGCATCCTCTTTCACGATCCACTGATCAGGGCTTACGTGTATTGCAGTCTTGGTATTAAAGTCAAATTTCATTTTATTCATAATCATTGTTCCCTTAACCAATGGATTGCGAATGATGCGCCGGATGGTAGCTTCTCCTATTTCGTTTCCGTTTCTATTCCGGTAACCATGAGAATACAGCATTTTTCCAATAGTCCTTACGCCGTATCCTTCTTTGCAGTAGTCAAATATAAGACGTATCATTTCCGCCTCTTCCTCCACAACCACAATCTTCTTTCTCCCATCCGGCTGAATTTCTTTCCTATATCCATAAGTCAGACTGCCAAGCATCATTACCTCTCCCCGCTCCTGACGTTTCGCATGGGCATTTGACAGCTTTTTGGATAATTCTCTGGAATACTCTTCTGCCAAAATCGCCTTGATTCCGATCACTATTTTATCATCGGGCTTATAGTACGTTCTGTCCAGATAAAAATACAGTTTTATGTCATTCCTTATGATGAGATCCAGAAACAGATAAAAGTCCAGAATATTGCGATTCATTCTGTCCAGAGATTTTGTAACTATCACCTCAAAGCTGTGCTTCTCAATTTGGCCAAGCATACGCGAATACTCTTTTCTCGTACTGGTCGTACCTGTCCGGCCCTCGTCTATAAAACGGTCCACCAAATCAAAGCCCAGCTGCTCCACGGATTCTATTGCCTCCGCAACCTGTTTATCCAGTGAATCAACCTGTGCTTCACTGCTTGTAGAAACGCGGCAGTAAATGACGGCCCGAAGCCTGCGCTGCATCTGTATTCCCTCCTTACAATATTCTCAGGAAAGGGGACATTGCGGCAGGCAATTGTCCCCTTTTAAATCTTCATTCTTTCTTCATCAGTTCATCAAACCGTTTCTTTTCTCTTAAATCGATTAATCCCTGCTGAAAAAGAAACTCACTGATTTGACTGAATATACTCTTTTTCTGCAAATACAGACCCTTTTCTTCAGCCCTTACATTTATCCGGAGATCGACATTAGAATCGGGCATGACTTTCTCCCCGCATCCTCTTCCCTATATCCTATTCCGGCAATTGTTTCGGCATGACAGGTGGCATTTTGTCCCCTGTTCTCTAATGAAAGGGAAGCTGATGATCTCCGCTGTCTCCCGGAAAAGTATTCTTATTTGTTATATTAGGGGAAAATTTCCAATATATTGCTACTGTAGTGACATTATGAGGTATAACCAATGGATATTCCATTAAATCAGGTAATGAATCCTACGAATGAACAGCGGCAGGAAATGATCAGAAATTCATTGGAAACGGCCGGCCGGCTGGAAGATTACGAATATATTGTTCATTTACTGAGTCCTCCCCCGGATATTACAAATTATGCACTGCCGGGAGAACTGAAAGGTGTAAAAATCGGAGTCATCGGAGGAGGCCTTGCCGGTTTATCCGCTGCATTCGAGCTTCGCAAGCTGGGAGCCGATATTACCATCCTGGAGGCCAATGAAAACAGAATTGGAGGAAGAGTTTATACCTACTATTTTGATCCGGAAGGCAAATACTATAATGAATTCGGCGCTCACAGAATACCGGTAACCCATGAAACCACCTGGCACTATATCAATCTGCTTGGCCTTAACACCCGTCCTCTGTCAGTCACGCAGCGCAACAATTTTTTATACGTACATAATACCCGTTTGAGAACAACAGACTCCATTGAGCAGATGCTTTATCCCTTATACGATTTGACCCCCCAGGAAAGAAGCACTCCCTGGGCAGAGCTTGATGATTATGCCTTTTTGTATCTGATGATGCAGCTTCCGCCTGATATCCGGTCAGAGCTGATACAAATTTTACCGGAATATTCCCCGGAATATCTGACTCTCACAAACTATTCTGTCCGGCAGACTCTGGAAAACCTGGGATTAAGCCAGGGGGCCATCAGCTTAATCTCAGGGGTTGATCCAGGGACCGGCGCTCTGCTGAATGCCAGTTACGATGAAATCGTCCATGAGGAATATACCCTGGACTACCGCAACACCTATACCATCCAAGGCGGAATCGTAAACCTGCCATATGCTTTTGTCCAATCCTTCTTCACAGACAATCCGCCCCAGTATGAAAATATTCCGGCTTCCCGGCTTGGCACAGTTACCTACCGGCCAGGCCAGGCAGTTACAGGCATTTATCAGATGCCAAACTGCAATCAAATAGTCCTGGCCCAACGCAATGTGCGGGATTTTAAGAGAACTGCCGATGTTTTTGATTACGTCGTATGTGCAATTCCCTACTCCACTCTCAGGGAAGTTGAAATCAAGCCATATTTCAGCAATCTTAAGATGCAGGCCATTTTAGAATTCAATTATACCAATTCGCAAAAGACGCTTTTTATGTGCAATGAGCGCTTCTGGGAACAGGATACCGATTACGGACGAATGGTGGGAGGATTTTCCCAGACAGACCTGCCGATTCAGTCCATCTTCTATCCGGGAGACCATCTTCTTTGCCCCGATGTTTCCTCCTGCTCGCCCAATGAACCCGGCGTGCTGGTAGCTACATATAATTATCATTTAAATGCAACAAGAGTGGGAAATATGGAAGAATCACGCCGGTATGAACTGATAAAGGAAGAAGTGGAGGAAGTTCACGGATTGCCAAGGGGATTCCTGGATTCCATTGTGGAAGACCATAAGACAGTGGTATGGGATAATCAGCCAAATAACCGGGGCGCCTTTGCCATGGCCCTTCCGGGCCAGAAAAGATTATTTGCCTATGAGATGTTAAAGCCTGAATTCAATCAAAGAATTTACTTTGCCAGTGAACACCTGTCCACAAAACATGGCTGGATGCAGGGGGCACTGTATACCGGAATGGAAGCCGCAAATCAGCTGGCGAATTCCTTTCACAGCCAGCTTTCATAATCCGGTAAATTCCCGGAGAAAGAGAGTCACGCGAAACAATGCCGTGCAGCAGACCTATCTATTAGCTGTAAAAGCAGCCGCACTTCTATCATAATGCAGCCTCAGTTCAAAGAAACCGATGTGGCAACCATTGCGACCATTGTGGACCGCTACAAAGCCCAGGACACCTGGAAAGGGGATACCATTTTCGAGAAAGACAGCTTTGAGCTTCTGGAAAACATTCTGGAAGAATCAGGGGAACTGAAAGAAAGAGTCCCTTATGAAGAGCTTGTAACAACCACATATTCAGAAAAGGCAGCAAAATAAATCCCGTCTTTTTTATTCTTCCAAACAGTGGTATAATTCATTTGCAGGGCCGCATCTGCTGCGGCCCTGTAATATGATACCTTGATTGGAGTGATATTTATGAATATCGTACTGTTAGAATCCCTGGGCATCCCGGACAGCCTTTTGCAGGAATGCGCAAGGCCGTTGGTAGAAGCCGGCCACTGCTTTACCGCTTATCAAAAGGATACAAGCCCGGAGGTCCAGATTGAACGGGCCAGGCAGGCGGATGTCATCATGATCGCCAACATGCCTCTCACCGGAGAAGTTATTTCTGCCTGTGAGAACTTAAAGTTCATAGACGTGGCGTTTACAGGCGTTGATCATGTGGACCTGGACGCTGCCCGCGCAAGGGGGATCCAGGTCAGCAATGCGGCCGGATACTCTACTCAGGCCGTTGCGGAACTGGCTCTCTGCATGATGCTCTCCCTGCTGCGCAATGTTCCGGCGGTGGAAGCCCGCTGCCGGGAAGGAAAAACCAAGGATGGCCTTGTGGGCTGCGAGCTCATGGGTAAAACCGTAGGAATCGTGGGTACAGGGGCAATCGGCACAAGAACTGCAGAGCTCTGTGCTGCCTTTGGCTGCAAGGTCCTGGGGTACAAGCGCCGTCCCACCGGAAATGAGCCTTCATTCATCGAGTTCGTATCCCTTGATGATCTCCTGTCCCGTTCCGATATTGTCAGTCTTCACTGTCCTTTAAATGAATCTTCCCGCCATTTGATAAACAGAGATACCATTGCCAAAATGAAAAAGGGCGCTTACATCATCAATGCTGCCAGAGGGCCTGTTGTGGATTCCCAGGCTTTGGCTGAAGCTTTAAATTCCGGTTATCTTTCAGGCGCAGGGATCGATGTGTTTGAAACAGAGCCTCCCCTTGATCCGTCCCATCCGCTGCTGAACAGCAAGAATACCATTGTTACGCCACACGTGGCCTTTGCATCGGCAGAATCCATGGAAGCCCGTGCAAAAATTGTCTTTGACAACATCACAAAATGGCTGGAAGGCTGCCAGGCAAATGTGATTCTTTAAGGTGCATTGCATGGTGCATTGTATAAGGAATAATCAGCTAAATTTAATATCTTAATTTACTTTAACCTCCTGAGGTACTTCATGCTGTATTTTAAGTTAAATAATGGCCGAAAAACATAGAACCAATGAAAGAACAATGGAATTTTGAAGGAAACAAAAACACCGGGAAACCCTGCATTTACAAAGTTTTCCGGTGTTTTGGCTGTTTATTGAAAAATGGAAGTAATGGGGCTCGAACCCATGACCTTTCGCGTGTGAGGCGAACGCTCATCCCGGCTGAGCTATACTTCCATTTCCTGGAGATAGCGAGACTCGAACTCGTGACCTATGCGTTGCGAACGCATCGCTCTCCCAGCTGAGCTATATCCCCTTACCTAGATTATAGCACGAAGATTCTGAATTTCAAGTATTATTTACACAAATAAAAAAATATTCTATGACTGGTGAAAATGATATATTGCAGGTTCAAATATATAGGCATGTCTCCTCAGTCAGCAGGCTTCTGAAATCTTTAATACACCGGTTTGTCCAGTACTTCCCAGGTATCAAACCGCCAGCTCTCCTGAATAAATTCCTCCTGTATAATGTATTCTTTCGCTTTCAAAACAAGGGGAGAGGAATTACTTTCACTGATTTTTGCTATAGGCAGCCATACGGCTCCTAAAGAATCCTGCCCCTCAAACTGTTCAGTATTATTTAAAACTGAACCTTTAAAAGAATCGATTAAGTAAAAAACACCTATATGATTGTTCATGTTCGTTTTTTCATAATCCCAGGGAAATAAAAAATTGACTGTTCCAAGCTGCTGAAAACGATCAATTTTTAAATTTGTTTCTTCTAAAATCTCCCTATACAGAGTTTCTTCAATTCTTTCCCCAGGCGCTTGACTTCCTCCGGGTAAATCATAACGATTTTTATATGGACCCTTTGTTTTCTTTACAACCAATAAATGCCCGTCTTTTCGGATAATTCCATATACTCCAAAAGCTGTATGATAAAGATTTTCCATATCCGTCTCCTCAAATATTTCCCTTATTATAGTTTTTATCGCAATTCAATAAATCATCATTTCCCCTTACAGAATACTGCAATCTCTGCCAATTATCAATATCGATTTCCCAATATGCAACAACACATAAAATATCACTTTCCAGGTCCCATCTGCCGCGCCATCCCAGAGGGCATCCACAACGTGTCCCACGTCCCTGCGCCTGCGCCCCCATCCCTTTCACAAAGTCCGCCTCCTCCGCTCATAATACCCTCCCTGCTGCATAAGATAAAACAAATACCCCTTACATCCAGGGCGGGAGGCTTAAAGTTTGGAAAAAGTTCTGGACAACAATTATTATGACCTTATTATTAATAACGTGACGATTCCCATGTATAATGACGGGGAGAACATTACCCAGCTGAATTTCAGACATTCCCTGCTCCACGTCCCCGTAGAGAGTTCCGATCCCTGTAATCTGGGAATGTATCCTTACCATAGCTTTCCGTCCCTCTATGTACCAACCTCTACCATCAGCATCGAGCAGTCCGGCATCGGCGCGGTTCAGAGAAATCCTTTCTTAAGCCTGTTTGGACGGGGAATCATCATCGGACTGATCGACACGGGAATCGATTATCAGCATCCGGCCTTTCTGTATAATGACGGCACTACCCGTATCCTCTCCATCTGGGACCAGTCGGTGCAGAGCGGAACGCCTCCGGAGGGCTTTACCTTCGGCTCGGAATACAGGAGGGAGATCATCAATCTCGCCCTTAGGGCGGAATCTCCCCTGTCCATGGTTCCTACCACGGACACCATCGGCCATGGAACCGCCATTGCCAGCATTATTGCGGGCAAACCTGATCTGGAGCAGTCCTTTTCCGGAGTTGTTCCTGAATCGGAGCTGGTGGTTGTGAAGCTGAAGGAGGCAAAGCAAAACTTAAAGGAAATCTTTTTCGTCCCGGAGGATGCCGTCTGCTTTCAGGAATCGGATATCATGCTGGGCATCCGGTACTTAGAATCCTATTCTCAAAGCGCAAGCCGCCCCCTGGTGGTCTGCATTGCCTTGGGAAGCAACCAGGGAGGCCATGACGGAAGCGGAGCCTTAAGCAACTATTTAAACTACTTTACCCGCCTGCCGGGAATCGGCGTCTGCGTTTCCGCCGGAAACGAGGGAAACAGCCAGAGGCATTATTTTAACAGTACCACTGCCGCTCCCTTTTACAATGATTTTGAACTGAGAGTCGGAGAAAATGACAGACAGTTTTCTATGGAAATATGGCCCTATGCCCTTGGGCGGCTTTCCATTGACATATCTTCTCCAAACCGGGAATCCACGCAGCAGATATATCCGGCGATCAGCGACTGCAGAGTATTTAATTTCATCTTTACTCCCAGCGTTGTTTACGTCAACAATTTCATTTTTGAGGAAGAAACCGGGGATCAGCTGATCCTGGTCCGCTTCCGGAACCCTGTTGCCGGAGTCTGGAGAATCCGGGTCAGCAGTGTTCAGGCTGAACCTTTGTCCTTTCATTCCTGGCTGCCTGCCGGGAATCTTATTTCGAACGAAACCTTTTTCTTAAACCCTAACCCGGATACCACCATAATCTCACCAGGCAACGGAATCCATCAGCTGACAGTTACCGCCTATAACCAGTTTAATAACAGCATCCTGATTGAATCCAGCAGAGGCTATACCAGAACCAATCAGGTTAAGCCGGACATCGCCGCCCCGGGCTATCAGCTTCCCTGTGCTCTTCCCGGAAACCAGTACGGAACGCTGACCGGAACCGGAGCCGCCGCTGCCCATACGACCGGAGCCATTGCCATGATTATGGAATGGGCCATCCCCAGGGGAAACTACACATCCATGACCGGAAATGACATCAACCGCCTGATGATTCGGGGTGCAAGGCGGGAAGCCGCAACCGTCTACCCCAATAATATATGGGGGTACGGCCAGCTGGATATAAACAATCTTTTTGAACGGCTGACAAATATCTGATATTATCTTAATTTCCACGAAAAAAAATCCCGGCCTGAAATTTCCAGCCGGGATTCTTCTATATTTCCATCATGCTATGAAAGGATATTTCCGTCTACAGAAATGGTAACGACCTGGCAGGGAATATCTTTTCCGCTTTCCTCAAGGGCGTGTAAGGCTGCATATTCCAGTCCGCCGCAGCACGGCACTTCCATGCGTACCACAGTAACACTCTTAATGGCGTTGGCTCTCAGAATTTCGGACAGCTTTTCGCTGTAGTCCGCCTGGTCAAGCTTTGGACAGCCCACAACAACGATCTTTCCCTGAAGGAATTTCTGATGGAAATCTCCGTAAGCGTAAGCGGTACAGTCTGCCGCAATCAGTAAATCCGCCTGGTCAAAATAAGGAGCCTTGACAGGAACCAGCTTGATCTGGACAGGCCACTGTCTCAGCTGGGATTCCACAGGAGATCCGGATGGTTTTTCCGCTTCCTGCGCCGCGCGGTTAAACTCCATGGCCCGGCTTCCCGGACAGCCGGTAAAGGCCGGTTTTTGCGCTGCTTCCGCTTTTTTCTTATTCGCTTCCACCGCCGCTTCATCATAAGCAGCCGCTTCCCGCTCAATAAAGCTGATGGCGCCTGTAGGGCAGGCAGGAAGACAGTTCCCTAACCCGTCGCAATAATCATCCCGTATGAGTTCCGCTTTTCCGTCTATCATTGCGATGGCGCTTTCGTGGCAGGCTTCCGCACAAAGCCCACAGCCGTTGCATTTCTCTTTATCAATCTGAATAATCCTACGAACCATTCCTTATGACCTCCTGTTTTTTTACTTTCTGGAGTTATCATACTATGATTTTTCGGCTTCGTCCGTTGTAATTACAACAAAAGCTGCAAAATTTGTTTTAAGCTGACGAATTGGTCCTGCTTTCTATGCTGCACTCCCCTCGCAGTCAGAAGTTTATTCCCCGAACACCTTTTTATAGTCCGCCTGAAATTTCTCAATTCCCTGATCCGTCAGGGGATGCTTTGTCATTTGCAGGATGACCGGATAAGGAACGGTTGCAATATGGGCTCCCGCCTTTGCGCAGTCAATGACATGGATCGGATTCCTGACACTGGCTGCAATGATCTCCGTCTCAATCTCATGAATCATGAAAATGTCTGCGATCTCGCTGACCAGTGCAATGCCCGGCATGGAGATATCGTCAAGCCTTCCTAAAAACGGGGATACGTAGGCAGCTCCGGCTCTGGCAGCCAGCAGCGCCTGAGCGACGGAAAAAATAAGGGTGACATTGGTTTTTATCCCCTCTGACGACAGAACCTTTGTGGCCTTTAAGCCTTCCACCGTCATGGGAATCTTTACCACCATATTGGGATGAATCGCCGCTATGGCACGCCCTTCCCGGATCATGCCTTCTGCATCCGTTGTGGAGGCCTTTACCTCTCCGCTTATGGGTCCGTCCACGATGGAGGTAATCTCCTCGATTACCTCTTTAAAGTCTCTTCCCTCTTTTGCAATCAAAGACGGATTCGTTGTGACTCCGCAGATAACTCCCATGTCGCTGGCTTTTCTGATCTCCTCTACATTGGCCGTATCTAAAAAAAATCTCATATTCTCCTCCCTTATCTGGCATGTTCCTGCCCGTAATAGGCATTTGCCCCGTGTTTTCTTAAGTAATGCTTGTCCAAAAGCTCCTGAGGCGCCGGCTGAACCTGCGGATTTATCATCTCACAGCGGGCCGCCATTTTCGCCACTTCTTCCAGCACCACCGCATGATGGACCGCCTGGGCGGCATCCTTTCCCCATGCAAAGGGACCGTGATTCTTGCAGAGGCAGGCCGGAACAGCCACATAATCCCTGTCCTTAAAATATTCAACGATCAAAAGTCCGGTGTTCTTCTCATAGGCGCCGTCGATTTCCTCCTTTGTCAGGCAGCGGAGACAGGGAATTTCTCCGTACATGTAATCGGCATGGGTGGTGCCGTAGCAGGGAATTCCTCTGCCCGCCTGTGCCCAGCTGGTGGCCCAGGGAGAATGGGTATGGACGATCCCTCCCATGCCGGGGAATGCCTTATAAAGCTCTAAGTGGGTGGCTGTGTCAGAGGAGGGATTTAATTTCCCCTCCACCTTATTTCCCTCAAGGTCCATGACCACCATATCCTCAGGGCTCAGCTTTTCATAGTCCACGCCGCTGGGCTTTATTACAAATTTCCCGCTGGCCCTGTCAATGGCGCTCACATTTCCCCAGGTAAAGGTGACAAGCCCGTATTTGGGAAGGTCCATATTGGCTTCATAAACCAGTTTTTTCAGTTCTTCCAGCATTTCTTTCTCCCCCTTTTCTATGGTGTGACCGTATACATGGCGATCTCATCGATTTCCCGGTTGGTGGAAATGAGAATATCCTTTCCATCCTTTGTGTAGTGGTAAACATTGGCCGGGCCGCAGTCCTTGTCTAAAATTTCACATTCATACTGCCCTGTTTTCTTATTCCAGGTGAAAGCGAGAAGATTTCTCTCCCCTTTTCTGTGTCCCACTACCAGAGCCTTTCTGCCGCAAAGCTCTCCTCCGTAGATGGCATGAAGAAATTCCAGGGGCTCTTCATGGTCATAAACCTTTTCATATTCATTTTCCTGCTTTTTGTATATGGCGAGCCGGTCGCCGTGAAACGGAGAAAGCACCGCCAGCTCCATTTCCCCGTCCTCGTCAAAGTCTACCAGAACGGAATCACTGGCAGGCGTATCCAAAAGCCTGGTGATTTCCCAGCCCTTCTCCGCGCTCTCCGGCGGAGCGAACCGGTAAACGCCGCTTTCCGAGCAAATGAGCGCCGCTTCCACACCTCCCTCTCTTATCCGGTAATACCCGTGGTTTCTCAGCATATCCTCCTTAATCACCGTAAACTCCAGCTGGTGGTTCTCGTCAAAGGCGCTTAAATCCTGGGGAAGAACTGCTGCGTAAACCTTTCCGGGGCTGGACCAGTCTTCCTTGTACTGATGGCCCGATTTTAAGGTGCAGGCCAGGAGATAGCGCACTCCGTTCCTTTCCAGAATGTCAAAGCGGTGGACATGAGGCAGATCCGCCAGAGTCCGCACCTCCCAGTCCCCTTTTCCTCTTGGAGTTACGATGACGATTTTTGCTTCTTTGGAATCGTTGGGAGAGTAAAATTTATGGGTGGCAAGGAACTGTCCGTCCGTACCCGGGACCTGAACCATGGTCATGACGCCTCCCGGACCGGTCCATACCGTATCCTCTATGTTCCCGTCCGTATCAAAAAGCAGGCACCGGTCCTCTTTTTCAGCCGCAACCAGCAAATGACCGGTTCCTTTAAAATGCAGGGGTGCAATGGAATAACATTTTGTTAAATTTTCTAAAATCTTTTTCTCTGCTTTCATGGATCTTCCTCCCCTAGCTCTGTTCATTCAGGATTTTCGTCATCCTGCGGTTGGCATCGATTAAATCTTTCATCCATTCAGGATTTCCCGTATACCAGAATTCCGTCACATATTTGCGGATGCCCAGCTCCCAGGCAGTTTTTATGGCCCTTTCAAAATCCACATGGCCCCTTCCGAAGGGAACTTCCCGGAATTCTCCCGGAGCAGTCTCCTTTAAGTGCATGGCCACCAGATGGCCTTTCCCTGCCCGAAGATCTTCTAATACATCGGTTCCATAGGTTTTCGTCGCATTGGTGATATTTCCGATATCCGGATAGACATTCAGATACATAGATGATACTAATTTCACATATTTCATGGATTTCTCCACGGTATTCATAAATTCTGTTTCCATTGTCTCAAAGCCTAAGACCACGCCGGCACGGGCCGCCATTTCCGTGGCTTTTTTTAAGTTTTCTAAAAAATAATTCTTTGTTTCTTTGCTGGAATCTTCATAGTAAACATCATAGCCGGCCAGCTGGATGATCCGGATGCCTAAGTCGTCCGCCAGCTCAATGGCCTTTTTCATAATCTCCATGCCCTTTTCCCGGACAGCCGGATCATGGCTCCCCAAAGGGTATTTGCGGTGCCCGCTTAAGCACATGGTGCGTATGGGCAGACCTACGATCTTCATTACGCTTACCAATTCCAGACGCTCGGCCTGGGACATGTCAAGGCGCTTTAACTTTTCATCGGTTTCATCGATGCTGATTTCCACAAAGTCAAACCCGGCTGCTTTTGCCGCTTCCAGCTTTTCTTTCCAGCCGAGGTCTGACGGCATGGATTTCTCATATAATCCAAGGGTATATGCCTTTTCCATAAATTTGCCTCCAATTGATACAATCAAAATGGAAGTCCGGGCATTTTTCCATGATGATTGGTTTAAAAATCTGAACGGTGCACCTGGTACACTTTAACCCCCTTCTCACGAATGAGATTCAGTGCTTCCTCCGGCGCTTTTTCATCGGTGATGAGATACTTTATTTTTTCAATAGGACAGGTGATAAAGCTGCTGTTTTTTCCTATTTTCGTATGGTCCGCCAGGACATAAACATCCTGGGTGGCGTGGTCTATCATCAATTCATTGATGCTGACCTCATTGAAGATTTCTGTGGTCATCCCATTTTCCGCGCTGATACCGGAGCAGCCGATAAATGCTTTTTTCGCATAGATGGGCTGTAGGTTGCGCAAAGCATAATCTCCTACCATGGCGTCCTTTGGATGGCGCAGTTCACCGCCTGTCAGCACCACGCTTACTCCCTTGGGAAGCTCACAGTTAATGGCTTTTCCGTTATTGGTAATGACTGTTACATTATCACAGCTGATGTACTCCAAAAGCTTTATGGCATTGCGGCTGGTGTTGATAAAGAGGGTATCCTCCTCTGATACAAACCGGGCGGCATACCTGGCGATTAAGTTCCGGTACATCTGCACCTCATCCACCGGATCTCCCGGGGCAACTGCACCGCCATGGGTCCTGACCAACAGTTTTTTATCTTCTAAATACTGAAAATCTCTCCGGATGGTAATGAGGGATACCCCCAGCATCTCCGCCAGCTCATCCACCCGCACCCTGGGGTTTTCCTTCATCATTTCCAGGATGCGGTTTCTGCGGTTGTCTACACAAGCTCTGTCTTTCTTCATTTCTCTTACCTCTCAGCCTATAAAGATATAATTCCTGTCTTCATTATATCCATTTCAGCAGCTTGTGTCACTTGTTTTATGTTCGTTTTGATTGATTTTTTACAAATTAAAGGATTCCGTGTTCCTTCATCTTCTCTTCCATCTCCTGGGCCGACATGATGTTGCGCAGGCCGATGACAGTAGTCCCCTTCTCCTGAGCAGATTTAAACATGCTCACAAAGTTCTGGGCGCAGAATACAACATCATACTGCATTGCCGCCGTCTTTCCCTCGGAAAGGGCACAGTGATGAATCTTTGAAGGCTTAATCCCTGTCTTGTCCAGGACCTTCTGCATGGTCATCTTCATCATCAGGCTGGACCCCGCCCCGTTTGCGCAGCACACCATAAAACTTAAATTTTCTTTTGACATATAATCCCTCTCCTTACTGCTGATTCTTTTCCTTTAATGATTTATAAGCTTCGTAATCCTCTGTTATAAGGAAGTATCCCTTTTTATCCTTCCGGTACTGGATCTGAGGTATGGCAAGAAGCGCAATTACCACAAGAGCAACACCTGCGTAGCTTAAGAATTTCATTACGGCTGTCATGACAGGCCATATCACTGCCCAGTCCCACATTCCAAGATATCCGCCGTAGGCTGCCATTCCTACCCAGCCTGCAATGATGGCGGAGCCGAATACCTGACAGATACCGGAGAAAAACGGCAGGATCAGGGCTGCCTTGATGCCGCCCTTTTCATTGGCAAATACGGCAATGGCGGCATTATCAAAGAATACAGGAACGAAACCGCAGATTACAAGTACAGGACTCTTTAAAACAATAAGTGCAATGATCGCCAGAATCTGGCCTACAAATCCGGCCAGGAAGCCCAGGGGCACGGCATTGGCTGAACCGAATCCGAATATAACTGCACAGTCCACTCCGGGAAGCGAGCCTGGAAGCAGCTTATCTGCAATTCCCTGGAAAGAAGCTGTCAGCTCGGTAACAAAGGTTCTTACTCCAAGCTGGAGGATGGCCAGATAAACGGAGAAGTACAGGCAGGTCTGAAGCACATAGAAGAACATGCTTGATCCTTCCTTTAAGAACTTCTGCTCAATTAAATAATCCCGTCCCAGAATGCAGAGAATAGCTCCGAAGAATATTACCATGAGGATGGATGTACATACCATGTTTTCATTGAAGATGGACATAAAGCCGGGAAGCTCAATATCCTCGATTTTCTTCACTTCTTTGCCGTTTTTCTTCTTTCCGAAAAACCGTTCTGCAATCCAGGCATTTAATGCGATGCCGAACATCTGCTGGTGGGCGAGACAGAAGCCCGCTCCTTCGGTCAGTTCCTGGCAGGGCTTAATGGTCAAGTTGGAACCCACCGCCCAATATGCTCCTAAAATCAGGGCCATTACAATCAGAAGACCTACGTTATTGTCTAACAGGAAAGGACATGCGAACAGGATGAGCCAGTATGCGGTAGCCGCCTGCTGTACCTGAACGTGACCGGTGGTAAACAGTGCCCGCAGCTTTGTGGCCTTGCGGAAACGCACCAGTAAAATATTGACAATGAAAGCGATCAGAAGCAGAATCATGGCATTTCCAAAGGTCTTGCCAAAGACCTCTTCCACTCCGGCCGTAACCGCATTCTGTCCAAAATACGGATCAATAACCATGGCATTCATGTTAAAACGGTCTTTCAGTCCTACGAGAACCGGGCGGAAGTTATTTACAAGTCCGCCGGAGCCTACCGTTAAAATCAGATATCCGACAATGGCCTTTATGACACCGGCCAATACATCATACCAGGGCTTCCCCAGCAATATATACCCCACCATTACAATCAGTCCGATCATAAACGCCGGCTGCTGCAGCACGTTGACTGCAAAATATGACCAAATCTTTAATAATATATCCATAAGAAACCTCCCCCTCATTCATCCAAATATTTTTCTTGAATATTCATCAGATCTTCTGTTGTTTCCGCTTCCATAAGCGCTTTTACTGCCGCTTCATTCATAAGAAGCTCCGACAGTTTTGTCATGTTTTCCAAATGCTGTTCCGGGTTGCAGGAGGCAAGGGTGAAAAACAGCTTTGCATCCATTTCCGGATCTCCTTTCACAAAGCTTACCGCATTCTTAAGCTTCATAAAGCTGATCGCCGTATTGTGTACGCCTTTTGCACATTCCTGGGAATGGGGCATGGCTACGCCCGGCATGATAACGATGTAAGGGCCGTATTTGTTGATACATTCAATGATGTCTTCCTTGTAGTTTTCCTCTACGGTCCCGTCTGCCTCCAGAGGCTGACAGCTCATGCGTATGGCTTCCTGCCAGGTGGGCGCTGAATCAGCAAATTTGTAATGTCTGCTCTCAACAAATTCTTTTAACATATTTTCCCTCTTTTCTGCCTGTTTTTCCAAGCAGGTTATGCCCCTTTACAGACAGGAGCGGAACGGTATGTTCTGGGGCGCTTCAAAGCAGTCCTCAAAGCCCCTTGGATGGTGATAAGCTTTTTTGTCCTTATCCGTCGGATAGACGTATTTTCCGCCTACCTCCCAGAAGAAGGGATGGAACTGGTAATCCAGACGGTCCCTTTTCATCTCATACAGCACCTTGATCTCATCCACATCCGCCATGAAATTGGTCCATACATCATAATGGATGGGGATCACAACACTGCACCTTAAGGCTTCCGCCATGCGCAGAACATCACAGGAGGTCATCTTATCCGCCATTCCCACCGGGTTCTCTCCGTAAGACCCAAAGGCCACATCCACCTTATGATCCTTTCCATGCTTGGCAAAATAAATGGAATAATGGGAATCACCGCTGTGGTAAATATTTCCCCCCGGGGTCTTAATTAAGTAATTCACCGCCTTATCATCCATGTCCGTGGGACAGATTCCCGTAAGCTCCTCCCGGTCCGGTCCCGTAGAATCTGTGGTTACAAGACAGGTCCTGTCAAAGGAATCTAAAACCACGATTTCCACGTCCTTGATTTTGATTGTATCACCAGGACGTACGATTTTGCAGCGGTCTTCGGGAACCCCCCATTTTATCCAGGTTTCCACGGATTTTAAGGGACCGATAAAGGGAACGGGAATCTCTTTTCCGTTTTCATCTACCGTAGTCATACCGCTTTGAATGACGTGGGCCGCGTACTCTGCACTCATGTGATCCTGATGGTAATGGGTGGCTAAAACAGCATCTACCTGCTTGACGGCAAATGGGTCAAGGACAAACGGAATCGCCCGGAGATTGGGCTGCATCTTTCTCGCCCCGCACATGTTGGCCATCTGGTGTCCCACCGCCATCTTTCCATTGCCATGGCTGCGCTTTCCGTTGCCGCACCAGAAGTCTATGGTCAGATTGCAGCCTCCCGGGGTTTTAAACCAGATACCCGTACAGCCAAGCCACCACATGGCTACGGTTCCCGGCTTTACTTCCTCGCTTTCGATTTCCTCATTCAGCCAGGTTCCCCACTCAGGAAACGTGCTCATGATCCAGGATTCCCTGGTCATTTCGCTTACTTTGCTCATACATTATCCTCCTTTGATCTTATGTTCGAATTATATGATCTTTATGTTCCTTTAAACCAATATTATCACGTTTACTTTTGATTTTCAATGGTTTTATATGTTCGTTTATTGTATATATGTTCGTTTATGAATTTTTGTGACTTTGTATAAATTTTGTCCATTTTTTTGTGCACTTTTCAGGGCGTATCTCATCATTTTTCACAAATAATAGGTTTATCAGGAGGTATCACATGTTTCCAGACAAAATTTATTACGAGCCTGCTTCCCTCGAATACGAGCTTGGCCGGCATTTGAAAGAAAAGTACAGGGATGTTCCCTGGATTCCCATTGAAAGCCACAACAAAATCGACGAGCTGCGCACCCGGCCAAACAAGGACTTTCCCTCCATGAAACGCCATCTGGTCATAGGTGTCCGTAAAACCCACAGCTACGTTCCCAATCATAAGGTGTCTGATTTTCTCGTCCCATATACCTCCTCCGGCTGCACTGCCATGTGCCATTACTGTTATCTGGTGTGCAATTATAATAAATGCGCCTATTTAAGGCTTTTCGTAAACCGGGAGCAGATGCTGAAAAAGCTGATGGATCACGGGGAACGTATGCAAAAGGATTTCACCTATGAGATCGGAAGCAACAGCGATCTTGTTCTTGAAAATACCATTACGGGAAATCTGGCCTGGACCATTGAAAATTTCAGCAAAAGCAGGTATGGCTTTCTCACCTTTCCCACCAAGTTCAATCAGATAGAGCCCCTGCTGGGTCTGGGACACCGGGGACGGGTGATCATGCGCATGAGTGTCAATCCACAGTCCATCATAAGCCGGTTTGAACCGGGCACCTCTAACTTAAAAGCCAGAATCTCCGCCCTAAATGCCATGTGTGACGCCGGATACCGGGTGGGGCTTTTAATCGCTCCTGTTATCCTCACAGAGGACTGGAAAGAGCTGTACGCCGATCTGATCACGGTCCTTTCTGAAACCCTGACGGAAAAGGTTAAGAAACAGGCTCTCATTGAAATCATTTTTATGACCTACAGCTATGTGCAGAATGCCATCAATACAGAGGCATTTCCGGAAGCAGACCTCCTGTATGATAAGGGTCTTATGACAGGGCGGGGAAAGGGGAAATATTGTTACAGAAATGATTTAAGGGAAGACGGGGAAATATTTTTAAGGCAGCAGATCGGGGAAAAACTGAAAGAGATGAATATTTTATATGTGGTATAGGGCGGTCCCGCTTTCTTTTGCAATTGGAAAAAACTTATGGTATAATAGACCGTTATAAATACAAATGACAAGAAAAGGACATTCATCATGTACAACGACTTATTTACCATTGGCGGCATAACCTTTCACGGATACGGCCTGATGATCGGCATTGGCATTATCTCCGCCTATTTGCTGGCGGAATACCGGGCAAAAAAGATGGGGCTTGACCCGGATCACTTATTTCCCCTGCTTCTTTACGGGGCCGGTTTTGGCCTGGCAGGCGCAAAGCTTCTTTACTATCTCACCATTTTTAAGGATATACTCCAGGATCCCGGCCTCCTGCTCCGCTTTTCCGGCGGCTTTGTGGTATACGGAGGGATCATGGGCGGGATCTGCGCCGGATTTTTTTACTGCAGGGCTAAGAAAATAAGCTTTTACCGCTACCTGGACCTGGTGGTTCCCTCCATCGCCCTTGCCCAGGGCTTTGGAAGAATCGGCTGTTTTCTGGCCGGATGCTGCTATGGGCAGGAATGTCACGGGCCATTATCCGTCACCTTCCGAAGCTCCCAGTTTGCCCCCAACAACATTCCCTTATTTCCGTCCCAGCTCGTCTCAAGCGCTTTTGACTTTTTAAATTTCTTCGTCCTCTGTGCTTTGGCGAGGAAAAATAAAACGCCGGGCAGAATCAGCGCCTTTTATTTAATCTTCTACAGCATCGGACGCTTCGTCATTGAATTCTACCGCGGCGACTTAATCCGCGGAACCGTAGGGAGCTTATCCACCTCCCAGTTTATCTCCCTTTTTGTGGCTCTGGCCGGATTTTTTCTCCTGTGGAAAACTTCAAAGGGGCAGAAAGAGATTTAGAATTGTTCTGGTTAACCGTTATCTTCCTTTCTACTCCTGCCGATTATACAATGAAGTAAGGAGAGATTTCATTTGATGATTGGGAAAATGGGGAATTCTGTAAACTGCATTTTATGCAGTTTCTTTTTGCCCTTTAGTATGAAAAACACCAGAAAATTAAGTCTCAAAAATCTTAAGCTGGCCGCAAAAGCGTCAATTACCATCGGCTTTATCCTTGCGGTGAGCCTGATTTTACTGATTGTGCTGTCTTCTGTCCAGGCAGGAACAGCAGTCTCAAGTGCCATCAACGGTGAGTTTCCGGTATCGCGGCCCAGAACGGATTTAAAATTACAGGCCCATATCAGCCTTCCGGATGATGATTACAGCAAAAACGATTACTGCAGCAAATATTAAGACACCGGCTTTGTCCGGTTCAGGAAATAACAGATAAGGAGAAGCTTATGTTAAAAGATGATTATTTAACACGAATGACCAGCGGCGCGGTCAATACCCTGTTACGGTTGATTTTCAATATAGACTTGGGAAAAAATGAAGAGAATGCCTTCAAGGATGAAGAAATGAAATCAAGGTATCATGAGCTTATTCGGCTTATTGATGACGGGGAACTCAATGAAGCAGAAAACCGGTTATTGGATGAGCTGGACCCCAAAGATAATGAATTTTACAAAATGGCCCTTATGTTTTATTACTACTTAAACGATAAAGACGCCAAATTTCTTGAAGAACATGATTTTTCATCCCTGGAAATCAATGACGGACTGCGGTATGTATCCCAGATTTACGGCTATGAAAGCATGGCGGAGGCGCTTTTTGGAAAGGGCGTGGAATAAACAAAATAAAAGAAGCTGCCCCATGGATTGCGGCAGCTTCTTTTTTAGATATGCTTCTCAAAAGAGATTACTTTCCCATATGCTCGTTCAGTTTGCGGACCATTTCGTCCACTGAAGTCCCATGAACCATGCAGGCCTCCTCCAGGCTTTCGCTGGCGGATGCCGGGCATCCCAGACAGTGCATACCCATTTCAAAAAAGAATGGAGCTGTGGTTCTGTCCTCATTTAAAATTTCTCCGATTAAAGTATCCTTCGTTACTGCCATCATTTAAATTACCTCTTTTCTCTTATTTGGCGTTGGGTCAAGGGCTTCAAAAAGCCGGCTGTTCCCGTTTTTCTGCATCAATACATGTTCAATCCTTGGCAGGGAGATTCCAATGGTCTCTTTCATCACATCCTCTATGGTTTCCACCGGTATGATGGTCAGCCGGTTCTTTACCTCTTCCGGCACATCCTTTAAATCAACCACATTATCCTGTGGGATTAAAACCTTTGTGATTCCGGCTCTCTGGGCGCCTAAAAGCTTTTCTTTTAAGCCTCCTATGGGAAGTACTGCTCCCCGCAGAGTGATTTCGCCGGTCATGGCTATTTTTGAATCCACCTTATTGCCTGTAACCAGAGAGGCCAGAGCGGTAAATAATGCGATTCCTGCAGACGGACCGTCCTTTGGAACTGCTCCTGACGGAACGTGAATGTGAAGATCCCTTTCCTTAAAGTTAAAGGAGTTGAATGGCAGTCTGGATTTTAACAGGCTTAAGGAAATTCTGGCCGACTCCTTCATCACATCTCCCAGCTTTCCCGTAAGGATCACATCCCCGCTGCCCGGCATATCCGTGGCTTCTATAAAGAGTATTTCGCCGCCTACAGGCGTCCATGCCAGCCCGGTCACCACACCCGGAGGGTTGTCCTGCTGGGCTTTGTCATGGCGGGAAACCTTTCTTCCCAGAAGCTCTTCTAAATCCTCTTCCTTAATCCGGTAAGGCAGCTCCGCTTTCTTTGATACGATCTTTTCCGTGGCAATTCTGGCGAGGGCGGCCAACTGCTTCTTCAGCCCTCTGACACCGGCTTCCAGAGTGTACTCACTGATGATCTTCTGCATTACCTGATCCTCTATGACCAGCTGGTCCGGAGAAAGTCCGTGTTCCTCCAAAACAGCGGGAAGCAGGTGATTTTTACCGATGTGGAACTTTTCGTCTGCGGTATAGCTGGATATCTCTATGACCTCCATACGGTCCAGTAAGGGGCCGGGGATGGTCTCTAAGGAATTGGCTGTCGCTATGAAGAAAACATCGGATAAGTCGTAGGGAAGATCCAGGTAATGATCCGTAAAGCTGTTGTTCTGCTCCGGATCCAGCACCTCCAAAAGGGCGCTGGCAGGATCTCCGCTGAAACCGCCGGACATGATCTTATCCACTTCATCAAGAACCATGACAGGATTATTCTTTCCTGCCTTGCGGATGCTCTGGATAATTCTTCCAGGCATAGCTCCCACATAGGTTCTTCTGTGTCCCCGGATCTCTGATTCATCCCGGATGCCGCCAAGGCTCAAGCGGGTATAGGTTCTGCCGAGGGCTTCTGCAATGCTCTTTCCAAGGCTTGTCTTTCCTGTTCCCGGAGGGCCTACCAAAAGCAGTATGGAACCCTTTTTATTTTTGTTCAGCTGCATAACCGCCAGGTGCTGGATGATCCTTTCCTTAACCTTCGTAAGCCCGTAATGCTGTTCATCCAGAATCTTTCTGGCTTCTTCCAGATCAACACCCTTTGCTTCCTCCTTTTTCCAGGGAAGCTGGACCAGAAGATCCAGGTAATTGCGTATGATGTTGTAATCCAGCTTGTTGGGGCCCTGATCATCCATTTTATCCAGCTCTTCAAGAGCGGCCTCTTTTACCTCCGGCGGCATCCCGGCCTCTTCAATCTTGCTTAAATAATCGGTTTCCTTTTTCCCGCTTTCTTCCTTGCCCTCGTTTAACTCGGCCTGAATGGCTTTCAGCTGCTCTCTGAGCACGGATTCCCTGTAATAGCGGTTGGCTTTCTCAGAGAACTTTTCAGAAATCTGCATCTGCAGCTCAATCATCTCTCTCTGCTTTAAAAGGTAATCCAGGAAGCGCAGGCTTCTTTCCTTTAATGACCCGATTTCCAGCAGCTCATACCTTTCATTGTTCTGTATCTGCAGGAACTGGGATAAGTACACGATGATGGAATTTAAATCCGTAAACGCTTCCACGATCCTCTGGTACTGCTCTCCGCCTGAAAATCTGGAACTGATCTCGCCTGTAACCTTTTTGATATAGCCCATCATCTCTTCCCGGCTTTTTTCATCCAAATCCACCTGGTCCGGGCTGTAATCAAACTGGGCATGTATCATATCCTCTGACAGGAAAAATTCCTTTACCTCAACCCTTTCCCCTGTGCTGACGGCCATCTGTACGCCTTTTTCCGTATTTTCCAGGGCGTTGACAGTGAAAATCACGCCTGTCTTATAAAAATCCTCTTCCGTTCTCTTACCCTTTGGTGAGTTCTGCTTAAGGGGCAGGGCGATCTTTACTACTTCTTCATTTTCCAACAGGCTGAGCTGATTGTCGCTTAAATGCTCCAGATGAACTGCCGTCGCGGAACCAGGCAATAAAACCTTATTATATATAGGGAAAACGATTCCTATGTTTCTGTTATTATTTTCCATAGTTTTATCCTTTCTGTGACTGGTCAAAAGTGAATGTTCATTTAATTAAAACTTATTTTTTTGCGGGATAAAATTATCCCGCATATTGGTACCTTATCTTAATATTGCATCCTGAATAATTTGAATCAGCTCATTTAGCAGATCTGCCTTTTGAGCTTCATTCTTGCGGTTGTCGGCGGCAATAGCTTTTACCGGTGAAAAAATAATGGCCAGCAAATTGTCCTCGCTGTAATTCTTAATGACATTGTTCCTCTTCATCTCAGTCATTAAATCGTATATGTTGCAGATTCCTTTTCTGCCGGAACAACTGCCCACCAGACAGGGGCAGTTGGAAAACTGCTCCACAAAGCTGAAAATCTCTTTGTTCTCCAAAATGTAATTATAATAGCTTTGAATAAGTGTCGCAATCTGCTGCCGCCCCTGCATGTCCCGGTTGATGCTGTCTAATAAATAATCGTATATATCTTCCGAATACTCGCTGTAAATGTCGTGCAGCATATTTTCTTTGTTCTCAAAATAAATATAAACAGTCGCAGGAGAAACCCCTGCCATTTTGGCAATTTTAGAGACAGAAGTGCCATGGAAGCCTTCCTCAAGAGTCAGCCTGACCACTGCTTCTTTGATACTTCTCACCTTTTCGTCGTCTTTTCTTCTCATGCCATCACCTCTATATATCTATAATAAACGATCATTCATTTATTGTCAATCTATTTTTGCTACAAATATTTCTATAGGGCGGAACGCCCGACATGAATAATTTGGCGGAGCCTCATCCGCCAAATTACGAATGGCATGGCCGAGTCCCCTACACCCGCACTCCTACCTGCCTTCTACCCGCATCCAAAATCTCCATAACATCCAGAGTCTGCTGATTTCTCTTCTCCGCTTCCTCAAAATCCTCCCTTTCCGCCATGGCCGCAAAGAACTTCAGTTCAAAATACATCCTGCTCTTTCCTTCATTTAACGCATATTCCTGTTCCCGTCCGTCATTTCCCAAAAAGGTGAAGCTTTCAAAAAGGCTGGAAGGTGTATTTCCGTAGATGCAGCCCTTTTCCCCCTGTATACAGACCTCTGCCGGAGCCTTGCAGTCCTTGGCTCCAATGGCCGAGCATTGAAAGCCGGGATATTCCAGGGTCATAATTCCGGAGGTGTCGATCCCCCGCTCAATGTTTGCAATATACTTTACCCGGTCCGGTTTTCCGAACAGTCCCAAAAGAAAATGGATGTTGTATACGTTTAGATCCATCAAGGCTCCCCCTGATTTTTCAGGATCAAAGACCGGCAGGATGGTTCCTTCCTTAAACAGATCATACCGCCTGGAATACTGGGAGAAATTCAGATGGACAATTTTAATATCTCCCAGCTCAGGCAGCAGTTCTTTCACTTTCTGATAGTTGGGAAGATACTGGTTTGAGATGGCTTCAAACAGAATCACATGATTTTCCTCTGCCGTCCGCACCAGATCCCTGGCCTGTTCATAAGACGAGGTAAAGGGCTTTTCCAGAATCACATGCTTTTTATGTTCCAGAGCTTCCTTTGCAAACTGATAATGCAGATGATTGGGCACTGCAACGTAAATTCCGTCCACATCATCATTCAACAGATCCTGATAGTCTGTGAAAATCTTTTCTATTTCATACTTCTCACCAAGCTGGCTCATCTTTTCCAGATTCCGTTCCCTGGCACAGATGCTGCGCACCGTAATGGAAGAAATGTCCCTGCATGCCTCTAAAAAATCCGGAACAATAAGACCGGCCCCTATAATTCCTATATTCATAATCTTCTCCCTCCTTTTTAGAAAGTGTAGCATAATTATTCCTCCAAGGCTACAGAAATTATTATGCCAGATATAGACGGCTTCCAGCCATCCCTTTAGATTTTAAAGGAATAATAATAAGACTTATTATTCTCCGACAGCTTCCTGATGTCCACCTTGAAAATATTACGGATGCAGTCCTGAAGCCCCTGGCCGGAAGCCTCATCATAGGCAACGATTTTCCCTTTTTCCATGACCACTATGCGGTCTGAGTAATTAAGGGCCAGGTGAAGATCATGAAGGACCAGAACAATGGTCTTCCCCATTTTCCGGTTTAAACTGCTTATGAGGTCCATAATTTCATAAGAGACATTGATGTCCAGATAGGTGGTGGGCTCATCCAGAAAAATGAGCGGCGTATCCTGGGCCAGCACCATGGCTAAAAAGGCCCGCTGTCTCTCCCCCCCGGAAAGCTGATGCATGTTTTTATCCCGTAGAGCCTCGCAGCAGGCCACATTCATGGCATATCGGGCCAGACGCCTGTCCTCCTGGGAAGAAAGGCTGATAGGGGACTGGTAAGGGTATCTGCCCGACATTACCGCCTGTTCCACCGTCATATCCGGTATGTGGCTGCTTTGGAGAAGGACCGACACCTCTCTGGCAAAGGCTTTCCGCTTCACCCCCCTGATCTCCTGATCTTCCAAAAAAACCTTCCCCTTATTGGGCTGCAAAAGCCGGGAAGCCAGCTTTAACACAGTGCTTTTCCCGCAGCCGTTGGGGCCGACGATGGTAGTTATCTTCCCTTTTTCAAAGCTTAAGTCCATGTCCTCAATCAGAGGCTGTTTATTATAGGAATAGGTTACGCCCTCAAACCTTATCATAATCCCCGTCACCCCTTTCGCCTGTTTTTAAGAATCAGGTATAGAAAAAACGGACTTCCGATAAAGGACATCAGGATGCCCACAGGAAGCTCATAGGGGAGGAATAAGGTTCTTGCAAGCAAATCGCACAGAATCACAAACATGCCTCCCACAAGGCCGCAGGCCGGTATTACCACCCGGTTATCCTGCCCGATCATCAGCTTTACCCCGTGAGGCACTAAAAGCCCCACAAAGCCGATCAGTCCGGCAAAGCTGACCGCAGCCCCTGCAAGGACCGCAGCAACGGTCAGATACAGACACCTGCACAGGGTTACATTCATGCCCAGGGCCCTTGCGCCATCCGTCCCCAGATTTAATATATTAAGTCCCTTTGCACAGAAGAGGGCCAGAACAAAGCCTGTAAGAATAAAGAGGAAAGGATAAAAAAGTCCGTCCGAGGTGACCGCTGACAGCCCTCCCACAAGAAAGTTTCCTGCTCCCACATAGGCGTCCGGGTATAAAATCATAATCGTATTCATTCCTGCGCCGAATATGCTGTTTACAACAAAGCCGGTCAAAACCAGCAAAAGCCGGGACATGCGGCTGCCCATGGCAATCGCGAGGACCAGAAGGCAGGCCAGAAAGGCGCCGAGAAATGCAGACATGGGAAGAATGTAGGGAGCTGCCGGAAGAAATGCCGACGCCAGAAGGACCATCAGACCGGCTCCGGCATTGACGCCTATGATATTGGGACTTGCCAGGGGATTGTTTAACACGGACTGGATGACCGCACCGGATACCGCAAGGGCGCTGCCCGCAAGCAGCGCTCCAAATACCCTTGGCAGGCGTACGGCAAAGAGGATCCGGTACAGGGGATCCTCAGGCCGGCCGGTTAACAGTATGGAGGCCAGGTCAGACAGCCGGATATTGCTGGCTCCCAGGCATAAGCCCAGCAGGACCGAAACCACCAGTCCTGCAGCTGATACCAGCAGAAACAGCCTCACACTGGTGTTTTTTTCTCCGTCACTTTTTCCCATAAAGAATCTCCGAAAGATATGTATAGCTTTCCCCCCACTTTTCATTGGGCTTATACAGGAATTTTTCCTTTGGAAGCAGGATGTAGCGGCCGTTTTTAACCGCTGTCAGACCGTTCCAGGCCGGATTGTTTTCTATGGTTTCCTTTAGATTTTTCATTGCAAGCTCCTGGTCATTGCCCATGGGCACAACAAAAATAAAATCCGGGTCTTCCTTTATAATGCTTTCCATATTAAATTCCTTTAACAGGCTCTGGTTTTTGTCGGCGATATTCTCACAGCCTAAGTCCTTTAGCATCTTCCCTGTCATGGTGGCGGAATTTTGTACTGCCGCCCCGCCTGAATAGGTGATAAGAAGCAGGACAGAGGGAGATTTCTCATCCTTTACAGAGGAAATCGCATCTTCTATCTGCTTCTGGATGTCCAGGCCGTTTTTCTCGTATAAATCGCTTCTTCCTGTTATTTCCGTACAGGTTTTCAGCATGGATAAATAATCTTCAAAATGGGTCACTTTAAAATAGGCCGCAGGAATGCCCGCCTGCTTCAGGGCGTTTTTCAGCGCCACGTGCTCCTTTGTCTCGGAAGAGAGAATCACAAGATCCGGATTCAGGGCAATTATTTTCTCCATATTGGGGCCGTTAAATTTCCCTACGGAAACAATTTCCTCAGGCAGGGAAAGTCCTCTTTCCTCCAGGGCATCATCCGTAACCCCAACCAGTTCTCCTCCTGCCTCCAGCCAGGTCTCTGCAAAGCTTCCCATCAGGGCGACCACCCGTTTGGGCTCCTGAACCGTCACTTCTTCTCCAAGGGCATCGGTAAAACGGTACCCACTTTCTTCCCCGGCGGCCGGCTTTGCCACTTCGGACCTGCATCCGGCCAGGAACAGGGGCAGAAAAAGAACCGCCGCCCATACCATCCATTTCATCTTCAATCCAGAAACACCCCTTTTTTGTCTAATTGTTTTCCGTAAGCACAATAGCTGTCTTCCGCCATATAATCCCCGCCGTTATAATAGCCTGCCCTGGCACGGCAGCCTCCGCATTCCTCTTCGTAGGTGCAGCCGTTGCATGTCCCTTTATACTGCCGGGTGCGCAGCGTTTCAAACAGGCTGCTGTTCTTCCATATCTCATCAAAGGATTCCCTGCGGATATCCCCTGCTTCCTCCACCATATAAGCACAGGGGCGGACAATGCCCACGGGGCTTACCACGCAGTAGGAAAGCCCTGCAAGGCAGCCTCTGGTAAAGCGGGTCTTTACTCCCATCTGCTTTGCCACCCTTGTAAACTGAGGCGCACAGGTAGGCTTCACATCAATGGGAACCTCCTTTTGCTTTTCCATAATGGCCTGCAGAAGCTTTTCATATTCCATGACCTGAAGAGATGTTTCTTCCATGTATTTTCCCCTTCCAACCGGAATCAGGAAAAAGATATAGCTGGCCGACGCGCCTGCGCTGACGCTGAAATCTATGATCCGGCAGACCTCCTCCTGGTTCCAGTCCATGACCGTAGTATGGATCTGGAAAGCCAGGCCCGCTTCCCTGCAGTTTTTTATTCCCTCCATGGTCAGCCGGTATGCATCCTCATTTCCCCGGAACCAGTTATGCTTTTTCTCTTCCAGACTGTCAAGGCTGATTCCCATGGCAGCCGCTCCGCTCTCCTTCAGCTTTCTTGCCGTTTCCTTTGTTATGAGCATGCCGTTGGTGCCGAAAACCGGCCTTAAGCCTGATTCCCGGGCGTAGGACACCAGCTCGTAAATATCCGGGCGCATCAGCGGTTCTCCTCCGCTGAATATCATGATCTTAAAACCGGCCCGGGCGATTCCGTCAATCAGGGCTTTGGCCTCTCCGGTTGTTAATTCATCTGTCTTTTTATCACCGGCATCCTGGTAGCAGTGCCTGCATTTGAGATTGCATTGGTTGGTTGTCATCCATGAAACGATCATCCTGGCTTCCTCCTGGTAATAAATTTTAAACCTCTTCATTTTCCATTCTTTGCCCCGAACCATCACAGGGAGCAGGCGGCTCATAATAGGCGGCTTTCTGCATAAAATATATCATATTCTCCATCATTTAGAAGGCAGGAGGTCCGTTTTGAACAAACTACTGGATAATAATTACTATGACCTTATCATCAGTAACATTACAGCTCCGGCCTATAATACGGGAGATAATATCACAATGATGACGGAACGCAATTCCGTGCTCAATGTCCCCAGGACAGGGAGCGATCCCTGCCAGTTAGGCACCTATCCATACCATTACTTTCCGTCCCTTTTTACCCTTGAATCCGTTATAAGTATTGAAAAATCCGGCATCGGAAACGTCCAGCGCAATCCGTTTTTAGGCCTCTTCGGAAGGGGAATTCTGGTGGGCGTCATTGATACGGGTATTGATTACCGCCACATGGCTTTTCGGAACACGGACGGAACCTCCCGCATCCTTTCCATATGGGATCAGACCATACAAACCGGCACCATTCCCGAAGGCTTCACCTTTGGAAGCGAATACAGCCGGGAAACCCTTAACCAGGCGCTGGCATCAGAGACCCCCCTGGACATAGTTCCCTCTGTGGATACCAACGGCCACGGGACGGCAATGGCCAGCATTATTGCAGGAAGGCCCATTGCGGAACAGGCTTTCTCCGGAGTTGTCCCTGAGGCGGATCTGGTGATTGTAAAGCTGAAAGAAGCGAAGCAAAATCTCAAGGACATCTTTTTCGTCCCGGAGAATGCGCTGTGCTATCAGGAATCCGATATTCTGTTCGGCGTCCGCTATCTGCTTTCCATGTCCCAGAGGTTAAACCGCCCCGTGATCATATGTATTGCCATGGGAACTAACCAGGAGGCTCATGACGGCCACGGCGTCCTGAGCAGCTACTTAACCTACATCTCACAGCTTCCGGGAATCGGCGTTTCAGTTTCCGCCGGAAACGAGGGCAACAAGAACAGGCATTATTTTAACAGCACAACCGCAGCTCCCTTTTACAATGACTTTGAGCTCCGGATAGGGGAAAATGACAAGCGCTTTTCAATGGAAATATGGCCCTATGCCCCTCAAAGGCTGAGCATTGATGTCTCCTCTCCAAACAGGGAATCCACCCTGCCGGTATATCCCGCCATCAGCGACTGTCGAAAATTTAACTTCATTTTCACACAAAGCGTTCTGTATGTCAACAATTATATCCTGGAGGAGGAAACCGGAGATCAGCTGATACTGATCCGCTTCGAAAACGCAACTCCGGGAGTCTGGTCTTTCCGGGCCCAGTCCATTGACGGAGAGCCCTTTTCTTTTCATTCCTGGCTGCCTTCCGGGGACTTGATTTCAAATGAAACGGTTTTTGTAAGCCCTAACCCTGACACCACCATAACCAGCCCGGGAGACGGTTCCCATCAGCTGACCGTTACTGCCTATAACCAGCTCAACGACAGCATACTGACGGAATCAAGCAGAGGCTATACAAGAAACGGCCTGGTAAAACCGGACATCGCCGCCCCCGGCTATGAGATGACCTGCGCCGTTCCCGGAAACCAGTTCGGAACAGTTACCGGCTCCGGAGCCGCAGCCGCCCATTCGGCCGGGGTGCTGGCTATGGTCATGGAATGGGCCGTTCCCAGAGGAAATTACCCCTCCATGACAGGATTTGATATCAACCGCCAGCTTATGAGAGGCGCCCGGCGCAACAACCGAATCACCTATCCCAATAATATCTGGGGATACGGCCAGTTAGACGTATACAGCCTTTTTGAACTGCTGACCTTCGTTTGATATTACATAAAACCACATGGAAATTCAAAGAAGAGAATGAAGTTCTCCCATGGTTTAACCTAAATCCCAATTACGCTGATGACGTCCACATATACATTGATATACGTATGGACGTCATCACTTTTTATGCCAGTAAAGCTGCAGAAAGAAAAGATGAAGCAAAGAATTTACGAAAGCTGCAAGGATATATTTCAACGGCTGCAAATTCAAAAAATACGTATGGCATTCCGGACTCTTTTCGCCTCATACAAGGCATGGTCCGCATGAATAAAAAGCCTCATTGTATCCATCTGATCTGAGTTTTCCGCAAGTCCGAAGCTGACTGTCAGCTTCAGCGTCGGATAGCCCTCAAAATTCAGATGGTTCACCTTGTCCTGAATTTCTTTGCAGACCTCTTCCGCATAGACCATATCCACGTCACTGAACAGCAGGCAGAATTCGTCGCCTCCGTAGCGGAAAGAAGTTACTTTTGTATTGCATTCTTTCAGTATTCCGGCAAGCTCAATCAGGCAGCGGTCTCCCATGTGATGCCCCCAGGTATCATTGATGCTTTTAAAATTATCAATATCCATCACTGCAAGGATATAGCGTATGGACTGGGCGTGGTCCTCTATGCTTTTCAGTTCGGCGCTGAACGCTTTCCGGTTGTATATTCCGGTCATTTCATCCATCAGAATGCTTTCCTGCAGCTGCTGCCGCTCGATTTCCTTTTGTATGCTGGCACGGTTTTTCCTCTGTTCAAACCGGATTATCACCATGCAGGCAATGGAAAAAGCAATCAAAACAAAAAGAGAAATCAAAAAATCTCCCAATCGCTGGGTGCTCTGAAAAACGGTGATTTTATCCGTGTCCCACTTAATGAACAGCTCGGAGACTGCAACAGCAAGGATGCTGGCCGCCGCCGTAATACTTGTTAACCAGTAGTTGGCATAAACGGTTGTCAGCATAATCGCTATTGCAAAAATAAAGTAAGTTGCCGCAAAAGTAATATGTACCGTAAAAAGGATGAAGTCAATGCACACAAAAATAAGGGAAATCGAATAAATTTTCCTTATCTGTGAAATACGGTCTGATTTCATTATTAAGGAATCAATTGCAATGCAGATGAAATTGATTCCGCTTGGAATGATGAAGAATTTCAAAAAATATATATAAACGGTAGTCGTTACCATGGTGGAATTGATCAAAAGCATTCCCATGGCGAACTCGACGAAGAAAGAAAAGACGAATAAGCCAACGGTGATTTTATAGTGCAGCTGAAGCCAGCTTTCATCAATTTGTGCATATTCCCACTGTATTGCATTGATATAGGTATCATTTAAATTTTCTTTCTCTACCTCTGAATTCAAATCCCCAATTCCCATTCTCATACCTCCGGACGCTGCATGCGGTAGCTATCGTAAACAAATCTATTTTCATATCAAACCTAAGCTCATGGATTCCATGGCAGCAGGCTCGTCCCTGTTCAAGCAGGCATTTACCGGATTTTCTGAACCCGCCGGAGGACAACTACAGGTATTATACACCGGCCTTCTCATATTGGCAATCAACTCCATTCTAAATTATTTAACCAAGCCGCCGTCATAACCATACAGGAGATTTCCATGGCTACCAAAAAGGACCAGTAAAATACGGTTCCAAACCTCTTTTACCGGTCCTTTTTTAATTTGTTATATTTTGTACATTTAAATTGCTTTCCAGGCATTTAGAGGTTTATATTTCGTACTCTTTCCTGAATTGTCACCCTGACCGTATCTCCAGGCTGCTTTCCGATCTTCGCCCTTATTTCCTTTCTGATCCCGATGATGTGACATGGCGTTTTCATCCTGACAAGACTGCCTTCGTATTGTTCCCCGTCAAAGGTAGCTTTGACAGGCACTCTTCCCTTTCCAAACTCCGCCTTGACATCAAAGGGAATTTCTATATACGCACCGTCAATATCCGGCACTTTCTTGATTTCTGCCTCAAATTCATAGACCTTTTTGTTCATGGCTGATAAGCCTCCTTTATCTTTCTTTTACCCTGAATGAAAAAAAATGCCGCTTGAGCCCGGGAGAGGCCTTGACGGCATTTTATATACTAAAAATTTTCTATAAATATAACATTTCAGACTTCCGCCTCATCCCGTTTAAATGTAGCATACCGGGCGCTTCCCTGCAAGGCGGCCTTAATCCCTTCCCCTGCCAGAGTGAAAACCATCCGGCCATCTGTCATGGGGATTATGGTTATTGCGCTCCGGTGAATGGGAAGCCGGTCTTCCCGACCGCATATCGTGGAATCCGGAACCGAAAAATCCGCCTCTCATGGACATGAGCCGTTCAAACTGCTCATTTCCCATGCGGGAACGGGCGGCCCGCAGCCATTCTATCCGCTGGTCATCGTCCTCTTCAACCCCAAGCTGAGCCTCAAGAGCCCCTATTATCCGGTCCAGATATTCACTGAAAGCCGCCTGCTCTTCTTCGTTCAGACAGTTTAAAATACCGTCAAAATCCGGCTCCTCTCTTTTATCCTCACTTCTTCCTTTTTCCGTAAGCCGGACCAGCATGACCCGTTTATCCGCTTCTGACGGGACGCGGGTTACATAGCCGTTATTTTCCAGCTTATTGAGCAGTTCATTAAGAGACTGCTGCCGGATGCCCAGCAGATAGGAAAGATCCTTTGTGGTGATTTCCTCCTGCAGCCTTAACATGGCAAGAACCCTTCCCTGTCCCCGGGTCGGATCAGCCATTGGGCCATATTGGGCATGATTATGCAAATGGTGACGCTGCATAAGCCATTGGAGCCTTGACAGCTTTTCATAAAGTTCGTTAGAATTATCTTCCATTGAATAAATCCTCCTTAATTATATTTTATAACAGGTACCTTTAGCATCATTATACAGGTACCTGTTATAAATGTCAAGATATTTTTTACAGGTACCTGTTTTAATTTAATACAGCCTGTCGCCTAAAAAAGGAGCGCAAATCCGTTTCCGGATTCACGCCCTGACTGGCTTTCCAAATATTCAGCTTTCCAGATATGATTTCAGCAGCCCGATTCCCCGTTTCGTCCTCAGCTGCCTTAAAGCCCTGGCCTCGATCTGGCGGATTCGTTCCCTGGTCACATGAAATTCCTTTCCCACTTCCTCCAGAGTCCAGACCCGTCCGTCAATAAAGCCAAACCGCAGGCGGATAATCTTCTGTTCCCGCTCCGTCAGCTCCGACAAAATATGATTGATCTCCTCCCGAAGCATTACCTGTTCCACAGATACGAATTGCTCCGTGGTGGAATCATCGGAAACGAAGTCCATGAGCATATTGTCTTCTTCCTCTCCTACCGGGGCATCCAGAGAAATGGTGTCGCTGTACAGCCTCATGATCTCTTCCAGATTGGCCTCCGCCATGCCCAGCATATCAGACAGCTCCTTTATGGTGCCTTCCCGCCCATGGTCCTCACGGAATTTTCTTGAAGCTCCTGCCACCTTATTCATCCGTTCCCTCATATGCACCGGTATCCGGATGACCCGGGCCTGGTCCGCAATGGCCCGGGTGATGGACTGCCTGATCCACCACATGGCATAGGTGCTGAACTTATAGCCCTTGTGGTAATCAAATTTGTCAACCGCTTTCATCAATCCCATGTTGCCTTCCTGAATCAGATCCAGAAAGCTCATGCTGCTGCCCCGTACATAACGCTTTGCCACACTGACCACCAGCCTCAGGTTTGCATTGGCCAGCTCTTTTTTGGCCGCATCCTCTCCCCGCTCAATCCTTTTTGCGATTGCAAGCTCCTCTTCTTCTGTCAGCAGCCGGATTCTCCCGATCTGCCGTAAATATATCTTTACGCTGTCTTCGATAAAGCTCGAAATATCATCTGTGATTTCCGGACCGGATAGGACCTCAAAATCTTCAACTGCCGCCGGTGATACTTCTTCCATGACGCAAATATTTCTTCCGCCCAGCAATTGAGTCAGTTCCTCATCTTCCATATGATGAGTACCATTGGTTTCCAAAAGCCTTTCCAGCCCGCTTTCCTGTATTCTGTTCTCCCGCTCTCCCATTTTTTGAATATTCTGCGATAACTGTCTCTTTTTATCCATATCCGCTTTCAAAAATTTTCTCCTACCTTACTAATTTCAGCACAATTGCAGTCATGTGGTTTTTTATATACATTTTGTAGTATACCCACAATTACGCAATTTACTATAAATTGCCATACAGCCTTTTATTCGCTGCATAATATATAGTAAATATAGCAGGAAGAAGCTTTCTTTCCGGCATAAGCGGTTCAATTAACCGTTGATATTCTCAATTCTCTTGTCATTTGACCACTTGATGATTAAGTCGTTTTTTCCATATCCGGCCGGATAAAGAAGATCCAGTTCCACCTTTGTGGAATCCTTTGATTTCCCGATTTTAATATTCAATACCTTTATTTTTTCCTCATTGAGATTTTGGAACAGCTCCGTTATCACACTGTCATACTGGTCCGTTGTGATTTTTAAAATGTTCCTATAAGGCTCTTTCGAAAGAAAGGGGATGTCATGAAGGATGATCTGGGTAAATATCAGAAGAAGTCCGGAACCACAGCCCAGGTAATACTCACCTGCGCCGATTGCCATGCCGACCCCTGCTGTCGCCCATATGCCGGCGGCCGTAGTCAGGCCGCTGACTGAATTGTTCTTTACAAATATAACTCCTGCTCCCAGAAATCCGATTCCCGATACAATCTGGGATGCAATCCTGGACGCGTCATAATCGGGAATATCCCGGAATCCATACTTGGAAACCACCATCATCAGTGCCGCCCCCATGGCTACGATGGCATGGGTCCTCATACCCGCTCCTTTATAGCGGTTCTTCCTCTCATACCCGATCAAATACCCCAAAACACCGGCTACAATGATCCGAAAAAACAGGCTGGTCTGATAGGCAAGGTCATACCTTTCCCCGAAACCGACCAGCATTTGCCAAACCTGATTCATTTGCTACTCCCTCTCCTTATTCCGTTCCTTTCATAAACTTCGACGGCGACTTTAATGTATATTTTTTAAATACGGCGCAAAAATGCTTGTAATCCGTAAAGCCCGTGGCATCCGCGGCCTCACCGATCCGGTATTGCCCCGTGTTCAGCAGCATGATTGCCTGGGAAACCCGGTATTTATTTAAGAAATCCAAAAAGGTCTGCCCTGTCACCTCTTTAAATTTGCGGCTTAAGTAGCTGGCGCTGACTCCCAGTTCTTCCGATATGGACTCCACGCTTAATTTATCCGCATATCCGGCCCGTATCTTCTCCAGGGCCTGGGAAACATACCTGTTTTCTGAAAAATCCAGATTCATGTAGTATTCCAGGTTCATAATCCCGCCTGTGGCCTCCGCCCGCTCCACAGCATATTCCAGCTGCTGGCTGCTTGCAATTTCCTCTCCCAGCCGTTTCATAAGAGCCGCCAGCTTTTCCTCATCTACCGGCTTTAAAAGGTATTCGCTGACCCGTGCCGCAATGGCTCTTCTCGCATATTCAAAATCCGCATAGCTGGTCAGCAGAATGCTTTTAAATTTCACCGTCTTTGAGGCCTCTTTAATCATTTCAATGCCATCCATAAAGGGCATGCAGATATCTGCAATCACAACGTCAGGCTTATATTCCTGTATTTTCAAAAGGCCGTCCTGTCCGTTAACCGCCTCAGCCACCACCACGCAGTCCATGCTGACCCAGTCTGTTGTATAAATCAATCCTTTTCGGATAATGTCTTCATCTTCTGCTATCAACACCCGCAGCATTATATTTCCTCCCTCTTTACCGGAAGAGTTACCACCAGTGTGGTGCCAAGCCCTTCTGAACTGCGTATTTCCACGCCATAGGGCCGCCCATAGAGAATCCTGCACCGCCTGTGGATGTTGTAAAGTCCGGAATGCCTGCTGTTATTCTCCTCCTGTTCCAGAAGAGCCGTAAGCTCGCCCAGAATTCCCGGAGTCATCCCGATTCCGTCATCCCGGCAGATCATGATCAGCCGGTCTTCATGAATATAAGCCTTGATCTCCACCTTTAAATTCTCCTGGTTTCCAAAGCCGTATTTTACGGAATTTTCTATCATGGGCTGTAAAACCAGCTTGGGAATGCGGCAGCATAAGGCCTCCGCCTCCACATCGACAACACAGGAAAAGCGGCGGTTGAACCGGTATTGCAGAATGGTCAGATAATTTTCCAGATGTTCCAAGTCTTCCTCCAGGGTAACTTCCACCTTGCTGCCATTTAAGCTGTACCGCAGGAGATTTGACAGGCTGAATACCATTTTAGATGCAATGTCAGGCTGGATTTTACACATATACCGGATATTTTCCAGGGTGTTAAAGAGAAAGTGGGGATTAAACTGGGATTCCAGCTGCTTATTCTGGGCCGCAGCCACCAGCTCCGTCATCTTTCGGTTATTCTCCATCTGCCGTTTCAAACTGTCAATGGTATCATTATAGGCATCGGCAATGATCCTGAATTCATTTTCACTTTCTATCTGAATGGGAGTGTCCAGATTGCCGTTTCTTGTCATCTCCATCACTTCCAGTATGCGGTAGAAATCCCCGGTCTTCCGCTCCGTCACCTTTTTGGTGCTGACAAGCACCCAGGCTGTCATGAGCACCAGCGCGGATATGATAAGGGCTCCGCTGAGCCCCAGAGATACGACAATATTCCGGATATCCGTTGCGGAGTATACAAAAAACATCTGATGATATGCCGGGTGAGTTGATAAGAGAAACATTTCATTCTCATAAGTCAGATATTGTCCCGCTGTTTCAAGGACCTTCAGCACCCGGTTGCTGCTGTCAAGCAGGCTGTAATTGTTGCTTAAATAGCCCCAGCCGTACCGGTCCGCAATGATGGTCTGGCTTTCCGACCGGTCCATCAACCCATGAAACTGGCTGCTGTTGATCGTGAAGACCAGATATCCTGCTTTTTCTTTTCCTTTCATCACCGCAGTTCCCATGACAATATTCCGGTCCGGCCCTTTCCAGGCTTCCATCAGGTGTACTTTCATTTTCCCCGGGTCTTCATCCATTGCCCCGAATATGCCCCAGTGAATGAGCGGATTCCCTGATAAATAATCCGGTATTTCTCTTTCCGTGGAAAAACGCACCTGTCTTTCTCCATCCAGAACAAATAAATCCGCCTTGTATCCCAGCTGGTTGGACACCCGGTAAAATTCTTCAAACACCGCCATCTGTCCCAGAGCATTTAAGCTGCCGTCAAAAATACGGCTGTCTGCCGAAAGCTTCCCCATCTCCTGCTCATACCCGGTCAGGACACGCTCCAATTCTTTCGCTACATAAGTATTGTGGGATTCATTCCCGCTTTTCTTCCCGTAAAGCAGAACAGCCAGAAACACCAGGGTACAGACCAGGGTAAGGCCTGCAGCCGGAATGATCGCATATCCGATAAACAGACGGCGCAGTTCATCCTTGAAATACCGTTCTTTTTTCATGCTTCATTCCTCTTTTAATCCTGGGTGCTTTGAAAAATCTCGGAAAAACGGGACAGCCATTCCTCTTTATTTTCTTTCACCACAGCTTCTTCATCATGGATTATGTGAATCTCCTGCTTATCCAGCAGGTATTCCGGTTCATTCACATCCGTTCTCACGGAACGTCTTCCAAGGCTTTCCGATATAACGGTCTGAGCATCCTTTCCTGTGACAAAATCCACAAACTGCCTGGCTTCCGGCTGGTGTTCCGTCCCCTTTGCAATGCAGACCACATCCGGCTTTGATATTACTCCTTCTTTCATGTATACCACTTTTACCGGATACCCATCTGCCATGTAATGGGCCGCCCCTTCCTCAAAGGTCAGTCCCACGGTAAAACGTCCCTCTGCCACTCCCTGATACACTTCGGAGGAGCTTTTCAACAGGGTTCCCTTAAGGCTGCTGCAGAATTGTTCCACATAGCCCCACCCTTTCTCCGGTTCCCCGTCTCCCATGGCATAAAGCATATTGATCAAATGTTCATAGGCGGAGGAAGAAATGGCAGGATCACACATGGCGATCTTTCCAGCAAGCTCCGGCTTCAGCAGATCCTCATAGCCTTCTATGGAAATATCTCCTGCCAGGTTGGTATTGACCATGAGAATGCTGGGAACATCCGTAAAACGGGTTACATTTCCTTCCGTGTTTTTAAACTCTTCCTGGATCATGGATTCATTTTTACTGATATAGGGCTCGAATAAATAGCTTTTTGGCATGGTCGTAGACAGGGAGCCTCCCCAGAAAATATCGCACCGGGGTTCGTCTCCGTCTTCCGCCATCTTTAACAATTCTCCGGTGCTCCCAGTGCATACCTCTGTCCTTATTCCCGTCTGTTCCTCAAATTCAGAAACAATAGGATTAATAAATTCCAGAGGATGAGGACAGTAAACCACCAGTTTCTTTCCCTCAGTCTCTGCGGTCACTGCCCGGTCATTGCCGGAACAACCGGTAAAAAAGGCAGCACACAGAATAATTCCGGCACATCCAATCAATCGTTTCATTCTTCCCCTGAGCCCCGTCCCGTAAATGATATTACCATTTTATCAATGCCATTACAGAATGTAAACCCCTCTGGGATCGAAATCAAGAAAGGCCCTCTCTCCCACCTCATAAATCCTACGGTTGACCGGATTATAGTCGGTGATCTGAATCTCCTTATCTCCTACCATGACCTGATAATACTGGTAAGAGCCCATAAAGGTGGATAGTGTAACAAGACCTTCCAGCAATCCCTGTTCCGCCAGCAACGCCCCCTCAGGCCGGATTACCAGGGTTGCTTCATCCTTGGGATTTGCCCCTGCAAAATTGTTGACCTCAAATTCTTTCCCTGCCACCTGGATCATGGCCTTTTCCCCGCTGACAGTCAGAACTCTGGCCTTTAAAAAGTTGGCCTCTCCGATGAAATCTGCCACAAATCTGGAGGCCGGGTGATAATATATCTCCCTGGGACTTCCAATCTGTTCCACTCTGCCGTTGCTCATGATAATGATTTTATCGGATATGCTCATGGCTTCAGACTGATCATGGGTCACATAAATAGCCGTAATTCCCACCTTCTGCTGAATCTTTCGGATTTCGGTCCTCATGGTCACCCGCAGCTTGGCATCCAGATTGCTCAATGGCTCGTCAAAGAGAAGAACCCCGGGTTCCAGGACTAAAGCCCTTGCCAGGGCCACTCGCTGCTGCTGGCCGCCGGAAAGCTGGTTTGTCATACGGGATTCCATTCCCTCCATCTCCACCAGCTTCAATATGTTCATGACCCGCTCCCTGATCTCGTCTTTCGGAAGCTTTCTGATTTTAAGCCCATAGGCCACGTTATCAAAAACATTATAATGGGGCAAAAGGGCGTAGCTCTGAAATACCATGGCTGTATCCCTTTTATTGGGCGTTAAGCTGTTTATGGCCTCTCCTCCCAGGTAAATCTCTCCTTCATCCGGGCTTTCAAAGCCTGCAATCATGCGCAGGGTGGTTGTTTTCCCACAGCCGGAAGGCCCCAGAAGAGTGACAAATGTCCCCGGTTCAATATCCAGGGTCGTATCCTTTACCGCGTAAAATTCCTTGCCGGTTTTGGGATCCGTATATATTTTTGAAATGTGTTCCAGGCGAACACCTTTTTTCTGTTTTTCCATGTTTTCCTCTTTCTTGCCCATGTTTACTGGGCAATGCTCGCCCCGCTTTACCGGGCGTAAAGGTATACCCGTAGGGCGTTTCCTCCTTAACCCGGATCGCGGACTTCTTTGATTTTTCGGCTGACACCGAAAAACTTTATCATAGTATTCATAATAAGAACAGCGCCATATGTAATAAGAATCAATACGGTGGCATAAGCACAAGCCACGCCGTAGTTACCTTTCTCCGCCTGCTCATTGATCTGGCAGGTAATCAGCAAAAAGTCCGGTGTTACCAGAAGAATGATTGCGGATATGGCGGTAATGCTCCGTACAAAAGCCGTTACCAGGCCGCTGAAAAATGAATCCTTAATCAGGGGAAGCGTCACCGTCGTAAATACTCTGGCCGAATTGGCCCCCATGTCATAGGCGGATTCCTCAATGGACTTGTCAATCTGGCGCAGGGCAGATATACCGCTTCTGGTGCCGGTCGGCAGGCTTCGCACTATGAATACGATAATAAGAATCAGTCCTGTTCCATATAATCCGCTCATGAAGCCGCTCCGAAACAGTCCGTTGGCATATCCGCGGATATATCCGATGCCGAGGACCGTTCCCGGTACAGCCATAGCCAGCATAGAAACGAACTCAATAAAGCCTTTGGCCTTAAACCGTTTCTTAACCACCAGATAAGAGATAACCATGGAAAGAAAGGCAGTCAGAGGCGCGGCAATCAGCGACAGTACAAAGGAATCAGTAAATGCTTTTAAGCCGCTGGTCTTAAACATATATTGGAACCACTTAAGGCTTAAGCTGTAGTCCCGTCCCCACAGGGTAAACAAAGCTCCAAAAGGAACCATTATGTACATGAGAAGCACAAAAGCAGCGATCAGGGCGCAGAAAACAGTAAGGGGAACGGTTACACTCTTATCCTCGATCAGCATCCTCATGCGGGAAGCTTTCCCCGTCAGGGTAGCCGCCGTCTTCTTTTCCAGATAATATTTCTGAATCAGGAACAATACCACGGTTAAGAGCAGCAGGACCACAGACATTGCCGCAGCGCCGGTGGAGTCATATGCGCCCGTCACCTGTAAATATATGGTGGTTGCCAGGGTATCATAAGAACCGCCGATCAGCATGGGATTTGCAAAATCTGCCACGGATTCAATAAAAGTCACCAGAAATGCATTGCCAAGTCCCGGAAGCAAAAGGGGAAAAGTGACGCTGGTAAAGACCTTCCACCGGGTGGCCCCCATATCTCTGGTAGCCTCCTCCAGAGATGGATCAATATTTTTCAGGAGTCCCTTTAGCATCAGGTAGCACACCGGGAAAAAGGTAAGGGTCTGAACAATTGCAATCCCCCGGAGCCCATAGACATTGGAATCATATATATGCAGCAGAGACCGGCTGATTAAACCGCTCCGCCCAAAAAGCATGATCATGGACAAAGAGAGAACAAAAGGCGGAGACACCACGGGAAGCATGGAAACAAGCCCGAAAAGCTTCTCCAGCACCTTGGTGCGCAGCTTTACATACACCTCAACATAAGCAAAAAGCAGTCCAATGGCTGTGGACGCAATACCTGTAATAAATCCCAGAACAAGTGTGTTTCGAAAGGCACCTCGGAACCTTTCCATGTTCAGCACTCTTTGAAACACGGAAAAAGTGACGGTTCCCTCCGCATAAAAACTGTCTACCAGAAGCATCAGCAGAGGGTACAGGATAAACAAAGCAAGAAAAATCAGCAGAACCGTTATCATGCTGATTAAAATCGGATCTGAAAAAAACTTTTTGCGCTCCAAGCGGGCGCTTTGTGAACCGGCCATAAAAACCCCTCCTTCCATCATTCTGAACAGAAGCCATAGCTTTCTGTTCCGTAACTGAAAAATGCTGCGTAATTTTTCTCCTTTGCATTACGCAGCATTATCGCAGGGCTGTTACAAAAAGAAAAGCAGATATCATTTATTCTTTTTTGCTACAGCCTCTACTTTTTACTCTGTCAGGAAGCGGTTGGAATCGGCCTTATCGGAAGAACTTCCCAGGGCTTCAAAGAAATCTTCCACATATTTTGCACTGTTTTCCTTTGCATCCTCAAAATCATAATCAATGGTATTGTTCATATCCAGTCCAAACCGGGTTGCCTCCTCCGGCTGTGTAGCATTCTTTAACACCAGGAACTGATAGGAACCGTTATCTTTTGCAATATCCACACATTCCGGAGATAAGGCATATTCAATCCATAACTTCGCAGCGTTGGTATGAGTACAGCCGTTAAATATTGCGGTGGCACCCACCTCGAAAGAGGTTCCATCTTCAGGAACGATCAGCTGAATGTTATCATAGCCCTGAAGAATCTGGTAAATGCCGTCATGAAGGAAGCCGATACCGATGACACACTCTCCAGGTCCAACCATTTTAGATGGTCCGGAACCTGATTTTGTATACTGTGCAATGTTCTTATCCAGCTTCTTAAAATACTCCATTGCCTCATCATGTCCTTTCATCTGGATCATGGTGTTGATGACCAGCTTTGCGGTACCTGCCGTATTGGGATTTGAAAGCATAATGAGTCCTTTATATTCTTCCTTTGTTAAATCATCCCAGGTCTTCGGAGCTTCCAGACCAAGTCTCTTTAACTCCTCTGTATTTACCATGAATCCAAGGATCCCTTTATAAATGCCGTACCAGCAATCCGTAGAATCCTTATACTGGTCGCCAATGAGGTTTTTCGCATTAACCGCTTTATAGGGCATCAGAAGTCCTGCCGCCACTGCTTCATTGTAAGGATCAGTTGTGCCTCCAAACCAGACATCTGCCGATGGTTTGCCCCCTTCTTCTGAAATCTTGGTATAAACCTCGGAGGTGGAAAGTCTCTGGTATTTGGTCTTGATGCCATATATCTTCTCAAAATTCTGGCATACTGCAGATAAATACTCCTCCTCACAGGAGCCATATACAGTCAGCTCCCCTTCCGCTTTTGCCGCCTCAATGAGGGCGGATAAATCCTCATCTCCTCCGGTTTTCTCCTGCTCAGATGAAGCCGCAGTCTCTGCTGCCTGAGTTTCCTGCTTGGTCTCAGCCGCAGCAGCTGTTGTGGCGGCCGCCTCTTTCTTGGCGCCGCATGCAGTCAGACTAAGAGCTGCCGCACAGCCTAACAAAAGTAACGTTCTTTTTTTCATAGTAAATCCCTCCATTCTTTTTATTAGTTTTATATTAACAAAAATATTTGGGAGAAAATACCGAAAAACCAGTAATAATGTCAGGATTTTTGAACTAAAGTAACATTTTTCCAAGGACTGTTCTGATGTATTTGCTGAAGTAAAATTAGGTTGTGTGATGGGGGGAGGCATGTGGTTCCTAAGGTAATGATGACAGAAATCTCATTATATACGGTAAGGTCAACGGATTTAATCTACACCTGCAAAGGTGGTGACCCGGGATTATTAAGAAATCCGGATAATCTTTATAATTTCAATCCACACCACCGTAAAGGTGGTGACAGCAATTTTGCACAACAAACAGCTTTCTATACTGTGAACAAATACCAAATTTCTTTACCATCCATTAAAATTTCAATTAATCTGAAAACCAACTCCCATAAACTCAAACAGAAATCCCTAATTTCCAGGTGCGAATCTCCCAGGAATTTCATGTTCACTTACAATTCGCACTAAAAGATTAATGGTGCTTCAACATTAATCCCCTTGCTGACCCCAACCTGTTCAATCTTTGCTTTCTGCTGATTCCCAAGATAATAAAATCTAAGGCTGTCCACACTTTCATCAATTATATCCGTTAAAATAGACTTTAGCAGCAGGCATTGACCAGGGTCCAGTATACATTCAAACACAGAATTCTGAACCCTGGTTCCATAGTTTACACATTGCTTCGCTACCTTTCTCAATCTGGTCTTCCCGGCAGCAGTCTCCGTATTTACATCATAAGTAATGAGTACCAACATAAAGACCTCCTATTTCCAGAAAAACGGCGGATACTCGTCAATATCTCCCCGTAAATACCTGGCCAGCAGCATGGCTTGTACAAAGGGAATCATCCCCCACTCTACCTTTTCTCCCAAATACGGATGAGTAATGACCTCTTTCTTCTTATTCTGCCATTCCACCAACAGATTCTTTCTGGCCTTATCACTCATTAAAACAGCACCGTCTTCTTTTTTGGTAAAATCTTTCCCGGTAACCATTTTCCTGTTAATTAAAGTCAAAACAAATCTGTCTGCCAGAACCGGTCTTAATTCCTCAATCAAATCCAATGCCAAAGAGACCCTTCCCGGCCGGTCCGTATGCATGAATCCCACATAGGGATCCAACCCTACTGTCTCCAGTGCAGAAGCAACCATATTGGTCAGAAGCGTATAAACAAAAGACAGCATTGCGTTTATATTGTCCATGGGAGGCCTTTTATTTCTGCCTGAAAACACAAACTCCTTTTTCTGTTGAAGAACCAATTGGTCAAATACACTGAAATAAACACTGGCAGCCTCTCCCTCATATCCTCTAAGTTGTGCCATGTCCGTGCATTCTTCTATATTTTTCAATGAATTCTGAAGAAAGGCGGAAGCCTTTTTTATTCTCTCCACATCCACAGAAACGCTATGGTCTCTGGTCGCCCGCTCCAATATCCACCTGGAATTATAAACCTTTCCGAGAATACAGTTTCTCGCCACTCCCATGGCGATATCTAAATCATTGGACACCTCATATTGTCTCTTTCTTAAAACAACATTACCTCTGACGCCTCCTGTCACCCTTGCTAAAAACTTCCCCTGTGGAGTAAGAAAGCACAGAGAAATATTCCTGTTGGCGCATCCGCCCATAAGAGCAGGGCTGGCTCCCCGGTAGCCAAAGGAAACAATCGCCTCCAGATTATGAAGCGGCAGCCTCCCTATCTCCTGCTCTTGGTCAAGTACCACAACATTTTCCCCATCCAGCGAAAGATAGCTATCCTGTGACGTTACGTATAATGTATTCAGCAATTTCTTCATGAGCAATCCTCCGCTATGACCTTATGGATATAGTCTTTCACAGAAATGGCTTTCCCAAGCTTCGGCATACAGGACTCTTTCAGGGAACAGGCATTACATCCTTTCGACCATTTCACTTTCGGCGTGTATCTCTTGTCGTAAAGCTGATGCATCTCTTCAAAAGCCTCTCTCACTTTTGCTTTCAATTCATCAGTGAATACAATGTTTTCCCTGCGCCGGATTTCCCCATAAAAAACAGCACCTTCCTTTATTTCCGCAGAAAGCATTTCCTCAAGGCACATGGCCTGTGCTGTCAGCTGCAAAATATCGATCTGTGTATCTTTCGGACTTCCTTTCTTATACTCAACAGGATAAGCCTGATAAAGGCCTCTGTGTCCATGAAGAGAAATTCCATCCACAGCCTTTTTAAACTCTACGATATCACATTCGCCGCTGATTCCCATGGTTCTTGAAAATATGGGCATTGCCCTACTGATAATAACTTCATTGCGTTTCTCATAAAAGTACGGATCATGAGCGTTTTTATGAAGCAGTTCTCCTGCTACCGTATGTTCATTTTCCATCCACTGCTGCTCAATATGTATTAGAGCCCACTGTCTCCTGCAAAATGCAAAATGTTGAATCCCCGAAAGCATCAGGTAATCTTCTTCCTTGTATTCCATCATATTTTTCTTGAAATCTCTACAGAATCCGGAATCTGGTCTTCATGAATCGTTACAGAATAATCTTTATACTGTCTTGGATAAATCACATCTTCATTTTTCTTTACCTCAACAGCATCAAACAGCTTATAGGCAGGACAGTCTCCCAGTTCCTTGCTGTGTTTAAATACAATCAATTCCCGGACTGCCATCTTGCCTCTGGCTGCCGAGTGATCAATCTCAAACATATTGATGATCGCTTCCCATAGCAATTCTAAGTCATCCTCTGAAAATCCCGTCACTTTTCGTGCCAAATTTGCGGATATATAGCCTTCTACACGGTAAAGGCCATAAGGGACAATGCTTTTTCTTCCCATCTCTGTACTTTTATTTTCCGCATCCTTCTCCGTGGTGATGGCCACACGGGTGATCGTTACTTCCTGGCTGATAATCGGATCCACACTCCTGGCAAATCCCAGCTGAACCGGTCCCCGAACCTGTCCGCAGTTTAATGCTGCTTTCACAAAAGTCGTCATAACAGCCCCAAAGGTCCGTATATCAAAAAAGTTTCTGCACATGAAATCACGAATTTTCTGGTCTACTTCCGGATCTTTTTTCTTTAACTCCTTAATATCCTTTTCATTAGTTTTCAAATCTTCATATGCAGTCATATCGCTGCGGTTTAAGGGCACATCTTCTCTGATATATATTTTATAACCTGTTTCCTCCTCTTTGACCGTTTCTACGTAATTACGGATTTTTCGTTTTAAGCATACATCCGTAACAATTCCATATCCGCTTTCCGGGTCAATTCTCGGCAGGTTTCCTGCATCCGGATCTCCATTGGGATTTCCATTTTCCACATCAAACAACACCACAAACTCATATCTGTTTTTAATTACCTCTCTCATATTAAGCCTCCTCCTTTGTTTTCTTTTCATATCGCTTTCGCGTTTGATGGTAATAACCTAAAATGAACATTCCCTGATCTTCTAATGACAGCCTCTTTGGATAGGCGGGAGCCTCCTCGTCAGAAACCGGTATCCTGTCCTGTAAATCTCCTAAAATCTTCTCATAGTAGATTTCTTTTCCCTTATCTCTCATTTTCTTTACATGACTGTTTTTTAATTTAAAAAGCATAGGGAAAACAGAAGCAGGCGTTGCACAGGCCGAGTTAAAGTATTTGTCCTTAATTGTCGCATTGATCCCTGGATTCGCTTCTTCCTGGATCGCTTCCAGTACTGCAAACGCCCTTCCTAATGTATAAGCGACATTTTTGCATTTCTCATTAAGTCCCACAGTTATTTCCTCCTTATTGCAAGTTCCATTTCTCAGCAGAAAAGCTTTGATGATCGCTGCTCTGCCTCTTGTAATTTTATAAATTCCATGACTGCTGTCATCCTGTTCCGCACGGATTCTGCCCATCACCGCCTGATACAAGGAATCAGGGTATCGGTCTCCCGAAATAACCGCCCGGTAAACAGCCCCAGCCATATTGGAAACAGGATTTTTATCCCTGGACTTCTTATTCACCGTTTCCATAAGCATCCGCCATACACCGAGGTATTGAACCCCATCCCACGCCGGTTTTGCAATCTCCATCCTGTCGTAATGCCGCTTTAAATTCTCCAATATATTTCCAAAGCTATCCTGATAAAAAAACCGAACTGCTATTCTGGCCGCGTTTGGAGCTAATCCCAGGATATAAAAACGCTGATCCAGCAAAATACTGTCCTCTATTCCAGGAACATTAACCGCTTTTCCGGTTCCCAGACTTTTAAATACGCCGTCCACGGTCTCATAATTATCATTAATCTGCACTGATGCATTCAAGAATACATCCTGACAGGCTTCCTCCCCATCCTCTGACCAGTAGACTACCGTTGTATCTCCTATAGTTGTCACATGCTTTTTATCCGCCAGCAAATGATTTAAGGCCGTAGTATATGCATAGACCGCATAATTTCCCACCGGTGCATTAAAGCTCTGTTCTTTCCCATAAGACTCAAATGCCGGCGCGTTGAAAGATACCAATGCAGCCCCGCTGGATTGTGCTCCTGAAACACCTTTGATCGTTCCATGAATCCTGGAAATCCTGGTTTTCTGACCGGTCACCAGGCAAATTCCCTCCGGTCCTTCTGAAGAGTCTGCGTAGTATTCTTCCCATGCTGATTTCACCTCATTATCTTCCTGCACATAATCATTATCCATCCAAAAAACCAAATTCGCCCCGGCCACTACTTCCTCCAAAACCTCGGCCACCATAGGATTTTCTCTCGCTGTATCAGGATTCCATTTTTCAAAATACCGCATCACAGCTTTTCCTGCTGCAGAGTTGGTTTTTTTTAAAACCTTCAAATGCTTTTCTTTTGCGCACTGAAAGCATTCTTTTGAGCGTTCCGGTTTTCCCTTGTTGTCAATCCCCAGAAAATAACTGGAATTATCACATAGAAAATTAGCTGCTGCACCAGAGGATCTGGTGACCATCTGGGGAACTTTAAGGGGCTGGGGTTCTAAAACTGTCTTTTTCCCTTTTTCCTTTCCAATTTTTAAAGGAATAATCTGGATCAGATCTCCGTCGTAGGACAATTCAAGGGCAAATGATACCTTGGCTTTACACCATCCGGGCCTTGTAATTTTGTCCTTTCGCTCCAGCGTTTCATAATATTGTACCAGCGACTGTAATATCATCGGACCACCTCACAGTCCCTGACGTCCAGTACTCCACCCCTTAAGACCGCCCGGAAAAAGATTGGCTGAATATCTTCAGGATTGGAATAGTCAAAATCATACAGCATATAGCCCAGATCCTTTTCTTCACCCGCATATGCCGTATCAATCTGGTTTTCCTCAAACAGTTCAAAATTAGCCGGGAACTCCCTGCACCCAAAATAGGGCATATGGTAACATTCCCCTTTCCGCAAGCGGCGCATGATGATATCCTTAAACTTTCCCGGATTATCGCTGCCATTGGCCTGCTCTGTCATCTCAAAATGGGCCTCAATGACATAATCCACATCCTGTAATAAAATAGCTGCTCTCTGGACGATGTCCTCTTTCGTGCTGATATACAGCGGGTTGCCTCCGCCATTTATGGCAGTAAGCACATTGCTTGCCAAGACCTTGCTTTTCACTTCATTTCTCCGGATGCTGGTAAAACGGATGGGTTTCCTGATATGAATCTGGTCAATCACCCAACGCAGACCCGGATGCCAGTATATGGCTTCCAAAATTCCTCTGGCAGCTGATGGTGTCATCACATCGTAGCTGCACCGTTCTACTTTCATTTCCGGCCTGGAAAACAGGGCCAAATCACCCCAGACCCGGACTTTTACTCCATGGCTCATGGATTTCCTCCTCTCTTGTATCCTCTAATTTCATTTACGCTAAAATATTACGGCCTCTCCTCTCTCCACCTGTATTTCCAATCCCTTTTCTTCCGTATACTGCTCCGGATTGCGCAAAAGGTAAAGATCCATATCAATGGCCTCCAATCTTCCAGCCCCATTTAATTTTTCAAAATCATTATCGTATATATTGACGCAGTACTGGCTCGCCTCCCTCATCAACTGACGGGAATGTTCGCCCCTCCGGATTCTCTCCACAATGGTTTTCGCTTCCGGTTCCTTATCAATCAAAATGGTTCTGGTATCATTTTCAATGAGCTTAAATTGTTTACTTACTTCTGCAAATGGATAAAGCTGTGATTTTCTGCCTGCCTCCATCTGTGCGATAATGTCTTTGACATCCAGACTTTCTCCCCTAAAGTTATACAGCCGCTTAAAATATTCTTCTATAGCTTCCAGCGAAGAAATGTCTTTCCACTTTTCAGATATTTGTTCTGCTACCTTTATTGGAAGCTCCAGGGATTGGGGTATGTAAGCTCTCTCATCTTTTTCTAAAGTAAAAATCACTGTCTCGCAGTCATTCCGCAGACGCTTCCCTTCCCTGTTGCATCTTCCTGCTGCCTGGATCATGGAATCAACTCCCGCCAATCCCCGGTACACGGTAGGGAAGTCAAAATCCACCCCTGCTTCAACCAGGCTGGTAGCAATCAGCCTGCATGGCTGTCCTGATTTCAGGCGCTCCCTGATGATACACAAGATCCTTTTCCTGTGTTTAGGGTACATAAAAGTGGAAAGGTGGTAAACTCCTTTTTCTTCTTTTAAAGCATCATATATCTGCCGGACATTTTTCCTGCTGTTTAAAATACAGAGAACCTGTTGGTTTTCCTTTAGTTTCATGACTAGCTGATTTTCCGACATTTCTCCAGAATTTTTCAAAACTGTACGCCGGAAAAATTCATATTGCCCCTTTACATCGGGACATATTTCTGAAATCTTCATCTGGGCCGGGAAAAACTGTTTTAAAGATGGCTGGGTTGCCGTACAAAGAACAACCGTGCTTTCATAATTATAGACCAGTTCACTGATAGCCTGGATACAGGGTTTTAAGTAGTTGACAGGAAGCATTTGCGCTTCATCAAAAATAATTACGCTGTTAGCAATATTATGCAGCTTTCTGCACTTTGAAGTCTTGCTGGCAAATAATGATTCAAAAAACTGAACATTGGTCGTTACCACAACCGGGCAGTCCCAGTTTTCAGATGCTAACTGTATCATATTTAATTCAGACGAATTTTCGTAGACGACGTTACAATGGTCTTCCAGAACATTCTTTTCACCTAAAATATCTTTAAATACCTGAGCATTTTGTTCAATGATAGCGGTGTACGGGACAACATAAATAATCCTGCTTAGATGGTGCTCTTTGGCATGGCGAAGTCCAAAAGCGAGAGATGAAAGGGTTTTCCCTCCCCCGGTAGGAACGGTCAGCTGAAAGATTCCTTTCTCCCTCTTTCCCATTTCCAGACAGGCTTTAAGAATCGCTGTGCGCCTTCCATTTACCGTATCCGTTTCATTATTTTGAAGCCACGGTTTCACATGATTAAAAAGACGATCAAATAATGTCTCTATGGAATCAAAACCACCTCTGCAAACAGCGCCTCCGGCCATAAAATCTTCTGTATCCAAATAGTCTGCATCAACCAGACAGGAAAACAGCATCCGAATGAAAAACGACAGGCTGAAGCCGCCTTCACCTAACTGCCTTAAAGGAATTGGGGGAAAACTTGGAATTTCAATTTCCGTTTGGAAAGCCTGATAATCCTCAAGAGCTTTCTGCATCCTTCCTTTTAAAGTGGCCTCTCCTCCCACATTAGCGGACTGTCCGCCATCTAAAAGTCCGGAATGATGGCCGGATACACAATAAGCGCCTATAAAGTTTTTTCTATCATATAACTCTTTTGCTCCAGCTGTAGCGTGGTCAGTGATGGAGCCCCCATAAAGACGCTTTTGGAACTTTTCGGAATATTTACCGATATCGTGTAACATTCCGCAGCCATATCCCCATTCTTTACAATGAAATTCAGCTGAAAAATCGCCTGCAAGCTGGGCTGTGCCTTTTAGATGTTCCAATAAGAACTGTTCCCGGGTCCTGTCTTCACTAATATGTGCCAGATACATATTTTTATTTCCTCCTTTGTCTTTTATAATAACATATTTTGTGCAAAATCAATATTATTTGTCCATCATTTCACTGTTTTTTGGCGTTTTATTGCAAACCTCTCCTATACAAATAAGCATACCCTTATATATGCATGCGTGCCTAAACAAATAAAACCTCATTCTGTTACCTTTCCGTTCTTAACAGAACTTAATGAAATTGACATATGTACTAACCTGCTCCGCATATTCTCTTCAAACTTTTTACTTCTCCATAATCATAATATTTTTCTAGTTATATATTCTTAAAGTTAAGATACTCCTTATTTAGGTTAATGTCAATAGATTTTGCATTAAATTTCCTTAATTTTATCCACATCATCAAAATTCCACTTTTAATTATATATCCTTTTGAAGATTCCTCATTCCACGTAGAATCTTCCTGTTTTTTGATGTAATACCAAAAACAAAAAAGAAATATCCTTTATAAACTCTTTCTTTATAAAAACACAAAATAACTGAATAATCCTAAAAACTACACAATACGAATAAGACTTCATTCAAAAAAAGCAGCCTTCTAAATAAATGTAGAAAAAGTTTTTAATAATAGGGAATGAATTTTAGACAGAAATAGTTATGAAAAAATTGAAGTAATAAATAGGTTAATTATTTTAGAGAAGTAATCGCATAAAAGCTGCCTTATCAAGTTAATGATAATCAGGCAGCTTTTAACAATATCAAACTAATTTCAATCCACATCTAGAACGATGACATTTTATTATAGCATATAAGAAAACAAAAGTAATCTCCCAAATACTGTAAACCAATACTAATTTCAGCTAAATTTATTTAGAAAATTACCTAAATTGATTTGCAACACCAGCTAAAGCGCCCCTTTGCAAATAATATCGAAGAAACTTTCTGCATGTTTTAGAAAATCTTCAAAAACTTTAATTGAAAAATAAAACAGAGAAAAATAACTTTACATCCCTTTCATCCTCAGCTACGCCAGCAAAATATCCGCAATCCTCACACTCGCAAATCCATCCCCATAAGGATTACTGGCCTTGCTCATCTTATCATAAGCACTTCTATCATTTAGCAGTGTCTTAATAGAACAATAGATATTCTCCTCTTCCGTCCCCACCAGCCAAAGAGTACCTGCCGCAATCCCCTCCGGCCGTTCTGTCGTATCCCGCATGACCAGTACCGGCTTTCCAAGGCTGGGGGCCTCCTCCTGAATCCCGCCGCTGTCTGTCAGAACCAGATAGGCTCTGGAAAGAAAATTATGAAAATCCAGTACATCCAAAGGCTCTATAAGGCGAATCCTCTCCTCATCCTTAAAAATGGAAAATGCCGTTTCCCGTACCAAAGGATTTAAATGGATGGGATAGATCACCTTAATGTCCGGATTTTCTTCTATAATCCTTTTGACGGCGCGAAACATCTGCTCCATGGGTTTGCCCTGATTCTCTCTTCTATGGGCCGTCAGCAAAATCATCCGGCTGTCCGAGGCCCATTCCAGGTGTTCATGGCTGTAATCGCTCCTTACGGTAGTTTTCAGCGCATCAATGGCTGTATTACCTGTAACATATATAGTTGATGGGTCTTTCCCCTCTTTTACGAGATTTTCCTTTGCCTGCTTTGTAGGCGCAAAATGATATCCGGCTACGATGCCCACAGCCTGCCTGTTAAATTCCTCCGGATAGGGGGAATACAGATGATAAGTCCGCAGACCGGCCTCCACATGGCCTACGGGGATTTTTAAATAAAAGCAGGCCAGTGCCGCCGCAAAGGTCGTGGTGGTATCCCCGTGAACCAGCACCACATCCGGCTGTTCCATTTCCAGGACAGCCCTGATTTTATTTAATATGCCGGTTGTTATCTCAAACAGGGTCTGTTTTTCTTTCATGATGGAAAGGTCATAATCCGGCGTGACCTTAAACACCTCCAGCACCTGATCCAGCATTGTCCGGTGCTGTCCGGTGACACAGACTTTTACATGGGCACTTTCCCTTTTTTTCAATTCATTTACAAGAGGACACATTTTTATGGCCTCCGGCCGGGTGCCAAACACAAGCATGATATTTTTCATACCGCAACGCCTCATTCTTTTCTATTGCAGGATTCCGTCAGTCCGTGTATTCATAGGCCAGCATTGCCATGATCTGGTCAAAGGAGGTGATGCCGCTCCCGTCTTTCATGCCAAAAGCACCATTATAGGGATAAGAGGTATTTACGATCCGCATTTTTTCCATCTTCTTAAGAGCTTTTCCCTGCAAATCCTTATCCCCCGTTTTTTCGGCAATCATGGCCACAAGGGCGTAAACGGCGGTTGAATCATAATTGTAGCCATCCACCACCTCTCCGCTCACGGTATACCGGGCTTTGATTCCTTCCCCGTCCATCTGGCTTTTCAGCCACTGGACTGTGTCATCCTCAAGCAGTCCGGCTTCCGCCAGATGAAGAAGAGTGACCATGGCTTCGGCTGTATTTAAGTCATCCTTTTCATATACGCCGGTTTTATAGTTGTACCAGCTGTAATATAAGGGGAAATCCCTGCTGATCTTTCCTTCAACAACCAGTTTTTTCGCATTTTCATAGGGTTTTTCCAGCTTTTCATCCTCTTCAGCCAAAGAGGACATGACCTGCAAATCTCCATAGCACAGGGTAAAGCGTTTTGCATACTGTCTGGATTTACTGTCGTAAAAATCCACGTACTGGCCATCTTTCACCCCATATTTTTCTAAAGCGGCAGTATAATTGCGGATGGCTTCATCGTACCCTCCCCACAAATGGTCCGCAGTCATTAAAGAGCCGACGATCCGGAAATCATCCAAAAGGGCGTTGGCACTGGCGGGCCGGTTTCCGGTGACCTTCCATGCTGTTAAGCCTTTGGTCTGCATTGTGCCTGTAATATAATTGAGGACTTTATCAAACAATTCCCGGTCACTTCTTAAAGCCGCATATTCCAGCATAGCCCCCTGGGATTCGCTTAAGACATCGCTGGCCTGAGTCTTGTCCCTGGAAGCGTCATAAACCGTGTGAATTCCGCCTTCATCATCCATCATATTTCCGGTAACAAAACCGCAGGTCACCTTTCCGCTTCCTTCCACCGCATTTTTTAAATATCCCTCAAATACGGAATTCTCCGTTATCGGTCCGGGACACCAGGCTCTTATAATGCCCTGTTCATCCAGAAACAGGGTGGTAGGAATATTGTGCAGACCCAGCTTTTTATAAGCGGACAGGCCATCGTCATAATAAGTCCCCAAAAGGATGTTTTCCCCGGATAGATACTGCCGGGCTTTTTCCTTTGTCTCTTTCTCATTGTCCAGTTTATTTACCAGAATATAATTGATATCTCCATACTTTTTTGTGATGTCAAGAAACTTGTTGGCCATGGCCAGTTCCTGCCGGCAATCCGGGCACCAGCTTGCCCAAAAGGTAAGAATTGTCGCCTTGCCCTCCAAAGAGCGGACAGACACCTTTTTCCCATTCCCGTCCAGAAAAGAAATATCCGGTATTTTTTCATTCAAATTGCAGAAATCCGGGAGAATGCCTGTTATATCATCCAGGGCGGACGGCTCCCATTGGGCGGCATTTTTGCTGCTCTGATTCAATAGTTCCTTTTCCGAACGGGAATAAAGAACCAGCAGAATAATTCCTGCTGCAACGAATGCCCCCAATACGCACAGGATTGCAATTAATACCTTTTCTATTTTCGTCAATGGCAGAACTGGTTTCATCTTAATTTATTTTCTCCGAATATTATTTTTTTCTGCTTTTCTTATCAGAACGTACTTTAATAATGGTATTTGCACTACCTTTTTTGCCAAACAGGCTGGGGAATACTCTTCTTACCTTTCTCTTTGAGGGTTTGCTGCCGCCCCGGAGATTTCTGTTTTTGTAAGTGCGGCTTTTTTGATGGGACCTGGTTTCTTTCCCCTTAATGCTGCATCTCAAGGCAGGAGCGGTCTGCGGAAATTCCATGGGATTAATTACCGTTTCTTCCTTAGCTTCTCCTGTTTTCTGCCCCGACATACCACCGGGTACATTTTCTTTTCCGGTTTCTTCCAATCCTTTCCCCGGCATGCTTTCAATCACAGCCGCTACCGCTACCTCTACCTCCGCTTCTTCCCTTTCCTGGGCCAGCATATCAGGATTGTCTATTTCTTCTTCATTACCATTTTCCGCCTTTTCCCTATCTCCATCCCCCTCCAGGGTTGCCGCCGCTTCGCTTATGCTTTCATAGCTCTGTTTTGGCAGAGGGTTTTCTTCTTTTTCTATCTTCTTCTCATGAACGTCCCCGTCACAATCTTCCAGATATTTTTCAGATACCGTCACAATTACATTTCCGCTGCTGATCGCGGACTGCATATCAAAGGCATTGGTCATATTCTTATAGCGGTTTTCAATAGCCAGGTGTTCTTCCTCTTCGAACTGCTTCATCACCGCTTCTTCCCTGCTTAACAGCTTTTCTTTCTCCTGCCTTTGGATATCGGAGGCTTTGACAAACTGTCTGGCGCTTTCAAAAATATAGCTGACTCCCACGGAAGCCGCAATCATAATGGCGGGCAGAACATGAAAATGATACCGGTTCTGGCTTTCCACAAGCAGGTGCATTGCCACGGTTCCTAAATAGACCAGGATCAGCACATAGAGATAGGAAGCCTTCCTTGGCAGCATATAAATCAGCGCCATAAGGGAAAACAGGATAAATACCATATAAATGATGTGATTCGCCCATTGCGCCTGGGAAAGGAAATTCAGCCGTTCCGGAGTCAGCTGATTCTGTTCCTGCAAAAAAACCTGGTTCCAGGTGGCGCCATAATCATCATTGTCCCAAAGCAATTCGTATTTGTTCATGAACAGGTTAAAAATGGCTTTTGGATCGGTATTTAAGCGCTTAAAAGCCAGATCGCGGCAGGCAATCTGAGCCTCTATGGCAGAACCGGTACTTTCCAGATTATCATACAGAAACCTGGAATCCTCTTCGTTCCAGCCGCCCTTGGAGTTTGAATTTAAGCCCACCAGTAAATTGTACCCAAAGGACTCGCCGGAGGACGGTACGGATTTGTTAATGGCAAGTTCTATATTTGTGGTGATAATTCCAGAAAGGAACATATAGGAAACCAGGATCAATACGCCTCTCAGCCACCCCTTTTCCAGGAAACGGACCCAGATGGATATGCTGTTTCTGGGAATGTTTGGCAGCTTCATCTTCTGCGGAAGAAGGCAGAGGATGATGGCAACCAAAAGAATCAGGGCCATGGGCCGGACGGCGGCCGTAACGGCAATGAGAAAGCCAAGGAGTATGTGAAGAAAGATTCCCCTTACCCCATGCTTCGTCGTGCCATCGTAATCCATGGCCAGATGGAGAAACAGTAAAATACACAGGTAGAGAAAGAATGTAAACACATACTCAGCGGCCAGCATATTGATGTAAAGGATCTGGGAGGGCCAGAAAGCGGCCGCCGTCAATGCGATCACTCCCGCCAGCTTGCCTCCCAGCTTCCTGGCAATCCGGTAGATGAGAAAAACCGTGCCCAGGGAAAACAGAATGTTGGCGAACTGGCCGTTAAATACGCTGGTACCGAACAGAACAAATATATTTTTCAAAACATAGCTGTAGCCTATGACATGGGGAAACATTGCAATGTAGTTGCAATATCCCTCTCCCTTTTCCTGCAGGGTGCCGTTTTTCAACATTTGGGCAATTTCATAATAGGTTTTATAATCGGACTCCGGCTGCATGGGAAGCTTTAAGACCACTGCGTATCTTAAGACAAATGCAGCAGACAAAATCAGTATGACATAGAATGCCTCCAGCCCGGCAGAAAGCCTTTTCTTCTCCGCCATTTTCCCGGCTATGCCCAGTCTGGCGGAAAGAAGTGCAAGAAAGTGCACTCCGGCCCAGATCAGGAGAAAAATGAGAAAAAGCATTCCCTTCATTGCATAAGGATATTCCTGACCCGCTCCCACATTGGAGACCCCGGATATGAGGATATAAGCCATTCCCATGACGGATAATGCAATACAAAAATTATAAAACCAGTTCTTTTTTAATTTCATGCTTCCGTTCATCCTTTCCCTGCCAGACCCATTCACAGGTATCATTTATGAGCTTCAGACCTTGTCCGCATTACCCCTTCGACTAGAGAAATAAATGCGACAATGAAATTATAACATAAATGATTACGGAGCAAGCAGTAGAAAATTGGAAGCCTGGGCAGACCCCTTGAAGCAAGGGAAAGGCTTTCTTTATCTGTCGTCTTTTCTCCGGTACATGCGCACCCGAAGCAGAATGATGATAACAGCAATCAGCATCATGAGCATGGCTGATGTTGCAACAGCGGTAAATATGAGGGTTCTTTTATTTTTCACGATTTTTTCTGCAAGGCCGGGTTCTTCCTGGGTTTTTCCGTTCCGTATGAACTGAAAGGCTTTTAGATTAAGCTCAGGATCAATAATCACGCAGTCCTTGGTCAGCTTGCTCCGTCCCTTGCTGTCTCTTAAATATTCCTGGACATTCTGCAGGGACTGGCTGCTGCTTCCGGTAACGGCCAGCAAGCCCCTATTTAGGGCAAAGGGCGATGGGATCAGCTGCATGATGCCGATTTTCTCCCCGTATTCCCTTGATAAAATCAGCTGCTCATTGCTTTCAAAGGCGGTCCCGTCCTGATTGTATTTAAAATCCAGCTTATCTCCCAGCTGGGAAAGGAAAGCATTTCCCCCATAGGTGCCCGCGGTTATAATGTTGTAGTCGGCGTCTTCCTTGCTGAATTCACCGGCTCTTTTTACTGTAAAATTCCCGTAAGGCTTTACCTCGCTTCCATACATGGCAACTACCTGACCCAGAAGGTTGAGCTCAGCCGTCGAGGGGGAGTCGGAAAGAACCAGCATGACATCGTTAAATTTGCCGTCCTTCCGGAATGGGGAGGCCTTTAAATCAAAGGATAAGGTGACGTCGGAGGAGGTTGGCAGAAATATGGTTGAATCCCTGGATACGTAAGCCCAGGGCATTTCACTCTGCCGGGGCGTGCAGATCAAATCTGCGATTTCCAAGTCAAAGGATATCTTTATGCTGGAAGCCTCTGTACCGATCACATCTGCCGGTATATCAAAGTTAAGCTCATCCCCGGAGACCTTTTCCCTGGTCAGCCGCTTGCTGGCTATAGGGATATCCCCCCAGGATACGGTAATCAGGGAACGGGTGAAATCCAGGTTTTCGCTGTACCGGAACTTTAACGCCACCTTTCCTCCATCCGACAGAACAAAATCCTTTGAAACAGGAAGATAGACATAGTTTTCCTGATGAAAGGGCCCTACAAAGGTCAGTCCGCTGCCCATAATATCCTTCAGGGTATAATTTCCCGCGATCATGCCGCTTTGCATGGCGGCGTTGACTGCCAGCTGGGAGCTGCCTTTTTCCACAGACGCCGTATTTCCGCCTTCCTGCACCCGGCGGCTTTCATCCATGAGCATAGAGGCGGCTTCCATCAGGCTGTCATCGTCAGCGGAAGTCACAATCAGCAGAGGATTTCCCTGGGGGCCGTCGGTGAAAGTGACCGTGGCATTCTGGGAGGCGTCAGGGACCCTTAAGACCAGCTGCTTGTATTCCTGGGGCAGATTATCATAATCGGACACCAGAATGACCCTGGTGGGATTAGTGGCTGCCAGATCAGAGAGAAGGCATACCTGAATCTTATTTTTCCCCTCCGTATTGGTGCTTAAATCAGCCATCAGGTTCATGGCTGCCGCAACCTCTCCTTTGGCTGCCTGGTCCGACACGGCAATGGTCAGCCCTGCTCCTGTGGGTTCATAAGTGGATAAAAAGGGGTAGGGATAGTAGGAAATTTTGTGCTCCGGGTCCCTGCACTCATAGCCGCAGCGGACATAGGAGGTATCCGCAATGCTCAGCCAGTTTGCATTGGAGTAATCATCCACACATCCCTCCTCATCAAAAAGCCTTGCATAGGCGGACAGGGTCATGGAATTGAAGCCGGCCTTTACCTCGCTCATGGGTATTTTAACGTACAGAAGCTGGGATCTGCCATCCTTGTATTCCAGCTTATAGGACTGTATGGGAACGCCGTTTATGGAAAAGGTGACGGAGGAGGCCCTGCTCTCTATCAGCTGGCTGACATCATACTGGATCTGTGCATACACATATTTCGTATCCCAGTATTCCGGCACGTAAAAATACAGGGAGGTGGAGGAATAAAGCCCCCGCAGAGTGCTCTGAGGGAAAAATACATCCCGGGTATAGCTGGCGGGCTCATAGACAGGCGCTGTTTCCTCCGGCTGTGCGGCGTTTTCCGGATCTGCCACCGACAGGTAATTGATTCCGTCAGCTGTTTCACCAGTCGTTTCGCCGGCCTCCGTTTCCGCCGCCCCGCCATTTCCCTGGGCCCCGCCTAAGCCTGAGGCAGGGGCTCCATAAGCCGCTGCAGGCAGTCCGCCGACGATCAGCAGGACCAGGATCAGATATATTGTGATTTTTCTCCGCATTTTCTTCATCATCCTCTCAACAAGATTCCTTTATTTCATCTTCTTTCCCATTTTTCCCCTGTTCACTTCCTCAAACCGTTCCGTCTTATCCCACACCACCTCTTTCTGATAAACCGCATCCCGGACGCCCTGGATGATTCCGTTAAGGACCACTAAAACCCACAGCTTGGCGTAGGTAAAGAGCATAAAAAAGGTGAGGATGATATTGCTGAAATTAAACTCATTCTTTTCCACGGATAAGGTAATGGCCACATTCAATACGAAAAGCAGAATCGCCATTTCCCACAGGAGGGAAGAAAAGCCTCCCAGGGTTACGTAGCAAAATCCCAGAATGCCCAGCATGAATATCATGTCGGAAAAAACCAGGGAGGAAAACATGAGAAGATAGACCAAAGCGTAATATACCACATCCAGCCTCATCCTTCCGGCCCCGGGATCAAAGGCGTATTTAAAATTGTTCTTCAGCACGTAAAGGTTTCCCTTTACCCACCGGGTTCTCTGCTTAAACCACTGTTTCAGCATCTGAGGCTCCTGCTCCCAGGTGACGGCCTGGGGGATGAACCTGATATAATATCCCATCCGGTATAAGCGGAAGCTGATTTCCGTATCCTCCGCAAGGGCCTTGACATCCCAGCCTCCCATCCGGTCGATCAGCTCCCGGCGGATGACATAGTTGGTTCCGGGGATCGTGCAGAGCTTGAAAAAGAAAAATCTTCCCGCCTGGTTCATGCACTGGTAAGCCAGAGTTTCAATATTCACAAACCGGGTCAGCAGGGAGGCGTATTTATTTCTTGTCCGAAACTTTCCGATCACCGCCCCCAGCTTATCATCTGACATCAGATTTTCCACCAGGATTTTTAACGCCTGTTTTTCCGGGGTGTTGTCGGCATCGTAAACCGCAATCACGCTTCCCTTTGCGGCGGACAGGGCAATGTTTAAGGCATTTGATTTTCCCTTGCCTCCCACCACATTGTCCGTATTGATGACAATGATTCTGGACTGGGGATTGCGGTACTGAATTTCCTTAAGGACCTGGGCGGAATTGTCTGTGGAATTATCATTGATGACAATGATTTCATATTTATCCTCGGGATAGTCAAATTTTAATAAAGCTTCCATGGTTTTTTTGATCACAATGCTTTCGTTATGGGCAGGGACCATGACAGTCACCATGGGGTACTCGGAAATCTCCTTATGGCCGTCGGTGCGGTACATCCTCATGATGTAAGCAAAGCCGCCGATGGAAAGTATGATGTTGAGAAACATCAGGCCCCATATGGCGAAAATGGAATACAGCGCCAGAACATCGATAAATGACATGTAAATCCCCCTATCCTGATTTCCTTTGCAAAAAACGGTTCCTGTCTCATGGTTTTTTAGAGAGAAAATAATTTCTCCTGTTTCTGTATCTGGCCAGAAATATAAAAAGCAGAAAGAGAAAGGAAGTTATGCCCACCGCCACAATCAGCTTCCTGTTCTGGGAGGTTAAATCCCGGGAAAAGCGCTGAAGCATATTGCGGTGGTAATTGTATTTTTCCTCATAGGTGCCGGGAATAAAGCTTAAATCCATTTTCTTGTCATTTAGCATCAGACTCTGGTTCTTATAGGTCATCAAATCCTTTTCCGTCCAGTAGCTGTGCTCCATATCCCACAGGCTTTTTAGGGGAATGGAAGAAGCCTTGCAGGCCTGGATCATTTTCCTGATCTCCGTCATGTCCGTTTCCAGGGAAATGGGAACGGCGGAGGAATAAGCGGATATATGGCTTGTTCCCATATCGTCTAAGGCCGCCGCCGTACCTACCCACTGGTGGCCGTCCTTGTAGACCAGATTATCCTTCATATCCGACCGTTTGATATAAGAGTCCTTTTCCCCTGATGTGAAAATGGTCCTGAAATGGCTCATGATCTCTACGGCATCCTTGTTAAACATCCAATTGCGGGGTACCTCCAGGGCCAGGGGATAGACTCCGTGCTTGCTGTATACCTCTAACGCCTGGGCGAGATAGTCCATCACAACAGCCTTGTCAAAGGAGGGCATCTGGTTGATGGGGGCATTGATGATGACAGCGCCGCCGTTTGCCTGGGCGTACCGGAGTATTTCGCAGAAATGCTCCATAGCCGGATAATCTCCGTTTACGTATATAGGCATTACGGATATTACAAAAGGGGTTTTGTCATTGACCAGCAGCTTTACCACTTCAAGAAGCTTGTCCGGGTCCTCATAAGGATAGACCTTATGGATGACGATATACTGGGCAAAGATGTTGGGACTGCCCTTATAGGGCCATTTCCACTGGGCTGTCTCCTTTATAAAAGCGGCCCGGGCCAGACCGGAGCTTATATCCGTTACCGGTATATGGGTTATGGCTCCCTCTTCCCCGCAATAATACCCCTCTTTATCATTTACGGTAATTGTTCCCTTCCGGTAGCTGGAATTTTTAAAAAACACAAAAGAATCTTCTTTTACGATTCCCGCCCAGCTGTCCAGGCCGTCAAAGGAATACTGAAGCTTTCCGGTGGAGCTGCCGGCCGTTTCATAAGCGCCGGATCTTCCGGTATAATCAAGGTAATCCTTAAGGCATTCATTTCCCACAAATAACAGATGAGAGGACTTTGCATTCTCATACTGCTTCAGGCTTTTTAAAAAGCCCTCCGGGTATCTGGTCAGATCATAGCAGATAATATAGGAAAAGCCGTCCATGGCTTCCATGCTTTCAGAGGCCGGAACGTAGCTCACCTTAAAGCTCTGGTAGGTTAAAAGCTCCACCACATCCTCCGCCTGCTCCAGGCCCCTTTCCCCGGCGCTGTCATCATAAATGACCAGAATATCTCCCTCCCTTTCCGTGTTCTCTTCGGCAGCCCGGGCGGAGATTCCGCTTAAAAATCCTGTGAATAAAAATATGCCAAAAAGGAGGAGGAATCTTTTACACATCATACTGCAGCTCATTTTCAACCCTCTGTTTAAACAGAATCATATCATTTTCATAGGTCTCCCTGTCATATTCCAGGCTGGCCATCTTTACCTCAATCTTAATGGAGGCATTGGCAATTCCGGCAAAGGCGTCCTTTTCCGAAATGCGGCTGCGCACCCGCTGCATGACGATTTCGCTTCCCGCCTTGTCACAGGTCAGCATGACAGCAAGGCTGCCCTTGTTATCAATGGAATAAGTCTTATCCTCCACCCGGACCGTATCCACCACGAGCCGGGCCAGCCTCTGTATGACGCCTTCGTAATTGCTCCGGGATAAAATGCCTGCCAGCTCGGACTCATACTTTAATACGATCAGCATAAGGGTCATGGGCACCTTATTTCTCTCTGAATAGGCGGCCTGGATATTTAAATCATTGTACAGGCTCCGCAGGTTATACAATCTGGTCAGAGGGTTGATCATCACCAGCTCCTCCACCTGCTCCCGCATGATATCGTTTTCCAGCTCCAGCCTGCGGTTTCCGGATATGAACAGGTACATGGCCGCCGCAGAGAGAATGGGAAGAAAGATCCAGACAAAGGACAGCAGCGGAATATCCGTATCATAGGAAAGGAAAAGATAAAGCCGGTATGCCGTATAAATGGTGACCTCAAGCCCCGCCAGGACCCAGGATAAGCCAAACAGCTTAAAGCCGGCAAGTAAAAGGGCTCCGAAGGTGCCAAGCAGCATGATCACCGCTTCAAAAAGCATGGATTTTTCTGTGTAGCTCACCGCAAGCGATCCGGTAAATAAGCAGGCCAGAAGCAAAACCAGGCCTATGTCCTGAAACAGATAGCCAAAAGACTTTTTATTTGCCATTTATCCCTTTCCTTTCAAGGTCTTTTTAAACAATCCTTATCTTATGCAGCAATTCCGTAAATACACAGTAGGTCATAATATCCAGACACAGCCCCACCAGAAACATGCGCTGCACCATTTCGGCATCGCCGCTGTTGACGATCACCACAACAGACTGGGAAAGCAGGACGGCCAGGACCGTCAGCAGCATATCCAAATATACGGTATTTCTCCTGTCCTCTGCGGGGCGGATGGAATATCCCCTGTAAAATAAAAGAAAAACGGCTGCTGCCAGCAGGAATAAATATCCCACGGTCCTGGGGGCAGAGGTCATTTTAAAGCTGCTCCAGCCTGACCAGAATAAGGTCCTGGCCTTCATGGGAAGCCCTGCGCTTTTCTCATAGTTGCCGCAATTGCTTCTGCGCACATCCATCCCGGCTCTGATTGAAACATCGATCATGCCCAAAAGGCTTCCCGGATGCCGCAGGTAATAGACTGTGATATCCTGTATGGTGTATTTATCCATAAACCCGTGATAGAGGGAAGCATCCCCTGATCTCACCAGGGGAAGATAATCATAGGCTGAGGCATCCGCCAGAAGCTCATAAGAGGGGTCAATTCCAAACTCCTCAAGAGTCTCGGCGGGATCAGAGGATTCAAACAGAACCCCTCTTGTCATTGCATGAAATCTGCTGGTCTCATTAAAATCCGACGGGTATACGAAAATACAAACAATTGCCAGAAGGCTCATCAGAAAAGCCGATGATATGCAGCAGGCGCCCCACATCCAGTTTCTGCGTACGAAGATGAGGCGGATTAAGTATACGGCAAACAAAAAGCCGATGACTGCGCACTGCTTTCTGGAGCTGACAAGGACCAGCCCGGCTGACAGAAACAGGAGAAGGCTTAAGAAATCCCCGTAACCGGAACGCTTCTTCTGAAAGGTCATGGAAGCCCCGGCGCAGTACAGCATGGTGATGAGCCACACTGCTTCCGGATAAAAGGAATTGAAATACAAAATATATCCCACATCCGAAAAGATGATGAGGCCTGCCGCCGAAATAAAAACTCCCTCGGAAAACCGCTTCACCCGCTGGCAGGCCTGCCCCACAACCAGATAGACCGCCGGAAGATACAAAATCAGATAGAGGAATCCCAAAAAGCGTATATCAAAGTAGCTGTCCCTTGTGAACAGATCGTCTAATCCCTTTGCCAGCCTGAGGAGAATTATCTGGCTGTTAAACGTCTGTCCTGGCATTTCCCCGTCCACCGGGACCTTGGAATAGATTTTTATAAAGTAATTGCTGTATATATCCTCCGGTTCCTCATCCATATAATAAATTCCGGCAGATCTCATGATATCATCGGTGGAGCCGTCATTGGCAACTCCCATATAATTCGGCAAAAACAGGATTATGGACGCTGTCAGGGCCGTTATGGCCGTAGCTGCCAGGGCCAGAAAGGATGGGGAATATTTTCCTTCCATTCTGGAATTGATCTTTCCGAAAAAGCCCTTTATTCTGCCGGGAAAAGCCAGCAGCAGGGCAATATGCCTGACAGCCTTTCGTTCTTCACTGTTTTTCATGATCCGCCTCCGCAAGGTCGTTTACCTCAATGTTGTATCTGGGGCGGCGTTTTACTTCCATATAGATCTTCCCGATGTAAGTCCCTATAAGGCCTACCGACAAAAGCTGGACCCCTCCGATAAACCAGATGGACAGGATGGTGGAGGTCCAGCCTGCCACCACCTTTCCGGTGATATAGGAGCAAAAGGCGTATACCGCCGCCAGTATGCTTAAGAGCACGATAACCAGGCCCAGGACAGTGATCATTCGGATGGGCTGGATGCTGAAGGAAGTGATCCCCTCAAAGGCCATGGCAAGCATCTTGCCCAAGGGATATTTGGACTCACCTGCAACCCGGGATTTCCTGTCGTACCTTACCACAGCAGACCGGTATCCGATCAGGGGGACGATGCCCCGGAGAAATAAATTCCGCTCCGTATAGGAAGAAAATTCTTCAACCGCCCTTTTTGACATGAGCCGGTAGTCCGCATGATTGTAAACAATATCGATTTTCATTGCCCGCATAAGCTTATAAAAGCCCAGGGCAGTGGTCCGTTTAAAAAAGGTATCTGTATCCCGTTTGTTCCTCACTCCGTATACAATGTCACAGCCCTGATGAAACTTGTCCACCATATCTTCTATGACGGAAACATCATCCTGTAAATCCGCATCAATGGAAATAATCATGTCGGCCCAGTCCTTTGCCGCAAGAAGACCTGCCGTAAGGGCATTCTGATGGCCTGTGTTTCTGGCAAGCTTCAGGCCGAAGACGCAGCCCCGCTGCTTCCGGCAGTTCTGGATCACATTCCAGGTATTGTCCCTGCTGCCGTCATCCACATAGAGGATAAAGCTGCCGCTTTCCAGCTTCCCCGCTTCCGTCAGCCGGAGCAGAATGCGGGTCAATTCTGTATTGGTATATTCCAGCGCTTCTTCTTCGTTATAGCAGGGCACTACAATACACAATCGGTTCATCGGCTTCTCCTCTTTTTTCCTTGTGTTTTCATTTTTCTTATTGTTCCAAAAATCTTTTGTAAAATACTGCCTGGAAATATCTTTGGAAATTAATGTACTCAATATTTACCATCTTTATCTTAAAATAACCTGAAATGACTGGAATCTTTCTTATACGATAAAAAATGCACCTTGACCGGCTGAGCAAGCCGTTTCAAAGTGCATTCTCTCATACATTTCTATTTTATTGGATTTTCCAGCAGCTCAACTTCTTCTGCTGTCACCGGCGCGCTGAAGTAATAGCCCTGGACATAATCGCATTCAAAGGCCTTTAACCGGTCGCATTGGTGCTTTTCCCCGATCCCCTCTACCGTAATCTTTAATCCCAGGCAATGGGCCAGGCGGATGATATTTTCAATGAAAGTATCCTTTCCGTCCTTTAAATAAATGTCAATAAGGGATTTATCAAGCTTTATCTTTTTTACCGGTATATACGTCAGATAATTAATGGAGGAATATCCGGTGCCAAAATCATCCAGGGCGAGCCTGACGCCAATGGAAGAAAAATCTTCAAACAGCTTCATGGCTCTTTCATTGTTATTTATAAAAATGCTTTCCGTAATTTCAATCTCTATTAATTCTGATGAAATATCATACTCTTCCAGCAAACCTTTTAAATAGCCCACATATCCCCGGTCCTGTATCTGCTTGCTGGAAAAATTTATGGCCACCGGCTGCAGCTTCAGGCCGTTCTCTCTCCACTGTACCATTTGCTCAATCACTTTCCTTGTTACAATGCGGCCTATGGTCAGTATTGTTTCTGTTTCTTCTGCAATCGGGATGAATTGCGAGGGAGGGATCTCATGATTCTTCAGCCGGACCAAGGCTTCATAACCGTCTGTCAAGCCGGTCCTGATATCAACCTGGGGCTGGTATAAAACATAGAAGCCGTCGTTTCTGCAGGCCTCACTCAAAATACTTTTAATTCGTTTGTGCTTATTTACCTCGTCTTTCATATCGGCATTGTAATAAACACATTCATTTTTACCTGACTTTTTGGCGGCGTACATGGCAAAATCCGCCTTTGAAATTATTTCTCCGGCCTCTGTTATGTCGCCTTTGAAATAAGCAACTCCCATGCTTACCCTTATGTAGTGCTCCTTTTCCTCAAAAACTACAGGCTTTGAAAAAATTCTTCTTATTTTATGGATCAGTTTCCCATTCTGACCGCTTTCCGTCCCTTTAATGACCAGCAAAAATTCATCCCCGCCCAGCCTTGAGATATAAAAGAATTTATCATCCAAAAGGTTCCGCAACCGCTCCGAGGTTTCCTTTAAAACCTCGTCGCCGCAGGCATGACCGAAAGAATCATTAATTTCCTTAAAGTCATCAATATCCATAATAATGACGGTACAGTCTTCCTTCGCTTCAATCAGCTTATCCAAAGTATCCATTGCGGCCCGCCGGTTTGGAAGATCCGTCAGATAATCATGCTCTGCCTGATAGCGGATATACTCTTCTTTCTTTTCCAGGTATTTCGTATATTCCTGATTTTCCTCATACTGCTGCTTCAGCTTCTCTTCCGCAGTGATCAATCTGTCATATGTTTCCTTTAATTCATCATGGGAATTCTGTATTTCCCTTGTCAGACGGCGGCGTCTTAAATTGTCGATGATTGCGGCCACTAGCATGCACAGACATACGAAAGCGAACAAAAGTACAGGAATCATGATCCTTTTGTATTTTTCGAAAAAGGTCTGGGATTTATTGAGAATAACAGATCCACGGGGTACCATGGAAGGGTCAATATTATATTTCCTTAATATCCTGTAATCAAAATAATACTGGCTCTCTCCCTTTAGTACAACCGGAATGTCCGCAGGGCTTGCCCCATGAAGAATTTCCATTACCATGGAAGCCGCCACATAGCCCGACTTATCATAGGAAACCATCTTTCCGCCAATAAGTCCCTGTCCGACTCCTCCAATAGAAACCCGGTATACCGGTACATGGGTATGCTCCACAATATACTGAACGCTTTCCGATATTGTATACTGATTCCTGTCCGCATCCTGGAAGCAGCTCATGTATATAACAATGCTGTCCTTTGAAATCTGCTCCAGCTCTTTCCCAAATTCCGCCCACGTATATTTTGATGTATTGATTCCTGTAAATTCATATCCGGGGTAATCGTTTTTCAGATGGTAAAACTGTTTTTCATCCCCCTGTCCCGTTAATGTGCCGTCATAGATTGCGATTATCTTTTTGGCTTTCGGCTGAAACCTGATTCCGATATCGATGGTGTCCTTTAAATAAAATTCCTCCACCGCACCTGTGATATAAGGATTTTTCCCCGCCTCTCTGGCATGGTCTATGTCGTTGATACAAAAAAAGACCATGGGTATTCCCTGAAACAGCTCCTTCTGATGGCCTTCCCCAAATTCCAGGGCAGCGTCATCTCCCAGAAGGATGGCATCATATTTCGCGCCGTTTCTAAGCTTATACCGAAGGCTTTGATAAAATAAATTTTCGTTTTCCAGCCGGTCAAACTTTTTCATATCCATGTATTCAATATCAAGCTCAATGTTGCTGCTGCCAAAGGCCTGTCTGATTCCTTCTTTCTGTAAATCCACGGTTTCGAAGCTTTCACTATACGAACTGATGAAAAGCACATGCTTTGCAGGCGAGTAATCCTTACTGGTTATAGGGCTGTCTTTTCTATAAAAGAAAAAATAATAGGTCAACATGGTCAGGACGAATGCCAGTAAAACAATTCCGGCTATAAGCATTTGTACTAATTTTTTCTCTTTCTTTGGCATATCATCCCAACTCCTCTATACGTTTTTTTAGTGAATTCCATCAAAAGAAAAATCCTTAAGTTCATATGTTTCGATTCAAAACAGAATATACAGATGAGAAACAGATTCATTCACTTTTTTGCCAGATGTTACCACGTACCATTATAACCTACATTAAATAAAAGATAAAGCGTATTTACGAACAAAAAAAAGGAGCTTCCGCTCCAGAAAAAATTGTTCACCGGGCAGCTCCCTTTAAACCATGGGAACCCGCAGCCAGGCATCATAAATATGGTCCTTATACGCCTTTTCCTCTCCAATCACCGGAAGATTGCACCTGCAGTTTCCCTCAGAGGCAGCGCGCAGATATCCCCGCTTCAAGTCCGCTTCTGAAACCAGAAAGGTTTTCCTCTCATCCATGAACAGCTCCGGATGTATCAGATATACTGCTGCCGTTACATCCCAGTTATAAAATCCGCCGATGCCGTAATCCTCCTCATTATACCCGAACCAGTAATCCGTCTCCCTGCGGATGTATGCGGCTGCTTTGTTGTCCGGATCAGAGAAACGTTCCTTATATTCCTCCTTTGTGAACAACACCTTCAGACAGTTATTCCCTGTAATTACCGAGACATTTCTCCCTTTTGCAAGCACGGTCCATGCGGCAGGGGGATCACAGGAAAAATTCAGTTCCTTCATCACCTTTTTCTCAAAGACGAGAGGACTGGTAATCCCTCCCATTACCACAATTTCCTTCACCTTTTCAAAAAAATTCCTGTCCTTTTCATATGCCCCCCGAAGATTGGTAAGAGAACCGGTTGCAAGGATTGATAAGGCTCCTTCGTACCTATCCGCCATCTCCACGAGATAATCAGACGCCTCACTTGCGTACGCCCCGCATTTTTCTCCGCCCCTTTTCACCGGAATGTCGCCCCGGCCCAGGTCCTTTAACATTTTTTGTATGGTATTGTATACAATATCCAACCGGTTGTTTCCATAGGTCGCTGTGATCCCGTGTACGGCTGCCTCGGGACATCCAAGAAGGTACATCAGGGCAAGCCCGTCATCTACGTCACAGCCCTTCACTCCAAAGGTATTGTCGCAGTCAAATACAATATGCTTCATCTGCTTTTATTCTCCTTCCCAAACCATGCAACTCCACTTTCTTCTATTAAGATGCCTGCCTGGCCCCCCTCTTTCAGACCCATCCGTTCCAGCTCATGGCTCAGGATGTGGCTTAAGATAATGCCGTCCGGCACCCGAATCTTCACCTCCGCCGTCTCTCCCATATACGTAATGCCTGAAACGGTATAGTCTCCCTCTCTTTTAAGCTTCACGGAATAAGGTCTTATCATGGCCTCATAATCCCCGTCTTCCAGCCCTGTGTTCATTTCAAACAGCCTGCTGCGGAATCTGTGGTTCTCAATTCTTCCTTTCACATAGTTTGCCCTGCCGAAATATTCTGCCGCCTTCTTTGACACCGGATGCCGGAACATATTCCTGGGCGTATCATACTGCAGGATTTGTCCCTCGCTCATCAGTGCAATTCTGTCGGACATTTGCAGCGCTTCTCTTTTTTCATGTGTTACAAGAATCGTCGTAATCTTCCGTTCCCGGTGAAGCTTCTTCACAAGATTCCCCATCTCCAGCCTTAAGCATTCATCCAGTCCGGAAAAGGGTTCATCTAAAAGCAGCACCCTGGGATTTGCGGCAAGAGCTCTTGCCAGGGCAACTCTCTGCATCTGCCCTCCTGACATTTCTTTTATTTTCCGGTTCTCAAAGCCTGGAAGCTGCACCTCTTCCAGCAGCCTTTTCACAGTTTCCTTACGGATATTTTTCGGCACTCCCTGAAGCTCCATGGAAAATCCGATATTCCTTTCCACAGTCATGTGAGGAAACAGCCTTAAATCCTGAAATACAATGACCGTTCCCCTTTTCTCAGGCGGAATTCCCGCAACAGAGTTTTCCTGAATCCGGATATCCCCCTTCTCGATTTCCAGAAGCCCCGCTATGCTTTTTAAAAGCGTGGTCTTTCCGCATCCGGACGCTCCCAGAAGCGAAATGAACTCCCCTTCCTGTATATCCAGGCTGATTCCATGGAGAATCTCCTTTTTTTGCAGCACTACCGTCAGATTTTCAATCGTAAGTCCCATGGTTTCTCACATCCTTTTCCCGGCACATTTCATTCCGATGTATAAAATTCTCCGCCGCCCTTTTTCGTCCAGTGCCCTGCCACGCGCTCAAATACCCAGAACACCAGCAGTGTCACGCAGAGAAATATGGCACTGTAAATACAGGCAATATTTCTGTCCCCGCTTTGCAGATAGGGGACCATAACCATTGTAAAGGTCTTTACTCTTCCACCTCCGATCATCAATGTAAGGAAATACTGGCTGAAGGAGACGATATAGGACATGGTCATTGCTGAGAGAATAACAGGCGCCAGCACAGGCAGAGACGTTTTGCAAAAAGCCTGGAAGGGAGACGCTCCCAGAACTCTGGCCTGTTCTTCCAGCCTGTTTCCCGCGGCCAGGGTCCCATCCATAATAAGGCGCACCCCATAGGGAAGGGAGCACACCAGATGGGCAATGATGACCCCTGTGATCCTGTTGTTCAGCCCCATTTTAATAAAGGTAACCTGTATTCCCATGGCAAATACGGTGGCAGGAACCATAAAGGGAAGGACAGTAAAAAAATACATCACCTGTTTCCCGGGAAAGCGGTATAATGTCATCGCCCTTGCCGTCATAATGCCGATTACCGCAGACAGGAAGGCCACAGCCGTAGAAATCAGGATGCTTGATCCGAATATCTGTAAAAGCTCTTCTTTTCTTTCTGCTGCTTCCAGGATGGCCCTTTTTGAAAACACCTGAGGCAGTAAATCCGGCCATGTCCACCGCTCCGTAAAAATCCAGAGAAACAGAGGAGCCGCGGTCAAAAGAATTGCGGCGGCCAGGATGAATATTATCATGGTCATAAATATTGGCTTTCTTTTTTTCTTCATGGCTGTTTTCCATCCGTTAAATATTTCACATTTTTTCGCATCAGCAAAAAGTAAATCAGCGCGCTTATAAGCGAAATTACAATAATAATTCCGTTTAGGGCCATGGCATAGGGCCGGTTTCTAAGATCCGGATGGATATACTGCTGATACGCAAGAACCGGCAATGCTTTGGGGGGGGTGGCCCCCAGAAGAAGAGGAAGCTCATAGGCCCCAAGAACGAATACGAAAATGATCAGAAAGCCGCTTATAATTGTGTTTCTGCACAAGGGCAGGGTCACCTTCCAAAAGACCGTCCACTGTCCCGCTCCCAGGTTTATAGCCGCTTCCCCCAGCTTTCCGTTAATATTTGCCATCAGCGCAATAACAAAATAAATAATAAAGGGCACTTCCTTCCACAGATACGCCATAATAATTCCGATCCCATGGGCATCATAAATGAACATCGGAAACTGCTGCTGTTCCTGTATCATGCCCAGGGCATATGCGGCCCTGGCCAGAATTCCGTTCCGCGAAAAAATATTAATGATAAAAAGGGCTGCCACAACATGAGGTACAATAATGGGAAGCTTAATGATTCCCATCAGGATTCCTTCTGTTTTCTTTCTCATAACCAGCACACCGCAAAAAAACACGCCTGCTGCTGTTGCAAGAGCTGCTGAAAGCAGAGCAATTTTAAGGCTGTACAGCACCGACTTCACCATATCCGGCCTTGACAGAACCTCTTTATAGTACGAAAGCGTAGGCTCCTTTAATCCAAAAGCTGGAATTACCCCTAAGCTTTGGGTAATTCCAGTGATTAATCCAATCATAAATAAGACAGTAACCAATATTTGGGGAGCTAAAAGCAAATACGGCATCAGCTTCTTTTTCATTATTTTCCTGCTACTTCCTCTGTCCATATTTCCTCAATAACCGGAACCAGCTCAGCGGGCATTTCCGGAAGACGCTTTGACAGGAGCTCATCCTGGGGAATCGTTCCCTTGCCAGGCTCCACCTTATCAAATGCCGCTTTCTGTTCCTCAGAAAGTTTTGAGTTGTCGAGCACCGGAATGATCTTCATGGTCTCGTAGCGGTCTGCCTGAATTTCCGGAGACAGCATTTCATTGATTGCCACCATGGCTCCTGCCTTATTTCCGGAATTTGCCGCAATCGCCATAAAGTTCGTATTTCCGATGGTTCCCTTGTCAAACTGGAAGGACTTTGTTGTCTGCGTATAGGCTCCGTCCTCAATTTTAACAGCAGTTCCGTAGGCATCATAGGTCATGTTCAGCACAACCTCTCCGTCTGCAAACATATTATCCAGGGTTGTTGAGGAATCAGGAAAAGTCTTTCCTTCATTCCACAGATAAGGATTCAGCTCCCTTAAATACGCCATTGCAGGTTCCACAGCCGCTCTCACAGTCTCCTTATCCGCTTTCATATCCAAAAACTGCTTATATCCGCAGATTTCATAGATAATATTTCTGACAAACGCGCTTCCTGTGAAATCCGGAAGGGCCGGATAGGTGACCTTTCCCGGATATTTCTTTACAAACTCTTTTAAGGCTTCGGCGCTTTGGGGAACCTCCGGGGTCACTGCCGTATCCGCAATCATTACGATCTGAGCCTTTCCATAAGGAGCTTCAAAGCCTTCAATGGGATAGGCAAAATCAAGGGTTACGTCTTCGGACTTTGAATCCACATAGTCCCGGAAGTTGGGAAGCTTATCCGCGAACGGTCCGTAAAGCATATTGTTCTCTCTGGCTGACCGGAAGTTTTCTCCGTTAATCCAGATCATATCAATGCTTCCGTCCTTTTCCCCCGCCTGGATTTCTCCTGAGAGCTGGCTCAGCACCTGATCGATGTCCATGGGAACCCGTTCCATGGTAATCCCATACTTTTCTTTCATTAGCGGCGCAAAGGTATTGTCCAGCCAGCCATTGAGCTTCTCATCTCCGCCCCAGCCGTAAAAGGTGACAACCGTGCCCTTTGCCTCCGCCTTCATCTCATCAAAGGACAGCACTTCCTTCGGCTTTTCATTGCCTGCACAGGCCGTCATGGAAAGAGCCATGACAGCCGCCAAAAGTACTGCCCTGATTTTCTTTTTCATCTCTTCTCCCTATCTCTTCCGGTTATTTTACAAATGCTGCCTGAATATCCTCGTCCTTTGCCCCGTTTTCGATGATAAACAGATTTTTTTCATCAAACCCTGCATCCTTAAGCACAGAAACGGCTGTCTTCGCACATTTATTTCCGCTGTAGCACAGGAAATATACAGGCTTTTCTTTATCAAGCTTATCCGCTGCCAGCTCATACATTGCTGTCTGTGCATCTGCACTTTCAATATCTTTTAAATTTACCTGAAGAGAATTCTCCAGATGACCCCCTGCATATGTATCATCATCACGCACATCCACGATCTGCAGCCCGGTCTTGCCAAGTACATCCGCCGCTTTTGCGTACTGCCAGTTGATATTCTCCTCCGTACGGTTTGCGGTCAGGGCGCCGCTTTCCTTTGCCAGGGCTTTTGCTCCGCCTTCCACTGTATAAATAAGTTCCGGGGCAATTCCGGTTTCTTCCAGCACCTTTGTTGCCTTTTGGGCGCCTCTTTGTCCGCTGTTGCAGATGATATAGATTTCTTCTCCGTCTTTTAAGTTTTTCTCCGCATATGTTTTCATCTTATCCGCAAGGGATTCGTCTTCCAGTGGGAAGATCGGACACCACTGCGAATTTTCAACTCTTCCTGACGTATAGTTGGCCCACTCCCGCACATCAAGAACATGAATTTTTCCGTCAGCCGCCGCTTTTACCGCATCTGCGGCAGATACAAACTGATATTCCTCTGCGGTACTTTCCGCCACGGTGCTGCCTGCCGCAGTTGTAGTCTCTGCTGCCGCTGTGCTGCCCGTCTCAGCCGTAGTCCCTGCCGCCGTTGTGCTCTCTGCCGCCGTTGTGCTTTCCGTAACCGCAGCCCCTCCTGTTTTTCCGGAACCGCATCCTGCGGCCATAGATGCCGTCATGGCTGACACTAAAATAACTGCTAAAACTCTCTTTTTCATTTCCTGTTCCTCCTTGGTTTTTAACCTTAATTAGAATATTTTTATACTTTCAGCGCTATTCGGTCCAGAAATTCATGGCTCAAATACGCTTGCAGCTTATGAAACGTGGATTCATTGAATATTGCCTTATCCGGCTGCTGGTATTCCACCCACGCCATGGCACACCAGGTAATTCCCCGCAGACACGTAATGGGAATATATACTCCCGTCCGCTCCTTTAGGCCCTGGGTATCAAATCTTCCCTCAGCCTTTCTTATATAGGCTTCTATAAATTTCTCCGTCTGTTCTTTTTCCAGAATCACATCCGTTTTCCAAAAGGTTGTGGTCGGGGCAAGAAAATGTCCCAGATCCTGTGCCGGATCGCCGTAAACCGGCTTCTCCCAGTCAACCAGATAATTCTCCCTTCCTTCCCCGTTTATAAGGAAATTCGTAGAATTCAGCTCTGTATTGATACAGCACCGGCAGGCCGGCTCTGGCAGGCTGTCCGCCTTCTGCCATCCCCTTTCCAGCATCTTTCGTATTTTTCTTTTCTTCTCCTTATCCCCAAGAGGGGACTCCTCATATTTCCGGAACATTTCCTCACACTCTTCCAGTATTGCCTTTAAGGGGTTTTCCGGCGTTATAAGGGAATGCTCCTTTCCAACGGGAACGCTGTGGATATCCGCCAGGCAGTCCGCCGCGTAAAACAGTTCTCTTTCATAGTCCAGAGAGTGCCCCGGAAGATACTCCATCACCATGACTCCATATGGAATATGTTCCTTTGTTCCATCCACATACAAAGGCTTCGGCGTGCGCCCCGAATCCTTCAAAAGCTCCAGCGCATGGTATTCGTATTCAATCTGATGTTCCAAATGCATCTGGCTTCCGAAATTCACACGCAGAATAAGCTTTCTGCCTGTGACCGGATGGGTAAATATATAATTTCTGTTATATTCCCCCTGGGCCAGCATCCGGTACTCCTCCCCCCCCTTCCCGGTCAGTCCCAGACTTTCCCGGTATCCGCTCCATCTGATATATTCTGCTAATCCCTGTACCTGATTCATACTTTGCCTCCTAATGAATCAAGGGGATATGGTTCCATATCCAGTTGATTCTTAAACCCAGGGTTAAATGATGTCTTTCTTTCAGCCTTCCCAGCCTATCTGATATCCCGGTACATATCCGAGATCTTTTCTATGGGAATCCCATTCCGGAACATTTTCCGGAGACGGTTCATCTTCCACATGAGCTTCAGCTTCGGAATTGTTCCTTTTGGGAAACGCCTGTCCGAGGTATAGATCCGTTTCCCTGTCATCCCAAGCTTCACGCCTTTCTCTTTTAAGGTCAGTGAAAACCGGTAATCCTCCATAATCGGAATCTCAGGAAACATTCCGGCTTCAAAAAACAACGCCCGGTCCACAAAAATCCCCTGATCCCCGAACATGACTTTCCGGTCCCTAATCCGGTGATTGGAAATCACCCTGCATGTGAGCATGAAAAAGTTGCGGGAGTGAAATGCGATTCCAAAGCACCCTGCCTCATGATCCCTCATCACCCTTCTGATTTCCGACAGAGGCTTTGGCGGGAGTTCACTGTCACAGTGCAGGAAAAACAGAATTTCTCCGCGGCTTGCTTTCGCCCCGGCATTCATCTGTTTTCCTCTCCCTTTTTCACTATGGATCACAGTATACTCAGGCTCTATGAATTCCAGGGTGCGGTCTGTGCTCCCCCCGTCCACAAACAGAATTTCACACTTCCCCCGCAGCTCCCTTAACTGCCTCTGAAGCTTTACAATTGTTTTTTCTTCATTATAAACCGGAATAATGATTGAAATGGGGGTGAGTCCTGTCACATACCGTCCGGTTTCCCCATGCCTTAGCCCTTCGCTTCCCCGCATCCGTTTCCGGTACTCCCTTAAGTCTGACGGGGTGTCCATATCCCGGTGTGTCCTGGTGCAGCCAACCGTCACCCCTGCCCGGAGAAGAGCCTTTACAGTATCCTTTAAAACAGCGCCGTGCCCATAGCGGTCAAGGCCAAAGGCTTCCCGGCGGGCTTTTTTCATCCCTATGAGATAGTAACCTCCGTCACGGGTTCTCCCAAACACTACATCCCGGTTTTTAAGCACCTTAAATGCCCGCTTAAGATCGCCGGACCGCAGCTCGGGCACATCGGTTCCAATCAGAACACATTCCTCATATCCCCTGGTAAATACCTCTTTAAATGCCCGGTACATCCTCTCTCCCAGATTCTCTCCCTGCTGCCCGAAATACCCTTTCTGCTCCCCCAGGATTTTCTTCAGCAGCCTTACCTGTTTTTCCCCGTCCGGGGTATGGCAGACAAAGATATCTGCCCCGCACCTTTCACATTCCTTTCGGATATCCTTCAAAAAACAGATGTGAAGCTTTGCGCATTGTCCCGGAGTAAGACAGGGCATCATCCTGGTCTTCGTCTTTCCCGGCAACGGCACCCTTGTAAATATGATAATCGCCTGTTTCATCTATAAAATCTTCCATAAAATTTCTATTGTATCTTCCACAACTCTGGGACAGAACTGTAAAAGCAGCCCTTTCTCCATCACCTTTTCCATTTCTTCTTTCCTGGTAATATCATAGCCCAGCAAATCACGGCAGATGCAGGAAGCGTATTTTTCTCCAAACAGCCGCTTAAATTCCCCGGTCTTCTGCTTCATCACCTGCTTTTGCCGGTCATCCCCTTCTTCGCTGTGCCCGTACTTCATTCCAAGCACCATCAAAGCCCCGGTGACGGCGCCGCAGGTTTCCCCGCACTGCATCCCCCCTCCAAAGCAGGCGGAAACCTTTCTGAGCATCATCTTATCTGCCCCCAATTCTTCCGCAAACGCCCCTGCCACCACCTGGGAACAGTCAATTCCTTGAAGGAATAATTCTTTGATCTCTTCCAATCGGACATTTTGTTCCTGGCAATCACCCATTCTTATTCCTCTCCTTTTTTCATTTGCTTTTCCGCATATATTTTTCTTGCCGTCACAATCAGGGCCGACAACGCAAACAGCAGCATAAGCCCTGTCATGAATAATCTTGCTCCCCCTGTCAGCATTCCTCCCACATAAGAATAAACAATGGCCGCCGGAAGCTGTCCGATTCCGGTTGCGAGGAAGAAAGCACCAAAGGGCATGGAAGTAAGTCCCGCCCCATAGCTTACCAGATCAAAGGATACAAAGGGCAAAAGACGGCAGATCAAAACCGTATTCTTTCCATATTTTTCAAAAAAAGAATCAATCTGCTTTAATCCTGTTTTGCTTGTCAGCTTCTCTGCAACATCCCTTCCCAGTGTTCTTGCAATATAAAAGCACAGCGCCGCTCCTGCCATCGCGCTTGTCCATGAAAGAATCGCTCCCTGCCACCAGCCGAACAGGCTGGCATTTGCAAAGGTGAGCAGAAATGCAGGAAGCGGTGCCGCTATTGACTGGAATATCATAAGTGCAAAGGAAACTGCGCCTGCATAGGCCCCCCAGGACCTTATAAAATCCTTTACCGTTCCAAAATCCCCGCTTGCAAACATTTTAAATACCTGATTTACGGTTTCTTTTATGGACGGAACCGTATAATAGCTTACAACTGCGGCTGCAATCACTAAAATCATTCCCAGCCTTTTCTTCCGATTACTTTTTTCAACCATTGCTCTTCTCTCTCCGGTATTTTGCTTTTATGCGGTTTATCACAGACTTCCCTGTGTCCGGCCCCTCGTCCCTCTCTAATATTTCCAAAAGAATATGCTTTGTATTGCTGTACCCCTTTCTTACAAAGTTCCCCGAGCAGGAAGCGCAGTATGTATAAATAATTCCCTTTTTCTCCTGTCCGATGCCGAGAGCCATCTGCTCTGCCAGCTCTTTCTCCTTTTTCCCGGCACAGCCTCCAAGTCCGCAGCACTGTATATGGGAAATGACCTCCGGCTCTTCCTTTAAGAATGCCTCTATAGTCCCCAGCAGTTCTTTATTTTCCCGGTCCGGACAAGGCGGAAATATGGTGAGCTTCCCCTCAATTACTTTCCCGATTCCAAGCTCCCGGAGTTTTTGATATATGCTCACTACCTTTACCTTCAGCCTGGGCCTTAAAAAATCATAGCAATTGGGGCAGAGGGTGACCACTTCTTCCACGCCGTTTTCCCTTAGCTTCCTCTCTATCCTTTCAACAATCTCCCTTTCCTGCTTTTCCATCCCCAGCTCTGCAATGGGCTTTCCGCAGCAGTCAAACACGGTTCCACCGCCCGTTTTTTCCTGAAACAGCTCTGATAAGTATCTGGTTGTCTCCGGGTAAAAAGCAGGAAAGCTGCAGCCTGGAAAAAGCACGCTCCTTCTCATTCCGTGACCGTAATTCTGAAATAAGTAGTTCTGCTTTTCCCTCACCAGCATTCCGTAGCCCTTTTCACGGAGCTTTCCATTATTACTCTTAACCTGCTCCTGACGCGCCTTTAAAATGATTTCTCTTCCGTCAATTCCTTTGGGACAGACCTGGGAACACCTGCCGCACAGAAAGCAATGATAGGAAAGCTCCTTAAGCCTCTCTGCATCCCCGATATCTATATTGTATTTTTCCAGAAAGAGACAGTGCTGCCGGCATTCATGGCAATGAACACAGGCATCCGGGTCCGTAATTCTCAGCTTATCTCTCATCCTGTCCCTCCTGTATGTATCTCTTCTTTAAAAATGCTCCTGTTCCCATTACCGCAATTGCCAATAATGCGGCAATCCCTATATACAGCATACGGTTTTCCCCATCCGCAAGCCCTGCTGTTCCAACCGTGTACATAGCCGTCCCCGGAAGCATAAAAACCAGAGAACCGATGATATAGGTGCTGAATTTTATATCCGTAATTCCATAGGCAAAGTTTTGAAGATTATAGGGGAATATGGGAACAAGCCTGGTGATGATGAGAATAAACAATTCGTTTTTCCCCGAGCTGTCAAACAGCCATTTTTTCAGATATTTATTCTTGATTACCATTGGCCTGATGCTGTCCTTTAAAAAGAACCGGCCTGCCGCAAACGCAAGCGCCGCTCCTATGGTAGTCGCAGCAGAACAGCATATTGTCCCCAGTACGGGGCCGAACAAAAGACCAGCAAGAACTGCAAAGGTTATTCCAGGAAGCGCCAGAAAGGCGCAGCCTGCAACGGTGAACAGCGTATAGATTATGACGGCATAGGGGAGATTATCCTGTACCGCTCGCTTTAAAAAAGCCAGATTATCCATATCACGGATATAGAGAGACCAGCCAAATATATGGTCCAGGCAAAGGATCACAAGGACGATTCCCGCAAATATCCATATTTTTTTATTCTTCATCTTTTTTCTTCCCGCACATCGCAAGTGCCGCTCCCGCTTTTATAATCTGAAGCAGCGCTGCCATCCCAAGCATCAGACTGATAAAATAGTACGCTCTCATTGTCTCTGTGGAGCTGAAACAGGTATAGGCTGCATACAGGGCGGTCAGAAGAATCATCCCAAAATGTATGGCAATGACCAGCTTTTCCCGCTGCTTCCTCTTTCGGACCAGAACTATTACAAGCAAAAGCGTCAATGCCGTCAAAGCGGTTACCGCCGTGTATTTTAAAGCTTCCATGGGGAAGGTGCGCTCCCAGCCCTGATTTTTATAGATCACATATCTTGCCATCCCCATTTTTTTCCGGGTAAAATACTGGACGAGATATGCGCCCGCCAAAAAAAGTATTTCCGCAAAGGTCACAATAAAGTATCCTAATTTTTTCATCTCACATCTTCCCTTGCGCAAACAGGCGCTGCCGCATCCGCGTCCAGCGCCCATATTATTTGTTTTTATTTTTTTGCTTTATCCGTAGGAAGCTCTCCCACCGTGGTATATTCACATTTACCGCTGGCAGGATCTCCTACCTGTACCGGAAGACTGTCATCCATCTGCCACTGGTACCAGCCTCCGTCATAAAGCTTTGCATTGGTATAGCCGTTCTCATAGCAGATCAGAAATGGAACCGTAGCCCTCCATCCGGTGCCGCAGTAAAATGCCAGCTCATTATCAAGGGATGCTCCGGATTCCTTTAAATATCCTTCCAGCACATCCATTCCAACGGTCGTTCCGTCTTCCTTATTGTAGGAACCATCGTCCGTATCATGTCCCCAAATAGCGCCCTTGGGTTCTCCGGCCCTGTCAATATATCCGTATCCGCTGGTCTCTCCTGAAAACTCCGCCTTGCTTCTGATGCTCACTAATTTGAAGTTGCTGTCACTTTCAAGCTTTTCTTTTACATCATCAATTGAAAGAATATATTCCGGATGGGCAGGAACTGTAGTTCCAAAGCCTTTGTCTGTGGCCTCCGGTTTATTGCTGTCTTTCTCCGTACCATATCCGGCCTTTGTCCAGGCCTTAAATCCGCCGTCCAGGCATTTTACATTTTCTACCCCTGCCCAGAGCAAGGTAAATGCCACTCTGTCGTCTGCAGAATTTACTCCGTCCGCTCCATAGCAGATTACGGTTGTATCCTTTGTAATTCCATAATCAGCCATCAGCTTTTCTATTTCCTCCGGCGTGCGGATGTTCCAGTATTCCTCAGATTCTATATAATCGGTATTCATATGGTAAGCGCCCTTAATATGTCCCTCCGTATATGCAGGATCATCTGCTTCCTCTCCCCATGCGCATTCCAGAATCACATAATCCGAAGACTCCTTCTGATTCCCGTCAATCACGCTCTGTACCCAATCCGGTGATACGTATACCTTTTTCTTGTCGACCGGATCAGCTTTTACATCAGTTTTTCCTTCTTCCCCTGTCTTTTTTCCGCTGTCGGCAGGCTTACTTTCTGACTTTGCCCCACATCCTGCCATCAGTGCCGCTGCCATGGTTATGCACAGCAATGTGCTTAATGCTCTTTTTTTCATAGTACTTCTTCTCCCAATATGTATAATTTTTTGCTATGTCTATTATAAGGACGTGCTGCCCTTTCGTCCAATTGATTTAAACAATATATAAGGGTTATTTATAGATAACTTCTATATATCTATTCTTTTTTATCTATTAAAACCTGAAGCAATGCTATTTTCCTTTACCGCAGCATCCATTACTCTCCCCCCATAACCCATTGGGAAAATCCGGGCTCAATTAAGCCTGTTTCAAACAATTGCCAGGTGTAACATCCGCCGGCTGCAGAAAAACATGCCGGGGCGTTTTGCTCCCGGCATGTTAAATTCAAATGCATTGATCCTATGCTGCAGGACAAAGCCTGACAACAAGTTTTAAAGCTATGCATAGTGGCAGCGGACCACATGCTCCGGCTCCATATCTTTTGGAGCAGGCGCTTCCTCCATACACCTTGGCTGAACCTTTGGGCAGCGTGTCTGAAAGGGACAGCCTTTAAAATCAGAGGTAAATGCAGGCACTTCACCCTTTAATATAATTCGTGAGGCCCGGTTTGATTTTGAAATATCAGGTACCGCAGTAAACAAAGCCTGGGTATAGGGATGTCTGGGACTGGCGAATAAATCATCTGTTCTCGCTTCTTCCACAATGGAGCCGAGATACATAATTCCAATGCGGTCGGAGATATTCCTCACAACGCCTATATCATGGGTTATGAATATCAGGGAGACCTTAAGCTCTTTCTGTATATCGTTTAAAAGATTGAGTATCTGTGCCTGTATGGAAACATCCAAAGCAGATACCGGCTCATCACACAGAATGATTTTAGGCTTCATAATAAGCGCCCTGGCAATGACCAAACGCTGTCTCTGCCCTCCTGAGAATTCATGAGGATATCGGAAATAATGCTCCGGAGCCAGACCAACGGTTTTAAGCATTTCAAAGACCATTTCCTGGCGTTCTTCCCTGGTTCCGGTTTTATGGATGATCAGCGGCTCTTCCAGTATGGCCCCTATCCGTTTCCTGGGATTAAGAGAGGAGAAAGGGTCCTGAAAAATCATTTGTATATCTTTTCTGTATTGTCTGAATTCCTTATTGGAAAGAGCCAGCAAATCCCTGCCGTCATAAAATATCTGCCCGGAATCTGCCGGGGTAAGCCTTAACAGCGCTCTTCCAGTGGTGGTTTTTCCTGAACCGGACTCGCCTACCAGCCCATAGGTTTCCCCTTCCTTTAGGTGAAAGGAAACATCGGATACTGCATTTACATAGCTCTCAGGAGGAGCAAGCCTGCCAAAGGAGCCATAGACCGGAAACCTTTTATATAAGTTACTTACTTTAAGAATCGTATCAGCCAATATTATTTCCCCTCCCCGGCAGGTTCTTTCATGGAATCCAAGGCTTTATAATGCCAGCATTTTACCTTGTGGTTTTCATTTTCCGTAAACATGGGCGGCTCCTCATTCCGGCACTTTTCATCCCCATAGGCGCAGCGGGGAGCAAAGCGGCAGCCCTTTGGCACCTGGTTTAAAGATGGCACGCTGCCTTCAATGGTATGGAGCGTCTTGCCCCTTTTGCCGTCCAGCCCTGGAATGGATTTTATAAGTCCTCGGGTGTAAGGATGAAGAGGTGTTTTAAATAAAAGCTCTGTCTTAGTCTCCTCCACAATCTGCCCCAGATACATGACCTTTACGCTGCTGCAGATTTCCGAGACAACGCCTAAATCATGAGTTATAAACAGCACTGCCATGCCGATTCTTTTGTTAAGCTCTGCAATCAGATCAAGAATCTGGGCCTGTATGGTAACATCCAGAGCCGTGGTGGGCTCGTCGGCAATTAACAGCTTTGGCTCACAGGCCAGAGCCATGGCGATCATAACCCTTTGCTGCATTCCTCCTGACAGCTCATGGGGATATTGGGTCATGCATCTTTTTGCTGAGGGAATGCCGGTCAGCTCAAGAAGTTCAACCGAGCGCTTTAAGGCTTCTTTCCTCTTCATTTTCTTATGAAGCATTAAAACCTCTTCCAGCTGATTGCCAATGGTATACACGGGATTTAAAGAGGTTAATGGGTCCTGGAAAATTACTGAAATATCATTTCCCCTTAAGGTTCTTAATTCGCCATGGGAAAGCTCCAGTATATTTTTGCCGTTGTACATGATTTTACCATCGTAGCTGACAGGGTCCGTATGCTCCAGTAACCGCAGGATCGTCTGGCTCATGACGCTTTTCCCGCACCCTGACTCTCCTACAATTCCCACAATCTCGCCTGTGCTTACGGTATAGCTCACTCCGTCCACAGCAGTGACACTGCCCCGTTCCGTATTAAAATTTACTTTCAGATTATCTATCTCCAACAGAGGCTTCTGCTCCATGCTTTCCACTCCATTTGCTTTTCGCTGTTTTTTTCTTCTTTATAAATTTTGTTCTCGGGTCTAAAAAGTCTCTTAAGCCATCCCCTAAAAGATTTAAGCTTAAAACGGATAAAATAAGCATCCCGCCTGGAAATACCGCCATCCACCATGCCTTATTGATCACCAGCTTGCTGGCCTGAAGGATATTTCCCCAGCTTGCCAATGGCGCCGGTATCCCTGCACCGAGAAAGCTTAGGGAGGCTTCCGATAGTATGGCACTGGCAAAAACGAAAGTGGCCTGCACAATAAGAGGGGAGAGAACGTTGGGCGCAATATTCAGCCATAATATTCTCATATGCCCTGCTCCCTGGACGTAAACCGCCTCCACATAAGCCTGCTCCTTTACCGAAAGAACACTGGAGCGCACCACTCTTGCGATGCTGGGGGTATAGACAATGGTGAGGGCAGTCACCACATTTGAGGCAGAGGCCCCTAAGGCGGACATTAAGGCGATTGCCAGCAGAATTCCGGGAATTGCAATAAGTCCGTCGCAGATACGCATAAAAACATGGTCAAGACCCTTGAAGTAACCTGCATAAAGACCGATCACCAGCCCGAAAGCCGATGAAAATACTGCCACAGCCACGCCGACGCTTATGGAAACCCTTGCTCCGTACACGACCCTTGTAAGAAGGTCTCTGCCAAAGTCATCAGTCCCGAAAAGATGGATATGGTCCGGCGGGCTGAGCCTGTTGGAAACCTCCATCTCAAACGGGTCAAAAGGGGTGATAACCGGAGCAAACAGAGCGATTGCCAGCAGAATAAGCAGGATTACCGCACCAATCACCAGACTGTGATTTGACAGGAGCTTGCGCATCTGCAGCCTTCTCTGTTCCTTTTTCAGATTGACTCGTATTGTCTCTAAATTATCATCTGCATTATATATGTTTTCCATCGGACACCTCCCCTATTTTTTATCTAGGCGGACCCTCGGGTCAATTACCCCGTATAAAAGGTCAACAATCAGATTGACGCCCACATACAGCAGCGTTACAAAAAGCACAACACCCTGAATGACCGCAAGGTCCCTGCGCACGATTGAATTTAAAATCAGCTGCCCCATGCCTGGGATATTAAATAAGGATTCCACTACGACAGCCCCTGTCACAAGAGTCCCGAAGGTCTGCCCAATGACCGTGAGAACAGGCAGCCCTGCATTTTTAAAGGCATGCTTCAAAAGAACCGTATATTCCTTAAGTCCCTTTGCCCGTGCGGTTTTTATATAATTTAAATACAGGACGTCAAGCATGGAAGAACGGGTCATTCTGGCAATTAAAGCGGCCTGGATTGTACCTAAGGAAATACCGGGCAGTATGAGATATTTAAAATGAGTCCAAAATCCCATGCTTAAGGGCCTGTATCCCGCAGCCGGAAGCCAGCCTAAGTGAACGCTGAAAAACAGCATGAAAAACAGGCCTAAAAGAAAGCTTGGAACAGCCATTCCAAATAGAGAAATACTCATAAAAACGGTATCCAGAGCAGTCCCCCTTTTACAGGCGGCCAGTATGCCAAAGGGCACGGAAAGCAATAGAGCGATAATCTGGGCGAAAACTGCCAGTGCCGCCGTAGGAGGCAGATGCTCCTTAATCGCCTGCGCCACCGGCTGCTGCATGAAAACAGAATCTCCCAAATCTCCTCTCAGCACCTTTGAAATCCAATGAAAATACTGAATATATATGGGATCATTAAGTCCCATTTTTTCATTCAGTTCATTGATCTGCTCCTGTGTCGCTTCCATCCCCAAAATGGTGGAAGCAGGATCTCCGGGTGTAATATGGATAATTAAAAATATGGCTATGGACACCACAAAAAGGACCGGAATTAATGATATAAGCCTTTTTAGTATATAGGATAACACTTGCATCCTCCCTTTCTTCCGCTTATTAACTGCACTGACCCGTCACCAGCGTAACTAAGGGAAGATAGTGCCTAAATTCATTGTCAGCCACTGTCTTCCCTCACTTTCGGTAAATAAAACAAACGTTATTTTGCCACTTTAACATTCCAGTAAATAGGATGGTCAAAATATACAAAGCCTTCCACCTTATCCGTGGTAGCCATAGCGGAGTTATAATGCCCAATTGCAGTCGATGAACCGAATTCATACATAAACTTCTGGAGCTTTCCCCATTCCTTTTGTGCCTCGGCTTCTGAAGAAGCCCCTCTGATTGCTGCAATTGACTCAGCCACTTCCGGCTCGTCAAAGCCTGCCCAGCTTGGATTAACAGCCAGTATCTGAGGAGGAATTACATTATAGCTGTTGCTCGTAATAAAAATATCCCATTTTGACCGGTCGCCCTTTGTTTCCATAAATGTTGGGAAATCAAAATTGGCAACCTCTGCATTAATACCTGCCTGACGTAACTGCTCCTGTAAAACAATTGTTGCCGAATACATTTCCTGGTAATCCTTTGTTGTCAGTAAGGTTACTTTCTCACCGTTATATCCGGCTTCCTTCAGCAGGCTTTTGGCCTTTTCAGGATTCGCCTGATTGTAATATTCGCTTCCGTCCTTTACTGCCCACACCGGATTCTTAATGTTCATATAGCCCGGATCAAGGACATAATTTGCAGGGCTTGCATAGCTTGCCATCATGATTTCATTGCAGTCCATGGCGGCAAGTACGGCCTGTCTCATCTTCTCATTGGCAAGCACTCCCTCCTTTGTGTTAAAAAACGCATTTAAGGAACCGCTGGATTTTGAAAACATGGTTATGCCCTCGGTTGCGGAAAGCTCTTCGTAATTTTCCAGAGGAACCTCTTCCGCAACATCGTACTCACCCGTTTTAATGCCTGCAATACGCGTTGCCGGGTCTGTGACGAAGAAATAATAAATATCCTTTGTAAATGCTTCTTTTTTGCCGGCGTAAGCGCTTGCCGGCGTATCAAGGGACTGGTATCCGTCAAATTTTTCAAGATGAATGTATTGATCCTGCTTCCATTCCACAAATTTATAAGGACCTGTGCCGATATATTCGGTCAAGCCTTCCGCAGGTGCGCTCTCCACAACCTCTTTCGGCATAATCGCAGGAAATAAAATGCGGGAAGCCAGAATGGTCAGCACATCGCTTGTGGCCTTTTCAACCGTGTATTTAACCGTATAGTCATCTACCTTTTCAAAGGATGAATTAGGCAGCAGTGTTTTTGCCCTGTCGGAAACAGAAAGCCACCGGTTCATGGAAGCAACCACATCATCAGCCGTCATTTCCTTGTCGTTATGAAACTTAACGCCCTTTCTCAAGTGAAAGGTGTAGGTAAGTCCGTCTTCACTCGCTTCCACAGATTCCGCAAGCTCCGGTGTAGGCACATAATCGGCATTCATAGTAAGCAGCTGCTCAAAAATATTGCCGGCAACATTATTCGCTGCATTTGAAGCGGTAAGCCCCGCATCCAGAGTAGGCGGCTGGGCTCCCATGGCAATATTAAGAGTATCCTTGTATTCCTTATTGGATGCCTCCTGTGACGCCGTCTCTTCTTTGCTTCCGCCGGATTCTTTGTTACCTGTCTGACTGTTTCCCTGTCCGCAGGCAGTCAGTGCCAGAACTCCTCCCAATATTAAGGCAAGGGTCTTGCCCTTTTTTAATAAATGATTCATAACTGCTGTCCCCTCTTATTTTAGATTATTTTGACCTATTAACCTGTTTTTTGTCACATATGGTAAAAAGTATATCATTATTCTGTTGCCATTTCCAATTGAAAAAACCCATAAATCTATGGGATTTATTGATTTTATCTATATATTATTATATATTTATTCTTTTTTATTCCTGCATGAAAAATGCATGAATAAGACATGACGGAAACTTTCCGCCATGTCTTTTTAAACCATCAAACAAGGTTATCCCTTAATATTTCCTCAAACCAAATATCCGCTCAAGCTCTTCCATGGACACCTTGGGCTCCCGGTCTTCTGTTAAAAGCCCGTTCACCTCCTGCATGACATCGGCCAGCTGGGTATAGCAAAAGCCGGAGAACTTCCCGCACTCACCCTTTTAAGCCTTCCGTGCTGATTCCTTCTACCAGATATTTCTGGAAAAACACGAAAATCAGGAAAATTGGTACAACAGAAAGTGTTGCCATGGAAAACATGGCGCCCCAGTCCGTAATGGAGGTGGGATCTGCAAACATTTTCAGCGCCAGGGACACGGGATAGGTGCTGGGCTTATTTAGGTACAGCAGGGAGCCCATAAAATCGTCCCATTTCCACATGAAGGAGAAAATGGCGCAGGTCACAAGGGCCGGAAGAATCAGAGGCAGAATGATCCGGAAAAAGATTCCGTAATAGCTGCATCCGTCAATCTTGGCCGCCTCATCTAAATCCCTTGGAATTCCGTAAATAAACTGGATGATCAGAAAGATGAAGAAGGCTCCTCCGAAGTAATTGGGCACGGTCAGGGGCAGGAAAGTTCCCACCCAGCCCAGCTTGTTGAAAATAATATACTGGGGAATCATGATGATCTGAAAGGGAAGCATCATGGTCACCAGCATGCAGATAAACCAGAAGCCTCTGCCCTTAAACCTAAGCCGTGCGAATCCAAAGGCAATAAATGCCGAAGAGAATACGGAGCCAATGGTTCCCACGATGGAAAGGAAAAAGGAATTTCCAAAGAATACGGCAAAGCTGATTCCCGCAAAGCCCCTCCAGCCATTTGCATAATTTTCCACATGGAATTTCTTTGGAATCAGGCTGCTGGCGCTGGAAAATATCTCATTGTTTTCCTTAAAGGAGCTCATCACCATCCAAAGCAAGGGGTAAATCATGGTCAGCCCTCCGAGAATGATCACAGCTGCGGCAATTATATGGCCTATGCTTCTCGTTTTCCGTCTCTGCATAGCTTATCCCTCCTTCGATTCATTATAGACCCATTTGGTGGATGACTGGAAAATCAAAGCAGTCAAAATTCCAATGACAGCCAGCATAAACCAGGCCATGGCGCTGGCATAGCCCATCTCGTGAAACTCAAAGGCTCTCTGATACTGGTATACACAGTAAAACCGGGTAGAATCCCTGGGGCCGCCGTTTGTTATGATATAGCTTTGGGTAAAGGCCATAAAGGCATTGATCATCTGCTGCACCAAATTAAAGAACAGCACAGGAGTCAGCATGGGCAGGGTGATTTTAAAAAACTGCCTGACCCGGGAGCAGCCGTCTACCATAGCCGCCTCATAAAGGCTGGCAGGAATCTGCTTCAACCCGGCCAGAAAGATCAGCATGGAGGAACCGAACTGCCACACGGACAGAATAATCAGGGTCCAGATGGCGGTATCCTTTCTTCCCAGCCAGGCAATATCTCCCGGCAGTCCCAGAAAGCTTAAGATCGCATTGATCACGCCGTCGCTGGCAAAAAGCCGTCTCCAAAGCACTGCCACCGCAATGCTGCCGCCCATAATGGAGGGCAGGTAATAAACGCCCCGCATGAACCCGGAAAACCTGGTGGTTCTCGTAAAAAGCAGGGCTACCAGAAGGGCCATGGCAAGCTTTAAGGGCACCGATACCACTGCATAAAAAAATGTGACTCCAAAGGTCTTCCAGACCTTGGCATCATCGGTGAACATCCGCACATAATTGTCGATTCCGATGAATTTCGGAGTGCCCAGCACATCGTATTCCGTAAAGGAAAGCCCAAAAGAAATGACAATGGGAATGGCCGAAAAGGCCAGAAATCCTATGATAAAAGGAAGAATGAACACATATCCCGCAACACTTTCCTTATAAATAGAAAATGCCGTGTTTTTTTTCATTTTCACCAATTTTTCCTCCTTAAAATGTGCCTGAAAGCTTTCCGCCAGTCACAGGGCGTCTTGAAAACTTTCAGGCAAAATCAAACTTTAATTCTGTTCATACAATCCTTTAGGACTGGGCTCCTTTTTTCAGAAGCTCCGTAGCCGTCTCATAGAACTTTGCGGCTGCATCTTCCGGGCTGGTTTCCTTATAACGCACCATGTCCGCCAAGTCGCTTATGTCTTTTCCGATTTCTGCAGAAGCCGGAGGAAATGGAGGATCAATCGGCGTTGCCACTGAAGATACCTTTGTCACGTATTCATTGATCCTTGCGGTGGACTCATCCACAACAGAGGCGATTGCTTCTGATACAACGCTGGAAACCGGCACGCCCCGTTCTCCCTTTAAGGCTTCCTTGTTGGCTTCCACTGAATTGGTTAAATAATTAATCACATCTGCCGCTGCTTCCGGATTCTTTGAATCCTTTGCAATGCTGTAAAACATAGAGGGCTTTAAAAACAGAGGCTGCTGGGTTGCATCCTTTTCCGTAGGATACATGAGAATATCATACTTTAAGCCGTCCTCACACTTGCTGATGGTATCGGTAATCTGATTGGAATTCATGAAAGCGCACCACTCTTTTCCTGCTGCAAACAGGCTCTGCTGATTGGTAGAGGCCTCTGCCATGGCTTCCGGCGACACGTGAAAGCCCTCATCTAAAGTATCCTTTAACATGGTGAAATAGCGAAGAGCCACCTTATCATCAGGCATTCCCAGGGCATCGCCTGCCTCATTATACATGGTCTGCCCCACGGCTCTGGCTAAGAACAACATGGTCTGCTCATCGTTGGATGGAATCTCAAGCTGCATTCCCGTCTTTTCATAAATAGTCTTTGCCGCATCAAACACGTCTTCCCAGGCAGGCTGTTCCGGAAGGGTTACTCCGCACTCCTCCATCACACCTGTATTCACCAGCAGGGCCTTGGACTGGATGCCGGAGCAGATTCCATAGACCTCTCCGTCAATTTTTCCGCTTCCGATAATGGTATCCGCAATATTGGCTGTATCAATAAAGCCGCCTGATATGTACTCATTTAAGCCTGCCAGCTGGTTTTTCTCTGCATACTGGCGTATGTAGGCATAGTCCATCTGGATGATGTCCGGCATATTTCCTCCGGCTGCCTGAGTGGAAAGCTTATCCCAGTAACCGGTCCAATCGGAAAATTCCACTTCAAACTTCACATTGGGATGCTCCGCCTTGTACATATCCAGAGCCTTTACGGTTCCGTCGTTTCTGGTCTGATTGCCCCACCAGCATACGCGTATGGTAACAGGTTCACCTGAAGCAGCCGAAGAAGCATTCTGCGCGGAAGACGACGATGTGCTTTCAGCGGCAGCGCCTTGTCCGGAAGCACTTTTTTCACTGCTTCCGCAGCCTGCAAGCGAAGTCAGGCACAGGCCTGCTGCTGCAATAGAAACCATAATTTTCTTTGCCAGAGATTTTTTTTTCATATCTTTGTAAACCCTCCTGTTTTTTCGGGGCGGCCGTCCCCGTCTGATGTTCTCAGTATACCAGAGATTTTTTAGCATTTTAATGCAAAAATCTTACTACCCACGTGTAAAAATGTTACTTTTCCAATAAATCTGTTGTTCTTTTTCTGTAATAACGGTAAAATACATCTTATAATAAATAAGATTTCTTTCTTCTTTTGAACATTCCTCACAAAGGAGCACAGCCATGAACCTACACCGCCTGAAGCTGAAATATAAGCTTCTGCTGATTATTGTAGCAGTTGCTTCCACCATCACAATCTTTCTGGCCGCCGCTTTTACCTTCGCCATTCACCAGTACAATGAGCTTCTCTACCGGCAGACCGCCAACTCTCTGTCCTTTTTTTCAGATGAGATCACATACCGGTTAAAGGATATTTCCAGCGCTTCCGCCTACATTGCCTTAGACCAGAGCTTTCAGAACAATTTAGCAGTCATCTGTTCCGGCAAGCCCTCCTCCCTTGCGACACAGAAGGCTCAGACAGCTATCACCGGAATTTTCACCCATTATTATACCTCCACCATCACCAGCATTACCGTTTTGGCAGAAAATGATTTTTCCCTCTGGTGGGGTGCGAAAAAGCTGGATGAAACCGACCCTTACATGAAAGAGCTTTTAGAACGCTGCGATGCGGAGAATGGCCGGCCCGTATGGGTTCCCTCCGGCAGCGGCTCCGGCATTCTCTGCGCCAGAAAGATACAGGAATCCAAAAATCTTTCCCTGATGCCCTTAGGCTATTTGATCATCCAGGCGGACTTAAACGGAATCGTCGATTCCCTCTTAAGCTCCAGATATACAAAGGATCACGAGCTGCAGATTTACATCAGCTCCGGGGACACTCTCATTTATCCCTCTTCCGGTGCAGACACAGACACGGCCCGAAAGCTCGCTTCCTTTACCTCTCCGTATGCCATCGGGAAAATAGACAAAAGCCGCATGTTTGTCACCAGCACGGTCATTGATTTAGACCATGCCGGGTGGTCTCTCTCCTTAGCCGTTGCCTATGGGGACATTTTCCGTTCCCTGAAAATGATTTTCCCGGCATTTGCCCTTTCTCTGGTCCTGGCCCTCTTAATCGTAGGCCTTTTGGCTGGAAATATTGCCAGAAAAATTACGGAGCAGTTTAACACCCTCGTGGGAAAAATGAATGCAGTCAAGCAGGAAGGCATTATGGATATGGAACTCCTCCCTCAGGAGAAGCTTTCCAGTCCCTTAAAAGGCAGCCACGACGAAATGACCATGTTAAACTCTTACTTTGACCAGATGATTTTAGAGCTTAAAAAGCTCATAGAAGAAAGCTATGTCCAACAGCTTTTAATCACCCAGGCCGAGTTAAAGGCCTTAGAGCAGCAGTTAAACCCCCACTTTCTCTACAATACCTTAAATACCGTCAACTGGCTGGCAAAGAAAGCCGGGGAAACAGACATTTCCATAATTGCCGAGTCCTTAGGGACCATGCTTCAAAACACCTTAAAAACGGGAAAAACAGTGACTACCATAGAGGAAGAGCTGGAGATCATTTTCTCTTATTTAAAAATACAGAAGATCCGCTTCGAAGACCTGACTGTCACAGAAGAGATTGACCGTTCCCTGATCGATGCAGAAATTCCCCGCATGAGCATACAGCCATTGATTGAAAATGCCATCTATCACTCCCAGGAGGAGCCTCAGATGGAGTACCGGATTCTTTTAACCATCCAAAGAGAGGAAGAGTCCATCAGGATTGAAGTGGCCAACAGCGGCTCCCGCATGGACCCGGACATTTTAACCCGCCTTCGGGAGCACACCGCTCCTTCAAAGGGAAACGGCATCGGTCTTTTAAACATTGATTCCCGGCTCCGTATCCTTTACGGCGACGCCTCCGGCCTTACCTTTGAAAACCGGGGAGACATGGCAGTGGTCCGCTTCCTGATTCCCTTTTCCCAAACCGCTTATTGAAAGGAGAGCTTACGTGCATAAACTGTTAATCGCCGACGACGAAAAAATTATACGGGAATTCATCTGTGAGATGATTCCCTGGGCCAGTCTGGGCATTGAAATCACAGCCTGCTGCAAAAACGGCCCGGAAGCCTTAGATGCCATATTGGATACGGCTCCCGACATTGTTATGACCGATATCCGCATGCCCGGCATCAGCGGTCTGGAACTAATTGAGCGGATCCGGAAATTCGATCCCCATATCCAGTTTATCATACTTTCCGGATATCCGGAGTTTGAATACGCCCGCCAGGCCCTGCGCTGCGGCGTAAAGGAATATTTATTAAAGCCTGTCAATGAAAACGACATTATTGAGGCTGTAAAGCATGCAAAGGCAGAAATTCCCCAGGTTCCTCCTGTAAAGGAAAACATTTCCGCCTTTCCCCAATCCCCAGAAAAATGCAGGGCCTCCCTTTCCGACAAGGTGAAAGCCTATGTGCTCCAGCATCTGGGGGATGAAGAACTATCCCTGAAATATATTGCCGAAAGCCTGCTGTATGTAAACGTAAATTACTTAAGCCGCACTTTCACCCGCCAGACCGGAGAAAATTTCTCCGCTTACTTAAACCGCATGCGCATAGAGAAGGCCCAGTCCATGCTCAGTCACGGGGCTTCCGGAAACATTCACCTGGTCGCGGAAAGCGTAGGGTTTGGAAGCAACCCTCAGTATTTCAGCCAGGTATTTAAAAAGTATTCGGGGAAGACTCCGTCACAGTATGCGGAGGATAAGAGCTTTTATCTGAATAAAGATCAGTACTGCCGGTAACCGGCGGTTTGATATCCCCTTGGGTTCTCCTGTATAACAGATGTCAAAAAAAGAAAGCAAAAAGACACCTTTAAGGAAGAGTCCCTCAAAGGTGTCCGATGAAAATTGAGCAACAGGCCCTCCAACCTCATAACTGCGGTTGGAAGACCTGCTGTAAATTATAATTCTGCAAGGTATTTCACAGTGCGGACCATTTGACTGGTAAAAGAGTTCTCATTATCATACCATGCCGCTATTTTCACCAGGGTGTCTGTTCCTAATTCCGCCGCTTTCGTCTGTGTGGCATCAAACAATCCCCCATAGTTCATGCCAATTATATCCGACGATACAATCGGTTCTTCTATATATCCGTATTGCTCGGACTGGGACTGCTTCATCTTCTGATTGACTTGTTCTGCCGTCACAGAGCCCCTCACCACCGCGGTCAACTCTGTAAGTGAGCCCGCCATAACCGGCACCCTCTGGGATGTTCCGTCCAATTTTCCATCTAAGGCAGGAATAACCTGACCGATGGCCTTTGCCGCTCCGGTTGTAGTAGGAATAATATTTCCGGCTGCAGAGCGGGCCCTCCGCAGATCGCCTTTGGAATGAGGGCCGTCAAGGGTATTCTGGTCATTGGTATAGGCGTGTATTGTGGTCATGAAACCTTTTTTAACAGGCGCAAGCTCGTTTAAAAAATACGCCATTGGTGCAAGGCAATTGGTGGTACAGGACGCAGCCGAAACAATAACATCTTCTTTTGTCAGCGTTTGCTCATTGATACCGTAGACGATCGTGGGAATATCCTTTCCTGCGGCAGTGGATATCAGCACTTTTCTTGCACCCGCTTCAATATGTGCAGCCGCTGCACTTCCCGATGCAAAAAATCCTGTACATTCCAGCACTACATCAATTTTCAGTTCTCCCCACGGCAGCTGGCTGGGGTCCTTTTTATCATAAATAGGAATGGACACACCGTCCACGATCAGGCTGTTCTCACTGTAACTGATGGCTTTCCTGTAATTGCCTTGTGTAGTATCATATTTTAGCAAATGCGCAAGCATTTCAGGGCTTGTGAGGTCATTGATGGCCGCAATTTTATACCCATCCTCATTGAAAAGCTGCCGGAAAGCAAGTCTTCCGATCCTGCCAAATCCATTGATTGCGATATTAATATCCATAACAGATACCTTCCTTTCTTAAATAAAACCTCGTGTTCAACGCACTTTTATTATATCATTTGACTTTTTGTGGTACAATGTTATAAACGAAGTATCTAACTATACTATCTGTCAGGAGAACGCTATGCCACAATTTGACCAATATAAAAACAGAAGCGTAGATATTGAGTTTGCTGCAATTGAAGATTTTAAAAATCTTCCTTATCCAGAGCGGTTTACTCTGATATTTATTACAAATGGGATTATAAATGCGCAGTTGAATGAACGGCCAATAGAAATTTCAGCCCCAGGGGTTCTCTGCCTGTCCATGGATGATAAACTGCAAATTATTAACAAGGATAGTATCTCCGCACAGTCTTTTAGTTTTCATCCGGACTTTTTCAAAACATCCCGGGTTTCCGAAACACAAACCTATAAGCCAAGTAATTTGAAGATACAAACAGGTCTTTCACTTTTTCAAAGAGATAGTGCACAAACCGGTGTGCCTCATATATCCGGTAAAGCATATCCCCAATTGCTTGAATGGTTCTTTGTACTGGGAACAGAAGTGTATGCACACAGTAATGCACTCTGGGTATGCAGAATCAAAAAATATCTTATACAGATATTAAGGCTCCTTGAGGACTTAAACCATCAATCCGAGGAAGCTCCTATTGACTTGGTTTTAGATTATATACACACAAATTATCCCAGCAAAATAACATTGGGTGATTTAACGGACTGTGCACATTTGAATCGTATATCGCTCAATGAAATGTTCCAAAAAAGATGTGGGTGTACCGCTATGGGATATCTGCTGTCATATAGGCTGAAGGTTGCAGGGGATCTTCTTGTTCATACAGATATGACCTTAAATGAAATTGCCCGTTCCATCGGATTTCAGTATGATACTTACTTTATAAAACAGTTTACAGCCAAAAGGGAAATGTCACCCACAGCGTTCCGGAACACGCATCGAAATGCACAGTTTTATTAAAGGCATTCCGGCAGCTTCAGCCTAAGCAGCCCCAAATCCTGGGGCCGCTTAGGCTGATTATCTGCCTTTTTTGAAATTCCTATCTATACATTCTTTCAAATTCTCTTTGCAAATCCTTTGGATCATTGTCAATTTTAAACCCGGATAATTCAGATTCCATCTCTGCAATGGCAGCCTTCAATTCCTTTTTCCTGGAAAACGCAAACATACTTAAATGATTCAATTCATTATACTTTTCTTCAATTATCTTGTTCTGTTTTTCGATCTCCGAATTAAATTTCTCACAGGCTTTTTCATATTTTGCTTTTCTGTTTTTTGCTTCCTGAATAAATCCCCAAATAAGATCCGTCAGCCTTTCTTCTATTTCCATATTAATTTTATTTAATTCTATTTCTGCACTGTTTTTCAAACGTATATCTTCAGCGGTAATCAGTCCCATTTCAGTAAATTTTTCAAACTGATCTTCTGATACGATTTTCTTTAATGAATGATCCACTGTATCCTTAATATCATCGGCGGATTTTTTTAAAATGCTATCCATGTCGGATTGAATATTGCCGCGAATCCATTTGTCCAGTGCCTTATTATTTTCCATAACAGAAGCAAATTCACCATACTTATTTTGGATGGCTTCCAGTTCATCACTGTATAGAGAGCGTAAAATATCAATCTCATTCTTATCTCTGTAATATGCCAATATACGAACAGGCTCTTTTACCTTTTCATAGGTTTTCAAATTGTTCTTTATGTATTCGTCAAGAACTCCCTCCAATAAAGAATCCTGATAAAACTCCCTGGCTGTTTTAAATGTATCTATATCAGATAATCCTAATTCTATTACGTTTGCATAAATATCCGGATTATATGGACATTCCTTAAACGCCTGAATTAATACCGCCTTTTTTTCATCCACCAAAGACATATTATTAAGCAATTCAGAAGAACGCTTTATATCATATGGCTTTACCTTTGCATAGTCATAAACAGAATGCTCCTCCAGTTTCCTTAAATAAAATTCCATTAACTCATTCGTATACATGATAAATGATGATGCTATTTCCGGGTACACATTTTTACCGAAAAGTTCAGCATACTTTCTTTCCTTTTCCGAACCGGTCTTTCTATCTAATGCGTCTATAGCCATTTCATAATCTCTGTCGGCCTGCGCACACTGTCTTTTTATAGTGCTTGTTTCGTAAGCCCCTAATATAACATGAGTGATCAGATTATCATTTTGTGCCTTTTCAAAGCCATTGATCCAAGAACGGACTTCATTCATCAGAATTTGTTTGGCACCGTCTATCATAGCTTTATAAGTATCCTCGTAATGAATATAGCCTTTGTTATGATGAATCAGTTCACTCTCTGTTACATCGAATATTCCCTCTTTTGCCAGCAGCCCGATTACATTTTTTCCTTCCTTGATCATTTTTTCTTTTAAGCCCTGTTCAATGTCACGCATTACCTCGAAAGGGCCATCCTCTGTATATAGCTTCTTCTTCATTGTACAAACAAGCTCTTTCTGCAATTTTTCATTAATTTTCTCAAATTCACTGCAATAAACAATATATTCCTTTAATTCTTTTGGAAATGTATAATCCTCCCCCAAAAACCTTACTGTAATATCTGCCATAATCACCCTGATCCTTTCATGAGAATTTTCTTTCATTATATATAATATATATATATTTTCTATTACTCTGCAAATTAGAACCATAAGGCAGCAGTTATCACAAAAAAGCAGGCCTATTGAATATTTCCATCCAATATATTTAAAGCACTAAAATAAGCCCTCTATCAATCGTATTTCTGCAATTGATAAAGGACTTATTTAAATATCTCAATTAAATTTATTTTATCATAGTAAGCTCTGTTTCCCTGCAAACCATAATTCTAAACCATTCCTGGCGCTGCCCCTTAATTAAGGCTCTTCATCGTGGGGAACAACAGCACATCCCTGATAGCATAAGAATCCGTAAGCAGCATGACAAACCGGTCAATCCCGATACCGATGCCGCCGGTAGGAGGCATACCGATCATGAGCGCATTTACGAAATCCTCATCCATGGAATTCGCCTCATCATCTCCTGCAGCGAGAAGCGCTTCCTGGGCTTTAAAGCGCTCGATCTGATCCAGAGGATCATTTAACTCGGAATAGGCGTTTGCCATCTCACGCTTTGTAATAAACAGCTCAAAGCGTTCTGTATAATCCGGGTCATCGGGCTTTTTCTTGGTCAGAGGGGAGATCTCAACCGGATGGTCCATAATAAAGGTAGGCTGAACTAAATGCTCCTCCACAAATTCCTCAAAAAGCAGGCTTAATATATCGCCTTTCTTATGGCGGGCTTCATAGGCAACGTGGTACTGGTCCGCTAAAGCCTTGGCTTCCTCATCCGTATGGATGAGAGTGAAATCGATTCCCTTGTATTTCTTTAAAGCGTCAACCATGGTAATACGCTCAAAGGGCTTGGATAAATCAATCTCCACACCGTCATAGTTCACCACAGCCGTTCCCAGCACCTTTAAGGCAACGGAACGGAACAGGTTCTCAACCAGGTCCATCATGCCGTGATAATCGGTATAAGCCTGATATAATTCCATTAAAGTAAATTCCGGGTTGTGGCGGGTATCCACGCCTTCGTTCCGGAAAACACGCCCGATTTCGTAAACTCTCTCCAAACCGCCTACGATCAAACGCTTTAAGTAAAGTTCAAGAGAAATCCTCAGCTTTACATCTTCATCCAGAGCGTTATAATGGGTTTCAAAAGGTCTTGCAGCCGCGCCGCCTGCATTGGCAACCAGCATGGGGGTCTCAACCTCCATAAAGCCCTGGGCATCCAGATGGTCACGGATGGCCTTGATGATCTGGGAACGTTTTACAAAGGTGTCCCTTACCTCCGGATTCATGATTAAATCCACATATCTCTGCCTGTAACGCAGGTCTGTATTGGTCAGACCGTGGAATTTCTCCGGCAGGATCTGAAGACTCTTGGAAAGCAGAAGAACGCTTGACCCATGGATGGAAATCTCTCCTGTTTTTGTCGTAAATGCAGTACCCTTAATGCCTACCAGATCGCCGATATCCAGCTTCTTGAATTCCTTATATTCCTCTTCTCCGATGCTGTCTCTGGCCACATAAGACTGGATATTGCCCTTTAAATCCTGTACATTACAAAAGGAAGCCTTACCCATCACACGCTTTGACATGAGGCGTCCTGCGATGGATACTTCTTTTCCTTCCCACTGGTCATAATGTTCCTTAATCTCACTGCTGTGTACGTTCACATCGTACTTTGTAACCTTAAACGGGTCTTTTCCGCTTTCCTGAAGCTCTGCCAGCTTTTCCCGGCGAACTTTCAGCAAATGGTTTAAGTCCTCTTCCATAACCTGATTCTGGTTTTGATTCTGCTGTTCTGACACTTGTTTGCACTCCTTTGTGTACTATGTTAAGGAAGTCCGATTTGCCATACGGCTCTTCGAACAGCTAATTTTCCCTGTTCCTTTAAAGGTGATGCTCAGCCTGCGCTGGGCCTGACTTCGCCAAAAAACGGCTTAAGACACTCTCTGGATCTCCAGCACCTTATACTGGATCACGCCTGACTGGGTCTCTACGTCAACCACATCTCCCACTTTCTTTCCGATCAGCGCATGACCTACAGGAGATTCATTGGAAATCTTATTCTGAAGGCTGTTTGCCTCTGTAGAACCTACGATCTTGAATTCCATCTCCTCATCCTCATCCACATCGTAGACCTTTACCTTACAGCCAATGTTGATTTTGTCTAAGTCAATCTCATCCTCAACCACTACCTCTGCATTCTTAAGGAGCTTCTCCAGTTCTTCAATGCGCAGTTCAATGTCCCGCTGCTCATCCTTGGCAGCATCGTATTCAGCATTTTCAGATAAATCGCCCTGCTCTCTGGCTTCCTTGATCTTCTGGGCGACCTCTTTTCTTTTTACTACCTTTAAGTTATGAAGTTCATCTTCGTATCTCTTAAGGCCTTCATATGTTAAAATATTTTTCTTGTCTACCATGGTTTTGATTCCTCCTGGTTTCATACTCGCTCATCGGCATTCCAGATATTATAGCGTAAACAGCCGGAATTGTCAAGAATCCGACGAGGGTTTTCAATGGTTTCAACCCTTTTCCAGCTTCAAAATTCATTCAATTATTAACAGGCATCCCTGCACTCCGGGGAACCCGCTTTCTGTATTTTATTTCTCACGCACACACCATCCGCTTGTGGACAATATACCTATTCGGATAATTATTGTTTAATATTCATCAGAGGTAAAAATTATGATAACTTATGGGAAACTATGAAAACGAAAAACATGAGCCTGCACCGGCAAACCGTGCCTTATTCAACAGGCCGGTACATTTGCATTCCCCTAATTTGAAAGCCCCATAATGGCCTCTCTCACATTTCCCACTCCCATAAGCTTTATTCCTTCCACCTTATTCATCTTTTCCATTGAAATCTTCGGCAGCACGCAGGTCTCAAATCCCAGCTTTTTCGCTTCATTGACTCTCTGCTGGGCCATGGAAACCGCCCGCACCTCGCCGGAAAGTCCCACCTCGCCGAAAATAATCGTCTTGGGGTTCACAGCCCTGTCTTTCATGCTGGATACGATGGCCATAATAATCGCCAGATCCAGGGCCGGTTCGTTCATCCGTAAGCCTCCCGTAATATTCACATAGGCGTCATAATGGGATAAATCATAATGGCACCGCTTTTCCAAAACCGCCATCAGTAAATTCACCCGGTTGTAATCCGTACCTGCGGCAGTACGCCGGGGCATTCCGAATGCAGTGGGCGTGATTAAGGCCTGGACCTCCAAGAGCATGGGCCTTGTTCCCTCCATGGAGCAGGCCACCACCGCGCCGGAAGCATCCTCGGGACGTCCGCTCAGCATGTATTCCGACGGATTTTTCACCTCAGCCAGCCCGCTTTCCACCATCTCAAACACACCGATCTCATTGGTGGATCCGAACCGGTTTTTCACTCCCCGGATGATCCGGTAGGACGCGCTTCTCTCCCCTTCAAAATACAAGACCGTATCCACCATATGCTCCAAAACCCTGGGGCCTGCCACCACCCCTTCCTTTGTCACATGACCTACAATGAAAATGGCGATTCCGGACCCTTTGGCGATCTGGAGCAGAAGGTTGGTGGATTCCCGCACCTGGCTGACGCTTCCCGGAGCGGAGGAAATCTCTTCCCTGAACATGGTCTGTATGGAATCAATGATGACCACATCCGGCTTTTCCTCCCCGATGGCCCCCTCTATGACATCCAGGCTGGTTTCGCAGAGGAACAGAAGCTCTCCCGTCACCTCTCCGATCCTGTTTGCTCTCAGCTTGATCTGTTTTAAAGATTCTTCCCCCGATATATAAAGGACCTTCCGCCCGGAGGCCGCCAGATTGCGGCACACCTGCAAAAGCAGGGTGGATTTCCCGATGCCGGGATCACCTCCCACCAGCACCAGAGAGCCTTTTACCACACCGCCTCCTAAGACCCGGTCCAGCTCCTCATAGCCGGTTCTCATGCGGTCCTGTTCATCCAGCTGGATTTCCGACAGCCTGGAAGGCTTCACTTTCAAGGAATTTCCCGGGATTCCTTCGGCTCTGGCTCCGATTCCCCGTTTTGCGGCAGGCTCCGCCTTTCCCACCGGCTCCTCCACAAATGTGTTCCACTCCCGGCAGCCGGGACACTGGCCCAGCCATTTTGCAGATTCATAACCGCATTCCTTGCAGAAAAATGCGGTCCCTTTCGCTTTTGCCATATAGCCCCTCCCAAAAACCAAGTCCGGCCCTTTGAAAAAAGAGCCGGACTCCGCTTACTATTCAATTATCTTCTGCTTATTTTTACGTTTACAGGGGTTCCCTCATTCAGTTCTACGCTGACGGAAAGCTTTCCGCTCTTGTTGGTTCTCATGCTCCCGGCTTCCGCATCGTCCACATCTACCTCATACTCGGTATCCTCTGCCAGCTGAATCGTCAGCTGGGCATCTTTGTCGCCGTCCACCTTAAATTCCACTCCGTTATCGGAAACGGAAAAATTCGTGACAGTGGTTCCCGGTACGGATTCGTATACGAACATTCCGTTGCGTTCCAGTTTGGTTATCTCATAAAAGGTCTTTACTTTATATAAATCACCATCATGCTCAAAATCCTGTAATTTCGATTTTGTCTCTAATTTGTAATTACCAAAACTGATCGTCCCGTCCTGCTCTGTACGGATTAATTCTTCAATTACCGGCATCGGTTTGCCCTCCTAGTATTTTGTTTACTCATCCTTTTTTTACGCGAAGAACTGAAACTTTCGCTTGTTGATATTATACACGACTTAAGGGAAAATGGCTAGCTATTTTACCAGCTCCTTAACAGAAAATTTCAGCCCGTCGCTTTCGGCTTCCACCACTACATGGTCCCCGGATTTTACGGTTCCGCTTAAGATTTCTTCTGCCAGCTTATCCTCCAGACAGTTCTGTATGGTACGCCTTAAGGGCCTTGCCCCGTATTTTTGATCGTAGCCCTTGTTGATGAGGAATTCCTTTGCATCCTCTTCAATGGACAGGGTAATGTTCATCTGCTCTGAGGTCCGTTTCATGATATCTTTCACCATGATGGTCACAATGTCCTTCATATGAAGCTTATTTAACGGATGGAATACGATAATCTCATCAATACGGTTAATGAATTCCGGCTTGAACAGGCGCTTCACCTCTTCCATGACCCGGTCTTTCATCAGCTTGTAATCCGCCTTTTCATCGGCCACCGCGCCAAAGCCCAGGCGCTTGGGGGAGATGATGTTTTCCGCTCCTGCATTGGAGGTCATGATGATGATTGTATTTTTAAAGTCAATTTTTCTGCCCTGGGCATCTGTAATATGGCCGTCATCCAGCACCTGAAGCAGGATGTTGAACACGTCCGGATGTGCCTTTTCGATCTCGTCAAAAAGGATTACGGAATAGGGATTCCTGCGGACCTTTTCGCTTAACTGTCCTCCCTCGTCATAGCCTACGTAGCCTGGCGGGGAACCGATGATCTTGGAAACGCTATGCTTTTCCATGTACTCGGACATATCGACCCGGATCAGGGCGTTTTCCGTGCCGAACATGGCCTCGGAAAGGGCCTTGGAAAGCTCGGTCTTACCCACGCCTGTAGGTCCTAAGAACAGGAACGAACCAATGGGGCGTTTCGGGTCCTTAAGTCCCACTCTTCCCCTTCGTATGGCCTTTGAAACGGCTGTGACCGCTTCCTCCTGGCCGATAACCCGCTCATGGAGAATGGCTTCTAAGTTGCGTAGGCGCTCGCTTTCCCCTTCCTCCAGCTTTCTCACCGGAATCTTGGTCCAGCTGGAAACCACATCCGCGATCTCCGTCTCATCCACAATCAGGCTTTTGGTCGTCTTTTCCTTCTGCCATTTTTCACGGATTTTCTCTATCTTTTCCCGCTTTTTTTCCTGTTTCTTTTTAATGGTACCGGCCTTTTCATAGGCCTCCGCCTTAATGGCTGCTTCCTTCTGGTCTTCCAGCTGCTCGATTTCAGCTTCCAGCTCCTTGATCTCCGCCGGCTCCACAAAGGTGGTTAAGCGGACCTTAGAGGAAGCCTCGTCAATGACGTCAATGGCTTTATCCGGCAGGAACCGGTCATTGATGTACCGGGCCGACAGCTTGACGGCTGCCTTTAAGGCATCATCCGTAATGGTCACCTTATGATGGTCCTCGTAACGGCCCTTTAAGCCTCTTAAAATGTCAATGGCGGCCTCTTCCGACGGCTCTTCCACGGTCACAGGCTGGAAACGGCGCTCTAAGGCAGAATCCTTTTCAATGTATTTGCGGTATTCCTCAATGGTCGTCGCCCCAATCAGCTGCAGCTCTCCTCTCGCAAGGGAGGGCTTTAAAATGTTGGAGGCGTCAATGGCCCCTTCCGCCCCTCCTGCGCCGATAATGGTATGGATCTCATCTATGAACAAAAGGACCTCGCCGTCATCGATGACCTCGGCGATCACTTTCTTGATTCTTTCCTCAAATTCTCCCCGGTATTTGGAGCCGGCCACCATGCCGGATAAGTCCAGGGTCAGAAGCCGTTTTCCAGCAATGGTTTCCGGCACGTCTCCACTGGTTATCATCTGGGCCAGGCCTTCCACCACCGCGGTTTTTCCTACGCCCGGCTCTCCGATGAGACAGGGATTGTTCTTGGTTCTCCGGCTTAATATCTGAATCAGCCGTTTGATCTCCTGCTCTCTGCCGATGACGGGGTCCAGCTTTCCCTGGTCCGCAAGCTCGGTTAAATCCCTGCTGTAGCTGTCCAGAGTGGGTGTATTTCCCTTTGCCTTAGGTGTTTTCATGAGTTCCTCCTTGTTGGCCGGGGCATCCTCTCCCATGGCCGACAATACGTCAATATAAAGCTTCTGTATGCTGATGCCGATGGTATTTAAAAGCCTGGAGGCCACGCAGTCATTGTCCCGGATAATGGAAATCAGCAGGTGCTCCGTTCCGATTAAATTCGCTTTAAAACGGACGGCCTCCCGATAGCTGTTCTCCAGAACCCTTCTGGCTCCGGGGGTATAGCCGTTTTCCTCCTTAAGCCGTACCGCCTGGTCAGGGGCGATCAGCTGGCTTATAAGGTTTAAGACCTTTTCTTCCTTAACGCCGTTTTCTTCCAGGACCCTTGAGGCCACGCCGCTGCCCTCTTCCAAAAGACCGATTAAAAGATGTTCTGTTCCCACATAGCTGTGGCCCAGACGCTCCGCCGCCTGTACGGCAAGATTAATAGCCGTCCTGGCCTTTGTCGTAAATCTGTCTATCATTTATGAATCCTCCTGTCATTTTAATTCGGGCAATTCTCTCCGAATAAACTCCGCCCTGGCTCCATCCAGCTCTTCCTTGCTTAAGGGACGGTCGGAAAGCTTCTGCAAATTAGCCGGCTGGATTCCCAGCATCAGCCGGTAAACAGAAACAGCTTCCTCCGTGGCGATTAAGCCATCTGAAAGCCCGGCCATGATCTGGGATAAAAATATCATGGCATCCCTGGAGGTCAGTCTTCTGGCGTATTTTAACACCCCATAGGATTTGCAGACCTCATCCTCCCGCTCAATCCTGTGCCTTTGAAGGGAAAGCTTTCTCACCTGCATCTCCTGATTGGTCAGCTGAATAGCCGCCTTTGATACGGTGTCTATGATCTCCCGCTCCGTCTGGCCCAGGGTTTTCTGGTTGGAAACCTCAAAGAGGGAACCGAAATTGTCTTCCCCCTCTCCGTAAACACCCCGGATCACCGCCCCGAAACGGCTCATTTCATTAATGAGGCTGGAAAACTTTCTTCCCTGGGAGAGCATGGGAAGATGGATCACCACCGAAGCCCTAAGCCCGGTTCCCACATTGGTGGGAAAGGAGGTAAGGTAGCCATACCGGTCATCAAAGGCATAGGCAAACCTTTCGTTGATATAATCATCAATCCGGTCGGCCCTTTCCCAAAGCTCCTCCAGGTGGAGCCCCACCCCCAGAACCTGAATCCTCACATGATCGTCGCCGCCTAACACAATGCCCGTATCCTCATTATCGGAAAGCAAGAGGCCTGCAGGGGTTTTCTTTGAAACGACTGCGGAATTTAAGACCCGCCTCTCTCTCAAAGCCGCCCGGTCTAAGTCCTCCAGGTCACCCAGCATGGAAAACTCAAAGTGTCTTCCTTCCTCTTCGCCTAAATCCTTTAAGCCGAATTCCAGCCTGCGGACCATTTCTCCGCTTTCCTTTTCTCCAAGCTTTCCGGGGAACTGGTAATCCTGCCAGTTTCTGACCAGACGGATCCGGCTGCTTACAATTCCGGTCCTGCCGCTGTCTGTCTGTTCAAACCATTTAAGCATGGGTCTCATTTCCTTTCTTCAATTCTCTTATCCTGTCCCGGCAGCCGGCTGCAGTTTCATAATCCTCCAGACGCAGGGCTTCCTTAAGCTTTGCTTCCCATTGGAAAATCTCTTTCTCCTGGTCCGTGGGAACCTCTTCCATGACCCCGCTCCCTTTCCGGCTCCGCCGCAGGCCCGCCGGCTCCTGGTCTCCCTGCTGGAATACAGGGGTCTTCCCTGTATGGACAAGGCTTCCCTGAAGCTGCTTTAAGCTGTCCTCCAAAAGAGGGCCGAACACGCTGTAGCAGTCTCCGCAGCCAAAGCGGCTGTCCCTTATAAACTCATCGTAGCTGGTTCCGCAGGTAGGACACACGATCTGATGGAGCTTATCAGGCCCCTGGCTGGTGTCCTCAATCCCCAGCAGGCCGGAAAGCAGCTTGCTTAAGGGAAATTCGCCGTCAAAGATGGCAGCATACACGCCGAAGTCCATTTCCTTTGCGCACTGTGCGCAGAAATGGTGTTCCTTCTTCACGCCATTTACCACTTCCGTATATTGTATATTTGCTTCGCGGATCTTACATCTCTCGCATATCATAATGAACCTCCAATCCTGAGAGCGCCCTCACCTCTGGCCTTTTATAAATGACCGGAATATCTCATCAACCAGCTGGTGGACCTCTTCACATGAAACATTTTTACAGACTCCTCTGGCCAGAACAACGCTTAAATCCTTGCGCATCTCGTCAATCACCTGGATTTTATCCACATCAAGGGACACTACGGCTCCCTTGCGGCGGTCCAGCTTGACAAACCCTTCCTGTTTCAGCACAGAGTAGGCCTTATTTACCGTATGCATATTAATTCCTATGTTGTCAGCCATCTGGCGCACTGAGGGCAGAGGGTCGCCTTCCCGTATGCTTTCCGTGGCGATTCCTATGATTATCTGATTCCGAAGCTGGATGTAGATCGCTTCCTCGCTGTTAAAATCAATTTCCAAGAACATGCTTTCACCATCTTTCGTTATACCTGTTATATATATATTAGCACACAAGAATATTTTTTTCAATAGATATTATCCGATGGCAGTAACAATAACTTAGCCTTTTATCAGATTCGCACTGCCGTGGCATTTATTATAACAAATCGGTATTCTGATTTCAATAGGCAGCCAGTGACAGAAATGGGGAAGCTGCAAAATGATTTAAATAGTACAAAAGCAGGAAAATGCGCCTTGAGTGATATACAATCATTCAAAACGCATTTCCCGCTTTTCATTCTAAAACTTATCAGTCGTCCAGATCTATAAATTCAAAGTCATCCTCGTCCTTTACGGTTTTTGCAGACCGGCTTTCATTTTCGCGCTTCGTTCCTGCAGGACCGTTTTTCCGGGAGATTAAATCCCGCTCCATGTCCTCCAGGCTGGCCTCCATGATAAAATCATCCTCGTCTTCCGCATCTTCCGTCATGTCATCTGCTACAGAATCCTCTCTTTCGAAATCCTCTGTCACATCCTCCAGCGGTTCATCCTCTGCTGAGTACCCGAAGCGGCCCGGCTTGTCCGCTTCCTCTTCCTCATACCGGAAATCCCTTTCAGGGTTTGAAGCTTCTCTGTCATACTCTTCTCTGCTGTACCGTTTGATTTTACTGGATGGTATCTCCTCCTCCGGCTCGTCATAGAACTTATCCTCAGAGGAACCGCCTTTGTCAGGCTTTTTAAAATCCCGGCCGTTCCCTTTTCTTAGGAGCAGGATCACCACCACCAGCAGAACAAGGGCCAGAATGCTTACTGCAATCAGGATGTAGAACTGCAGGTGGTAGTCCTTTATCAGAGCATTGTAGGTATCAGCTATTTCATCGTACTTACCGCTGGAAACCCCGGAAGCAAAGTATCTCTGAACGGTTTTCTCCGTAAGGTCATAACGGTAGAAGCTCTTTTCCCCGTTCCAGTTCATGGCATAGAAGAGGCAGTACTGGGGATCCGCCTCAGAGTCCGGCACCCAGCCTGTGACTCTGACGCCGTCAATATCCGCCTGGCGCTCTACAAAGCCTTCCGGCACCGCGGCATCCCCGTCTAAGGGAATTATAACAATGGCCTTGGCGCTGGTTTCCACCTGCACAAACCGGGACCAGGAATCCGCCCCTTCATTGTAGATAAAGAATCCGCCGTTGCCGCCTGAATCCTTTAAATAGAGAAGGAGAAGATCTTTTTCCAGCCCCTTTCCGGCCATAACATCAGTTCCCTTATACTGATAGGTTTCCGCCTCAAAGCCCTCCGGAAGCGCTGACTCATCAAAGGAGGTGGCTATGCTGTACTCCGTTCCGTCGATGGTGGCCGTTACGCTGCCAAATTCCGCGGAAACCTCCGTATCCCCGGTTCCGCCGGTCTCTCCGGCTCCTTCCGTGGCCGGAACGTTTTCTCCGCCCTCCGGTTTTGTGACCTGAATGGTGTAATTCTTAACTGTCTGGCCATCCTCGGCAGTTACCTTGACAACTACCTGGTTTACTCCTGCTTTCAGTCCCTTTTCGCCCTGAAGGCTTACATGGGCGCCTGCATTGGCTGCTACCGCATTTACCACCAGGTCCGCAGTATTTGCATCCACCTGAGCCTGATAGGTGTCAACGGACGGTGAAAATCCTGGAGTGAGAGTCCCGGGAGAAATTTTCAGTGATTTTAAAGTGGCATCCTTTGAATAAGTGGCCGGAGAGGTAACCTTTACCGTAGAGGTCCCCTGCTTGCTCACGGTGAGGGCCTGGGAATTCACATCGTAAATTTCCTGGGAGGTCACGGTAATCTTGGTGCTTCCTGCCTGCAAAGTCTTAAATTTTAAGGTAAAGCTAAATGATTTCTGATCAGCCGAATCCATGGTTCCCAGGACCTTAATAGCTCCCGCTCCGCCGTTGGCGCTGGTTCCGCTGACAAATTCCAGAATATTGGGATCATAAGCCAGCATGATCTCCGCTGTTCCCAGGGCGCTGGTGCTGGTCACTTTCATGGTTACCGTCACATCGTTTCCCACCATAACCGACGGATCGGAAAATGCGATGGCGGCGTCTGCGGCCCAGGATACAAGCTGACCGCAGGGACCGGCGGCCGCGACCATAAAGGCCAGAACCATTCCGGCTATGATTTTTTTCAATTTCCTATTCATATCGTCTCCTATTCCTATAAAACCTTAAAGTCCAAGAACTTTCTTCTGCAGAAGCAGAAGATCCTGTGCATTGGCCTTGCCGTCTCCGTTTAAATCGGCCGGTGACTGGCCGCTTTCCGACAGCTTTTCCAGACCCAGAATGTGGCGCTGCAGCTTTAAAACATCCAGGCTGTTCACCTTTCCGTCCCCGTTGATGTCACCGCTTAAGGAGGCGGACTTGGCGGAAAGAGACTGGCTGGCGGCAGTCTGGGAGGCCGCAGCAGTCTGAACCTGGGCCGGCTGTAAGGCCGTAATCTGAACCTGGGTTTCCATTATGGTCTGGTTTCCCGGCCCCTGCAGTAAAACTCCGCCGGAGCTCTGTGCCGTCATACCGGAAGAGCCGTCAGGCGCTACGGATATGCTGCTTCCGCCTGGGGTCCCTGTGCTGTCTCCCGCCGATGGACTGACTACTCCCGGGCCGCCGTTTTCTCCGCTTACCGAAGAACCGGAACTCGAGGTTCCTGTCCCGAGAGAGGAGGAGTAAGTGGGGCCGTCGTTCTGGCGCACCACATGAAGAACGTATTCCCTGACGCTTCCATTCTGCGCGGTGACCCCGATCTTTATGTCGTTATTGCCGCTCTGAAGGGTAATGGTTCCGGTTCCGCTGATGGAAGCAGATGAGCTTAATGGAGAAGCGCTCACATTAATGGTTGAAACCGACGGATCTACAATTAAATTGTATTCCAGAATATCCCGGCTGAAGGTTGGGGTCATGGAAAAGCCCGACACGCCCAAGGCCGACAGCTTGTTGTTGGGACTTCCGTCCCCGGTCGGCTGGCTGCAGGGATTATCCGGCATGTTGTTGTAAACCGGAATTTTAAATTCAAGAGCGGTCTGTTTCATGTCGCTGCTGTAAGCTTTTTCATACACCGCTCCCTCTGATGCAGCAGCCTGTACATTGGTCATATATTGGTGCTTATACAGATTAGAGCCCTGCACGTTAAATTTCTTCAGATAAAATGTATCCTGCCCAACTTTTACGTAGTTATTACCATAATATAAAGCTCCGCCTAAAATTGATTTTTCAGGGGAATTCCAGGGTCTTTCATAGCTGCCTGACTGAGAAGCCCACCATAAGCCTCTCTGCACGGCGGTCATGCTGCCTGACTGGTATGCTTCAATATTGAAAAAATTATAATATCCCGCATAACCGGATTCTGTTCCTGAAATGCTTTTTCCTGTTCCTGAAGCGCCCTGCTCCTGAATGATCATGGCCGCCAGAACATAGGGATTCACACCGGACTGGGTGGCCGCATTCATAATCATGGTTACATAGGAACCGCTGCCTGTCACCGTCCCTGTGGAAGAGCCGGAGGATGAACCGGAGGAAGACGGTCCCGAAAGGTTGGCTCCCGGCCCGTATTCCATGAGCACCTGAGGATTTTTAGGCGTAATGGAAGCATGAGGGCTTTCCAGGCTCACATTGCCGGAACCGGCCCCGGCCGGAGCATTCCCGTCTGAGGAGGTTCCTTCCGTAGAAGAGGCCCCGGTGGTGGGACTTATTGCCGCCCCCGGCCCGATGACCGTCCCGCTGCCGGAGCTTTCCGAGGCTCCGTTTCCTGAGGAACTGTTTCCGGAAGAGCTGTTTCCGGAGGAGCTGTCCTTTGATGTCTGGCCGGATAAGAACGTTCCGTTTACCATGGTCTGAAGCCCTTCCATGGTCTGTTTTGTACTGTCATATGTATGGGTCAGAAACTGGAATACGTTGGTTTCATCCAGAAAGTTTCTTGGGTCCATATAGTATTTAACGATTTCGGGGGAAGCAGTTACCCAGGAGCTTCCGTCATATCCCACCCAGGTACTGGTGTCCCAGTTAAACGCTCCCTCTTCTGTGGATTTCCAGGAGGACATGCTGCTGGCCGCCACCAGGGTCTTTCCAACCTGACTCTCCTCCTTCACTGCTGTATTCCAGTCCAGGTTCGTGTTCTGGGCCCGGAACACCCACTTGGGGTACTGGGCATGAAGGGCCCGGAGTCTGATCTTATAGCTCTCAGGAAAGCCTTCCGCCTGGAGCCTGGACTCAAAATCCGCATCATTGGTATAGGATGCAGGAAATTTTATAAAGCTCTTGGAAACATAGCCGGTCACCGTCTGCCCGCTGGAATTGGAAAAACGGATCTGGTACCACAAAGCCCCGTCCGACGCATTTTTCTCGTTAATGACTGTGACGGAGGCTCCGTTTGTTAATTTTGTAACAATAGAATAGGTAGTACCCGGACCGCTTCTCACATTCAGTGAAGTAGCATTCACCGTAGCAGACTTTTCCGTATACGCGTACGCATTTATGTATGGTGAAACGGCTCCCATGTAAGAATCCATGACCAGGACGCTGGCCAGGATGGCGGCCATCTTACGAGCCTTACTGTATTTTTTCATCTGTCTCTCCCACATTGACTCTTGTATTTTGAATTTCCAGTTATATGTAATTCATACATTTATTTATTATAATGACAAATGATACCATGTGTCAACCGAATCAGATAAAGTTCAGGTAAATGGAAATATTTGTAAGAAAATCTTTAAACTTCCGGACCGGCAGGACTCCTGATACGCAAAAAAGGCCTCCCGAATCGGGAAGCCTTTTTTTCCGGTTACACCGGATAAGCTTTATTCTCTTTATCTGCAATAGCGGAATCCACGCCGGTCTGCTGTGCGGCCCGGTATTCGAAGAATTCCCTGGCAACCGCCGGGAACAGGGCGTAGGACAGCACATCCTCATCCTGCTGCTTCCACTGGGCGCATTCCTTTTCAAACTGGGAAAGCTGGGGCGGAATCAAGTCTGCCGGACGGC
>JAEZFK010000041.1 GCA_023437715.1 Bacillota bacterium | reverse complement strand
AATTAGCTGATTATGTAAACTGGTTCAATAACCACAGGATTCATTCTTCACTGGGATATTTATCACCGGTGAAGTATAGAATGACTACCCTTAAAAAAATTGTATAGAAAACTGTTGACAATCCACTTCATTAAATATCTCTGTGATGATATCTTTGAATATGAAGATATGTCGAATTTTTCAAAAACACTCGAAAGATTATTAGAGTAAAAAGCATAAGAAGTGGTTTTAAATTTTGAATTTGTTATCTTTTGATCAACGAAGTAAAGATATTTAATGTCTGTTAATATCAAACGAATATATGCTGAGAAGCTTAAAACAAAAGTAATATTCAATGCTTGGTTAACAAAGTTCAAAAAAGTAGTCTTTTGACAACAAACAAGGCCAAACGGTAATATGTCGGAAACTCAGTAAATACGGGAAAAATCGAATGTTACCACATAACATCAAATGTACTTCCTCTACCTACGGAAAGGCATTATCGAAAAGATAGTGCTTTTCCCATGAATGGGATTTTTGGAAGAGCAGGAGGACAAATTTAAAAACGTTAGTCAAATGTTACCCCTATTTACGGTCATTTACAGATAACATATTATAATGAAGAAACTCCAATCTTATCATTTAAATAGATATGATTTTTGGTCAACATTTGGTCAACAAAGTTACAAAAAGTGGCTTTTTGAAGCCTAATGAGAACAAACGACGATAAGGCGAAAACCTAGTAAATACAGGAAATATCGAACGCCACCCCATGACAGCAAATGTACTTCCTCTACCTACGGACCAAGGTGTCGGGAGTTCGAATCTTCTCACGCACGTAGAGAAAAGCATTTGCACGAAAGTGTAAGTGCTTTTTCCTTTCCTCAAGGGATTAAATTCCTGCTTTACAAATTGAGAAAATAGGTGTATATTAACTCATGAACACTAATGAATGCGTCGGTAGCTCAGCTGGATAGAGCGTCTGGCTACGGACCAGAAGGCCGCGAGTTCAAATCTTGTCCGACGCATGAAGAGAACAGCTTCCAGCTTTTGGAAGCTGTTCTCTTTTTGTCTTATATTGGCGGAGAACTTAAGAATATTCTGCGAAAGGAGAGGCGATTGGCAGGGATAGGAAAAACACCATAATTTTCTTAATTAAAAGCAGGATTTTTTCCTATAAGACAGGGATTTGATAAAATTATAGCTTGATTTTTTTCGAAAATTTATTATACTTATACATAGGACTTTAACAGAGTTTAAAATCAGGTGCGACGAGGTGGCTGTATACAATAGGTGCAGTGCCTCTTTTTTTATATCAGGCTGGGAAAGCCGCAGGTATGGGGGCTTGACGTATATTTATGAGAAATGAACTAATAGACAGGTTTGGGAAGATCCCGGGGAAAGTCAGTTTTCTGTATGAAAATCTGGTGACGGGAGAGAAAGTTTCCTATGGGGAAAATGAGCCTTTGATGGCGGCCAGCGTTATTAAGCTGTTTGTCATGACAGCGGCTTTTCAGAGAATAGAAGAGGGACGTCTGGATCCGGAAGAGATATTTCATGTGAAAAAGGCGGATCATGTGCCGTCCTGCGGCGCTCTTACCTATCTTCATGACGGGATAGGCGTGACGGTTATGGATCTGATTACGTTGATGATAATTTTCAGTGACAATACAGCCACCAACGTGCTGATTGATCTGCTTGGATTTGAGGAGATCAATGGAACCATCCGGGAGCTGGGGTTTGAAAAGACGGTTCTTCAAAGAAAGATGTATGATCTGGAAAAGTCGGGAAAAGGGATTCAGAATTACATAACTGCCGGGGAAACGGGGCGGCTTTTGAAAATGATGTATCAGGGAAGCCTCATCAGCAGGCAGGCAAGTGAACGGATGATTTCCATTCTTAAAAACCAGCAGCTTTGCAGCAAGATACCGTTTTACCTCCAGGCCCTGCCGGAGGAGCCGGAGATCGCCCATAAAACAGGGGAAGATGCAGGGATTACCCATGATGTGGGAATTATTTACGGAAAGGAACCATTTCTGGTCTGTTTCTGCGGAAATGAGACGGATACACCTGCTTTTGAGCGGATTATGGCAGAGGTTTCACTGGAGTTATACCGCGGAATCAATTGAGATATTCAGAAAGTGGATAGTATAGAGATCTGGAAAAGATTAATTAAAAAGCCACAGGAAACAGCACAGGAAACAGGATAGGAAGCGGAAGGAAGATTCGGAATGAAGATCGTAAAAATAGAGACAGGGGAAGTCAACATTCCTCTGGTTACACCGTTTAAAACGGCTTTGAGGACTGTGGACAGGGTCAGCGATATTGTGGTGAGGATCACAACGGATGACGGACAGACAGGATTCGGGGAAGCGCCTCCCACTGCGGTGATTACCGGAGATACGAAAGGGTCCATTCTCTGTGCGATTGAGGAGTTTATCGGACCTAATCTCATTGGGATGGAGATTGAAGACCTGGACGGGATCATGAAACGGCTTCATGGCTGTATCTTGAAAAATACCTCTGCAAAGGCGGCGGTGGATATGGCTGTTTACGATCTTTTTGCAAAGTCCTGCGGGAAGCCGCTGTATAAGCTTCTGGGCGGCAGGAGAACAGAGATTGAGACGGATCTGACCATCAGCGTCAATGATGTGGAGGAAATGGTTCAGGACAGCTTAAGGGCTGTGGAACAGGGATTTAATATTCTGAAGATCAAGGTGGGGAAAGAGGGCCGGAAGGATGTGGAACGGATCAGGGCCATCCGGCAGGCAGTCGGGCCGGATATTCTGCTTCGCATTGATGCCAATCAGGGATGGTCGGCCAAGGAGGCGGTGCGCACCATCCGGTCCATGGAAGATATGGGAATTGAAATGGATTTGGTGGAGCAGCCGGTCAGCGCTCATGATTTTGAAGGGATGAAGTTTGTGACCAGTCAGGTACATACGCCGGTTCTGGCAGATGAGAGCGTGTTTTCTTCGGAGGATGCCATACGCATCATTAAGGAGCGGGCGGCGGACCTCATTAATATTAAGCTGATGAAGACCGGGGGAATTTATGAAGCTTTAAAGATCTGCGCCATTGCGGAAAGCTTTGGGGTGGAGTGTATGATCGGCTGTATGCTGGAGAGCAAAATCGCGGTCAGCGCGGCGGCTCATCTGGCGGCCGGAAAGGGGATCATTACACGGGCTGATCTGGATGGACCTTCTCTTTGCAAGACTGATCCTTATACAGGGGGACCTGTTTTTGAGGGAGCTAAGATCAGGATGAATGAGACTCCTGGAATAGGAATCAGCGGTGTTCCAGCTTTTGGCGGTTGATGCTTAAAATTTAAATAAAGTGGATGGAAACAGGTACTAATCCCATATGGGTTAGAAATATTAGGAAAATGGAGGACATTTATGAAGAAAAGAAGATTGATGGCTGCAATGCTATGTGCAGTTCTTGCTGTTTCTACGGCTCTCAGCGGTTGCGGCGGGGGAAAAAAGACGGCTGAAAGCGGTTCACAGGCCGCTGGAAATGAAACAGATGGAACGCAGAGCGGGGAACCGGCGGTTTATAAAAAGCTGTATGGGTCCGAGGCGACGACCCTGAATTATCTGGTTTCTTCTTCGGAGAACGATTACAAAATAGCCGCAAACTGTGTGGATACTCTGGTGGAGTATGACAACAAGGGACAGATCAAGCCGGGCCTTGCGACGGAATGGACCTATGATGACGCTACCCTGACCTGGACCTTAAAGCTTCGGGATGCGAAATGGGTGGACAATACCGGTGCAGAGGTCGGAGATGTGACGGCTCAGGATTTTGTGGATGCCATGAAATATGAGCTTACCCCCGAGTATGAAAGTGCCAACGTACAGAATCTTTTCGGCATCATTGCCAATGCGGAGAAGTATTATAACGGACTGGTTTATAACGGCGGTGCGGATAAGGACGGAAATGTCTGGGAAGCCATTGATTATTCAGAGGTGGGTGTAAAGGCAGTGGATGACCATACCCTTACTTACACTCTGGAAAAGGAGGTTCCATATTTCCTTTCTTCCCTGGCTTATATCGTTTACATGCCGGCTTACGGTCCTCAGCTTGAAGAGCTGGGAAAGGATTTCGGCACCGGCGCGGATAAGATGTATTATAACGGAGCATTTTACCTGGAAGAATTTTCTCCTCAGGAAAAGCATGTGATGAAGAAGAATCCGGCAAATTATGATGCGGATACGGTTTATCTGGATGAGATTCAGGAGATCTATAACTCGGAATACAATACCATCGGACCGGAAATGGTGAAGCGGGGCGAGATTGATTACGCGGAAATCTCTTCGGATATTCTGGATGACTGGATGAAAAATGATGATACGAAAAATCTCATAAGCAGAGAAAGAGCAAGAACCAGCTTCTCCTATTTCTATGCATTTAATTTCAACCCTCAGTTTGATGCCCAGTATGAGCCGGAAAACTGGAAGAAGGCAGTGAATAATGAAAACTTCCGTAAGGCACTGTTTGCAGGATTAAATAAGACAAAGGAAGTGGCGGTTCTGGAGCCGGATACGCCGGATGATTATGTGATTAATTCCATTACTCCTGCCAGCTTCACCTATAATGCAAATGGTGAGGATTATACCACTGTAGGAGATATGGCGTCCCTGGGACAGACCTTTGATGAGGCAAAAGCAAAGGAATACCGGGATCTGGCAAAGACAGAGCTGGCGGCAGAGGGCGTTACTTTCCCTGTAAAGGTTCTGATGCCTTATAACCCGTCGGAAGTCAACTGGGATAAGGAGTGCCAGGTAGTGGAGCAGCAGATGGAAAGCCTGCTGGGTACTGATTTTATTGATATTATTGTTGAGGCCGGTCCTGCAGACGGATTTTTAACAGAGGTCCGCAGAAACGGAAAGTTTGCTCTTATGAAATGCAACTGGGGCGCGGATTATGCGGATCCGGAAACCTGGACAGATCCATTTTACCAGAAAAAGGGCGAGGATGGATATGACCTGGGATATAAGTATGGAAACATGGCAAAGACCATTGAAGAGGGTACGGCTTCCGCAGATGCGGCTTTGGAGTACTTTACCTTGGTAGAGGCGGCAAAGGATATTAAGACGGATGTGAATGCCCGGTATGAGGCATTTGCCAAGGCGGAGGCCAGCCTGATAAACCATGCCTTTGTCCTGCCTTTCAGTATTTCGGTCAGCAAATATGTTGCCAGCAAGCTGGATGTGTTTGAAGGTCAGTATGCACCCTTTGGCGTATCAAACCTTCGGTATAAGGGACAGCATTTGAAAGATCATTTTATATCCATGGATGAGTTTAAGGCCAACAGGGAAGCAAATGCGAAATAAGCTTTAGGAGTTATGTTTTTGAAATTATGTTTTAGGAATTATGCCGGATCACCAGCTGTACTGTGGTCCGGCATATAAATCAGAGCAGTTAAAATACCGTCTAAAAAGGATGTGCCGGAATTTACGTCTTTTTTAGAGAGCATTTTAAAAAGAAAACACAAAGGAGCCATGAAACTGATGTTAAAGTATTTAGGTAAAAGGATTGCTCGCTCATTTCTTACATTGATTATTATCCTGACCGTAGTATTCTGCCTGCTTCGTCTCATGCCCATTGAGGGGTATTTCCAGAATTTTGATAAGATGACGCCCCAGCAGATTCAGGTGGGGTTAAAGGAGATGGGGTTATCTGACCCGCTTCCGGTTCAGCTTCTCCGGTTTTTCAAAAATCTTCTTCACGGGGATTTGGGAACGTCCAGAATATACCGGGCAAATGTTCCTGTGTCTGACGTTCTGGCGGACAAGGTTCCGGTTTCCATTAAGCTTGGTGTCTGGTCCATGGCTGTGTCTCTTCTGGTGGGGCTTCCTATGGGCGCTTTGATGGCGCGGTATAAGTATCGGTGGTTCGACAAGGTGGGAACCTTATTTATCGTCTGCATTCAGGCAGTGCCGGCGGCGGTTTACTTTCTGTATATCCAGCTTTACGGGACAACCTTTCTCGGGGTAGGGCTGCTGTTTCAGATTGATGATCCCAAATACTGGGTTCTGCCCGTGGTTTCCATGTCTCTCGGAAACATCGCTTTTTACGGCATGTGGCTGCGGCGTTATATGGTGGATGAAAGCAACAAGGATTATGTGAAGCTGGCGAAAGCGAAAGGAATGTCGGAGGGCGGAGTGATGTTCAAGCACATTTTCCGCAATGCCTTTGTGCCCCTGGCCCAGTATATTCCCACGGCTTTTTTGAATACGGTGATCGGGTCTATTTACATAGAGTCTTTGTACAGCATTCCGGGTATGGGAGGGCTGCTGGTTACGGTGATTAAAAAGCATGATAATACCATGGTTCAGGGCATTGTCCTGCTTTATGCCTGCGTGGGCGTTTTAGGCCTTTTGCTGGGCGATGTGCTGATGGTGCTGTTAGATCCCAGAATCAGCCTCGGAAAGAAAGAAGGTGACAGATGATGAAGCAGTTTTCTTACCGTCATACAAAGGAAGCGGAGCTCATGGAAAATATGGAGGAGTCGGAGCTGTTTTCCTTTGCCGGTTTTAATGAGGCAGAGGTGGAGAAAACGGGATACAGCAATTATTCCTACTGGAACAGTACGCTTCATGCATTTTTAAAGAACCGGGGGGCTTTTGTGCTTCTGGTGCTTCTCGTTCTTTTGCTGGCATTTACCTTTATCCAGCCCTATTTGCCGGGGCAGTATGATCCCAATGTGATTATCAATGACGCAAGCGGAATGCAGTACCGCAACGTTCCTCCGGGAGCGGAATTTATTCTGGGGACCAATTCCATCGGCCAGGACCTGTGGGCCAGAATATGGGCAGGGACCAGGACCTCCCTTATGATCGGGCTGTCCGTGGCTCTTGCGGAGGCGCTCATCGGCATTACCGTGGGCGTGATCTGGGGTTATGTGAGGAAAGCGGATTTCCTTTTAACAGAGGTTTACAACATTATTGATAATATTCCCAATACCATTATCCTGATTTTGATTTCCTATATTTTAAAGCCCAGCGTAAAGACTTTGGTCTTTGCCATGTGCTTAACGGGCTGGATTCAGATGGCCCGTTTTATCCGGAACCAGATTTTGATTATCCGTGACCGGGATTACAATGTGGCCAGCCGGTGTCTGGGAACGCCTGTGAGCCGGATCATTTTGAAAAACCTGCTGCCTTATCTGGTATCCGTGATCATGCTGCGCATGGCTCTGACCATTCCTGCGGCCATCGGCAACGAGGTGTTTATTACCTACATCGGGCTGGGGCTTCCGGTGAATATTCCAAGCCTGGGCAATTTAATTAATGAGGGGCGGGCCCTTATCACCAGTCCGGCTCTGCGGTATCAGCTGGTTTATCCGACTATTATTCTGTCTTTTGTCACCATTTCATTTTACATCATTGGCAACGCATTTTCGGATGCCGCTGATCCGAAGAATCACGTGTAAGGAGGAAGGGCATGAACAGGGAAAAGATTTTAGAGGTAAATGGACTGGATATTAAATTCGATTTAAGAGGGAAACGGCTTCATGCCATACGGGATATTTCCCTGGATTTATATAAGGGGGAAATCCTGGCTATTGTAGGGGAGTCGGGAAGCGGCAAGTCTGTTTTTACTAAATCCTTTATGGGGCTTTTGGAGAAAAACGGGTCTGTGGAAAGCGGGAGCGCTGTTTATTACGGGGCGGATGACGGGAAAGCCGTTGATCTGACTTCTATAACGAGAGAAAAAGACTGGCTTAAGATACGGGGACATGAGATTGCCATGATCATGCAGGACCCAATGACCAGCTTAAGCCCTTTAAAAACCATCGGGGTGCAGATCATGGAGGCTGTTTTAATCCATCAAAAGGTGGGACGGCCGGAGGCAAAGAAGAGGACCCTTAAGTACCTGTCGGATGTGGGAATACAGGAACCGGAAAAAAGGTTTGACCAGTATCCTCACGAATTTTCCGGCGGGATGCGCCAAAGGGTGGTCATCGCCATTGCCATTGCCTGCAATCCCCAGATTCTCATCTGCGACGAGCCCACAACGGCTCTTGACGTGACCATTCAGGCCCAGATTCTGGACCTGCTTAAGGAGCTGCGCCATAAATACCGGCTGTCTGTTATTTTAATCACCCATGATCTCGGGGTGGTGGCAAATATTGCGGACCGGGTGGCGGTCATGTATGCGGGGGATATTGTGGAGATCGGGACCTGCGAGGACATTTTTTATGATGCAAGGCATCCTTATACATGGGCTCTGCTTTCTTCCCTGCCCCAGGTGGGAGTGAAAGGAACAGATCTCTTTTCCATTCCGGGAACACCGCCCAATCTTTATACAGAGGTGAAAGGGGACGCTTTCGCGCCCAGAAATCCTCAGGCCCTTAAGATTGATTTTGTAAAGAGGCCTCCTTATTTTGAGGTATCGCCTACTCATAAGGCCAAGACCTGGCTGCTGGACCCCAGGGCGCCTAAGGTAGATCCGCCGCCTGTGGTGGAGAAAATCAGAAATGGAGGTCTGTTCTGATGGAACGTGAAGTATTATTGGATGTAAGGAATCTGGAAGTGACCTTTGGAGAGCACAGGAAGAAATATGAGGCGGTAAAGGGAGTCAATTTTCAGATATATAAAGGGGAAACCTTTGGACTGGTGGGGGAGTCCGGATCAGGAAAAACCACCATCGGCCGGGCGATCATGAGAATCATCCCCAGCTGCGGAGGGGATATCCTTTATAAGGGAGAGAAGATCAACGGGAAGATTTCCCCGGAGCTGGACCGGAAGGTCATTAAGGAAATCCAGATGATCTTTCAGGATCCCCAGGCTTCTTTAAATGAAAGGGCAAAGGTGGACTATATTATCAGCGAAGGGCTGATGAATATGGAAAAGGGATTGAGCGAAAGCGAGCGGAAAAAGCGGGTGGATCAGGCTCTTCTTGATGTTGGGCTTCTGCCGGAATTTGCCGGACGGTTTCCTCATGAGTTTTCCGGCGGCCAGAGGCAGCGTATCGGGATCGCCCGGTCCCTGATTATGAATCCGGAATTCATCATTGCCGATGAGCCCATTTCCGCCCTGGATGTATCAGTCCGGGCCCAGGTGTTAAATCTCCTGGCGGATATGCAGAAAAAACGGCAGATTACCTATCTGTTTATCGCCCATGATCTTTCGGTCATGCGGTTTATTACGGACCGGATTGCCGTCATTCGAAAGGGTGAAATCGTGGAAATGGCGGAAACGGAGGAGCTGATTACCCATGGGGTTCATCCTTATACAAGGGCATTGCTGTCTGCCATTCCCATGCCTGATCCGAGGCATGAGAAAGAAAAGAAGCTGCTGGTTTATGATCCGTCCGTCCATGACTATTCTTCTCAAAAGCCGTCGTGGGTGGAGATACGGAAAGATCATTTTGTTCTGGCTAATGAAAAAGAGGCGGAGGAATACAGGAAGTTTTGATTGAAGAGGGCAGCGGCTTAAAACGCTGCCTTTGATGCGCTGGGATGATGATAAATGAATGATTGCAGAAAGGAGTCCGGGAGGCAGAGATGGAGCAGTATGGTATTGCGAATAGGCCCGTAGTTTCCATATGGGAAGGACCTGCAAAGACAAGAGAAAATGAGGCCGGAGAGATTTTGTCGGCCATTGCGGATGAGGCCCTGTATGGAATGGGGCTTTTGATTACAGGGGAGATGGTAAATGGATTTTATCCTGTCAGGACCTTTTACAATTATTCCGGATATGTGAAAGAAGAGGACATGGAAATAGTAAGCCTTCCTATGTTAAGGGAACGGGAGAGAAGCGGGCTCATGGTGACGGATGGAATTTATACGGATATCCTTTCGCTTCCCAAGGTTCAGGGAGTGCGGCTTTTAAGCCTGTTTAAGGGGGCTCTCATAAAGGTGCTGGACTTTAACTCAGAAACAGAGGGCTGGGCCAGAGTAGAGCTTTTGGATGGGCGCGTGGGGTATATGAGAAACCAGTTTTTGAGGAAAAAGGAGTTTTCACAGGCAGGACTGTGGACGGGAGAGCTTTTTCAGCGAGGAATTGTGGATGAAGAAGCGTTCCGGAAAAGGGTGGTGAAGACGGCGGAAGAATATCTGGGAACCCAGTACCGTTGGGGAGGAAAATCTACGGCAGGCATTGACTGCTCGGGGCTTACTTCTATGAGCTATCTTTTAAACGGCATTCTGATCTACCGGGATGCCAGAATAGAGCCGGGATTTCCGGTCCGTGAGATTCCAAAATGTGAGATGCTGCCGGGTGACCTGATGTATTTTCCGGGGCATATTGCCATGTACATGGGAAATGGAGCCTATATACATTCCACAGGAAAAACCGGCAGCGGAGGCGTGGTGATAAACAGCTTAAATCCGGAGGCAGAGGATTACCGGGCGGATCTGGCGGAGAGCTGGTACGCGTCAGGAAGCATTTTTGCAGATTAGGGATTTGACAGAAACGGAGGATAGCATGGATCCAAGGCTTACTTTAGAAAAGAGAATTGAAGCGGAAATCATGAGCTATGACGGGAAGATGGGAATATATCTGGATGATTTTCACGGAAATGTGATTGAGATCCGGGCAGAGGAACCCTTTGAGACTGCCAGCACCATAAAGACCTATATTCTGGCCAGTCTCTTTGACCAGGTGGAAAAGGGAAATGCAAGCCTTGAGGATATGGTGGAGTATAAGGCAGAGCATTTTGTGGATGGAAGCGGAGTCCTGACGGCCTTAGAGCCGGGGGCAATGCTCAGGGTAAAGGATGCGGCAGCCTTTATGATCATTGTCAGCGACAACATCGCTACCAATATGATGATTGATTATCTGGGGCTGGACAGGATCAACCGGTGCATTGAAAGGCTGGGATGCAGGGATACGGTGCTTTATAATTCCCTTCATTTTGAACGGTATGACAAGCTGGGAACCAGCACGCCCAAGGATTACGGAAGCATCTTTGCGCGTCTGGCGAAGGGGGAGCTCATAAGCCCGGGGGTGGACCGGCAGATGGTGGAAATCCTGAAAAAGCAGCATTATAACAGCATGATTACAAAGGATTTTCCCCCGGTTTATATGGACAGCGATAACACGGATGATATCTTGATTTCCGTGGCTTCCAAAAGCGGAAGCATGAATGCCTGCAGAAATGACGGGGGCATTGTGTATACGCCTTACGGGCCTTATGTGATTGTCATGTTTCACAAGGAGTTTTCCGACGCTATGTATTATCCCTCCCACCCGGCCACCATGTTCGGGGCCAGGGTCAGCCGGATGATTCTGGATCAGTTTCTGGCGCTGGAGGGAAGGTTTAACAGGCCGGACATATCCCTTATGGTATAAGTTGCAGCCGAGGCGGCGGGCTGTCCGGACGGGAGGATCAGGCAGGAGTCAATGCCTGCGTTTATGGCCCCCTGGATGTCGGAGGATATGCTGTCTCCTACCATGAGGGTCTGCTCCTTTTCAAAGTCCGGAATGTTCTTGAAGCAGTGGTCAAAGAAAGAGACGGACGGCTTTTCGTATCCGATTTTCTCCGAGATGAACATGCCGTCAAAAAGGTGGAGGATTCCGGCATTTTTCAGCCTGAGGATCTGGGTGTTATAGACGCCGTTGGAGGCGGAATAAAGCTTTTTCCCCATTTCTTTCAGCTGCAGCAGGGTTTCCTTTGCATTGGGGAGCAAGTCGGAGCTTTCATTTAAGTAGCTGCGGTAGCGGTTTTCTGTCTCAACTCCGTCGGCTTCTTTGCCATAGAGAAGGAAGAATTCCCGGAAACGGGTGTATAAAACCTCGTCCCGGCTTATCTTTCCCTGCTCCAGCCGGTCCCAGAGGCCCCGGTTTATTACCTTATACCGGTCCAGCATTTCCCAGTCAAATTCCAGTCCAAAAGATTCAACGATATTCCGAAAGCCCCGTTTCTCCGCGGCGTCAAAGTCTAACAGTGTATTGTCGATATCCAGTAAAAAAATTCTGTACATATTCTTATTCCTCCAGATTTAAATGTTTTTTAAAAAGGTCATAGCAGATTCCCAGCAAAGGAGACAGCAGGAAAAAGCTTATGAGGGTCCCTTCCCTGATCTGCATGGGGGCGTGAGCCCAAAGGGCAATGGAAACCGCGGCAATTAAAAAGATTGCGTCAGAGCCCAGCCGGATGGCGGTAAATTTCTTTTTCCAGGCTTCGCTGAGGGTAAGGCACAGGCTTTCCAAAGGAAATTTGATAATTCCAATGGCAAGAACGGCCCCCAGGCTGACGGAAGCGATCATAAGGCCCAGCAGATACAGAAGAAGCCTGTAAAAATAGGTCTCTACGGTAAAAATAAAAAGTACGTTGTAGAGAAAGAAATTAATGATGTATCCGTTTGCAATGGTGGCAGCGATCTGTATGGCATCGGCAGTGTTCAGCCTTGTGCGGCGGAAAAGTAAGTAGGCGATGAAAAACGTGGAGTTAAGAACATTGAGTATGGTGCCTACCTTCCGGCCCAGGATGTCGGCCAGAGTAACTGCCAGGGCATTTAATACGCTTTGCCCGATGGCGGCTTTCAGCTGAAGGGAAACACCGAAGCCAAAAAGCACAAAGGACAGAATGGAATAAAGGATGTATTTCTTGTTAATCTTGATCATTGTCTTCACCTCGGTAATATGATACCATAAAAACCAGAGTTTTGTTTATGAGAAATATCACATTGGGAGATAAAATGAAAAAGTATGATATGTGCGGGATACCGGACAGCCTGCTGGCTCTGGGAAAGGAACGGCTGTTTTTAAAGGGGAGCAATGTTTTTAGGGCTGATGAGAGAATCACCCGCATCTACTTAATCCGCTCCGGGATGATGAAAATCTATATTGACCATGAAAACGGACGCCGGTCCATTCTGGATTTTGCCGGAACGGATGACTGGCTGGGGGAGCTGTCCCTGTTCTGCCGGGAGGATTATATTAAGGAAAATAAGGCGGTTGCCGATGCGGTCTGCCTGGAATTTGATTTGGGGGAGCTGAGGCAGCTGTGTAAAAGGGATGCGGAAGTTTCTTTTTACTTCGCTTCCTATATTTCCAATAAGCTGATGGTAAGGAGCCGACGCCTGAGCGAATATTTGAATTATTCTCTGGAAAAGAGGCTGGCGTCTTTTATATTGGAATACCAGCAGGATGGGAAATATTCCATCCCTCATACGGATGTTTCCGAATATATGAATATCAGCTACCGCCATGTGCTTTTTGTTATGAGGAAATTCTGTGATGACGGAGTGCTTCAGAGGGAGAAAGGGTACAGAATTATGGATTTTAAAAGGCTGGAGGAAATTGCAGGCAGCGTCATGTGAAATACCGGTGTGGTTTTGAGGACATGGGCAAAAGTCAGAAGAAAAGATATTCGAAAAAGGTTGTGAAAATATAATCATGGATACAGAATACAGGAATGACAGGAAGGAAACAGGCCGGGTTTTCTTTGACGACGGGAGTTCATGGGATTACCGGATTGTGAAATCCGACAGGCGCACCATGGCCTTGCAGGTCACAAAGGCCGGGGAGGTCATTGCCAGGATTCCACGGCGTATGGCCTACCAGGCCGGTCATGAAATGGTTCAGAAAAATAAGGAATGGGTTTATGTGCAGGTGAAAAAGATCCGGGCCGCATGTCTGGAGAGGGAGCAGTTTCACTGGAGGGACGGAGCCCTGATTTCTCTTTTTGGAAAAGAGCGGGTTCTGCGCATTGGATCTGATTCCGGCGGCAGGGGTTTTCAGGTGCTGGAACAGGGAGATGAACTGGTTCTTTCCGGTCCTGTCAGCCAGGAAGAGCCGGAGGAAAGTCTGGTGAAAGAGATCATGAAACTGTGGTACAGGCAGAAAGCCAGGGCATATCTGGAGAGAAAGACCGCAGAGTGGGCGGTCCGGATGAGAGTGGGCTATGGGCGAATTGCCATCCGGGACCAGGCCACCCGGTGGGGAAGCTGCAGCGGAAAAGGAAATTTGAATTTCAACTGGAGACTTGTGCTTCTGCCTGAGGAACTGGCGGATTATGTGGTGGTTCACGAGCTGGCCCACCGCACTCATATGAACCACTCCAGGGAGTTTTGGGAAACTGTGGAAAAGGAATTGCCGGATTACCGGCTGCGCCGGAGGAAATTAAAAAACTGCGAAAAGGAAATTTACGGAAAATATTAAATAAATATAGAAAGAGAAAGCCGGCAGAGTAAGGCGGATACAGGGAGTGAAAGATACATGGCAGCAGAGAAATGGATGCTTCAGACGAAAAGGGCGGATTTTGAGGAGATAGGGAGAAGGCATCACATATCACCGGTGACTGCGAGGATCATAAGAAACCGTGACGTGATCGGTCCGGAATCAGTGGAAAAATACCTTCGGGGCGGGTTAAAGGATTTATACAGTCCCTGCCTGTTAAAGGATATGGACAGGACCGTGGCCATTCTTAAGGAAAAGGCGGAGAAATCAAGGCCCATAAGAATTGTGGGGGACTATGATATTGACGGGGTATGTTCCACCTATCTTTTATACCGGGCATTGACCCGGGTGGGGGCTGTGGCCGACTATGAGATCCCGGACCGGATTAAGGACGGCTATGGAATCAATGAATCCATCATCCGGGCGGCTGCTGAGGAAGGAATTGATACGATTCTCACCTGTGACAACGGCATCGCCGCGGTGGAGCAGATAAGACTTGCCAAGGAGCTGGGGCTTACGGTCCTGGTCACGGATCATCATGATATCCGAAAGGAAAACGGGGAGGACGTTCTGCCGCCGGCGGATGCGGTGGTAAATCCCAAGCAGAGCGCCTGCTCCTATCCCTATCCGGAAATCTGCGGGGGCATGGTGGCTTACAAGCTGGTGAAAGCCTTATACGAGGCCTTTCAGATTCCGTTGGAGGAATGGCTGGATATGCTGGAGTTTGCGGCCATAGCCACCGTAGGCGATGTGATGAAGCTGCAGGATGAGAACCGGATCATTGTGAAGGAAGGGTTAAAGCGGATCGGGCAGACAAAAAGCCTGGGCCTTTTAAAGCTCATTGAAAAGAATGATCTGGATAAGGACCGTATGACTGCCTACCAGATCGGCTTTGTAATCGGTCCCTGTCTGAATGCCGGAGGCCGCCTTCAGACGGCGAAGCTGGCCCTGTCTCTTCTGCTCAGCCAGGATGAAGAGGAAGCGGACCGGCTGGCCTCGGAATTAAAGCTGCTCAATGATCAGAGAAAGGATTTGACCAAGGAGGGAACTCTGGCGGCGGTGGAGCAGGTGGAGGCGCTTTACAGGGATGACAAGGTATTGGTGGTATACCTGCCGGATTGTCATGAATCCCTGGCAGGAATCATTGCCGGAAGGCTTCGGGAAAGCTTTCAAAAGCCGGCCATTGTGCTGACCGACGGGGAGGAGTGCGTAAAGGGCTCGGGCCGTTCCATTGAGAGCTACCACATGTTTGACGCCCTGGTTGGGGTGAAAGATCTGCTGCTGAAATTCGGAGGGCATCCCATGGCAGCAGGCTTATCTCTTTTAAAGGAGAATGTGGAGGAACTTCGCAGAAGCTTAAATGAGCAGGCAATGCTGGGGCCGGAGGACTTCATCAAGAAAGTCTGGATTGATGTGCCCATGCCTCTGGAATACATAAGCCAGCCTTTGATTGAGGAGCTGGACCTTTTGGAGCCTTTTGGACAGGGAAATGAAAAGCCCTTATTTGCCCAGAAGAATCTCTTCATCCGGAGCGTAAGGGTGCTGGGGAAGAACCGGAATGCCGTGAAGCTTTCCCTTGCCACGGATCAGGGAACGCCCATGGATGGAATGCTGTTTGCCGACGGGGATTCTTTCCTGGAAGAGCTGGGAGAGAACCGGAGGCTGGATGTCATTTACTATCCCGAGGTCAATGAATACAACGGAAATAAGGCCCTGCAGATTATTATAAAGAATTATAAGATACCAAAAGGTGGCTGAAAACCTTGACATTCTGCTTCAGAATGTTTTATAATCTACCACAACGCGGAAAAGTTGCTAATATGCAAAAGGAAAAGTGAGGGAATGGACATGGTAAATGAAGTAATGAAGTTTATCACCGGCTATGACAAAGAGGTGGGAGAAGCCATTGAAAAGGAGTGCGCACGCCAGAGGAGAAATCTGGAGCTGATCGCATCAGAAAACATTGTTTCCGAACCGGTCATGATGGCTATGGGAACCGTACTTACCAATAAATATGCGGAAGGCTACCCGGGCAAGCGTTATTACGGCGGCTGCGAGGACGTGGATATTGTGGAGACCATCGCCATTGAGCGGGCAAAAAAGATATTTGGCTGTGATTATGCCAATGTTCAGCCCCATTCCGGGGCCCAGGCTAATATGGCGGCTTTTATTGCCATGGTGAAGCCGGGAGATACGATCATGGGCATGAATTTAAACCACGGCGGCCATTTAACCCATGGAAGTCCCGTAAACTTTTCCGGCCTTTATTTTAATATTGTTCCTTACGGCGTCAATGACGACGGTTTTCTGGATTACGAGGAAATGGAGCGGCTGGCTGTGGAGAACAAGCCCAAGCTGATCGTGGCAGGAGCCAGCGCTTACGGAAGAATCATTGATTTCAAGAGGTTCCGTGAGGTTGCTGACAAGGTGGGAGCCTACCTCATGGTAGACATGGCCCACATCGCAGGCCTTGTGGCAGCAGGACTTCATCCAAGCCCCATCCCTTACGCCGATGTTGTGACCACCACCACCCACAAGACCCTCCGGGGTCCCAGAGGCGGAATGATTCTGGCAAACCAGGAAGCGGCGGATAAGTTTAACTTCAATAAGGCCATTTTCCCTGGAACCCAGGGAGGTCCTTTGGAGCATGTGATCGCAGGAAAGGCCGTCTGCTTCGGAGAGGCCTTAAAGCCGGAATTTAAAACCTATCAGGAACAGGTGGTAAAAAATGCCAGGGCTCTGGCTGCGGCTCTTATAAAGCAGGGCTTCCATATTCTGACAGGCGGTACGGATAACCATCTCATGCTCATTGACTTAAGAGGCATGGAGGTGACCGGCAAGGAGCTGCAGAACCGCTGTGACGACGTATATCTCACCCTGAATAAAAATGCAGTGCCCAATGATCCGAGAAGTCCTTTCGTAACCTCCGGCGTCCGTGTGGGAACCCCGGCTGTGACCTCCAGAGGCTTAAAGGAAGAGGATATGGAAAAGGTCGCCGAGTGCATCTGGCTGGCTGCTACAGACTTTGAGAACAAGGCGGATTATATCCGGGGAGAAGTGACGAAGATCTGTGAGAAGTATCCTCTTTACCAGTAATTAATTCCATTTATGAAAAAATATGAAAAAACTGCACGGCTTAAAACCGTGCAGTTTTTTCTGCTCTGTTACGCCTCGTTTTTAAAGGATTCGCAGTCGGTGCATTCCTTTTTGGTAGGATTTTTTTCATGGGTTCCTACCTTGATTCTTTCCAAAGTGCAGTAATCTACGCTTTTTGCGTGATAAGCGCAGTTATCAATGGAACATTCGATACATTCGTTTTTTCCGTTTACTAACATAGTTAACCCTCCTTGTCAGATTTACTTCTGTATTATTTTGAGCAAAACGGCCAAAAATATGATGGGAATATTTTCTTCAAAAACGGTCAAAATTTTCATTATCAAAAAGTTTTTGTATTGACCAAAAAGTTTTTTTGTGCTATTCTTAGTTTTGTAAAAACAGTAGAAATTTTACTGTAAACCAATTATGGAGGTGTAGTATATGAACAAATCAAGTCAATACGATCTCATTTACCAATTGGATGGCAGGCCGCCTCTGAAAGTAGCGGTACCTCTCGGACTTCAGCACGTTATGGCGATGTTCGTAGGTAACCTGGCTCCGATTTTCATCCTGACCGGCGCTATGAGCACACAGGCTGCTCCGTTTCCGGCTGAATTGCGTATAATGATGATCCAGTGTGCTATGTTCGTATCTGGAGTTGCGACTCTGCTTCAGTTGTATCCGCTGAAGTTGGGAATCATTCAGATCGGCGCACGTCTTCCTATCGTAATGGGAACGGCTTTTGCATTCGTTCCTACCATGCAGGAGCTGGGAGCCAAGCTGTTAGCGGAACAGGTTGGTCCAGTTGAAGCGATGGGATACGTATTAGGCGGTGTAATTGCAGGAAGTGTGGTTGAGCTCGTTATGGGTATCTTCTTAAAGCCGCTGAAAAGATTTTTCCCGCCGCTGGTAATCGGTGCGGTTCTTATTACCATTGGCATTAAGCTGCTTACTACCGGTGCTACCTACTTTGTAGGCGGTTCAGGTGCAAAGGATATCGGTTCAGGCAAGTACTGGCTGGTTGGCGGCGTTGTGTTACTTATTATCGTTCTCCTTAACCGTTTTGCAACGGGCATGGTGAAAGCTACTGCTATTTTAATTGGTATTGTTGTAGGCTACATTCTGGCAATTGCCATGGGAATGGTAAACCTGGGTAACATTTCCACTGCAGCATGGTTCAGCGTTCCAATGCCATTTGTAATTAAGCCTTTATTCCGTGCAGACATCATCTTCCCATTCTTCGCGGTATATGTGGTTGCAGGTCTGGAGACCATGGGTAATGCCAGCGGTATTACCATCAGCGCTTTCGGGCGTGAAGCTACTGCAGAAGAAACCTCTGGCGGAATCATTTCAGATGCTGTCAGCTGCGCACTTGCAGGTATCTTCAACGTACTTCCTAACACGGCTTTTGGTCAGAACGTAGGTATCATTACCATCACCAAGGTAATCAACCGTTTCTGTATCGCTACCGGTGCAATTGTGCTGATCATTGCAGGTCTGTTCCCCAAAATCGGTGCAATTTTCAACGCTATGCCTAACTGTGTCATGGGCGGTGCGGTAATCACCGTTTTTGCCATGATTTTCTTAAATGGTATCAAGATGGTCTTAAAGGAAGGTCTGGATGACAGAAACAGCCTGATTCTTGCGATCACCATGGGTCTTGGATTCGGTGTAGGAAGCTTAAGCAGTGATATTAAGGCAAACTTCCCGTCAGTGCTCCGCTTTATCTTCACAGAGCCTGTAGCGGCAGTTTGTATTGTAAGTGTTCTGGCCTGCATTCTTTTAAGACCGGAAACCCTTAAAAAGTCTGAAACAAAATAAGATACGGCTTGATATCCCCATGAACTGAGGTCACAAGGAAGTGATCCGGCAGCATGAAAGGGGACAAGACCTCGACAGATAAAGATGTATAACACAAAATGGATGCGCAGCCGCGCATCCGTTTTTTTTTTGTGTTTTATGAAGAAATTCTTTTGGAATGCAGCTCCTATTTCTGCTGTGACGCATGTATAATCGGCATAAAAATGTCGTCCACAATTTCCGCAATTGCTGCGTCGGAAACAGGTCCCTGCTTTGTGATCACCTCATACTGCAGCAGATCAAAAGGCAGTGTGATGATCCGGGGCGACAGTTTTTCAAGGTTGATCTCTCCTCGAAGCTCTGCGTTTTTCAAAATTGCTTTCATATCCGCAGTCAGCTTGCTCTCTGACTTTTTCTGAATAATCTGCGGCAGAGAAGCCATTAAAGTGTGCCAAACCTGGGGTTCCATCATAAGTCCCCGGATGGTCTGTGCGCCGATTGTTTTCAGGAATTCAACCCGGGCGTGAAGATAGGTATATACATCACTGCGCAGCTCTCCGGTATTTGGAACCTCGTCTGTGATTCTCGGCAAATATTTTTTCATAGCTGCCATCACAAGTTCCGATTTGTTCTTCCACCGGCGGTAGAGGACAGCTTTATTTGTCCCGGCCCTTGCCGCAACGCTTTCCATGGTCAAGTGGGTATAACCGGCTTCTGACAGCTCCTCCCATGCGGCCAGCAGGATTGCCTCTTCCAGAACCTCTCCCCGGCGGCGTGTCCCTTTTTTTTGTTCTTCCATTTTTCATCCCTCCAAGGTTCAAAACTTTTCCCGTTTGCTATGAAATATGCACATAAGAAACTAAAGAGTTTCTTATTATTTGTGTGAGAATCCCAATTGAAAAAAGCTTATGATTATCATATCATATCCATATAAGAAACGCAACCGTTTCTATTTGGATATGAAAGGAGTTTTTTTATGAATACAGAAAGAGTAAAACCAGCAAAAGAAAAACTTGATCCGGTGGTGGTCAGGACTGCCATTGTTCTGGTCGTCGGCGCGCTTGCGCCGTTGTTTGATTCCACCATGGTCAACGTGGCAATCCATACAATTGCGGCGGATATGAAAGCGGACTTTTCCATTGTCCAATGGATCACCACAGGATATGTCCTGGCCATGGGCCTGGTGATCCCGATTTCCGGGTGGGCAACCAGACGGTTTGGGTGCAAGCGGTCCTACATCTTTTCTCTGGTGATTTTTTTCATCGGCTCCGTATGCTCCATGCTGTCATGGAATATCGGGACCATGATTGTTTTCCGGATCATTCAGGGCGTCGGCGCCGGGCTGCTGATGCCGGTGCTGCAGACGGAGCTCGTACAGGTTTCAGGAGGACGCAATCTGGGGCGGATCATGTCCATCGTCAGTATTCCCGCTCTCCTGGGGCCGATTCTGGGTCCTGTGTTAGGCGGAATTATCGTCAACAGTCTGAGCTGGCGCGCTATCTTCTGGGTTAATATTCCCATTTGCATCGTAGCAATTCCCTTAGCTCTGTGGGGAATACCGGCCGATAAGCTTTCGGAAAAGAAGGCCTCCCTGGATGTGACCGGCATGCTCTTGCTTTCCCCGGCCTTTGCCCTTTTAATTTACGGCATTGCCCAGGCCGCGACTCACGGCGGATTGAAGGACAGTGCGGTTTATGTGCCTCTTATCATCGGCATTGTTTTGATGGCATCCTATGTGGTCTACGCCCTGAATACGAAACGGGAACCGGTTCTGAATATGCGGCTGTTTAAATCCGTCAATTTTTCCGTTTCCAATATTCTGCTGATTCTGTGCGGGATCATTACCAATGGGACCATGCTGCTGCTGCCTCTGTATTATCAGGAGGTACGGGGGGCAAGCGCCCTGTATGCCGGACTGTGGCTGCTTCCTCAGGGCATAGGTATGCTGCTTACCAGAAGCTGGGCCGGAAAGGTGGCCGACCGTAAGGGCTCCCGCAATATTGTGCTGCTTAGCCTGGCTGCAATCGTTATAGGCACCCTGCCCCTTGCTTTTGCGGGTGCGGATACGGGCAGTATCATTCTCTCTGCAGCATTGCTGGTCAGGGGAGCGGGACTTGGCGGTCTGCTGATCGCGATTATGGCATCCGCTTATATCGGACTTGAAAGAGAGCAGATTCCCCATGCAAGCACTGCTACCAGGATCTTTCAAAGCATCGGCGGAGCTTTCGGATCTGCCATTCTTGCAACTGTCGCCCAGCAGCAGATGGCGGGCCGCTCCCCATCCGATCTTCAGGCGGTTGCTCATTCCTTTAACGTCTCTTTCTGGTGGGCAATCGGCTTCACTGTGGCCGCTGCGGTTCCGGCGCTGTTTTTGACAATGCATAAAAAGCCGGAGCAGGAAAATGCCGCCTAGGGAATCAGACTCACAGGCAAGAGAGAATCGGTTTGTGAGAAGCTTTCCGGGCGATATATCCGGTTGGAGCCGGAGAGAAGATGTGGTATACTGTGGATAAAAGGAGGGAAGCGGATGAAGAAGAAAATAATGATTACCGGGGCAGATGGCTTTCTTGGAGGGAGAATCGCCGCATATTATGAAGGGCGCTACGAGATAATCCGCATAGGTCACAGGGATCTGGATATTACGGATGGACGGTCAGTGGCTGAATATTTACATGAGAAAGGTCCTGATGCGGTGTTCCATTGTGCTGCGGTGTCCAACACCAGAACATGTGAGGAAAATCCCGGACTTTCGGAGGCGGTAAACCGGAATGGGGCGGTGAATATGGCCAAGTGGTGTAAGGAGAATGGCAGCAGGCTGCTCTTTATGAGCTCGGATCAGATTTATGCCGGAAGCAGCCGGGAAAGGGCCAATAAGGAAACTGATGAAATCCCTCCTGTCAATGTTTACGGAACCCATAAAAAGCAGGCGGAGGATGAAATCCTGCAAATTCTGCCTCATGGAATCTGCCTTCGTCTTTCCTGGATGTATGATTTCCCGGTGAGAGGCTTAAAAAGCAGCTCCAATCTTTTGACCAACCTGATTCAATCCATGGTGCAGAACCGTCCCATGAGGCTTCCGGTTCACGATTGCCGCGGCATCACCTGGGTTCAGGAGGTGGTAAGAAACTTGGAACCGGCCATGGACCTGCCGGGTGGAGTTTATAATTTTGGAAGCGAAAGCAGCCTTTCCTCCTATGAAACCGGAAAGCGGGTTTTTCATATGCTTAATAAGAACGGAAGCAGGGAAAGCCTTGTGATTCCTGATGAAACCAGCTTTAAGGACAGTTCCAGAAATCTTGCCATGGATACCGGAAAATTAAAGGGCTGCGGAATTGCTTTTCCGGAAACGGTTGAGGGATTTTTAAAGTGCTTTGATTCCAGTCCGGAATATGTCCAGGCTTTAATCGGAGAATCGATTGTCGGATTTTAACGAATTTAGTAAAAAGAACAGAAAACCATTGTCAAAGCCTGTGAGAGTATGATATACTCTCACAGGCTTTTTAATATATAAAGCATTGTTTATAAGTTTTAATAATAAGTAAAATGAGATTTTACTGATAGGTAAGGGAAAGCAAGGGAATCAGGAGGGCAGTTTTAGTGATTCGATTTAAAAATTATGTGAAAGCGGAAAGTCTGGAAGAAGCCTATGAGCTGAATCAGAAGAAAAGCAGCGTTATCGGCGGCGGTATGATGTGGCTGAAGGTGCAGAACCGGATCCGGATGAATCTGGTGGACATCTCCGGCCTGGGGCTGGACGGAATTGAGGAAACAGAAGAGGAGTTTTCCATAGGCGCCATGTGTACTCTACGTCAGATAGAAACCCATGAAGGCCTGAATGAATGCTTTAACGGCATTTTTAAGGAGTGCACCCGTTCCATTGTGGGCATTCAGTTCCGCAACGGAGCCACCGTGGGAGGAAGCGTGTTCGGCCGTTTTGGATTTTCAGATATCATTACCTGTCTGCTGGCCCTTGATACCCAGGTGGAGCTGTACCGGGGCGGGCTCGTCCCCCTGGAAGAATTTTGCCGGATGAAGAGCGGCCGGGATATTCTGGTGCGGATTCATGTGAAAAAGGACGGAAGAAAGGCAGCCTATGTATCCCAGCGCATATCGAAAACAGATTTCCCATTGATTGCCTGCTGTGCAGCCAGGAATGAGGGAAAGGTTTATATTTCCGTAGGCGCCAGGCCTGCAAGAGCGGAGCTGGCGGTATTTGAGGATTTACAAAATTATAATAATATGGAAGAAACTGCTAAAAGGGCCGCGGATCATTTCCGCTATGGGACCAACTTTAGGGGAAGCGGGGATTACCGGAGGCATCTGGCTGAAATCTATATCAAGAGGCTTTTGAAGGCCCTGGAAAAGGAGGAGCGGTAGATGGAGATAGAGTTTACATTAAACGGAAAACGGACCTATGGGGAAATCGCAGACGATACCACCTTATTCCAGCTCCTTCGGGACAAGGGCTGCTACAGCGTGAAATGCGGCTGCGAAACGGAAAACTGCGGGCTCTGTACGGTTTTAGTCAACGGAAAGTCCCGTCTTTCCTGTTCCTTTCTGGCTGCCAGGGCAGAGGGATGCCAGGTGGTTACCCTGGAGGGTGCTCAGAAAGAGGCGGAAGCCTTTGGAAAGTATCTGGCCGGAGAAGGGGTGGAGCAATGCGGCTTTTGCAGTCCGGGCCTCATCATGAACGTGCTGGCAATGGAAATGGAAGAAAAGGTCATGGATGACGAGGAAATAAAGGAGTATTTAGCCGGAAATCTCTGCCGGTGCAGCGGCTACATGGGACAGCTCCGGGCCGTTAAGAAATATTTAAGCAGAGGGGAGACAAGGGATGAATTATAAAATGCGTACCGTCAATACTTCTGTGGAAAAAAAGGATGCCATGGCTCTGGTGACCGGAAAGCCGGTATATACCGATGATCTGGCTCCCGCAGACTGTCTCGTTGTAAAGGTGCTCAGAAGTCCCCATGCCCACGCCCTGATCAGGGAGATCCATACGGAAAAGGCGGAGAAGACAGCGGGAATCGCATGCGTTCTGACTTATAAGGATGTGCCTCAGAAACGTTTTACCATGGCGGGGCAGACTTATCCGGAGCCAAGCCCCTATGACAGGCTGATCCTGGACCAGAGAATGCGCTTTGTGGGAGATGCGGCGGCTATTGTGGCCGGTGAGACGGAGGAAGCGGTGGATCGGGCCATGAGGCTTATAAAGGTGGAATATGAGGTTCTTGAACCCGTACTGGATTTCAGACAGGCGAAAGACAATCCGGTGCTGGTCCACCCGGAGGAAAGCTGGGAAAGCCTCTGTCCGGTTGGGGCGGACAATAACCGGAACTTATGCGCCTCCGGCGGGGAAGCCCATGGTAATGTGGATGAGGTATTAAGCCGGTGTGACTATGTGGTGGAAGAAGTCTACCATACAAAGGCTAACCAGCAGGCGATGATGGAGACCTTCCGGGCTTACTGCTATCTGGATACATACGGACGTCTCAACATGGTGGCCTCCACCCAGGTGACCTTTCACGTGAGGAGAATCCTGGCCCATGCGCTGGATATTCCCAAGTCCAGGGTCCGGGTGATAAAGCCCCGGATCGGCGGAGGCTTTGGGGCAAAGCAGACGGTGGTGGCTGAGGTCTATCCGGCAATCGTGACAATGAAGACCGGAAAGCCTGCCAAGATGGTCTACAGCAGATACGAATCCCAGATCGCCTCCTCTCCCCGCCATGAGATGGAGGTCCATGTGCGGATCGGAGCGGATAAGGCTGGAATTCTCCAGGCAATTGATGTGTACACCCTGTCAAATACCGGGGCATACGGGGAGCACGGCCCTACTACGGTAGGCTTATCCGGACATAAGTCCATTCCCCTTTACCGGACGCCTAAGGCATTCCGCTTTGCCTATGACGTGGTTTATACAAACTGCATGTCTGCCGGCGCTTACAGGGGATACGGAGCTACACAGGGCATATTTGCGGTGGAGTCTGCGGTCAGTGAGCTGGCGGAAAAGATGGGAATAGACCCGGTGAAGCTGAGGGAATTAAACATGGTAAGGGAAGGCGATATTATGCCTGCCTACTATGGGGAAACCTTAAACAGCTGTGCCCTGGACCGGTGCATGGCCCGTGCAAAGGAAATGATCCGGTGGGAGGAAAAATATCCCCGGGTGGATATGGGAAATGGAAAGGTGCGCGGCGTAGGCGTAGCCATGGCTATGCAGGGCTCTGCCATTTCCGGTGTGGACGTGGCTTCTGTGGAGCTGCGCCTCAATGATGATGGCTTTTATACCCTGTTAATCGGCGCTTCCGATATGGGAACCGGCTGTGATACCACTCTGGCGCAGGTGGCTGCGGATTGCCTGGAATGCAGCCTGGATGAGATCGTGGTTCATGGTACGGACACAGACATCTCTCCCTATGATTCCGGCTCCTATGCCTCCAGCACCATGTATTTAACCGGTATGGCCGTGATGAAGGCCTGCGGCGAAATGCGGAAGAAGATCATGAAAAAGGGAGCGGAGTACCTTTCCTGCTCCGAGGACGGCCTGGAATTTGACGGAAAGAGGGTATACCAGACCTCGGGAAATCTGGAAATATCCTTAAAGGACATTGGAAACAGGGCCATGTGCTTTAATGAAGAAATGCTGTCCGCCGGAGCCTCCCACACCTCTCCGGTATCGCCTCCTCCGTTTATGGTAGGCATGGCTGAAGTTGAAGTCGATCAGGAGACAGGAGCGGTGGAGCTTTTGGATTATGTGGCGGTGGTGGACTGCGGAACCACGATTAATCCCAATCTGGCGAGAATCCAGACAGAGGGCGGAATTGCCCAGGGCATTGGCATGGCAATGTATGAGGATGTGACCTATTCCGCCAGGGGGCAGATGCTGCAGAATTCCTTTATGCAGTACAGGCTTCCCACAAGACAGGATGTGGGAGATATCCGGGTGGAATTTGAAAGCAGCTATGAGCCCACAGGGCCTTTTGGGGCGAAATCCATCGGAGAAATCGTCATCAATACCCCTTCCCCCGCCATTGCGGATGCAGTAGCCAATGCGGTGGGAGCCAGAATCAGGGACCTGCCTGTTACGGCTGAAAAGGTGTACCGGGGGATGAGAGGTTTTTAAAGGTTTTGAAAAAGAAGAGAGAGAGCTGGACGTTTGTTTCCTGTCAGGGGCAGGCGTTCAGCTCTCCTTTAGTTGTTGATAAAAACAATCATAAAGTTTTTAAATGAAAGGTTGTTTTGACAATAACATGGGTGTATGATGGGGGAAACGAGGGGAGGGAAAGCTTTATGGAGGTTCTGATAAGGGCGGAAAGGGTCTGCAAGGATTACCAGGTGGGTGAGGTCAAGGTGGAGGCCCTAAAGGATGTGTCCTTTGAGATTTTCCGTGGAGAGTTTATTGTGATTCTGGGGCCCAGCGGGTCTGGGAAAAGCACCCTTTTAAATATATTGGGAGGAATTGAAACTGTTACCAGCGGTGCTGTTTATTATGAGGGCGAGCCTCTTTCCTGGGAGGATTTAAAGAGCCTTACGGCTTACCGCCGGGCACATGCCGGGTTCATCTTTCAGTTTTATAATTTAATGCCCGGCCTTACCGCTCTGGAAAATGTGCAGCTTGCGGCGGAGCTTTCCAAGGCGCCTCTGGACCCGGAGACGATTCTGGAGCAGGTGGGACTTTTGGACAGAGCAGGCCATTTCCCCAGCAGGCTGTCGGGAGGGCAGCAGCAGAGGGTGGCAATTGCCAGGGCCCTGTGCAAGAATCCCGACATCCTGCTTTGCGATGAGCCTACAGGGGCCTTGGACAGCGGTACCGGAAGCCAGATTTTAAAGCTGCTGTCGGATTTTAACAGGCAGTATGAGAAGACGGTGGTCCTGATCACCCATAATGAGAACATTGCGGGGATTGCGGACCGGGTTTTTTATTTTAAGGATGGATGCCTGGAGCGGATTCGCGTAAATGAAAAGCCCCTTAAGCCGGAGGAGGTGGTCTGGTAGTGAAAAGCTTCCGCAAAAATGTGGTCCGGTGCGCCAGGCAGAATCCGGGATCTTTCCTGGGTGCGGTTTTCATTATTGCAATCGGCATATTCGTCTATGTTGCCATGATGGACACTCTGAGGAACTTAGGGGATCAGGTGCAGCGCTATTATAACACCAGTGCCATCGCAGACGTATTTGCCCAGGTTTCGGGAATCTCAGAGGTGGAGCTGGAACGGTTAAAGGAAATCCCCGGAATCGAAGAGGTTTCCGGGAAAATGGCTGTGGATGCCAGGCTGTTTGCGCCTTCACAGAAAGAAATTGTGACCGTGCACTTACTGTCTTATGATTCTGACGATTCCCTAAATAAGCTGCTCTTAAAAGGACCGGGGGCGGGAAGGGACGGCCTTTATCTGGGAAACCGGATGGCCGGGATATACAGGTACGAAAATGGAACGCCTCTTACCCTTATGATAAATGGAAAGAGCGTAAAGTGCGAATTAGCCGGGACCTGCTACGGGCCGGAATACATATATGCCATTCCTCCCGGAGGGGCCATGGTGCCGGATGGGGAAATTTACGATATCGCTTCCATAGAAAAAAGCAGGATGGAGGAATTGACAGGCAGGAAGGATTCCATGAATGAGCTGGGCTTTAAGCTGGCAAAGGGATATACCTATGAGGATGTGCGCTACCAGCTGATGGACCGCCTTTCCGGCTATGGCCTTGTCTCTCTTTCCGCCAGGGAAGACCAGGCAAGCTATAACATGGTAAATGGGGAAATCAATGAGCTGTATTCCATGGGAACGGCTCTGCCTTTCCTTTTTATGTCAATTTCCGTGTTCATGCTCTATGTGGTGTTAAAAAAGATGATAGACAGGGACCAGAGCCTGATAGGCACCATGAAAGCCTTTGGCATGAAGGACGGGGAACTGATCCTGGCATACCTTTACCAGGGGGTGGAGGTAGGCGTTTTAGGCGCTCTGGCAGGAAGCGTGCTGGCGGTTCCCTTTGGCCGGTATATGTTCCTTATGTATGTAGATTTTTTCAATCTTCCGGATACGGTTTATCACAGCTATATGAATACAAGGGCAAGCGGCATGGCAATTGCGGTGGCTACCGGAACCCTGGCGGTCTATTTGGGCGTCCGGGGAATCTTAAAGATCACCCCTGCCCAGGCCATGAGAGCCAGGGTTCCTGCCGGCGGGGATTTAAGGCTTCCCGCCTTTTTATCCTCCAGGCTGGATGCCACGGAAAAGATGGGCTTCCGCTCTGTGGTGAGAAATCCTTTCCGGGGATTTTTGATTGTTCTTGCAATCGCTTTTCCTTTTTCCATGTCTTCCGTACTGTTTTCCTTTAAGGGAGTGGCGGATCAGATGTACTTTGACCAGTTCAGCAAGGTGCAGACCTATGACATACAGATTTCCCTGGACCGCTATGTATCTCCCATCCGGGGAGAAGAGGCGGGGGGAGAGCTTGGGGGAGTGAGGAAAAGCGAAGCCGTCATTCAGAAAGCGGTGGAGTTAAAGCATGAAAATCTGTCGGAATTTGCCATGGTTTATGGCTTGAACCGGGGATCCGACATGTGGAGAATCATGGACTTATACGGCCGTTTTTACCAGCCGCCCGATGACGGAATTATCGTAAACAGCAGAATTGCAAAGAAGCTTCATCTGGAAAAGGGAGATTTTATGGAGGTATCCGTTCCGGGCCTGACGGCGGAAGCGGTGAGAGTTCCGGTAAAAGCCATTATAAAGGAAAGTCTGGGAGGGGGCTGTTACATATCGGCAGACGGCTTCCGCCGGTTTTTCAATTCCGGTCCCATTGCGGAAACCGTTCTCTTAAAGGTGGAAAGGGGAAGGATGGAAGAGGTCCGGGAGCAGCTTTTAAAAACCAGCCGTGTGACCTGGATGGTGGATACGGGCCGGATCATTGACAGCTACCGGGAAATCATGGGCAGCATGATGGCTATGGTCCAGATGTTCTCCTTTATGGCCGTGGCAGCAGGCGGAATCCTCATTTACAATATTTCCATGATTAATATCAGGGAAAGAATTACGGAGCTTGGAACATTTATTATAATGGGAGGAACGGACAGGGAGGTAGGAAGGATCCTGCTCTTTGAGCAGATGGTCTACTTCATTCTGGGAATTCTTTTCGGGATGTTCGGAAGCATTGGAATAAAATATCTTCTGGAGCATCTGGTTATATCCGATTCCTATACCATTGATCTGGCCATACGGCCATCCTGTTATGTAGTGTCGTTTTTCACCTGTCTTGGGATGGCAGGGGTTTCCCTGCTGGCTCAGACCAGGTTTGTTAAAAAGATAAAGCTGACGGATATTTTGAAAGAAAGGGAATAGGCTTATGAAAATCCGAATGGATGGCAGGAAAAAGAAAATATACCTTCTGGGGGCCGCAGGGGGCGTCCTTGTACTGGTCATAGGGGCTTCGGCACTTAAAAATTTAAAGGGAACCGGGGTGGAGACTGTGGCAGCCTCCTCTCAGACCGTAGAGGACCGTTATACGGAGGAAGGGACCATTACCGCGGGAGGAGAATACCGCCTTGTTTCAGAGGTATCAGGGCCGGTAAAGGAGGTTCTGGTTAAGGAAAACGATGTGGTGAAGCAGGGAGATACCCTGTTTACCATTGATGATACGGATTTTCTGCATGAAAAGGCCCTTTGTGAAAGCACCCTGGCAGGGTATAAGGCCAAACTGGAGCAAAGCCGGATCGGGCAGGTGATGACTTCCTCGCCTCAGGAGTATTTGGATTCCGTAAGGGCGGAGGTGGCGGCAAAGGAGGCGGATTATCAAGCGGCAAAAACTCTTTTTGACGCTTCCCAGTCCTTGTATGCAGAGGGCAGCATTTCCAAGATTGAGTGGGAAAAAAACCAGGCTTCCTATGAGTATGCCTCTCAGGCCTGGGAGCAGGCAAAGGGCCGTTACGAGGAGAGCCGACGGTTTTTAGAGAGCTTAAAGGCAGAGGGCATTGATGAGACCACCATCAACGGAAGGTTTTATGAAAGCGTGGAAGAACAGCTGAAGGCCCAGATCAAATCCCAGGAAACCACCATGGAGCAGCTGGAAGACCGGCTGAAAAAGTGTGTGGCGGCCGCGGACCGGGATGGAATTGTTACGGCCCTTCCGATCAGGGATATGTCCTATATACAGGCCGGAGAGGCTGCTGCAACCATAAGCGGCAGGGGAAAGGTTCAGGCAGAAGCTGACGTGCTTACCAGCGTAGCCCCGTATTTGTCGCCAGGAGATAAGGTGACGGTGATCCTGCAGCTTAGGAACCAGGATAAGATGTACGGCGGAACCATAAGCCAGGTCTATGACTATGCGGCAAAGGGAACCTCGGCCCTGGGAATGGATGAATACAGGGTCCATGTGAAGATCGATATGGATGAGGCTTCGGACCTGGAGGGAAAGGAAGGATACGGAGCCAACATCCGTTTCACCCTGTATCAGGGGGAGGATAAGCTGGTGATTCCGTCAAGCGCTGTTTTTGAACTGGATGACCAGGATTACGTCTTTGTGATTAAAAACGGGAGAGCCCAAAAGCAGCCTGTGGAAATCGAATACAAGACCACAGCCCAGGCAGTGGTGAAGGAAGGGCTCTCGGAGGGCCAGGAAGTCATTGACCACGTGGATTCGGAAGAAATCTATGAAGGGGCAAAGGTGTATGCGGACTCATAGGGGATATAGGGGATAGAAAAAAAGCGGCAGCATGGAATATTCCACGCTGCCGTTTCTTTTGTATATCTTTTGTATATTATCTATGTTATTTTATCTTTTCGTATCCTGATTCCTTGATGGTTCCGTCGCTGTTGGTCTTATAGTATTTATCGTCCCCATCCTGAATGTTTGTCTTGCCCTTTGCAAGCTTTCCGGAGGTTCCGACTAAGTACTCCTTGCCGTCGTATTCCACTACTTTGTACTTCTCATCCTTGTCAGCCTTTATCAAACGGCCCTGTACGTAGATGCTGTCGTCGTAGATGGCGTTGTAGCCTGCGCCCTTGTTGCTGCCGGACTTGCGGAAGTTGAAGGTGTAATCTTCTCCGTCGATTTCAATGGTGGTCTTGCCGGTGGTCATAGCGCCTTCCTTAGGAGAATTACCGAAATAGTAAACCTCGCAGGCTTCATCTGCTGCCGGGAAGTCGCTTTCTGTTTCGATTTCCTCATAGGTTTCCAAGTTTCTGTCCTCGTCAAAGGTCAGCTTGTAAAGGCCGTGAAGCATTTCACCCTTTTCATTGAACGCATATTTTAAGCCGTCGATGGACTTGATCTGGCTGGTTGCCACTCTGCCGTCGTTTAGGGCATAGAACCAGTATTCCTCGCCGTCCTCATAAGCTTCCTGATCCACATCTTCACCAGGAATGGCCTTGAACCAGCCCTTTGCAAGCCAGCACTGGTCAGGAAGATTGTAATACTGATCGGCAGAGCTGGAAGTGGAGGCAGAGGCTGTCTCATACCATTCGGATTCAGCTGCACCGTTTTCGTTGAAGCGGTATTTTTTGCCGTTGATGGTCTTTGTGGTATCTTTTATCTTCTTGCCGTTAGAACCGAAATAGAACCAGTAGGCTCCTTCAAAGCTGTCTTTTGTATTTTCATCATCCTCTGCCTCAATAGACCTCCATTCATTGTTGGTCTGAGCGCCGTCAGAGGAGGTTCCGCAGTAATAGATCCCGTCTTTCCATGCGTCGTCTTCGGTCAGGCGTGTGGATTCATCATTTATCCAGCCGTACAGCATTCTTCCCTCGGAATCAAAGGCAAAGTTCTTATTTCCCTTTGTTGTGGGGACGGATTTAAAGGTAGTTTTCCCGGTAGTCGGAGCCTTGTAGGCCTTTCCATTGCTTCCTAAGTAATACCAGTAGGTGTCCGGCTCGTCTTCTTCGTCCTGGTCGGAGGGAATCTCTCTCCATTCGTTGGTTACCATGGCTCCCTGGGAGTTTACATAATAATAATTGTCGTTGTCTTCGATGATGGTGCTGGTTGCCAGCTTTCCGTCGGAATCCAGGTAAAACCAGTTGTCCCCGGATTTGCGCCAGCCCTCTGTCACCGCGTCTCCGTTGGAGTCATAGTAAGCCCAGGTATCGTTTTCCTGGGTCCAGCCCTGTGCTGCAAAGGCTGTCATGGATGCACCTATGGTAAAAAGCGCAGCAGCGCAGGGAATAAGCCATTTCAGTTTCTGTTTTCTCATGTTCTTTCTCCTCCTTTTTTGCCCATGCTTTCCAGGCAATAATAAGAATTCTTGGCTTTATCGGTTTTGTCTGCCGATGGAATGACTTTAAACCATGGACTTACTCCAGGGTCAAGGGATGTTAAGAAGCTGTAAGAATGCGTAAGAATTGAGGGAGAATTTAATGAAATTGTTATAATATTTCCTCAATTTGGAAAGAGAGGAAGGAGACGGTAAATGGAATGAGAGAAACCGGGAGATAATGGTCATGCTTGCATGTTTGCCGCCCGCACAAATAGAAAAAAGAGATGAAAACCTCATCTCTTATGCATATATAATACCACAAAATCAGCATTTTTTCAAGACTTGTAATTTCTTGTATTCAGGTGTAGACTTTGTATTTACTAAAAGAAGGGAGCGTTTTTATGAAAGATGGGAAGTGGCTTGAAGCGGCGGGCGACAGCCGCCAGCTGGCCCGGGTAAAAGAGGCTAACGGATATACGGCAAAGTTCGGACTGTCCTTAACGGACGAGGAAGCAGCCCTGCTTTTAAGGGAGAGAAAGGATGTTTTGAAAAACCAGGAGCGGGTGGAATTTGGAGAGGGGATTCTTCCGAAACTGATTTATGCGTTCTGCGATTCGCCCTATATTTATCAGGATAATTACGTGGAGACATTGGGCAGGCTGCAGGATATTTTTTATTTTTATAAAAATGAATCCATGGATGAAATCACTGATGATGAACTCATTGAATTCATGAAGAACGGGTTTGACGGGCCCTGCCAGGGCTCCCTGGACCACTTGGAGGATACGGGGCTGGAAGCCCTCGCCAGACGGGCACGCTTTGGGCAGGGCCTTTACGAGGAAGAGGAAGACGAGGATGGATATTGAGATGGAGGATCTGATTCCGGTGGTTGCGGAATTGGCGGATAAATACACGGGAAAGGAGAGCACTTCCATCACCTATGAAAAGGCAAACCAGCTGATGGAGGCCGTGTTGTATTGTATTCATGAGTATGAAGCTCAGGGAACCGGAGGCCGGGAGCTTTTTTCCCCGGAGAACCGGCCCGATGCAAAAACAATCTACGGTCTGGGATATGAGCTGGTGCTTCAAAGGGTGAAAAAGACCCAGCAGCTGTATAATGACATAATACCGGATTTTAAATTCTATGGAAACCGGTGTTATTACGATACCTTTGCAAAGGGAATTCCCTCCTTTTTCCGGTATTATGATCCCCGCTTTGCCCCCCAGAATCACCTCCTCACCCTGGATTATCCGGTTTTGTTTCCAATGGCTTCCCTGTGCGGGATTGATGCGGTGGACGTCTATGTGAACTGTGGATGGCTGGAACAGACATTTCTGGGAAAGCTGCCTGAGGATTATGTCCGCCATGTGCTGAAAGCCTATTCTCCGGACTCTGATGATCTGCTTATAAATATTGCGGCCATTGCTTTGAGAAACATTCTTGGCTGCAGGATGGCGGAAAAGGCGGTCAATTGTCTGGGATATACGCCGAAGGAAGCGGAGAGATTGGAAGATTATGTAAACCGATATTCAAGAGAAGCGTTGGAAGAAAAGCTAAGGGAGATGACCGATGAGCTGATGGCATTGGGATATAACGGAAACCGGGAGCTGGGAGACTATTTAAAGGCGGATATGAGGGATTTCAGCTTTGAATTAAAGCATGGCGCAGGGAACCGTCATCTGGGAATGGTGCTGGCCTTGTAGGCAGGACTAGGGAATAAAATAAAGACCGGTAATAAGAAATAGCCAGTAATGAGGAATGGCAAAAAAGGATATCGGAAAGCATGTGAAAACTTACGCTTTTCGGTATCCTTTTATTTATCATATTTACTTAATCATTTTTGCAATGCAGAAGCCTGCAATACAGAATCTTACAGCGCAGAATCTTGTAATACACAATCCCTGCTTCCTTCAAATACCGTTTCTTCCATCTCTACGGCTTCTTCCTCTTTCCGCAGATTTTTCTGTGCGGTTGAAAGCATCAGCTTGATCCGGTTTAACTGGTTTACTTCGCTTGCGCCCGGATCGTAGTCCACGGCGATGATATTGGAATCAGGATAGGCCTTCCGCAGCTCCTTGATTACGCCTTTTCCGACAATGTGGTTGGGCAGGCAGCCAAAGGGCTGTGTGCAGACGATGTTGTTGGTGCCGCTGTGGATCAGCTCCAGCATTTCTCCGGTTAAGAACCATCCCTCGCCGGTCTGGTTTCCGATGGATACAAAATCTTTTGCCATGTCCGCCAGGTTTCCGATGTGTGCCGGGGCTGTGAAGTGGCGGCTCTTTAGCAGTTCCTTCTTGGCTGTCCTGCGGAAATATTCCAGCAGGGAGATACCCATGTTGGCAAGGGCCGCAGTAGACTTTTTGCCGCCTAATTTCTCAGCCTTAAAGTTGCTGTTGTAGAAGCAGTACAGCAGGAAATCCATTAAGTCCGGCATAACCGCTTCCGCTCCCTCTGCTTCCAGAAGCTCTACGATATGGTTGTTAGCCAGAGGGGAGAACTTCACCAGAATCTCGCCTACGATTCCTACCTTGGGCTTTTTGCCCGGATTTCTCGGCAGATTATCAAAATCCCGGATAATTCCCTTGATATTGCGGGAAAATGTTATCATGTCCGGAGACTTCCTGGACAGGGACTGGATGCAGCGGTTTTTCCATTTCTCATGGAGAGAATTGGCGGAGCCGGGGATCTTTTCGTAAGGCCGGGTGGCGTATAAAACTCTCATGAAGACGTCGCCGTAGACCACCGCCTGCATGGCCTTTGTCAGCAGAGGCAGGGTGATGTTAAAGCCCGGGTTTGTCTCCATGTTGTTTGCATTGACCGATATTACCGGAATCTGGCCCATGCCGGCCCGTTCTAAGGCGCGGCGTATGAAGCCGATGTAGTTGGAAGCCCGGCAGCCGCCCCCTGTCTGGCTCATGAAAACAGCCGTGCGGTCTAAATCATACTTGCCCGACAGAAGAGCATCCATGATCTGGCCCACCACAATAAGGGAAGGATAGCAGGCGTCGTTGTTTACGTACTTTAATCCCGTGTCAACGGCGGAGCGGTTGTCGTTTTGCAGAACCTCCACATGGTATCCGAAAGTACGGATGGCAGGCTCTATTAAATCAAAATGGATGGGCGACATCTGGGGACAGAGGATGGTGTAGTCCTTTTTCATCTCCTTGGTAAACGTGACCCGATGATAGGCGCTGGAAACCACCTTCTGCTCATAATGGCTGTGATCCCGGACCTTTAAGGCCGCGATTAAGGAGCGGACACGGATTCTTGCGGCTCCCAGGTTATTGACCTCATCGATCTTTAAGACTGTATAAATCTTGCCGGAACCGGTCAGGATATCATTGACCTGGTCTGTGGTGACTGCGTCCAAACCGCAGCCGAAAGAGTTAAGCTGAATCAGATCCAGACAGCTTTCCTTTTTCACAAGACAGGCGGCCTTGTAAAGCCTGGTATGGTACATCCACTGGTCGGTAACCACCATGGGGCGCTCAATTTCCGCCAGATGGGAGACAGAGTCCTCGGTCAGCACCGCAAATCCGTAGGAGGTAATGAGCTCCGGGATTCCGTGGTTGATTTCCGGGTCCACGTGATAGGGGCGTCCGGCCAGCACAATGCCGTGGCGGTTGTTTTCCTTGAGCCACAGAATGGTTTCCTCACCCTTTTTCTCCATATCCTCTCTGGAGGCAAGAAGCTCCTCCCAGCCCTTGTGGGCTGCTGCGGCAACCTCGGCTGCCGGAATCTGGAATTCCTTTGCAAATATCTCTGTCAGGCCCTTTGTCAGGACTTCTTCATTGGTAAATGCCATGAAAGGATTTAAGAAGCGGACATTTTCCGTTTTCAGGCCCTCCACGTTGTTTTTGATATTTTCCGCGTAGGAGGTGACGATGGGACAGTTATAATGATTCCCCGCGTCAGGAGTTTCGTTCCGTTCATAAGGGATACAGGGATAAAAAATGGTCTTGATTCCCTGACGGATGAGCCATTCCACATGGCCATGGGCGATTTTCGCCGGATAGCATTCCGATTCGCTTGGAATGGATTCAATGCCCAGCTCGTAAATTTTTCTGGTGGACTGAGGGGATAAAACCGTGTGGAATTTTAATTCCTTTAAGAAAACGGCCCAGAAAGGGTAGTTTTCGTACAGGTTCAATACTCTGGGAATGCCTACGACTCCCCGGTCTGCAAGATCCATGCTCAAGGGCTCGTAATCAAACATGCGGCGGTATTTATAGTCGAAGAGGTTTGGTACCTCCCGTTTTGCTTTCTCCTTGCCAAGGCCCCGTTCGCAGCGGTTGCCTGTGATGAACTGACGGCCGCCGTCAAAACGGTTGACAGTCAGCACGCAGTTGTTGGTGCAGCCCTTGCAGCGGGACATGGAGGTCTCGTAGTGAAGGCCCAGTATCTTGTCAAGGCTTAACATGGACGTTGTTTGAGAGGCGTCATAACGTTCTCTTGCAATGAGAGCCGCGCCGAAAGCGCCCATAATGCCTGCAATATCCGGGCGGACTGCCTGGCAGCCGGAAATCTTTTCAAAGCTTCTTAAGACAGCATTGTTGTAGAAAGTGCCGCCCTGCACCACCACGTGCTGGCCTAAATCAGCGGCGCTGGTGATCTTAATGACCTTGAACAGGGCATTTTTAATGACGGAGTAGGCAAGGCCTGCGGAAATGTCGGAGACCTCCGCCCCTTCCTTCTGAGCCTGCTTTACGTTGGAATTCATAAAAACCGTACATCTGGTTCCAAGGTCTGTTGGATTTTTTGCAAAAAGGGCTTCCTGTGCAAAATCCTCCACCTTGTAATTTAAGGAATTGGCAAAGGTTTCGATGAAAGATCCGCAGCCGGAGGAACAGGCCTCATTTAACTGGACGCTGTCCACGGTTCCGTTTTTGATGCGGATGCATTTCATGTCCTGTCCGCCGATATCCAGGATGCAGTCTACCTCCGGCTCGAAAAATGCCGCCGCATAGTAGTGGGAGATGGTTTCCACCTCTCCTTCATCCAGAAGAAAGGCTGACTTTAATAAGGCCTCTCCGTATCCGGTGGAGCAGGACCATACGATTTCACTGTCCTTTGGCAGTTTTTCCCGGATTTCGCCCATGGCCCGGATGGCCGTTGCCAGGGGGCTTCCGTTGTTGCTGCTGTAAAAGCTGTATAAGAGAGTGCCGTCTTCTCCTACAAGAGCCACCTTTGTGGTGGTGGAGCCGGCGTCGATTCCTAAAAAGCATTTTCCGTGGTAGGAGGACAAATCTCCTTTTTTCACACGATGGCTGTCATGGCGTTTCAGGAACCCGTCAAAATCTTCCTGACCGGTGAACAGGGGGTCCATGCGCTTTACTTCAAATTCCATGCGGATGCCGGAGGATAAGCGGTTAATCATGTCATCCAGAGAAATTTTTGTTCCCTGTGCTTCTACCGCCTGCATGGCCGCTCCGATGGCTGCAAAGAGATGGGAGTGCTCAGGAGCGATGATGGCGTCTCCGGATAAATGCAGGGTGCGGATAAAGGCTTTCCGAAGCTCCGGCAGGAAATGGAGGGGGCCTCCTAAGAATGCCACGTTGCCCCGGATGGGCTTTCCGCAGGCAAGGCCGCTGATGGTCTGGTTGACCACCGCCTGAAAAATAGAGGCCGCAAGATCTTCTCTGGTGGCTCCTTCGTTAATTAAGGGCTGAATGTCCGTCTTTGCGAAGACTCCGCAGCGGGCAGCAATAGGGTAAATGGCCTTATAATTGGCCGCATATTCGTTTAAGCCGGCAGCGTCGGTCTGTAAGAGGGCCGCCATCTGGTCGATGAAAGAGCCGGTCCCTCCGGCACAGATGCCGTTCATACGCTGGTCAATGCCGCCGGTGAAGTAGATAATTTTTGCATCTTCTCCGCCAAGTTCGATTGCCACGTCGGTATGCGGGGCATAATCCTTAAGGGAGGTGGCAACTGATACCACTTCCTGAACAAAGGGAACCTTTAAATGTTTGGACAGAGTTAAACCGCCGGAGCCCGTAATGGCAGGATAAAAATCCATGGGACCCAGCTTCTCGTAAGCTTTCCTTAACAGGCCGGTCAGTGTTTCCTGTATATTTGCAAAATGCCGCTCATAATCAGCGAACAGTAATTCGTTCTCTCCGTTAAGAACAGCGATTTTAACTGTGGTAGAACCAATATCGATTCCTAATGTGTTGTATGTAGTCATATTTGCGGGGATAACCCCTGCCTCCTTTTGTGTAGAAGTAAGTTTCCAGCTCACCGAACATCAGTTTAACATAAAATAAGAAATAATACAATTGACATAACATGCTAAATTCTTGTTAAAACTAGAAAAAATTGTTTAAGTTCACAAATGCTTCCGCATTTCGTTTGACAAAAATGATCCGGGATTCTATAATGTATAAGTCAAAGTCCGCCAAATATACGCGTGTGACGAGCCGAACCAACATGCTTGCATGTTCACTCGGCGGCCACCGCGATAACGGGCGAAATTCGCGGAGCGTATTTCGTCCGTTGGCTTTTCGAGGAAGGGGGAAATGCTATGATCCAGATTTACAAAACAGAAGAAGGCCTGATTCACCAGAAGGATGAGCTCTCTCCGGGCTCCTGGATAGCTCTTACGAACCCTACCGCTACGGAGATCCTGGAAATCGCCAATACCTATAACATCGACCCGGATGATTTAAGGGCTCCCCTGGATGAGGAAGAAAGCTCCCGTATCCAGACGGAGGATTTGTATACACTTATCCTGGTAGACGTTCCCAGTATTGAGGAAAGGGGCGGAAAGGACTGGTATGTGACCATCCCAATGGGCATCATCACCACAGATGACACCATCATCACGGTCTGTCTGGAAGAAACGTCGGTTCTGACCGCGTTTATGGATGGCCGGGTCCGGGACTTCCATACCTACATGAAAACCCGTTTTATCCTGCAGATTCTTTATAAAAATGCTTCTCTTTATCTGCAGTACCTGCGTATTATCGACAAAAAGAGCGGAGAGGTGGAGGAAAAGCTTCACAAATCCACCAAGAACCGGGAGCTGATCGAACTTTTGGAGCTGGAAAAGAGCCTTGTGTATTTTACAACCTCCCTGCGTTCCAACGAGGCGGTGCTTGAAAAGCTCATGAGAAATGAAAAGATCAAGAAGTACCCCGAGGATACGGAGCTTCTGGAAGACGTTATCGTCGAGAATAAGCAGGCCATTGAGATGGCCAATATTTACAGCGGCATCTTAAGCGGGACCATGGATGCCTTTGCATCGGTCATTTCCAACAACCTAAATATCGTCATGAAATTTTTGGCGACCATCACCATTGTCATGTCCATCCCAACCATGGTGGCAAGCTTCTTTGGAATGAATGTAAATTCCAGCGGAATGCCTTTTGCGGACAGCCGATACGGCTTTTCCATTGTTCTGGGACTGACACTGGCTCTGACGCTGATTGTAGCGTGGATTTTTTCAAAAAAGGATTTATTCTAAGAAAAGGATAAAAACATGAAATTTTTCTACAACTTTGAACGCAGATTCAGAAAATATGCAATCCCCAACCTGATGTATTACATCATCGGAATGTACGGCGCGGGCCTTTTAATGGAAATGTTTGCGCCGGGATTTTACGATGCCTACTTAAGTCTTGACGCAAGGTGGATTTTGAGAGGCCAGGTGTGGAGGATCATCACTTTTATGATCTACCCGCCGGGAGGCAGTCTTTTCATAAGCCTTATCAGCATGTATCTGTACTATATGCTGGGGAGGAATTTAGAGCGGGTATGGGGCTCTTTCCGGTTTAATGTTTACTTCTTTATGGGAGTCCTGGGCCATGTGGCGGCAGCCCTTGTGGTCTACCTCTTCATGGGAAAGGTAGTGCTGCTGACCACGGAATTTTTAAATTATTCCCTGTTTTTTGCCTTTGCGGCCACATTCCCCGATTTGGAATTTTTGCTGTTTTTCGTTATTCCCATCAAGGCCAAATGGCTTGCGGCCTTCAGCGGAATATACTTCCTGTATGAGCTTGTGGTAGGCAATATGGCGACCAGAGTCACCATATTAATGTCTTTAATCAACTTTATCGTCTTCTTCCTTCTGACCCGGAATTTGAGCCGGTTCAATCCCAAGGAAATAAGGAGAAAACAGAACTTCCACAGACAGACAAAGATCATGCCCCAGGGAGGGACCAGTCACCGGTGCGCCGTATGCGGACGGACCGAAAAGGATTCCCCGAACCTGGAATTCCGTTATTGTTCAAAATGTGAGGGCAGCTATGAATACTGTTCCGAGCATTTATATACACATAAACACGTTACATCGGAAAACCCCACACCCGATGGAACTTCCAACTAGCTACGGAGGATGACAATGAAGAGAACCAAGATTATTTGCACCATGGGACCGAACACCAATGACCGCGCCTTGATGAAAGCGCTGGTAGAAAACGGAATGGATATCGCCAGATTCAATTTCTCACACGGTGACTATGAAGAGCAGAAGATGCGTCTTGAGTTATTAAAGAGCGTCAGGGAGGAACTGGATATTCCAGTGGCAGCGCTCCTTGATACAAAAGGACCGGAAATCCGTACCGGAATTTTAAAGGACGGTAAAAAGGTGATTCTTAAGGAAGGGGAAACCTACATCCTGACCACGGAAGACATCGTCGGCGACGACCATAAGGGCCACATCACTTATGAAGGCCTGGCTCAGGATGTAGCCGCCGGAAACCGCATTCTCATCGACGACGGCTTAATCGAACTGGAGGTTAAGACTGTTAAAGGAAAGGAAATCATCTGCCGCATCGTAAACGGCGGAGAGCTGGGAGAGAGAAAGGGCGTCAATGTGCCCAATGTAAAGGTAAAGCTTCCGGCACTGACTGAAAAGGATAAGCAGGACATTCAGTTCGGCATTGAGCAGGGCTTTGACTTTATCGCCGCTTCCTTTGTCCGCACGGCTGCAGCCATTTATGAGATCAAGGATATTCTGGCTGCCAACGGCTCCAACATGGCAGTTATCGCCAAGATCGAAAATGCGGAAGGCATTGAGAACTTAGACGACATCATTGAAGCCAGCGACGGCATCATGGTTGCCAGAGGCGATATGGGCGTTGAGATTCCGGCTCAGGAGGTTCCTTTTATCCAGAAACGGATCATCAATAAATGCAACGAGGCCTGCAAGCCGGTTATTACAGCAACCCAGATGCTGGATTCCATGATCCGCAATCCCCGCCCAACCAGAGCAGAGGTGACGGACGTGGCCAACGCTGTTTACGACGGAACTGACGCAGTCATGCTTTCCGGAGAGACGGCCATGGGCAAGTATCCGGTAGAGGCACTTTCCATGATGGCTTCCATCGTGGAGGAGACAGAAAAGCATCTGGACTACAGGGCATACCGCCAGCGTAAGGTTTCCGCTGTCAATGAGCACAACGTATCCAATGCCGTATGCTATTCCTCCGTATCCACAGCCCATGACCTGGAGGCGAAAGTAATCGTAGCTCCCAGCATTACCGGCTTTACCACAAGGCTTTTGTCCAAGTGGAGACCGGAAAGCCTGATTATCGGCTTATCCCCAAGCTCTTCGGCCCTCCGTCAGATGCAGCTTTACTGGGGCGTAAAGCCTTATCATGCAAAGCGTGCGGAGTCCACCGACGTTTTGATTTATTCCTCCATGGAGCTCCTAAAGTCCAAGGGTGTGATAAAGGAAAATGACACCGTAGTAGTGACCGCAGGCGTGGTAAGTCCGGTGAAGAAGCATGAGCCGGCCATCCATACCAACATCATGCGCGTGGTGACGGTAGATTAAAATTCAATAAAAAGTGTAGACAATGGAGTCTATCCCCGGTATAATGCAGCTTATCAGCGACTATACCGGGGAAAGGCTCTTTTTAATTCCATGGATAAGTTCATTCTTTATTCAGAAAAATGAGAGAGGAGAGAAAGGTTTGAAAAAAATACCATTTGTATCAAAGGAAAAATTAGAGGAAATCGTAAAGGAGTATCCCACACCCTTTCATTTATATGATGAACGGGGAATCAGGGAAAATGCCCGGAAATTAAAGGAGGCGTTTTCCTGGAATAAGGGCTATAGGGAGTATTTTGCCGTAAAGGCCACACCCAACCCTTTTATTTTAAACATTTTAAAGGACTATGGCTGCGGTTCGGACTGCTCATCCATGACAGAGCTTATGATGTCTGATGCCATAGGCTTTTCCGGGGAGGACATCATGTTTTCCTCCAATGATACCCCGGCCGAGGAATTCCAGTATGCGGACAAAGTCGGAGCCATCATCAATCTGGATGATATCACCCATATTGATTTTCTGGAACAATCCATCGGATATATTCCGGAGACCATCAGCTGCCGTTACAATCCGGGCGGCGTGTTTAAGGTCAGCAACGACATCATGGATAATCCCGGGGATTCCAAATACGGGATGACCACAGAGCAGATTTTTGAGGCTTACAGGATTTTAAAGAGCAAAGGTGCAAAGAGATTCGGCATCCACGCCTTTTTAGCCAGCAATACAGTGACAAATGAATACTACCCGCTTCTGGCCAAGGTTCTGTTTGAGCTTGCGGTGAAGCTGGAAAAGGAGACAGGGGCGGATATCGCTTTCATCAATTTATCAGGCGGCGTCGGAATCCCTTACCGGCCGGATCAGGAGCCTAATGATATTATGGCTATCGGCGAAGGGGTGAGAAAGGTCTATGAAGAGGTTCTGGTGCCTGCGGGCATGGGTGATGTGGCTATTTACACGGAGCTGGGACGCTTCATGCTTGGGCCTTACGGCGCTCTGGTGACAAAGGCCATCCACGAGAAGCACACCCATAAGGAGTACGTGGGAGTGGATGCCTGCGCGGTGAACTTAATGCGCCCGGCCATGTACGGGGCTTATCATCACATCACTGTCATGGGCAAGGAAGACGAAGTATCCAGCCGCAGGTATGATGTGGTGGGATCTCTTTGTGAAAATAATGATAAATTCGCCATAGACCGGATGCTGCCGGAGATTTCCAAAGGAGATCTGCTTTTCATCCACGATACAGGGGCTCACGGCTATGCCATGGGATATAATTATAATGGAAAGCTGAAGTCTGCGGAGCTTTTGCTGAAAGAGGACGGCTCGGTCCAGATGATCCGCAGGGCGGAGACTCCAAAGGATTATTTTGCAACCTTTGATTTCTGTGATGTGCTGAAGGATGTAAGAGATCTGGAAGATGTGAAGAAATAAATCTGTTTTGCGGCGTCGGGATATGCTGCGTTTCAGCCTGGACAAAAAAATTAAATTTTTCGTAAGGAATGGAAAAGGCTGCTGCAAGGGAGAGAAAACCTTGCAGCAGCCCTTTTTTTGGGCAGAAAAATCCCTGTGCCATGTGGCACAGGGGGGATTTTTCTTAGGATTTTCGGATTTCAAAAAGGGTGAAAGGATAATTGTTACATTGTGCATTTCTTATGTCATTAGTATAGCACACCAGCTCCGGAAAAGTTTGTATATTGTTTGAATAGATTATGAAGATTTTCTTAATTCAATCGCCGCCCGGAAAAATCAGATGTGTTTGAAGTCTTGATGGAATGGGCATCTCTCAAAAAGTGAAATTGTTAGAAAAACGACAGATTGCTTACAATTAGTGACAAGCTGGTGGCATACCAGTGATAAATCAGCGGCATTAAGGAGGCAACCGCCCGGTATGCAGAGGGAGATACAGGCACAGAGGGGGCAAATGATGGGGTGAATGCCAGTGGTTCATACCGGGCTGCCGGTGTTTCGGACTGGCGGAAAAATATTAGTTTGAAATCTTCCTGAATTGGGCAAGCACTTGCGTTATCTATTAACGCATATGAATATAGTATAAAAATTATTAAGGAAGTTAAAATATGCATTATTATTACGATTATGAAAATGTAAACGCATATAGAAGAAGAGGCATTGATCCGGAGGCGTATTGGATGCGTACACAGCAGGGACCCGGAGGGAATGGAAATGCAGGAGCAGCTCCTACTGGTCCGGCAGCTCCTCCCAGGACAGCTGTCCCGTCGATGCCGACAGCTCCGACAGGTCCAACCGCACCGGCAGGTTCATCAAGGATGGCAGCACCGACAGGTTCAGCAGCACCGACGGGTCCAATGGTACCGACCGGACCATCGAGGATGGCAGCTCCGACAGCTCCAACCGCACCGACAGCCCCAACCGCGCCGACAGGTCCAATGATGCCGACGGGTCCATCGAGGCAGGTATTTCCGACAGCCCCAACCGCACCGACAGGTCCAATAATGCCGACGGGTCCATCGAGGTTAGCATTTCCGACAGCCCCAACCGCACCGACAGGTCCAATAGTACCGACAGGTCCATGGAATCTGGAATTTCCGACTGCACCGACAGCTCCGTCAGGTACGATAACGCTGCCCACAATACCGGAAGTAATTGAGCTTCCAAGCCCTACGTCTTCAAGCACGATTGCGTCAGTTATTGGAAATTGTATGCAGGGTATGGTTTTTGTTTGGCTTAAGAACGGGGATAGATTTTGGATGATTCCGCAGAGCAGTAGCAGTGACACCGTTACGGGCTATATCTGGGATGAAGATTCAGGCTGGTATGAGGATGAAGTTAGTTTCTCTGATATTTTAAGCGTAACTTGTGTTTCATGAAACGTGATATAATAAAATTCTGAATTGTTTTTGGTTTTACGAATCAGTGGTAGAGGCAGCCTCAATATTTCGGGGTTGCCTTTTGTTGTCAAGGATCACAATTGGGCAGCCGTACATAGATTTTGGGTGAATGCTCACTCCTGATCAGGACGGGGCGGTGCAGTATCCGGGGGTGACGAGGTAAATATTTCAGCGAAATTGCATCGCCGCCTTTAAACAGTACATATAATGTGATGTATATGGTTTTATAGTCGGGATTTTTTTGCTTTTCTATAAGCTGTTTGGTGGTGGCCGGTGAGCCGGGAAATTCGGGGGCCTAACCGGTTTAAGACGCTGTACAGCTTATTTCCAGGTTTTTGTTAGAAAAATAATCGGCTATAATTCTAAAAACGAAATAAGGAAAAAGATAATATATGAATAAAATTCTGGATAATAATTATTATGACTTGATTATTGAAGGTATAATGAATCCAAATCAAAATGAAGATGTTAACATAACTCCGCTAAATGAATTGTATTATATATTGCATGTTAGTACATCTGAAATGAATATCTGCGATCAAAATCAGAATCCTTATTATTCTTTGCCTGAATTATTTGTTCCCGTATCAATGGTCAGCGGTGAAGACGTATATAATGAAAGCTTTCGGTTTAATTCTGCATCTGCCTTGCAGGGGAGAGAGATTATTATTGGCATTTTGGACACCGGGATTGATTATCAGCACCCGGCGTTCCTTAATACGGATAAGACGACGCGCATCATTTCTATATGGGACCAGTCGGAGCAAAGCGGCACTATTCCTACGGGTTTTGCTTTTGGCAGTGAATATACCAGAGATATGATTAATCAGGCATTGGCATCAGAGAATCCATTGTCTGTAGTCCCATCCGTAGATACGAACGGACATGGAACAGCGATTGCCAGCATTATCACCGGCAGCCCTGATCCAAATCAATCTTTTAGCGGTATTGTGCCAGAATCTGAATTAGTAGTTGTAAAACTAAAGGAAGCGAAACAGAGCTTAAAACAGATGTTTTTTGTTCCAGATGATGTATTGTGTTTTCAAGAGACAGATTTAATGTTTGGAATGAGATATTTAATGACTGTAGCTCAAAGCCTAAGACGTCCTCTGGTCATATGTATTGCTTTAGGGAGTAACCAGGGTGGCCATGATGGAATCAGCCCTATGAGTACTTATTTAAACAGTATTGTACGAGTGCCTGATATGGGGGTTTCTATTGCGGCAGGAGACGAGGGAAACAAAGAAAGACATTACTATTACAGTACTTTTTGGGAGCCTTATTATAATGATTTCCAATTGAATGTAGGGAGCAGTGACAAATTATTTTCTATAGAAATATGGCCATTTGCTCCCAATAGCTTATCTATTGAGGTTATATCACCTTTGGGGGAGACTACAGGATCCATTTCCCCCTCATTTGCTTGTAAAGAGTTTGTTTTTGAGCAAAGTCAGAGTACTCTCCTGATAAGCAATTTTGTTTTTGAGAGTGGAAGCAGAAATCCATTAGTTTTAATCCGTTTTAAAAATCCTTATCCAGGAATTTGGTATTTTCGGGCTGTATGTGTTGAAAATACCCCCTTTTCTTTTCATGCATGGTTACCGGCTGGAAATCTGATATCTGATGAGACCTTTTTCTTTGAGTCAGATCCAAATACTACGATAACTTCACCGGGAAATACCAGTGATCCCTTAACTGTTACTGCCTATAATCAATTCAGTAATAGCATTTTGGATGAATCCGGAAGAGGTTATACCAGACTGGGTATCGTTAAGCCCAATATAGCGGCACCTGGTTACCAGATAACGTGTGCAGTTCCGGAGTACCGGTATGGAGTAATTAGCGGAACCGGGGCAGCGGCCGGATATGCGGCGGGGGCCATTGCTATCGTTATGGAGTGGGCTTATTTAAAAGGAAATTATATCACTATTAATGGGAATCAAATCAGGGGAATGTTCACTTATGATGCTTTACGTGATCCCTCCGTTGAATATCCAAATAATATATGGGGATATGGAATATTAGATATTGAATATTTATTAGAAATACTTTCAGGCATATAATTTGAGTCAGCTTTAGCATTTGCTTTTTATTTATAGCAGGCAGATATTGAAGGCGGGTATCCGGTATCCCGGTCCCGCCGCCTAAAGCTTTAAAGGAGTGGAAGCTCCGGATATATAGATGCTGTATTGACTGAAAAATCCATCCCATAAAAAGGGAGGAGCCGGTAAGATCGGGGGAGATCCTGCCGGCAGAAGTATGAAAAAAAGATTTATGTTAAAGGTTGTCAGCCTCTTTGTGATTATTAATATACCGGGAAAATGTGACGGGAATTTGATGGATTTGTGAAGAATTTGTGAAAGAATGTGGTACATTGGAAGTTTGGCGAGATTGGAGAAAATTATAGAGATTACGAAAAGACATGGGTATGTGAATATTACAAAAATAGATATCAAGATGAAAAATAAAATAGTTTTGGCAGAGCTTATGATCGCCCTATATCATAGGCTTTTTTAATAAATAAAAACGAATTTTATATAGTAGTCATCCATGAAAATGAAAACCGACGGCTTTTTTTTAACCGTCGGTTGGTATGATTCTTGTTATTTGACTAGCCTTTAATCAGTTTCAGTCTGTGATGTTTCATTTTTTTTATATTCCAATATATCTCCCGGTTGGCAGTCTAAGGCTTCACAAATTCCTTCTAAAGTTGATAACCGAATCGCTTTCACTTTACCATTTTTCAATAAAGAGAGATTTGCCAATGTAATGCCAACTCTTTCAGAAAGTTCTGTTACGCTCATTTTTCTTTTTGCAAGTAACACATCAATATTTATAATAATTGCCATAATATCACGTATAATCCAATTATCTTAGATGGTAATTGGATTTTTCCTTTCTCCCAGAATCTACTGGGTATTTTAATCCATCTCTGATATATTTTGAAATGGCACTGTGGATCTGTACCTATAA
>JAEZFK010000063.1 GCA_023437715.1 Bacillota bacterium | reverse complement strand
CCCAAACAGTTGTATTATGCACAAGTACACAACTGGAGGGAGGTTAGGTGTGAGCTATGTCAAATGTAATCGTTAAAGACAACGAGAGCTTAGATAGCGCTTTACGCAGATTCAAAAGAAACTGTGCGAAAGCAGGTATCCAGCAGGAAATTCGTAAGAGAGAACATTACGAAAAGCCAAGCGTAAGACGCAAAAAAAAGTCTGAAGCTGCAAGAAAACGTAAATATAACTAATTGTTAAAAGATGAACCCCTGGTTTGCTTTGGCTGACCAGGGGTTTTTTCGCGTGTCGGGAATTTGCCGGTCAGACTCTTTCTCTGCTTTTGGGCAGGGGCAGAATTTTCCCTGTCCCGCCTGCATATAGTGTAAGGAAAAAGAGAGGGGCAGAAAAGATATGTTAGAGGAGTCAAAGACAAAAGCAGCTTCTGCCTTAAAGCTCCCGAAGGACGTGGTTCTCGGGGAGGTGCTTGTATCTTTTCTGGGGCGCCACAGCGTTGTAATTGAAAATTACCGGAGTATCATCCTGTATACGGACAGCTTTATCAAGCTGCAGGCCAAGAACTGCCGTGTCAACATTTGCGGAAGCCGGCTGATGATTGAGTATTACACCAATGAGGAAATGAAAATCAACGGCCATATAAAATCCCTGGAATTCGAAGGCTAAAGTACATGGCTGAACCGTAAAGGAGGTGTAATAAGGTGCTTGCATGGCTGAATCACAGTTTATCCGGTTTTCTTTTCGTAGAAATGACAGGCTTTTCCCCGGAGCGCTTTTTAAACATGTGCAGCGTCCATGAAATTGAGCTGTGGAAAGTTGAGAATACCGGCCATTCCTATCATTTTTACATGACAGTGCCGGGGTTTCGGAAGATTAAGCCCCTGATCCGTAAATCAAAAGTCCGGCTTAAGATTCTTAAAAAGTTTGGACTTCCTTTTTTTTTACACAGGAACAGGAAGAGAAAGCTTTATGCCGCAGGGCTTATTGGCTTTTTTCTGATCCTTTATTCCCTTTCCCTGTTTCTCTGGGACATTGAATTTGAAGGAAACAGGATGTATACATACGACACGCTTTTAAAATTCTGTGAATCCGAGGACATACGCTACGGCATGAGAAAGGGAAAGATTGACTGTGATGTTCTGGAAGAAGCCCTCCGCACAAACTTTCCGGAGATCACCTGGGTTTCCGCAAGGGTATCAGGAACCCGGCTTTTGGTTAAGATAAAGGAAAATGAAGTGCTTTCACAAATTCCTGCAAAGGATGAGACTCCCTGCGATATTGTGGCGGAAAAAGACGGGCTCATCACGTCCATGATCGTGCGAAGCGGAGTTCCAAAGGTTGCCATAGGAGATCAGGTGGAAAAAGGGCAGGTGCTGGTCAGCGGCACCTTTCCTATCGTCGGAGACGACGGAGAGGTGATGAACGTCCATTATGTCCGGGCGGACGGGGATATTATAGCCAGGACAGAGTATGTGTTTAATAAACAGGTTCCCCTTTACCGGTCGGTGGATGTGGAAACGGGAAAGACGAGAAAGGGTCTGTATATCAAAGCCCTCAATTATTCCCTTCTTCTCATTCTTCCCAAGCCTGAGGGAACCTCCTGGAAGCTGACCATGGAAGAGGAGCAGCTTCATTTGTTCCAGAATTTTTATCTGCCCATGTATGTGGGGAAAATTACGGGGAAGGAATACATTTCTTATGAGCGTCCCTATACGGAGGAAGAGAAAAACCAGATAGCTGAAAAAACCAATGATTCCTTTCAAAAAAAATTATTGGAAAAAGGGGTTCAAATTCTGGAAAATCATGTTAGAATATTAGACAATGAATCTTTATGCCAGATTTCCATCGATGTGGTGGCTAAGGAGCCTGTGGGCAGGCAAGAGGCCATAGAGATACCAAGATCAGAGGAACCAGAGGAGACGAATAATATAAATGAGCGTAATTGAGACAATCATAGACATCCCAATGGAACACGAAAAGAATGTATGCGGGCAGTTTGACAGCTACTTAAAGAAAATTGAAAAAACCCTACATGTGACCATGATCGGCCGGGATGGAGCCATTAAGATCATCGGTCCGGAACAGATGGTCCAGAAAGCAAAAAGCGTATTCAACAACCTGATTGAGCTTTCCAAACGGGGAAATGCCATTACAGAACAGAATGTGGATTATGCCCTGTCCCTCTCTTTCTCCGAAAGCGACAATCAGATCCTGGAGATTGATAAGGATATTATCTGCCGGACCATTGCCGGAAAGCCGGTAAAGCCAAAGACCCTGGGCCAGAAACAGTACGTGGACCAGATCAGAAAGAAGATGATCGTATTCGGCATCGGGCCTGCCGGAACCGGAAAGACCTACTTAGCCATGGCTATGGCCATTCAGGCCTTTAAAAACGGGGAGGTGAGCAGGATCATTCTCACAAGGCCAGCCATTGAGGCGGGAGAAAAGCTGGGCTTTCTGCCGGGTGATTTACAAAGTAAAATTGATCCTTATTTAAGGCCTTTATATGATGCCCTTTATCAGATCATGGGAGCGGAGAGTTATCTCCACAATGCGGAAAAGGGCCTGATTGAAGTGGCCCCTCTGGCGTATATGAGAGGCCGTACCCTGGACAACGCCTATATCATCCTGGATGAAGCCCAGAATACGACCCCTGCCCAGATGAAGATGTTTCTCACCAGAATCGGCTTCGGTTCAAAGGTCATTGTTACCGGCGACCAGACCCAGAAGGACCTTCCGGCAGGAGCCGTATCCGGGCTGGATACGGCCGTTAAGATTTTAAAAAAGGTGGACGAGATCGGCTTCTGCTATTTAAGCAGCAGCGACGTGGTCCGCCATCCTCTGGTGCAGAAAATTGTACAGGCATATGACGAATATGAATCAAAGAAAAAAACAGTTGAGCGAAAGACAAAGGCCATGGGAGGCAGAAGGGCGCGCAATGACAATTAACATTGAATATGAAGCGGAAAAAAAGCTGGACATCCCCTATGAGGATATCATAAAAAGCGTGGTGGTGGAGTCTCTGGATTACGAAAACTGCCCTTATGAGGCGGAGGTTAATGTGCTGATTACAGATAACGAGAGCATCCGTCAGATCAATCAGGAGTACCGGAATATAGACAATCCTACGGATGTGTTATCTTTCCCTATGGCAGACTATGAGTCTCCTTCGGATTTTGAGGGCCTGGAGGAAATGGCAAACGACTATTTCAACCCGGAGACAGGAGAACTGCTTCTGGGAGATATTGTCATATCCGTGGACAAGGTGGAAGAACAGGCGGAAAAGTACGGCCATTCCCAGACCAGGGAGCTGGCTTTCCTGGTGGCCCACAGCATGCTCCATTTGTGCGGCTATGACCATATGGAGGACGGGGAACGTCTGGTCATGGAGAAGAAGCAGGAGGAGATTTTAAGCAGGAGGGGATACGTACGATGAGGGGAAAAGTATGGTTGGGGGCTGCCGCTGTTTTAGTGTCTGCCCTGTGTTTGTCCGGCTGCGGAAAAAAATACAGCCAGGTATCGGTAAGAGAAGGCTTGGTGGAAACCTCGGTATCCGCAGGGACGGAAACCACGGACGCGATCCGCATAGACAGCACCACAGAGCCGGACAGCAAGGCGGAGGCGGCCTCCGGAGATTACTATACTTTTGAAGAGCGCACAGAGGCCGACGGAAAGGTGCGCAGTTTCCTCACAGGGGAGCCGGTGGATGCTTCCATCGGAAACCGCAGGCCGGTTGCCGTAATGATGAGCAACGACAAAGAGGCTCTTCCCCAGTACGGGATCAACAGGGCCGACGTAGTTTATGAGGCGCCGGCAGAGGGCGGAATGAACCGCTACATGGCCATCCTGGAAAATTACGACGACTTGGAAAGGATCGGCTCTGTCAGGAGCTGCCGGACCTATTATACATACTTTGCCCGGGAGTTTGACGCCATTTATGCCCATTACGGGCAAAGTACCTTTGCAAAGCCTTATCTGGCCAATGTGGACAACATCAACGGGCTGGAGGCCATAGGCAATGTGGCCTATTTCCGTACCAAGGACAGGAAATCTCCCCACAACGCATACACCAGCGGCGCCCGTTTAAACCAGGCCATCGCCCAGCTTGGCTATTCCCAGGCCTATGACACATCCTACCGGGGCCATTACCGTTTTGCAAAGGACGGCCGTGAGGTGACTCTGGAAGGAGCAAACAGCGTCGCCGACGCCTATAAGGTCTATCCGGGCTATGTGCTCAACAAGCCATGGTTTGAATATCACGAGGATGACGGGCTTTATTACCGGTACCAGTACGGCGGCCCCCACTTAGGGGACGAGGGCCAGATCAAGGTGAAGAACATTATCCTGCAATACTGTCCTTCCGCTCATTACGCGACGACAGAGTATTTAAATATCAATGTCCAGGATGACTCTTACGGCTGCTACGTGACAGCAGGCCGTTCCATCCCCATAAAATGGACCAAGGACGGAGAATTCGGCCCAACACATTATTACGACATGGAGAATAACGAGATTATCCTGAACCAGGGAAAAACCTGGGTGTGCATTATATCCGCGCAGGATTCTCCCAATGTAAAACTGTATGGAAAACAATAGAACAAGAAGAAAACCAATCAAAAGGGGGGCTTCCAATTTTCTGATCCAGGGCGTTATCCTTGCTGCGGCAGGGATAATCGTCCGGGTTATCGGCATGTTTTACCGCATCCCTCTGGCAGATATTTTAGGGGATGAAGGAAACGGCTATTACAGCTCCGCCTTTTCAATTTATTCCCTTCTTCTCATCGTATCCTCTTACAGCCTGCCTACGGCTGTTTCCAAGATGATAGCCACCAGAATGGCAAGGAAGGAATACCGCAATTCCTTAAGGGTACTAAAGGTCGCCCTGTTTTACGGAACTGTGGCAGGAGGGCTGGGAGCCGCGGTGCTCTGGTTTGGAGCGGATGTATTTGCCAGCCGCTTTTTGCAGATGCCTTATACCTTTTATGCCTTAAAGACCCTGGCTCCCACCATCTGGGTGATCGCCTATTTAGGCGTGTTCCGGGGCTATTTCCAGGGCCTTGGGACCATGATTCCCACAGCCGTATCCCAGGTGCTGGAGCAGATCGTCAATGCAATCATCAGCGTGTATGCAGCTTCCAGGCTGTTTCAGGCGGGGCTTAAGTCCAACCTGGTCCACGGTTCCAGTTCATACTCCTATGCGTTTGGAGCGGCGGGGGGAACCATAGGCACAGGGGTGGGAGCTGTGGCAGCCCTGCTGTTTCTCATGTTTATTTTATCCGCCTATTTTCCGGTAATAAGAAAGCAGGTGGGGAAAGACAGGGTGAGACACCGGGAGTCTTATGGAGAGCTTTCCGGCGCTCTTTTAATGACGGTTTTCCCCATTGTTTTAAGCAGCGTGGCTTATAACATCAGTACGGTGATTGATAACAGCATCTACGGAAACTGCATGTCTGCATTCGGCATGGAGGGGACGGAGATCGCTTCCAATCTGGGAGTTGTGGGGAAGTACCAGCTTCTTTACAGTATTCCTGTTGCAATTGCCAATTCCCTTTCCTCCGCCCTTATCCCGTCCCTTTCCAGGGCAGTGGCTGAGCGGAACAGGGGACAGGTGCTGAGCAAGATTTCCATGGTAATCCGTTTTTCCATGATCATTGCCATTCCTGCCACCGTGGGACTGACTGTGCTGGCAGGGCCCATCTGCAATCTGTTATTCAGCAGGAATGATAATTCGTCCCTTATAAAAATGATGATGTACGGGTCTGGGGCAGTAGTTTTTTACTCCCTTTCCACGGTGACAAATGGAGTGCTTCAGGGAATTAACCGGATGCAGACGCCTTTAAAGAATGCCATCATTTCCCTGATCATTCATATCGGGATTCTGTCCGTCATGCTTTTTGGGCTTAAGATGGGAATTTACAGCGTGGTGTACTCCAACATCCTGTTTGCATTTACCATGTGCGCCTTAAACGGGCTTTCCATTGGTCGATTTTTAAACTACAGGCAGGAAGTGAAAAAAACTTTCTTTCTGCCCATTCTGTCCGCCGGAATCATGGGAGCGGCGGCCTATGGGACCTATTTTGGAGTCCATCTGCTCTTAAAACGCAATGTTTTTGGCGTTCTGGCGGCAGTAGGGGTGGCGGTAGTGGTTTATGGCATCCTGCTCTTAAAACTGCACTGCGTGGACGAATCAGAGCTTTTAACCATGCCCGGAGGGCGAAAATTGGCAGGAATTGCACGAAAATTCCATCTGATGTGATTAAAATGATAGAAGAAAGCAGATACTATACTTACTTGAAGGAGGTATCATCTCATGAAGAAGTATATGTTCTGCTTTCTGTTGTTTGTAGCGGCATCTGCCATCTGCTTAGGAATAGGCTTTGCCATTACAAAGGACAGCGTAAGGCCCGAAGAGGCCCTGCCGGGGGCGACCATAGAAACAGAGACGGTAACAGAAGCACAGATCGTCATCAATCAGGAAGAGGAAGAGGCCGAGCCGGCAAATGCGTCGGGGAAAGAAAAATATTATCTTGTCTCAGAGGACGGATATCTTCTCGTCCTCTATCAGGACAAGACCACCATCTGCCTCTACACCCACATGCCGATTACTGATTTCCCTGAGGAAGAACGGGGAAAATTAATGGATGGCATCTGGTTTTCTTCCATGGTTGAGGTGTTTAACTATTTGGAATCTTATACGAGCTGATGAATTACTTGTCATAATTACTTGAAATAAAAGGATAAACTGGATAAAATAGAATTATCAGAATATACGGGAGGGATTTATGAAACCACAGGTGATCGTCGTAGGGGCAGGAGCCTCCGGTCTGGCGGCAGCCATAACGGCGGCCAGAAAAGGCGCTTCCGTCACGGTTCTGGAACACACGCCAAAGCCCGGAAAAAAGCTTCTGGCTACGGGAAACGGCAAATGCAACTTAACGAATCTGGCTATGCCGGATAACGCCCACCGGGGCGGAAGGCCGGATTTTATAAAAAAGGTTCTGGATCAGATCTCCGTAGAATATACTATGGATTTCTTCCGGGACCTTGGCGTCGTTCTTACGGACAGAAACGGCTATGTCTATCCAAATACAGGACAGGCTTCTTCAGTGGCGGAAGCTTTGCTTTTTGAACTGGATCATTTGAGAGTTCCTGTCATCTGCGGATGTCAGGTGAATGGGATAGGGAAAGATCTGACATTGAAGACCTCGGAAGGGAAGATGAAAGCGGATTCGGTCATATTGGCTGCCGGATCAATGGCAGCTCCTAAAACCGGATCTGACGGAAGCGGGTATGGTCTGGCGGAAACATTAGGCCACCGTATTATAAAGCCGCTTCCTGCCTTGGTCCAGCTTCGGTGCAGGGAAAAGTGGTACAAGGAGGCGGCCGGAGTGCGAACGGAAGCCATTGTGACGCTTAAGATAGATGGAAAAACAGTTGATTCTGACAGGGGAGAGCTTCAGTTTACTGATTATGGAATCTCCGGGATACCGGTATTCCAGGTCAGCCGTTTTGCGGCAAGGGGGATTGATGAGGGAAAGGCTGTTACAGCGGAACTGGATTTGTTTCCGGATATGGGCTTTGATGATACGGAGCAGTTTCTGTCTGGCCGGGTAAAAAGGTTTGGCTACAGGCCGGGGACGGAGTTTCTCCATGGAGTGTTGAACCAGAAGCTGGCCCATATCCTGTTAAAGGAAAGCGGCATTGGGAAAGGAAGCTCCGGTGAAATTACGGCGGCTCAGATAAAAAGACTTTGTGCGTTGATGAAAGGGCTTAAGACGACGGTTACAGCGGCCAATTCCTTTGATCAGGCTCAGGTCTGCAGCGGAGGGATCGATATAGGGGAGGTTAATCCACTTAGTATGGAATCAAGGCTTGTCCGGGGGCTGTATCTGGCCGGGGAGATTCTTGACGTGGACGGTATCTGCGGAGGATATAACCTTCAATGGGCCTGGTCCAGCGGAATACTGGCAGGCATGAATGCGGGAAAAGGAAAACGTTAAAAGAGAAAGAGGAAAGAATGATAAGAATCAATCAATTAAAGCTGCCATTAGATTATACCGAAGAGGAATTAAGAGCAAAGGCGGCTAAGGCATTAAGGCTGCCAATAAGGGAAATTAAGTCTTTTCAGATTGTAAAACAGTCCGTCGACGCCAGAAAAAAAGGAGAGATCCATTTCACCTGCTGTATCGACGTGGAAACGGATAGGGAAGAAACGGTGGTACATAAAGCAGGAAATCCGGGAATTGTCCTTGCGGAGAAAAAGGAATACTGTTTTCCTAAGCCGGGGGCGGAGAAACTGTCCTCCCGGCCTGTCATCATCGGAGCGGGACCTGCGGGACTTTTCTGCGGAATTATGCTTTCCAGGAATGGGTACCGGCCGATTCTTTTGGAGCGGGGAGAGGACGTGGATGCGCGGAAGCAGCTTGTGGATGAATTCTGGGTGGAGGGTGCGTTAAATCCTGATTGCAATGTCCAGTTTGGAGAGGGGGGAGCAGGGACATTTTCGGATGGAAAGCTTAATACCCTTGTTAAGGATCCTCTTATGAGAAATCGAAAGGTGCTGGAGCTTTTCGTGGAATTTGGTGCAGATCCTTCTATTCTCTATATTAATAAACCTCATATCGGAACCGATGTATTAAGTGGTATTGTGAAAAATATGAGGGAAGAAATTATTAATCATGGGGGAGAGGTGCGGTTTCACAGCCATGTGACGGATTTTTTGGTGGAAGACGGGAAGATTATAGGGATTACCGTTAATGGAACGGAGCGGGTTGGGACGGAGCTTCTGGTTCTTGCCATCGGGCACAGCGCAAGAGATACTTTTGAAGTCCTGGAAAAGCGAGGGATTCCCATGGAGGCAAAGGCTTTTGCTTTGGGATTGAGGATTCAGCATCCACAGGAAGCAGTGAACCTTTCCCAGTATGGGAAGACGGAGATTCCTGTTCTGGGGGCTGCCGATTATAAACTTACCCACCAGTGTGCCAATGGGAGAGGAGTTTATACTTTTTGTATGTGTCCCGGCGGGTATGTGGTTAATGCTTCTTCGGAGGAAAAACGGCTGGCTGTCAATGGAATGAGCTATCATAAGAGGGATGGTAAGAATGCAAACAGTGCTTTGATCGTTACGGTGACGCCGGAAGATTTCGGGGGGATGTCTCCGCTTTCGGGAGTTGCTTATCAGAGAAGGCTGGAGGAAGCGGCTTTTTTGTATGGAAATGGGAAGATTCCGGTCCAGCTTTATGGAGATTTTAAAAAGAATCAGATGACAAGAGCTTTTGGGGAGGTGGAACCGGCCTTTAAGGGGGGCTTTGAGTTTGGAAATATAAGGGAGTTTCTTCCGGGGTATTTGACGGAATCGCTGGTGGAAGGGATTGAGGCTTTTGAATATAAGATACATGGGTTCTCCAGGGAAGATGCTATTTTGGCGGGGGTGGAAAGCCGTACCTCTTCTCCGGTGAGAATTCCTAGGGATGGGGATTTTGAATGCAGGATAAAGGGGATTTATCCTTGCGGGGAAGGAGCTGGGTATGCGGGAGGAATTACCTCGGCAGCTATGGATGGGCTGAAGGTGGCGGAAGCCATTGGGGCCCGGTTTGGAAGACTTGGGGAATAGATTGACGCCCCCCTCAAAATGAGGTAAGATATAAAACAAAAGAACGACAGAAAGCAGATGAAAAAAGAATGAACGATCAGGCGCGAGAAAGACTGAAAGATAAAAAACGAATTGTTATTAAAATCGGATCCTCATCCTTAACACACGCCTATACCGGGGATATGAATTTGATGAAGATTGAGAAGCTGGTGCGGGTTATCAGCGATTTAAAGGGAGAGGGAAAGGAAGTAGTGCTGGTTTCTTCGGGCGCTATTGCTGCGGGCCGTCAGGCTTTGGGGCATCATACGCGGCCCGTTACTATCTCGGAAAAACAGGCCTTTGCTGCAGTGGGCCAGGCCAGGCTTATGATGGTGTATCAGAAGATTTTTGCAGAATATAACCAGATTGCGGCACAGGTACTTTTAACAAAGAATACAATGGTCAATGACAGCAGCCGCTACAATGCCCAGAATACCTTTGATGAGCTCTTAAAGCTGGGGACCATTCCCATTGTCAATGAAAACGATACGGTTTCCACCTCAGAAATCCCTCTGGTGGATAATTTCGGGGATAATGACCGGCTTTCTGCCATTGTGGCTGCCTTGATCGGAGCAGATCTTCTCATTCTCTTATCGGATATTGACGGCCTTTATTCTGACGATCCAAGGCAGAACCCCGACGCAAAATTTATCGGTCTGGTAGAGGAAATCACCCCGGACCTAATGGAAATGGGAAAATCCACTTCAAGCAGCGATGTGGGTACCGGAGGAATGGCCGCAAAGCTGGCGGCTGCCCGGATTGCCACGGACAGCGGCACCGACATGGTAATTGCCAACGGCGATGAAGTGGAAGCCGTCTGGCAGATCGTAAAAGGGGAAGAAAAGGGGACCCTGTTTCTCGCCCATCCAAACCATGATTTTGATTTAATGGACTATATCAACCACGAGTATTAAGGAGAATTTATGAATCAGGAAAAAATAGACCGCATCAATGTACTTTACCATAGATCCAAGCAGGAAGGGCTTACAGAAGAAGAAAAAAAAGAGCAGGCCGCCCTGCGCAAAGAGTACATCGAAGCCATCAGAAACAGCTTAAGAGGAAATTTAAATAATATATCCATTCAGGAAGCAGACGGAACCATAACGGATCTGGGTAAAAAATATGGAAAAGTCGGAGAAGAGTGAAATCAGAAAATGGGTAAAGGAGCGGAGAAAAACTCTGGAAGCAGCCACCGAAGCAAAATGGAATGAGTCTGTTTGCAGGCAGCTTTTGAATTTAAGCGAGATCCGCCATGCCTTTTGCGTTTATTGCTATGCCTCCCTTCCGGGGGAGGTGAGTACCTGGCGATTCATGGAAGCCCTTCTCAGACAGGGAAAGTACATAGCCGTTCCCAAGGTTACTGGAAAGGAACTGGAGTTTTATTCCATATCCGGAAAAAAGGATTTGGAGGAAGGGGTCATGGGAATCATGGAACCCAAGGCCGGCTGCTTAAAGATCCGTGACCCGGAGGCCCCTGTCATTGTTCCGGGAATCGCATTTGACAGTGACGGAAACAGGATCGGTTACGGAGGCGGTTATTATGACCGCTTTTTCCAGAGAGAGCCTCATCACAGGCGCATTGCCATTGCCTATGATTTTCAGATACTTGACAAAATTCCGTCGGAAGCTCATGACAAACCGGTGAATTACATTATCACCCCTTAGAGAGACGCTTTGTATACCCCAAATACATGGGCAGTAAAAAGATTGGAGGACTTTTTATGACGATTACAGACATTGGAAAAAAAGCAAAAGAAGTATCTGCCGCCATGGGAATCCTGGGTTCTGAGAAAAAGAACGAAGGATTAAGGGCCGCCGCCGCCGCCCTGCTGGACGGAGAGGTTGAAATCCTTACGGCAAACCAGGAGGATGTTATAAGAGCTACAAAAGCCGGAATGAGCTCCGGCCTGATCGACCGCCTGGAACTGACTCCGAAAAGAATTGAAGCCATGGCTGACGGCCTTTTGTCCGTGGCAGCCCTGGACGATCCTGTCGGAGAGGTGCTTTCCATGAAAGTGCGCCCCAACGGCCTGACCATCGGCCAGAAGCGGGTTCCCTTAGGCGTTATCGGCATCATTTACGAATCCAGGCCTAACGTGACCGCCGATGCTTTCGGCCTCTGCTTTAAATCGGGAAATGCGGTTATTTTAAAAGGCGGAAGCGATGCCCTGGACTCCAATAAGGCCATTGTCAAATGGCTCCGCACAGGGCTTAAAAATGCCGGTCTTCCTGAAGACGCCCTTCAGCTCATCACGGACACAGACCGGGAAGTGACGAAAGAGTTCATGAAGATGCGGGATTATGTGGATGTCCTGATTCCCAGAGGAGGCGCGGGCCTGATAAAAGCGGTAGTGGACAACAGCACGGTGCCGGTCATTGAGACGGGAACGGGCAACTGCCATATTTTCGTGGATGAATCCGCTGATTTCCAGATGGCCCTGGATATCATATTCAATGCAAAGACCCAGAGAATCGGTGTGTGCAATGCCTGTGAGTCTCTGGTGATACACAGAAAAATCGCTCCTGATTTCCTGCCTCTCTTAAAAGAAAGGCTGTCCTTAAAGTCCGTGGAAATCCGGGCCGATGAGGCGGCATGCGCCATGGTGGACGGGTTTGTTCCTGCCACAGAGGAAGACTGGGGACGTGAATATCTGGACTATATCCTGTCCCTAAAGCTGGTTGATTCCATAGAAGAAGCCATCGCCCACATCAACCGTTACAGCACCAAGCATTCAGAGGCCATTATCACCTCTGATTATGCCAATTCCCAAAAGTTTTTAAATGAAATTGACGCAGCTGCCGTTTACGTCAACGCCTCCACCCGGTTTACCGACGGCTATGAATTCGGCTTCGGAGCGGAGATCGGCATCAGCACCCAGAAGCTTCATGCAAGAGGTCCCATGGGTCTTAAAGAGCTGACGACGACAAAATACGTCATCTATGGCAGCGGCCAGGTACGTCCATAACAGATTTTTTAAAATAGTTGGTTACAAAATATTGCTTTTTTCTACCATTTATGGCATAATTGAAACTGCTGTTGACGAGATTTTTGTATACAAAATTTTATATTAAGTGATAAAATGAAAGAAAGCAGCTTATTTTATCAGTTACAAAGGAGATTACTATGGATTTTTCACTGATTATCGGAATTGCCATTGGCGTAGCGGCTCTTTTGACCGGCTATATTCTGGAGCACGGCGTCATATCATCCCTGTTTCTGCTCAGCCCTTTCATCATCGTTTTCGGAGGAACAGTGGGAGCTGTTGTAGCATCTTTTTCTCTGACTGACATTGCCACGGCAATGAGGGCCATGATCAAGAGCTTCAGACATCCCCACTCAGCCAGCATGGAGAAAATGATAGCTAAAATTTCCAACATAGCTACCCGCTACAGAACCGACGGAGTAACCTGTCTGGAAGAGATCAGCCGTGATCCTGAACTGGATCAGGAGGAATACCTGCTGTTGAAAGAAGGCCTGGTTTTAATCCAGGAATTAAAATCACCGGAATCCATCCAGTATACCCTGGAATCCGATATCCGGGCCTATGTGCAGCAAAAGAACATTGAGGCCAGCGTGTTCGAGGCGGCGGGAGGCTTTTCCCCCACCATGGGAGTTATCGGTACGGTTATGGGCCTTATCATGGTTCTGGCTGCCGGGTTTGAAGATCCTGCCGAGCTTGCAGGCTCCATCGGAACCGCATTTATTGCGACCCTCTACGGCGTTTTCATGGCAAACATTGTTTATCTGCCCATAGCCACGAAATTAAAGACACAGCTGAAAAGAAAGCATATCCAGAAAGAGATGATCGTGGACGGAGTATGTATGATCGCCAGGGGAAATACTTCACGAAATATCGAAAACGAGCTTGCTCTCTACTTCCAGGCTTTTTCAGATGGAGGAAAGCGGTATAAGCAGGGTATCGAGAATTAAACCGAGGAGGAACGAAAGATGAGCAGGAGAGGCATAGAACCGGAAGGAGAGAAAGACAATTCAGAGCGGTGGCTCCTTACATATTCGGATATGATCACTTTGCTTCTGGCCTTGTTTATCATCATGTATGGAATGAGCTCCGTTGACGCCCAAAAGGTAAAGGAGATGTCCCATGGTCTGGAACAGGTCTTAAATCACGGGAATGTCAGCGAAAGTGCAGAAATAGGAGATAACATCTCTGTTCCCGCAAACAATCTGGAAAAGGTATACAAAGCCTTAAACAACTATATTGCGGAACATGACCTGGATCAGATGATTGATCTGACCAATACCGGTACCACCATTACCATCCACTTAAAGGACGCCATGCTGTTTAAACCGGACACGGCCGTCCTGCTTCCCGACAGTAAGCCGATCATACAGGAAATAAGCAACAGTCTGGAGTCTATTTACGGTGATATTGAGCATATTACCATAACAGGCAACACAGCTGACTTGGGAAACCGGGATGCGGCTAATGAAGCCGATTCCTGGCAGCTGTCCGTAAACAGGGCAGTGGTGGTATTAAATCAGATGACATCCATGGGACTGGAACCGGACAAGATGTCCATTGAGGGAAATTCTCATTACAATCCCATTGCGCCAAATGATTCAGAAGAAGGACGTGCGAAAAACCGCAGGGTGGAAATTACGATTACCGGAAGAGCCAACTAAAGGCGGCTGTAAATTATTTGACAAATCTTTTTGTTTATGATAGACTACGAACAATAAATAAAAATGAAAGGGGTGAAAGGATGAATTAATGATTCTTGCTTAAGTAACTGCATGAAGAAGAGATATGGTTATATAACCATTTTTTGTCATGCCTGTTTTGCAAGAATATTGATTCATTCTCATACCCTTATGTCAAAAACGGCATAGATTATACCTGTGGATTCCCGGCTAAGGGATTTCTCCGGGGTTCGGTTGTGAGAAGAAATTCTTGCAGCCGTTTTTTTGTGCGGAAAATTATTTTTCCGCCTCAAGGAGGAATGTCTATGTCATTGATACAGATTACGGATTTATCATTCACATACGATGGAAGCTATGACCCGGTGTTCGAGCACGTTTCTTTCCAGATCGATACGGACTGGAAGCTGGGCTTTACAGGGAGAAACGGAAGAGGAAAGACCACGTTTTTAAACCTTCTCATGAACCGGTTTGAATATAAGGGGACCATTGTTTCCAGCGAAGTGTTCGACTATTTTCCATTTCCCGTACCGGACCAGGAGCGGGAGACTCTGGAAATCCTTAACGAGCTTCTGGGAGATTATTTATTCTGGCAGTTAAAAAGAGAACTGTCCAAGCTGCAGGTCACAGAGGATGTGCTCTACCGGCCTTTTTATACCCTCTCCAACGGAGAGAGGACGAAGGTTCTTCTGGCCGCCCTGTTTTTAAGAGAAGACCACTTCCTGCTGATTGATGAGCCCACCAACCATCTGGACCGGGAGGGAAGAGAGGTGGTAAGCCAGTATTTAAGCGGCAAGAAAGGCTTTATCCTGGTATCCCATGACCGGAAATTCCTGGATGCTTCGGTGGATCACATCCTTTCCATCAATAAGACCAACATTGAGGTGCAGAAAGGAAATTTTACCTCCTGGTATGAGAACAAGCAGAGACAGGAGCAATACGAGCGTTCGGAAAATGAACGGCTGAAAAAGGATATCCGCCATCTGGAGGCGGCAGCCAGGCGGTCCGGGGAATGGGCGGATCAGGTGGAAGCCACCAAAATCGGAAAGAAATCCATGGGCATGGAAAAGTCCATTGACACCCGGGCCTATATCGGGGAAAAGTCCAGAAGGATGCAGATGCGCAGAAAGAATCTGGAGCGCCGGCAGGAGCAGGCCGTCGAGGATAAACAGGGACTTCTTAAAAATGTGGAAGAGGCGGAGAGCTTAAAGCTTTTTCCCTTAAAACACCGCGTTTCAAGGCTTTTGACCTTAAAGGATGTGGCTCCCCTTTATGACGGCCATGAGGGGCCGGTTTGCGAACCTGTAAGCCTTACCCTGGAGCAGGGCCAGAGGATTTCTCTTCAGGGGAAAAACGGCTGCGGCAAATCCAGCATTTTAAAGCTCATTCTGGGAGATAAAGGCCCCGGAGCCCCTGTTTCCTATGAGGGAAGTATGGAAATAGCCGGCGGCTTAAAGATTTCCTATGTGTCCCAGGATACCTCATTTTTAAAGGGAAGTCTGACGGAATACGGCAGAAGCAGCGGAATCGAGGACGCCCTGTTTAAGGCCCTTTTGCGCAAGCTGGATTTTTCCAGGGAACAATTTGAAAAGCCCATGGAATCCTACAGCGAAGGCCAGAAGAAAAAAACTCTCATCGCCCGCAGCCTTTGCGAGCAGGCCCACCTGTATATATGGGATGAACCCTTGAATTTTATTGACGTCTACTCCAGAATACAGATTGAGGACTTAATCCTGAAATTTCAGCCCACCATGCTGCTTGTGGAGCATGACGAAGCCTTTACGGACAGGGCTTCTACCTATGGAGTGGAAGTCAGGCAGGCGGGGCAGTGGTAGGGGATTTTGGTGTTTGCAATAAAAATAATTTATGATATAATGGGAAAATCGAATAAATTTTAAGAGGTTAAGAGATGGAAGATATAAATATGACGTATGATGAAACCTGCCAATATCCGCCGGCAGAGGAACCCGCAAGGCAGTACTTTTTTATAGAGCGCTGCCGGGCTCTTCTGGAAAGCCAGAAGACCGCTGCCGGAAAAAAAGAATTCACTTTTCATATCGCCACCTTTGGCTGCCAGATGAATTCCAGGGATTCGGAAAAGCTTCAGGGCATTCTGGAAGCCATAGGCTTTGTGGAAACGGACACGGAAGAGGCTGATTTTGTCCTTTATAATACCTGCACCGTAAGGGAAAATGCAAACCAGAGAGTCTATGGGCGCCTGGGATATTTAAACAGCTTGAAAAAGAAAAATCCCCATATGATGATCGCCCTCTGCGGCTGCATGATGCAGGAGGAAGAGGTGGTCGCGAAGATCAAAAAGAGCTACCGGTTTGTGGACATTATTTTCGGGACCCACAACATCTTCAAGCTGGCAGAGCTGATGTATGAACGCCTGGAAGAGAAGAAGATGATCATCGACATCTGGCAGGGAACGGACCGCATTGTGGAGGACCTTCCCACGGAGCGGAAATTTTCTTTCAAATCCGGCGTTAATATTATGTTTGGCTGCAACAATTTCTGCAGCTACTGCATTGTGCCCTATGTTCGGGGCCGGGAGAGAAGCCGCAGTCCAAAGGATATTCTGGAAGAGGTAAGAAAGCTTGCAGAGGACGGCGTAGTGGAAATCATGCTGCTGGGACAGAATGTGAATTCCTACGGAAAGACTCTGGAAGAGCCCATCTCCTTTGCCCGGCTTTTAACAGAGGTGGATCAGGTGGAAGGGATCGAGAGAGTCCGTTTTATGACCTCCCATCCAAAGGACTTATCCGATGAGCTTATCGAGGCCATGAAGAATTCCAAAAAGGTCTGCCGCCATCTCCATCTGCCCCTTCAGTCCGGAAGCACCCGGGTTTTAAAGGCTATGAACCGAAGATATACGAAAGAACAGTATTTGGAGCTTGTGGAAAAAATCCGGAAAGCCATGCCGGACATTTCTCTGACCACAGACATCATCGTCGGTTTCCCCGGCGAAACGGAAGAGGATTTTAAGGAAACTCTGGATGTGGTGGAAAAGGTTCGTTTTGACAGTGCTTTTACCTTTATCTATTCCAAGCGGACAGGTACCCCTGCCGCAAAAATGGAGGAACAGATTTCCGAGGAAGAGGTGAAAGACCGGTTTGACCGGCTCTTAAGCCAGGTGCAGCGGATTTCTGCCGAGGTCTGCGGCCGGGATGAACATACGGTGCAGAAGGTGCTGGTGGAAGAGGCTGACGGTCAGGCGGAAGGATTCCTGACAGGGCGCATGAGCAACAACACCATTGTACATTTTAAAGGAGACACCTCTCTTATTGGAAAGATCGTGGATGTGCATTTGGATGAATCCAAAGGATTCTATTACATGGGAACTTTAGCGTAAAGGATTGCCTTAATTTAAACAGGAGAAAAGAGGAAGCAAAAAAACATGGCTGGATTATCACCAATGATGACCCATTATCTGGAAACAAAAAAAGAATATCCTGACTGTGTACTGTTTTACAGATTAGGTGATTTTTATGAAATGTTTTTTGATGATGCGGTAACTGTCTCTAAGGAACTGGAAATCACTTTGACCGGAAAGGAATGCGGTTTGGAGGAACGGGCGCCTATGTGCGGCGTTCCTTACCATGCCGTTGATTCCTATTTGAACCGCCTTGTACAAAAAGGCTATAAAGTGGCCATCGCCGAACAGATGGAGGACCCCAAGCTTGCCAAGGGACTGGTAAAGCGGGAAGTCATCCGGGTGGTGACGCCCGGAACCATAACCAGCGCCCAGGCCCTGGATGAAACCAGGAACAACTATTTGATGGGAATCGTTTACGTGGGCGAGACCTTCGGGGTTGCCGTTGCCGATATAAGCACCGGCGATTTCCTCGTGACTGAGGTGGAATCCGAAAGGGAGCTGACCGACGAGATCAACAAATTCTCCCCCTCTGAAATCATCTGCAACGAAGCGTTTTACGTTTCAGGCGTGGATATTGAGGACATCAGGAACCGCTATCACGCGGTTGTTTCATCTCTGGATAATCATTTCTTTTCCGATGAGGTCTGCCGGAAAATCTTAAAAGAGCATTATAAGGTGGGGAGTCTGGCAGGGCTGGGGCTGGAAGATTATGACACCGGTGTCATAGCTGCCGGAGCGGTCATGGAATATATGTACGAGACCCAGAAAAGCAGCTTATCCCATATCACCACCATCACCCCCTATTCCACCGGACAGTATATGATCATCGACACCTCCACCCGGCGGAATCTTGAGCTTTTGGAAACCCTGCGGGAAAAGCAGAAAAGAGGAAGCCTGCTGTGGGTCCTGGACAGGACCAAGACAGCCATGGGCGCCAGAATGCTCCGCACTTACATAGAACAGCCTCTGATTCATAAATCCGAGATCATAAAGCGCCAGAACGCCGTGGAAGAGCTGAACATGAACTACATTTCCAGGGAAGAAATCTGCGAATATTTGAACCCGATTTACGATCTGGAACGCCTCATCGGACGGATCAGCTACAAGACGGCAAATCCCAGGGATATGATCGCATTTAAAAACTCCCTGGAAATGCTTCCCCACATAAAGAATCTTTTAAAGGAATTTACCAGTGACATGCTGAAGGACCTTTATGAAGACCTGGATCCTCTGGAGGATGTAAGGGACTTAATTGACAAGGCGATCATTGACGATCCGCCCATATCCGTAAGGGACGGCGGAATTATCAAGGACGGCTTTCAAGAAGAAGCAGATAAACTGCGGGGAGCCAAAACAGAGGGTAAGGACTGGCTGGCCGAGCTGGAGGCGAAGGAAAAGGAAAAGTCCGGGATTAAAAACTTAAAGATTAAATTCAACAAGGTGTTCGGTTATTATTTTGAAGTAACCAATTCCTTTAAGGACCTTGTTCCCGATTATTTTATCCGCAAGCAGACCCTTGCAAATGCGGAGCGGTATACTACCGACGAGCTGAAAGAGCTGGAGGATGTGATCCTTGGAGCCGAGGACAAGCTGTTTTCCCTGGAATACAGCTTATTCTGCCAGGTCCGGGATTCGGTGGCCGATGAGGTTTTAAGAATTCAGAAAACAGCAAGGGCCATAGCCGGAATCGATGTTTTAGCCTCTCTTTCTTCCGTGGCCACCAGAAATAATTACGTCAAGCCCAATGTCAATGAAAAAGGGATCATTGACATTAAAAACGGACGCCATCCTGTGGTGGAGAAAATGATGCGGGACGACTTGTTCGTTTCCAATGACACCTATTTGGACAACGGAAAAAACAGGCTTTCCATCATTACAGGCCCTAACATGGCAGGAAAATCTACCTATATGCGCCAGACGGCCCTCATTGTCTTAATGGCCCAGATCGGAAGCTTTGTTCCTGCGGACGAGGCCAATATAGGAATCTGCGACCGCATTTTCACCAGAGTAGGAGCCTCCGATGACTTAGCCTCCGGCCAGAGCACCTTTATGGTGGAGATGACGGAGGTGGCCAACATTCTGCGGAATGCCACAAAGAGCAGCCTGATTGTCCTGGATGAAATCGGCCGGGGCACCAGCACCTTTGACGGCTTAAGCATTGCCTGGGCCGTGGTGGAGCACATCAGCAATCCCAAGCTTTTAGGGGCAAAAACCCTGTTTGCCACCCACTACCATGAGCTGACGGAACTGGAAGGGACCATGAGCGGAGTCAACAACTACTGCATTGCCGTTAAGGAACAGGGCGACAATATTGTCTTTTTGCGGAAAATCGTAAAGGGCGGGGCGGATAAGAGCTACGGCATTCAGGTGGCGAAGCTGGCCGGAGTGCCGGATTCGGTCATTATCCGGGCCAAGGAGCTGCTGGCTGAATTAAGCGATGCGGATATTACGGTCAAGGCCAGAGAAATCGCTGAGGGCAATTCCAACATTGTCCAGAGAAAAGCGGTTCCAAAGCCCGATGAAGTGGATTTACAGCAGATGTCCCTGTTTGATACCGTAAAGGATGATGATATTATTAAGGAGCTGGGCGATTTGGAGCTGGGGAATTTAACCCCCATTGACGCCCTCAACACCCTTTACCGTCTGCAGACCAAGCTGAAAAACCGCTGGCAGTAAAATAACCATTGAAATCGGAAAATACCGGCAGGAAAAAAGGAGCGGGTGCCATGCCGAATATAACCATACTGGATCAGAATACCATCAACAAGATTGCGGCGGGAGAAGTCATTGAACGCCCCTCCTCGGTCGTGAAAGAGCTTCTGGAAAACGCCATTGACGCCAAGGCTACCGCCGTTACGGTGGAGATCAAGGAGGGAGGAACCACCTTTATCCGGGTGACGGACAACGGCTGCGGGATTCCCAAGGATGAGGTGTCTCTGGCCTTTCTGCGCCATTCCACAAGCAAGATCAAATCCGTTGAGGATTTGTTTACCGTTTCCTCCCTGGGGTTCCGCGGAGAGGCCCTTGCAAGCATTGCGGCAGTTTCCCAGGTGGAACTGATTACAAAAACAAGCGTAGGGCTTACGGGAACAAGGTATCAGATTGACGGCGGGGAAGAACGGTCCCTGGAGGAAATCGGCGCGCCGGAGGGAACCACGTTTATCGCCAGGAATTTATTTTATAACACTCCGGCCAGAAAGAAATTTTTAAAGTCTCCCATGACGGAAGGGGCTCATGTGGCGGAGCTGGTGGAAAAGCTGGCCCTGTCTCATCCGGAGGTCTCCATCCGTTTTATCCAAAACAACCAGAATAAGCTTCATACCTCTGGGAATCACAATCTTAAGGATATTGTATACACGGTATTCGGAAGAGAAATCGCTTCAAACCTTCTGGAGGTTTCCGTAAGCAAGCCAGAGGTTTCTGTTACAGGCTTTATCGGAAAGCCGGTTATAGCCAGAGGAAACAGGAATTACGAAAATTATTTTATTAACGGCCGGTATATTAAAAGCACCATCATCTGCCGGGCCATTGAAGAGGCCTACAAGCCGTTTATGATGCAGCATAAATACCCCTTTACCATGCTCCATTTCACCATTGAACCGGAGATGCTGGATGTCAATGTCCATCCCACCAAGATGGAGCTCCGTTTCCGGGACGGGGAAATGGTTTACCACATGGTTTATCAGGCTGTTGCAAAAGCCCTTGCCCACAAGGAACTGATTCCTGAGGTGGAGCTTGAAAAGAAGGCGGAGGAAAAGAAGCTGAGCCTTATGGGGAAGAAGTACGAGCCGACGCCGGAGCCCTTTGAAAAGCGGCGTCTCATGGCTATGGAACAGCAGGCAGCCGCTGCCTCATTTCCCAAAAGACTGACACCCGGTCAGCCGTCCTTTGTCAGGGAAAAGGATGAACTTCTGGAAAACTGGCTGGGAGCCCCGGCGGCAGGGCAGGAAAAACGGGAAGGGTCCGGGGATGGAAAAGGTCTGTCGTGGGAAAACCTGGTTCAGGGAAAGCCGGCCCAGGAGAATCTTGTTCAAGAGAATCCGGCCCAAGGGAACCTGTTTCAGAGAAACTCATCCCAGGGAAACCTGCCTCAGGGAAAACAGTCCGAAAACAATGGAGCAGTAGAAAATCAACCTGATGCGCATGAGGCTGAAAAAGGCGTTTCACCCTCTCTTAAAGGAGAAGAAAAGCCGGAGCAGCTGGACTTATTTGACGGAAAGCTTCTGGAACCGAAATCCCGTTCCATGCACAAGCTTATCGGGCAGCTTTTCAATACCTACTGGCTGGTGGAATTTAATGAACAGCTCTATATTATTGATCAGCACGCCGCTCATGAGAAGGTTTTATATGAGAAAACAATGGCAACACTTAAAAGCAGGGAATACACCTCCCAGCTGGTCAGTCCGCCCATTATTCTGACCTTAAACCGCAATGAAGAGGTGCTTTTAAACCAGCATTTAAAATACTTTACGGATATCGGCTTTGAGATCGAGCATTTCGGCGGAAGAGAGTATGCGGTGAGAGGGGTTCCGGCTAATTTATTTTCCATAGCGAAAAAGGAGCTTCTCATGGATATGATCGACGGGCTGTCAGAGGATGGCTCTTCCCATAATCCTGACATTATTTATGAAAGGGTGGCCTCCATGTCCTGTAAAGCTGCAGTAAAGGGCGGCCACAGCTTATCTGCGGCAGAAGCCAATGAGCTGATTGACCAGCTTCTGAATCTGGAAAATCCCTATGCCTGCCCTCACGGAAGACCGACCATTATTTCCATGAGCAAATATGAGCTGGAGAAGAAATTTAAGAGGATTTTATGATGCGACCACTGATTATATTGACCGGGCCCACAGCCGTAGGAAAGACCTCTCTGTCCATCCGCCTGGCTAAGGCGGTCGGCGGAGAGATCATAAGCGCGGATTCCATGCAGGTCTACCGCCATATGGATATCGGTTCCGCCAAGATTTCCCCGGAGGAAATGGATGGGGTTCCCCATCATCTGATTGACGTTCTGGACCCGGATGAAGAATTCAACGTGACCCTTTTTCAAAAAATGGCGAAAGAAGCCATGGAAGAGATCTATTCCCACGGAAATATTCCCATTGTGGTGGGAGGTACCGGCTTTTATATCCAGGCGCTTCTTTATGATATTGATTTTAAGGAGAGCGGAGAGGATACTTTCATAAGAGAAGAGCTGGAAAAGCTGGCAGCGGAAAAAGGAGGGGAGTTTCTTCATGAAATGCTCCGGGATATTGATCCTGAATCCGCAGAAGAGATCCATGCCAACAACCAGAAACGGGTGATCCGGGCCATTGAATATTTCCGTCAGACAGGAGAGCGGATATCTGAACACAATAAGCGGGAAAAGCAGAAAAAACCGCCCTATGATTTTCTTTATTACGTGATAAACACAGACCGGGCTCTTTTATATGAGCGGATCGACCGGCGGGTGGATTTAATGCTTGAACAGGGACTTGTGGAAGAGGTCAGGCGTTTAGAAGCCATGGGCTGCACCAGGGATATGGTTTCCATGCAGGGCCTGGGCTATAAGGAAATTCTGGACTATCTCCAGGGAAAATGTACCTTGGAGGAGGCCGTCTATATATTGAAACGGGACACCAGGCATTTTGCAAAGCGCCAGATTACCTGGTTTAAAAGAGAAAAGGACGTGCGCTGGATTTCTCTCCCTGATTTTGATAATGACCAGGATAAGGTGCTTGAAAAACTCCTGGAAGATATCAGTAAAATGTATGTTCAAGGCACATAGGAAGGAAAGAGGAAGCACCCTGCGGGCATACCTGTATGTCCAAAAAACGTGGACAGGAAAGAGGAAGCACCCTGCGGGCATACCTGTATGTCCAAAAAGCATGGACAGGAAAGAGGAAGCACCCTGCGGGCATACCTGTATGTCCAGAAAACGTGGACAGAAAAGAGGAAATCATGAAAGAAAATGTGGAAATAGATACCATATATGAAAATCTGGGAATCAGCCGGGACGTGCTGGCTTTCGGGAAAAGGATCGAAGAGACCTTAAAGGACCGTTTTAAGGAAATCGACGAGAACGCAGAATACAATCAGATGAAAGTCATAAAGGCCATGCAGGACAACCGGGTCAGCGACATCCATTTTGCGGCGACCACCGGATATGGCTACAATGATCTGGGCCGTGATACCCTGGAGGCTGTTTATGCCAGCGTTTTTCACACGGAAAGCGCTCTTGTAAGGCCTAATTTAATCAGCGGCACCCATGCCCTTGCCATCGCCCTTTCCGGGAACCTCAGGCCGGGAGACGAGCTGCTTTCACCGGCAGGAAAGCCCTATGACACATTGGAAGAAGTCATCGGCATACGGGAGAGCACAGGCTCCTTAAAGGAGTACGGAGTGGTATACCGCCAGGTGGACCTTCTTTCCGACGGCTCCTTTGACTACGAAGCCATTAAAAAGGCGGTCAATGAAAAAACAAAGCTGGTCACCATCCAGCGTTCCAAGGGCTATGACACCCGCCCTACCTTTTCCGTTTCCCAGATCGGAGAGGTGATCGCTTTTGTAAAGAGCTTAAAGCCTGACGTCATCTGCATGGTGGATAACTGCTACGGAGAGTTCGTCGAAAGAATAGAGCCTTCCGATGTAGGAGCCGACATGGTTGTGGGCTCTCTCATTAAAAATCCCGGCGGCGGTCTGGCCCCCATCGGCGGCTATATTGCCGGCAGAAAGGACTGCGTTGACCGGGCGTCTTTCCGCCTGACAGCACCGGGCCTGGGAAAAGAGGTAGGAGCCAGCCTTGGACTGAACCAGTCCTTTTACCAGGGCTTATTCCTGTCCCCAACCGTGGTGGCAGGAGCTCTAAAAGGCGCTGTTTTTGCAGCAAATGTTTATGAACAGCTTGGCTTTTCCGTGGTGCCCGACAGTTCCCAGTCCCGCCACGACATCATACAGGCCGTTACTTTCGGAAACCCGGAGGGAGTCGTCGCTTTCTGCCAGGGCATTCAGGCGGCCGCTCCTGTGGATAGCTTTGTGTCCCCGGAACCATGGGATATGCCCGGCTATGACGCGCCTGTCATAATGGCTGCCGGAGCTTTCGTCCAGGGTTCCTCCATTGAGTTAAGCGCCGACGGACCCATAAAGCCGCCTTACGCGGTTTATTTTCAGGGAGGACTTACCTGGTACCATGCAAAGCTGGGTATTTTAATGTCCATGCAGAAGCTTTTGGAGGCAGGGTTGATCCATCTGAAATAAAGAGTGCGCATCCCCCGGAGAGTTTTTATCGTATAGGGAGAACTTTCCTGTACAATAAAAAAACGGTATACACAGCCGGAATTTTATGCTAAAATTATATGATAGGTATGGACATTCATTCCATAAAATTCAAAGGAGTAGCAGAGCAGATGAAGTACAAAAACTGCTGGGTATTGCTTCTTCTTATGCTTGCCGGCGTTGTTCTCGGAGGCTTCATCGGAAACCTGGCCCAGGGAGTTTCCTGGCTGTCCTGGCTGAATTTCGGACAGTCCTTTGGACTTGATTCTCCCCTTGTGGTCAATTTCGGGATTCTGGTCATCACCTTTGGCATCAACATTAAGATTACCATGGCTGGCATAATAGGAGTGGCGGCAGCCCTCATGACATATCGGTTGATTTAATCCATACATATGTCCTTTCTTTCGTACCTGGAGAGTAACGGTCAGGAGGCATATGGAAAGAATAACAATGAAAGACATCCCAAAGGATGAACGGCCCTATGAAAAATGCTTAAAGAACGGACCCCAGGGCTTAAGCGATGCGGAGCTTTTATCCATCATCATCCGCACGGGTTCCAGGGAGGACAGCTCCCTGGCTTTGGCACAAAAGATACTGGCCTTAAATTATCCGAAGAAGGGTATTTTAGGGCTTTTGCATCTTTCCCTGGAAGAGCTCATGCAGACCAAGGGAATCGGCCAGGTCAAAGGCACCCAGCTTTTATGTATCGGGGAGCTGTCCAGGCGTATCTGGAAAAAAGCGGCTCTTTCCGATGGGGTGGATTTTCACAATCCCCGGGACGTTGTGAATTACTTTGTAGAAGACATGCGTCACAGGGAACAGGAGCTGGTTTATATCATGCTCTTAAATACAAAAGGAGCCCTTATAAGGGATATTATGATCTCTCAGGGAACGGTGAATGCTTCCGTAGTTTCTCCCAGGGAGATTTTCATTGAGGCAGTGAAGCACCGGGCTGTAAGTCTGGTACTGATCCACAACCATCCCAGCGGAGATCCGTCTCCCAGCAGGGAGGATCTAAGCCTGACCCGCCGGGTAAAGGATGCGGGCGAGCTGATCGGAATACGGCTGCTGGATCACATTATCATAGGAGATAATTCCTATATCAGTTTGAAAGAACGGGGAATCTTATAGATGGAATCAAAGCGAAGTAAATATATTCTCATTGCTTTAACGGTATTTTGCATCCTGCTGATCGGCCTGACCTCCATGCGGGATGAATGGCTTACGCCGCTTCGGACAGGCGTCGGCTATGTCCTGATCCCGGTACAGTCAGGAGTCAATATGGCCGGGTCCGCCATTTACGATGAAATCATAGACTATTCAAAGCTGAAAGCCGCTTTGGAGGAAAATAAAGAGATGAAAGAAATCATCACCCAGCTGACCGAGGAAAATACCAGACTTCAGTCGGAAGAATTTGAGTTAAAGAGGCTCCGCCAGCTTTACAGTCTGGACCAGGCATACGCACAGTATGAAAAGGTGGGAGCAAGGGTAATTGCCAAGGATTCCAGCGACTGGTTTCAGGTGTTCCGCATTGACAAGGGCTCCAAGGACGGAATCGCCGTGGACATGAATGTAGTGGCCGGAGGCGGTCTGGTGGGTATTGTCACGGATGTGGGAGCCAATTACGCCACGGTCCGCTCCATAATCGATGATTCCAGCCAGGTCAGCGGCATGGCCATGCAGTCTGGAGATACCTGCATGATATCAGGAGATTTAACCCTGTTTAAGGAAGGGCGGCTCCGCATCACCAAGGTATTAAAGGAAAGCGATTTAAAGGATGGGGACAAGATTGTGACCTCCAACATCAGCTCCGTATTCCTGCCCGGGATTCTGGTGGGCTATGCGGCCGATATAACCAATGATACGGACAACGTGACAAAATCAGGTTATCTGATTCCTGCCTCAGAGTTTGACAGCCTTCAGGAGGTCCTGGTCATCACGCAGCTGAAAGCGGACATGATGAAAGAAGAGACGGGAAGCACCGTCCAGGAGGGAAGCAGCTCAGAGGAAACAGTTTCCCCGGATGAGAAGAATTCTTCCCAGGATGAAACTGCAGAGAGCGTTTCCCAATAGAGAAAAGGAGCAACATGAGACGGGTTATCTTCAATGTGCTGATGATTATTCTGGCATTTACCATACAAAACTGCATATTTCCGCTGCTGCCTTTTCTGTCAGCCTCTCCGAACCTGCTTCTGATTCTGACCTTTTCTTTCGGCTTCATGCACGGAAAAGAAGCGGGCATGTATTATGGGCTTTTGTCCGGGCTGCTCATGGATTTGTTTTACAGCGGGCCCTTTGGCTTTTATACGCTGATTTTCGTCTATATGGGCTATGTCAACGGCATCTGCACCAAATATTACTATGAGGATTACATTACGCTTCCTCTGATTTTAAGCGTTTTAAATGAGCTGGCTTATAATCTGTATATTTATGTTTTCCGGTTCCTGATCCGCCAAAAGCTGGGAATCGGATATTACTTTGTCAACATCATACTTCCGGAGATCATTTTTACGGTTGTGACGACCCTGCTTCTTTATCGGGTATTCCTGATATTGAACCGGTATTTGGAAGAGATAGAAAAAAGAGGTGATTCATCAATTGTTTAGGGATCTGATAGACATCATAAGTGAATTTTTCAGAAAAGTAATTACTTCAAGACTTTTTATATTGGGAATCATTTGCTTTATCATGTATGCGGGGCTGGTCCACAAGCTCTTCAACATGCAGATTGTCAATGGTGAGAAAGCTTTAAACGATTATCTGCAGCTTACGGAGCAGACCATTACAACTGCCGGAACAAGAGGCAATATTTACGATAGAAACGGCAAGATCCTGGCCTATAACAAGCTGGCCTATTCCGTGACCATACAGGATACGGGAGTGTATAAAAATGCTTCCGACAGAAACAACATGTACTTAAGACTTGTGCGGATTCTGGAAAAGCACGGGGAAACCATCCAGGGAAAATTTGAGATAGCCATAGACCCCAACGGCGACATGGTTTACACCTCCTCCTCCGAGGCAGCCAGAAAACGGTTTCTCCGGGATTACTACGGCTTAAAAAACGTAGATCAGCTGGATGATGAGAAAGGAAAGTATCCCTCCAATTTAAAGGCCAGGGAGCTGTTTGAATGGGCCTGCAAGGAAAGCGGCCTGACGGATTTAAAAGACCAGGATGGAAAAGCCGTCATCCTGACTGACCAGGAGGCTCTGGATGTCATCAATGTCAAATATGCCCTCCGCCTCATTTCCTACCGCAAATATGAAACCACCACTGTGGCGACCCAGGTGTCCGATGAAACCGTAGCGGATATTTTAGAGCACATCGGGGAGATGCAGGGTGTTGATGTGGAAGAAACCACCATCCGGGCCTATAATAACAGCGTTCCCTTTGCCCCTGTCATCGGCTACACCGGGAAGGTGCCCGAGGACCAGCTGGAAGACCTTCAGAAGAAGAAAAGCGACTATGATATTAACGATATCGTGGGGCGGACCGGAATTGAATATACCATGGAAGACGATCTGCAGGGCACTAAGGGAAAGAAGACCATTTACAAGGACAGCATGGGGCGTATCCGTGAAACAAAGGATGAAACAGAGGCTTCCGCAGGCAATGACGTATATTTAACCCTGGATGCGGACCTTCAGACCGGTATTTACCACCTGATTGAACAGTCCCTGGCAGGTGTTCTCATGAAGACCATTGTAAACGGGGATTATAAGCCAAACAGCGCTACCGACGGCTCCAATATGAAAATCCCTGTCAAGGATGCCTATTACCAGCTGATCAATAACAACGTACTCTCCTTAAAGGCAATGGAAGAGCCGGATGCCTCGGAGACGGAAAAGAACATATACCGCAAATATACGGCCTCCCAGCAGCAGATTTTTACAAGTCTCCGCAATGAGCTGATGAGCCCCCATGCCACGGCTATGAAGGATCTGCCTGAGGATATGAACGCCTATATGTTTTATATCTATACCTACCTGGCAGGGCCTACGGTTGGAATCGTCAAGGAAGACGCCATTGATACCTCAGGCGAAGAGTATCAGTCCTGGAAAAACGACGAGATCAGCCTGCGGGATTATCTGTACTATGGAATCGCCAATGGCTGGGTGGATACCACCAGGCTGGAAACGGGACAGAAATATTCCAGTGCGGATGACACCTTTGAAGCGCTGGTAAACTATGTTCTGACCAGTTTGGAAGAAGACCGTAATTTTACAAAAAAAATATACCGTTACTTAATTAACAATAATACCATTACCGGCCAGGAGCTCTGCCTCGCTTTATACGATCAGGGGGTTTTACAGCCGGATCAGCAGGAAGAAGCCCAGCTTCGGGCCACCGGCGATGCCTATGCTTTCCTGTTAAAGAAAATTTCCACTCTGGAGATCACGCCCGCACAGCTGGCCTTATCGCCCTGTAACGCAGGTGTGGTGGTCACCAATGATAAGACGGGAGAGGTTCTGGCCCTGGTTTCCTATCCGGGATATGACAACAACCGCATCGGTGACGGCGCCTATTTCAGCCAGCTGCAGACAGACTTATCCCTGCCTTTGTATAACAATGCAACCCAGACAAGAAAAGCGCCGGGCTCCACCTTCAAGCCCATTACCGCAGTAGCGGCCCTGGAAGAGCATGTGATCAATGCAGATGAAATCATTAATTGTACAGGCCTTTATACCGATGTAGAGCCGCCGATCAAATGCTGGATCTATCCGGGACAGCACGGCCCCTTAAACATTGTGGGAGCAATTGAAAATTCCTGCAACTTTTTCTTCGCTGATTTGGGACACCGCCTGTCAACGGATGCCAATGGAGTTTATTCTCCCAGCGTCGGCCTTGATGCCCTGCGCAAGTATGCCTCCATGTTTGGTCTGGATCATAAGTCAGGCGTGGAGATCGCGGAGCTGGATCCCCAGATTTCCCAGGAAGCGCCGGAACGTTCCGCCATGGGACAAGGCAGCCATGCCTATACTAATGTGCAGCTTTCCAGGTACGTAGCTGCCGTGGCAAACCGGGGAACCGTGTTTGAATTAAGCCTGCTTGATAAAATTACGGATTCTGAAGGCAATCTGATACAGGATTATACCCCTAAGATTTCTTCTCATATTGACGCGGCAAGCACAACGTGGGATACTGTACAACAGGGGATGAGAGAAGTAATTGCCAATGGCACCACAAAAAAGCTGTTTTCCGACCTTGAGGTGGAAATCGCAGGAAAGACCGGTACTGCACAGGAAGCGCGCAACAAACCGAACCATGCGTTTTTCATTTCCTACGCGCCATATGACAATCCGGAAATCTGTGTTACCGTGAATATTCCGTATGGCTATTCATCATCTAACGCCGCCACTATTGCAAAGAACGTCTATAAGTATTACTATGGATATATGGACTTAGAATCCATTGTAAAGGCCGGCGCTCAGGATGCGGCTCAGGTCAACATTCGCGATTAACTAGATAAGAGGTGATATGATGCATGATACCGTAGTGATCAAAAGCAATAAAGCAGGTATGATTGTCATCCTGGACCCGGACATCCCTTTCCCGCAGCTTCTTTCCGATGTGGGGAAAAAATTCGGGGACAATGCAAAGTTCTGGGGATCCGTACAAATGACCCTGACCCTTGAGGGAAGGGAACTGACTCCGGAAGAAGAGTTCGCAGTCGTCAATCAGATAACAGAAAATTCCAATGTGGAAATCATCTGTCTTGTGGATACGGATGCAAGGCGGATCGAGCGCTGCGAAAAAGCACTGAACGAAAAACTGATGGAGCTGTCCTGCCAGACAGGCCAGTTCTTCAAAGGAAATTTACAAAGCGGAGAGACCTTGGAATCCGAAGCCAGCATTGTCATCATCGGGGATGTGGGCAGGGGAGCAAAGGTTCTGGCAAAGGGCAATGTCATTGTTTTAGGCAAGCTTTCCGGAACCGTATGCGCAGGCGTCGCAGGCAACCGGGGGGCCCTTATCACGGCCCTTGACATGGCTCCGGTCCAGCTGCGTATCGCAGATTGCACAGGGGGACTGGACGGGCGCGGAAAGCGTCTGGGACGTGGACCTATGAAGGCTTCTCTGGAAGATAATAAAGTAATTATCAAACCAATGAAAAAAAGTGTGGAAATATTCGGAAAATTAAGGTAGAATAGTGTATGAGGTTTGATTTGCATTCAATGCATCGAACCACTGATTTTCTAAATTCAGGCAGAAAATCATGTTAAAAAACAGGAGGATATGGTATGAGTGAAACTATCGTAATCACTTCTGGAAAAGGCGGGGTAGGCAAGACGACGACCTCTGCCAATGTAGGTACCGGCCTGGCAATTCTGGGAAAAAAAGTAGTCCTGATTGATACGGATATCGGACTTCGGAACCTGGATGTTGTCATGGGTCTGGAAAACCGCATTGTCTACAATCTGGTAGACGTGGTGGAGGGGAACTGCCGTATGAAGCAGGCCCTGATAAAAGACAAAAGATACCCGAACCTGTTTTTACTTCCGTCGGCCCAGACCAGGGACAAGACTGCTGTCACTCCCGGTCAGATGGTGAAGCTGGTGGAGGATTTAAGGGAAGAGTTCGATTATGTCCTGCTGGATTGTCCCGCAGGGATCGAACAGGGATTCCAAAATGCTATTGCAGGTGCCGACAGAGCCATTGTCGTCACCACCCCTGAGGTTTCCGCCATCCGGGATGCAGACCGCATCATCGGACTTTTGGAGGCAGCCGATATGGGAACCATCGAATTGATCGTAAACCGGATCAGGGCCGATATGGTAAGGCGGGGCGATATGATGTCTTTAGATGACGTCATGGACATTCTCGCCATTGATATTATCGGCGCCATACCGGATGACGAGGACGTTGTCATTTCCACGAATCAGGGAGAGCCTTTGGTGGGAATGAGCACGACCGCCGGACAGGCTTATATGGATGTATGCAGGCGGATTACGGGAGAAAACATCCCCATCCAGAATCCTGCAATGCGTGAAGGCTTATTTTTCAAACTCTCCCATCTTTTAAAGAGAGCATAGGAGGGTGCGTATGGGCCTGTTTCCTGTATTCCGCAAGAAGAATTCAGGAGAAATAGCAAGAAATCGTCTGAAGCTTTTGCTGGTTGCGGACAAGGCGGATTGTTCTCCTGAGATCATGCAGATGATAAAAGACGATATGGTCCGTGTAGTTTCAAGATACATGGATATAGATTCCGACAGAATAGAGATACAGATGAAGAAATTAAAGCAGCCGGACTGTGAACGTTACACCCCGGTGCTTTATGCCAACATCCCTATTCGCGATTTACCTGACAAGGGGATATACTGAATATGTTTTCTGACTATAATTTTAGATATTATAATTACCGGTTGATTTTGTACATGCTGTCCTTATCCGTTATCGGAGTCCTTGTGGTGGCAAGCGCCTCCAATCAGGATTCCGGTATTGTGACAAAACAGATTATCGGCGTAACTGTGGGCTTTGCCCTTGCTGTAGGCCTGTCTATTCTGGATTACCACAAACTTCTTAAGCTCTACGCCCTGGTTTACGCGCTCTGCATCCTGCTTTTGGGAGCGGTTCTCGTTATGGGTCATACGGCAGGAGGAGCTACCAGATGGATTGATGTGCCCGGAATCGGACGGATACAGCCTTCTGAATTTGTAAAAATCGGATTGATTTTCTTCTTTTCCTGGTATTGGAGCAAGTACCAGGAAAAGATGAATACGCCGGTTATGGTGGGACTGGCTGCTTTACTTGCGGCCGTTCCCATCGGTTTGATTTTCGCAGAGCCCAATTTGTCCACCAGCCTGGTGACCATCATCATTATTCTGTGCATGGTGTTTTCCGCCGGGATCAGTTACCGGTGGATTGGCGGGGTTATTGCGGTTGCGCTGCCTGCGGCCGCGCTTTTCATATTTCTGCTGACTAAGGGACTGATTCCTTTCATTCACGACTATCAGGCCCGTCGAATTCTGGCATGGATCTATCCTCATGCGGAGCAGTATGCGGAGAATTTATACCAGCAGAAAAATTCAATTATGGCAATCAGTTCCGGACAGCTTAACGGAAAGGGACTTTTTAATACAACCATAGCATCAGTGAAAGACGGGAATTTCCTGTCGGCGGGAGAAACAGATTTTATTTTTGCCATCATCGGCGAGGAGATGGGATTTCGCGGAAGCGTTGTCGTCATTCTTCTTATGGGGCTGGTGGTATTTGAATGCCTTTATATGGGAGCCAGATCCAAGGATATGGCCGGCAGGCTGATCTGTACCGGCATGGCGGCCCTGATTGGTTTCCAGGCATTTGCCAATATCGCCGTGGCTACCCAGATTTTTCCCAACACAGGCCTTCCGCTTCCTTTCATCAGTTCGGGGGTCAGCTCGCTCATCAGTATTTTCATGGGCATGGGCCTGGTGCTGAATGTTGGATTGCAACGCAAAATCGGTAATTAAAAGGAGGTAAATCGTTATGAATATAGGATTAGTTGCACACGATTCTAAGAAAAAACTGATGCAGAATTTCTGCATTGCCTACAGAGGCATTTTAAGCAAGCATATGTTATATGCCACCGGCACCACCGGACGGCTGATTGAAGAGGTCACAAATTTAAATGTCCATAAGTACCTGGCTGGTCATTTAGGCGGAGAACAGCAGTTAGGGTCTCAGATCGAGCACAATGAGATCGACCTGGTCATCTTTTTAAGAGATCCCCTTACTCCAAAGTCCCACGAGCCGGATATTGTAAATATTATGGGAACCTGCGACATGCACAACATCCCTCTGGCCACCAACTTAGCCACCGCAGAGCTGCTGATTAAATCCCTGGAGCGCGGCGACCTGGAATGGCGCGAAATGTACAAATAACAGAGGTAGATCCAGTGAAGAAAAGACTTTTTGTAAAAGCGGGCTGCGCCCTTGTCTGTGCTGCGCTTCTGACAGGCTGCGCCGGTCTCCGCAGGCTTGACAATCCCTATAATTTTTCGGAAAGGACAGCCCTTTACCAGTCACAGGCGGTTGCAGCCAAGTCGGAACCCTTTGCTCATGATCTTTGCGTGGTAGCGGATGACACCCCCTCAGAGGACGTAGGGGTAACAGCCGAAGCTGCCGCTGTTTTTGACCTTACGGATAAAACTGTCCTCTTTGCCAGGAATCCTTTTGAGCGGCTTTATCCGGCCAGCATAACAAAGACCATGACAGCTCTCCTGGCTTTAAAATACGGGAATTTATCCGATGAGCTTACGGTTCCTGAAGAGGCGGTCATCACAGAACCCGGCGCCACCCTTTGCGGGATAAAGCCCGGGGATAAACTGACCCTGGAGCAGCTTTTATACGGTCTTATGCTTCCCTCCGGAAATGATGCCGGAGTGGCTATCGCAGTTCACATGGCCGGAGGCGTGGACCAGTTTGCCCAGATGATGAATGATGAGGCTTTAAAGCTGGGAGCCACAGGCACTCATTTTGTGAACCCTCACGGCCTCAGTGACGACGATCATTATACGACCGCTTACGATCTTTATCTTATTTTTAACGAAGCTTTAAAGTATCCGGAATTCCGGACGATTATCGGCACGAAAGAATACGCCACCTCCTACCAGGATAAGACAGGCAAGCCGGTGAAAGCCGCATGGAAAGGGACCAACCTTTATATGACAGGCGAGCGCCAGATGCCGGATGGACTCACCCTTATGGGAGGAAAAACAGGCACCACCAAGGCGGCTGGAAGCTGCCTTATTATGGGAAGCTCGGACTCCTCGGACAAGGAATATGTTTCCGTAGTTTTAAAAGCTCCAAACCGTACAGGGCTCTATGATAACATGACAAATATATTAAATAAAATTGTAGAATAGTCATTGCGTTTCATATGGATTTGTACTATAATTATAATAATCCGAATAGATTTTTTATACAAATTATATAACGCAAGGAGGAGATTGCTATGGTGCAGATAATAGCAGGGAAAAAGGGGAAAGGAAAGACGAAGCATCTGTTGGATAGGGCCAATTCCGTAATAAAGGAGTCGAACGGTTCTATCGTATATTTGGACAAAAGCTCTAAGCACATGTACGAATTAAGCAACAAGATACGCCTCATTAACGTTAATGAGTATCCGATCACATCCAGCGAAGGATTTATTGGTTTTGTCTGCGGTATCATATCTCAGGATCACGATTTGGAGATGATGTTCTTTGACAGCTTTTTGAAGCTGGCCTGCCTGGAAGGCGAGGACATAGCAGATACAATTGCAACTTTGGAAAAAATAGGTGAAAAGTATCACGTAACTTTCGTTCTCAGTGTTTCTATGGACGCAGAGAATATGCCTGAGAATGCAAAGGCCAATGTGGTTGTTTCATTATAATCATACATTGAAGACAGGGGGACTGCATGTCAGTCCCCTTTGCTGTGCACTTTGCTGCAAAGGCAGAGCAATCCCTTTATTCTTTGCTTGAATTTTCCAGGTTTTCCTTTTATAATAGCAGGAAGAGAAACTCCCCGCCAGGCCCAAAAGCGAGGGCAATTAAGGGGAAGCACCCTACGGGTATACCTGTATGCCCAAAAAGTGAGGGCAATTAAGGGGAAAGGAGGCGTTGGATTGGCAGAACGAAAGGTACGGCGGCCATTAAAAAAGGCGGCCCGTCCAAAAAAAGTAAAAAAGATCATCCGGTACCGGCGGCCTCTGAATATCAATGTCGGCATGATTATCTTTACGCTGATTTTTATATACATGGTATTCAGCGTGTCTGCCTATATCCGCAGGGATAAAGTGCTGTTTTATGAGGTGCAGGAAGGCGGCATTGTCAACAATAAGGATTATACGGGAATTATCCTGCGACAGGAAGAAGTGAGAAATACGGACCGCGCCGGCTATGTCAATTACTACGTGGGAGAAGGCAAACGCGCTTCTGTGGGAACCAGAGTCTATTCCATAGACGAAACAGGGAATACCGCTTCCCTTCTGGCAGAACAATCCGGAGAGAATATGACCCTGACTCCGGAGAACCTTTCGGAATTAAAAAAACAGCTGACTGCATTCAGCCTTACCTATGACAATAACCAGTTTCGGACGGTTTACGATACAAAATATACCCTGGAAGCCGAAGTTATGGAATACATGAATTTCAACGCATTGGACAACCTGGAAGGAGTGGGGGATCAGGCAGGCATCAATTTCCAGCAGGTGACGGCGGATCAGGCAGGAATTGTCTCCTATGGCGTGGATTCCTATGAAGGGCTGCAGCCGTCGGCCATTTCCGAAGCTGTCTTTGACCGCAGCAATTATACCAAAACCATAACGAAATCCGGAAAGCTCATTGAAAAGGGAGCCCCTGTCTACAAGATTATCACCTCAGATTTATGGTCCGTGGTGTTTCCCATGACAGAGGAAGACCAAAAGGCATACGGAGATAAAAAGAATCTTACAGTGGAATTTTCAGGGCAGGATTTAAAGGCGTCCGGCAGTTTTTCCGTCATAACCGGAACCGACGGAAAGATCTTTGGCAAGCTGGATTTTGACAAATACATGGTTCAGTTTTCTTCCGACCGGTATGTTGATTTTGAAATCGTTTCCGACCGCCAGGACGGCTTAAAGATCCCTGTGACAGCAGTGACAAAAAAGGATTTCTATCTGGTCCCCATGGATTATATGACCCAGGGCGGCGACAGCACGGAAACGGGATTTAATAAAGAAGTATATTCGGAGTCCGGAACCTCTGTGGTTTTTGTTCCAACGGAAATCTACTATTCCGAAGGGGATAATTACTACATAGAAATGGATGAGGCGGATGGATTTAAAGCCGGCGATTATATCGTAAAGCCTAATTCTTCGGACCGTTACCAGATAGGGGCAAGCGCTTCCCTTCAGGGTGTTTATAACATTAACAAGGGCTATGCTGTTTTCAAGCAGATTGACGTGCTGGCGTCCAATGATGAATATTACACGGTAAAAAAGAATATGACCTATGGCCTTTCCGTATACGATCACATTGTTTTAAATGCGGCTTCGGTCACGGAAGGGGAATTAATTTATCAATAAGCAAAAGCGCCCCGGGGTACATCTATACGTCCGGAGAGCATGGCAGGAAAGGAGAAATAAATTGGTCAGGGAAAATCTGGAAGAAGTAAAACAGCGGATATCAGCCGCCTGCGAAAGGGCCGGACGTGATCCGGAAGAGGTAACTTTGGTGGCTGTCAGTAAGACCAAGCCTGTTTCCATGATAACAGAAGCATATGAGTCCGGAATCCGTGATTTCGGAGAAAATAAGGTACAGGAACTTTGTGAAAAACACCAGGTCATGCCGGAGGATATCCGGTGGCACATGATCGGTCATTTGCAGCGCAATAAAGTGAAGCAGATCATTGATAAGGCGGTGCTGATCCACAGCGTGGATTCCATCCGCCTGGCAGAACAGATTGAGGAAGAAGCGGCCAAAAAAAATCTGACCGTGGACATCCTTTTAGAGGTAAACGTGGCGGAAGAGGAAAGCAAATTCGGATTTACTCTGGAGGAGGCGGAAAGTGCGGTCCTCGAAATCGCCAGGTTCCCTCACGTAAGGATAAAAGGCCTCATGACTATTGCGCCTTTTGTAGAAAATTCTGAAGAAAATCGTCCTGTTTTTAAAAAATTAAATCAATTTTATGTTGACATGCAAAGGAAAAACATTGATAATGTTAATATGAATATGCTCTCAATGGGTATGACCGGAGACTATGAAGTTGCAATAGAGGAAGGCGCTACCTTAGTGAGAGTCGGTACCGGAATTTTTGGTACAAGATATTATATGAACACCTAAGGAATGTGAAAAAGCAGAACCTGCCCGGCAGGCTGTACATGAATTTGGTGAGAATATATGCCGAAAGCTTAAGGAGTTTTCTTAAGTTTGTTATCCGGCATAAGATTGGAGAGAATGAAGTATGAGCATTTTAGGCAAACTGATGGATAGCATGCGCTTGAATGATACGGATGATGACGATTACTACTTAGATGACGATTATGAGGACGTAGAAAAACCTGCGAAAAAGCCTCTCTTTTCCAAAAAGTCAGAAGAGGATTACTACGATGATGAAGAGGAGTATGAGCAGAAGCCCCGTTTTCTTTCCCGTTCTCCGAAAGTAGTGCCTATGAAGCAGAGCCGCACGATGGAGGTATCCATGGTAAAGCCCACATCCATTGAGGATGCAAAGGAAATCTGTGATCATATGCTGGCGGGAAAGGCAGTCGTCCTGAATCTGGAGGGCATTCACACGGAGGTGGCTCAGAGGATCATTGATTTTACCTCGGGAGCTACATACTCGATGAACGGCAATTTGCAGAAAATATCAAACTACATTTTCATAGCCACGCCGGAATCCGTAGAGCTTTCCGGTGATTTTCAGGATTTGTTAAATAACGGAAGCCTGGACATGGGCGGAATGAATTTACGCCTGTAACAAAGCGGTTTTCAGGGAAATTCTCCCTGAGGCATCGGGGCTTTCTTTGATTGGGGACAAGCAGACGGTTTTCCACCCTTTTTAGGCCATGGGCGTAAAAGGGATGGAAGGCTGTTTGCTTTCTTCCTTAATTAGGAGTCAGATACCCTGCAGCAAGCGGCAGGGTAATAAAACGACTGGATAATAAAATAAATACAATGGAGGAACAGCAGCATGGGAAACAGAATTCCGGTCCACATGGATGGCGCCTTTATTTACGATATTGTCACGGAAGAATCCTTTGACAAGCTTAAGGATGAGCTGAAAAAAATGGGATTGGAGGGACGCAGGGTCTGTATTGTCACAGATTCCAACGTTGCGCCTCTCTATCTTGAGGAAGTGGAGAAAATAGTCTCTGCCTGCTGTAAAAAAGCGGAGCATTTCATCTTCAAAGCAGGAGAGGAAAACAAAACCTTAAATACGGTCAGGGACTTATATGAGACCCTCATTTTAAAACAGTTTGACCGCCACGATTATCTTCTGGCCTTGGGCGGAGGAGTGGTGGGAGATTTATGCGGCTTTGCGGCCGCCACCTATTTAAGGGGTATTTCCTTTATTCAGGTGCCGACCACCCTGCTTTCCCAGGTGGATTCCAGCATCGGCGGAAAGACAGGTGTTGATTTTGACTCCTACAAAAATATGGTAGGAGCTTTTCACATGCCAAAGCTTGTCTATGCGAACATCGGCGCCTTAAAAACCTTATCAGAGGAACAATTTTCTTCGGGAATGGGAGAAATCATCAAGCATGGCCTGATTAAGGACGCATTTTACTATGAATGGCTGATGGATCACGCCGCTGGTATCCAGGAAAAGGATATGAAAGTATTGGAAGAAATGGTCAGGGTCAGCAACCAGATCAAGCGGAATGTGGTAGAAAAGGACCCTACAGAGCAGGGAGAACGGGCACTGTTAAATCTCGGTCATACCTTAGGCCATGCCATTGAAAAGCTTTCCAATTTCGGCCTGCTTCACGGCCACTGTGTAGGCCTTGGCTGCATTGCCGCTATGGGGATTTCCATAAAAAAAGGCATGATCCAGGAGAAAGAGCTTCTCAGGCTTTTAGAGGTCATGAAGCGTTTTCAAATGCCCGTCACCGTAAAAGACCTTTCCCCGGAGGACATTATCCGCACAACGAAAAGCGATAAAAAGATGGATTCCGGAACCATCCGTTTTATCCTGTTAGAACAGATTGGCAAAGCCTGCATCGATAAGACTGTCACAGAGGAAGATATGGCAGAAGGACTCAGCCATATTTTAGCATAAGGAGATTTTATGAACCAGAAAATAAAATTAACCATTGGCCTGATTATCGGCTTTTTTCTCGCCATCGGCCTGGATCAGTGGACAAAGCTTCTTGCCATCAGGCATCTTATGAACCGGCCTGACTATCCAATCCTGGACAAGGTATTCGTGCTTCTTTACTCAGAAAACCGGGGCGCGGCCTTTGGAATGCTCCAGGGAAAGCGGGCATTTTTTCTGCTGATCGCCCTTATTGTGCTGTCTGTCGCCGTCTATGGGGTGTCACGCATGCCTGCAACCAGGAAATATATTCCTCTGCACCTCATTGCCATGTTTCTGTCCGCCGGTGCGGTAGGAAACATGATAGACCGTTTTACCCGGGGCTATGTGGTGGACTTCTTATATTTCAAACTGATTGATTTCCCGATTTTTAACGTGGCGGACTGCTACGTCACAATTTCCATGTTCACTTTTATGCTCTTATTCCTCTTTCATTACAAAGAAGAAGATTTATCCTGTCTTACTTTCCAGAAAAAGGGGGAGCAGGAGTGATACGCCAGTTTTCAGTTTCCGGGGAAGATGCCGGAGTCCGCATCGACCGTTATCTTTCCGACCAGTGCCAGGAGGTTTCCCGCTCCTATCTGCAGAAGCTTTTAAAAGATGAGGCGGTCCTGGTGAGCGGTAAGCCGGTAAAAAGCAATTACAAGGTAAATGCCGGAGACAATATCGAACTCTCCATGCCCGAGGCCGTAGAGCCCGAAATTGAAGCGGAAGAGCTGGACCTGGACGTCCTGTATGAGGATAAGGATATCATCATCATCAACAAGCCTAAGGGAATGGTCGTCCATCCCGCCGCCGGCCACTACAGCGGAACCCTGGTCAACGGACTGATGGCCCACTGCCGCCAGGACCTATCCGGAATCAACGGCATTCTGCGCCCAGGAATCGTCCACAGAATCGATATGGACACCACCGGCGTCCTCATCGCATGCAAGAACGATATAGCCCACAATTCCATCGCAGAACAGCTGAAAGAACATTCCATCACCAGAAAATACTACGCCATCGTCCACGGTAACTTAAAAGACGATGAAGGCACAATAAACGCTCCCATAGGCCGCCATCCCGTTGACCGCAAGAAAATGAGCATCAACGAAAGAAACGGCAGAGAAGCCGTCACCCACTATAAGGTCCTGGAACGTTTCCAACAGTTTACCTATGTGGAATGCCAGCTTGAAACAGGCCGCACCCACCAGATCCGCGTCCACATGGCCAGCATCGGCCATCCACTTCTGGGCGACACCGTCTATGGCCCTGCCAAAAGCCCATTCCGTCTCCAGGGTCAGACCCTCCACGCCGGAGTATTAGGAATCATCCACCCCAGAAGCGGAGAATACATGGAATTCACAGCCCCGCTTCCCGATTACTTTGAAGATTTGCTGAGAAAACTTCGCAGCTCCGCCGCAAGATAATCAGGCCGCACCCAAATACGGTGCGGCCTGATTGGCTCTAAAACCCCAATTGTAAAATAACAATAGTGAAATAGCAATAATAATCTGGATTTTTCTTCATTTTAGATGTATAATATGTCTATAACAGAAGTCCCCAAGGCAAACCCTTTGTCCCAAAATCCAGTACAATATGGCCCCTTGCGGGCATACCTCTATGTCCCGAACACCTGGACAACAGCAAGGAAATGGAAGGAGTGACCTATATGAGCGGAAATTTAGTGATTGCAATAGGAAGGCAGTGCGGAAGTATGGGAAAGATTATCGGGCAGAAGCTGGCAGAAGAGTTAGGCGTCAAGTGTTATGACAAAGAACTGTTATCGATAGCAGCCAAAAACAGCGGATTATGTGAAGAGCTGTTTAAGACACATGACGAGAAGCCAACCAACAGTTTTTTATATTCCCTGGTAATGGACACCTATTCCATAGGCTTTGGTTCCTCTGGTTACATGGATATGCCAATTAACCACAAGATATTTCTGGCCCAGTTTGATACCATCAGGCAGCTGGCCGACGAAGAGTCCTGTGTAATTGTAGGGCGGTGTGCAGACTATGCCCTGGAAGACTATCCGAACCTTGTATCCGTGTTCATTACAGCCAATGACGACGACAAGATCAAGAACCTAAAAGAGCTTCACGGTCTGGATGACGTAAAAGCCAAGGAATTTATGGTCAAAACAGATAAAAAGCGTTCCAGCTACTACAACTATTATTCCAACAAGAAATGGGGAGACGTCAGAAGCTACGACTTATGCATCAACCGAAGCGCCGTAGGCGTAGACGGAGCCGTCAAGCTCATCCACGACTTTGCAAACATGAAGGTAGAATACAAAAAACAAAATTCTTAATTAGGTTGAGAGGACACAAAAAACATGGGTGAAAGTTAGCTTTGTAAGCTAACTTTCACCCATGTTTTTTGTGTCCTCCCGGCCTTAGAAGCACTTCTGCCGAAACCCTGACAGCTGCATCTCCCCCTGAGGCTCTTTTCCTTCACTCCCCTTTATTCCACCGTCACCGACTTAGCCAAATTCCGAGGCTGATCCACATCCAGATTTTTCCCCACAGAAGCATAATAAGCAATCAGCTGCAGCACCACCACAATAGGAAACACAGCAAACCTATCTTCAACTTCAGGAATACAAATCTGAACATCCGCCAACCCATTCTCAACCTTGGCATTTTCTTTCGTCAGCAAAATCACAAACCCGCCTCTTGCCTTTACCTCCCGTATATTAGAAATCGTCTTCGTAAAAACTTTCTCCTGCGTAGCAATCGCAATAACCGGAACCTGATCCGTAATAAGAGCAATTGTACCATGCTTCAATTCTCCGGCTGCATAAGCCTCCGCATGAATATAAGAAATCTCCTTTAGCTTTAAAGCTCCTTCCAAAGAAAACGCATAATCCAGCCCCCGCCCAATAAAGAAAGCATCCGGCTTATTAATCAAATGCGTCACCAGAGCCTTGACAGACTCCCGTTTCTCAATCATTTCCTCCATGGCAGGAATGGCATCCAGCAGCTTCTTCATAAAGCTTTCCCCATCCTCATGGCTGTATTTTCCCCGGACCAGAGCCATCCGGCAGCATACCATATAAAGGGCAGCCAGCTGAACCGAATAGGCCTTGGTGCTGGCAACGGCAATTTCCGGACCTGCGTGTGTATAAAGGACATAATCGCTTTCCCTTGCTATGGTCGAACCTTTCACATTGACAACCGAAAGGGTAGAAGCCCCATAATTCTTTGCCAGCCGCAAAGCCGCCAGGGTATCAATGGTTTCCCCTGACTGGGAGATAATGATAACCAGAGTTTTAGAATCAATTAACGGCTCCTCATACCGGAACTCCGAAGCAACGGAAACCGTAACCGGTATCCGAAGAAGAGGCTCCATCAAGGCCCTTGCCACCATTCCCGCATGCATGGCTGTTCCGCAGGCTACGATATGAATCTGGCTGCAGTCTTTCAGCAACTCATCCGGAATCTGATCGTCAGTAAAGTCAGGAAGACCTTTCGTCAGCCGCGGCAGGATAGTATTTTTAAGGGCTTCCGGCTGTTCATGAATTTCTTTCAGCATGAAATGGGGAAATCCATTTTTCATGGCCGCATCCGTATTCCAGTTTACCTCCATCATTTCCGGTTCTTCCTCATGATGATGAAGGTCATAAAGATGAACCTTATAAGAGGTAAGCTTCACAATATGGTCCTCAGGAACCACAAAATACTGTCTGGTGTAAGGAATCAGAGCTGTTAAATCCGAGGCCACAAAGGAGCCGGAGCGGGTATAGGCCGCCACCAGGGGACTGACGTTGCGTATGGCGTAAATCTCCCCGGGATGGTCCTCAAAAAGCATACAGAAGCTATAGGACCCCTTTAAATGAGCCACAAGCCTGGAAATGGCTTCCAGGGGATCTCCCTGATAAAGGCTTTCCAAAACCCAGGCAGCCACCTCGCTGTCCGTCTCGGAGCGGAGCTTTCCTTCCAGATGAAAATCCGTGGTCAGCTGATGATAATTTTCTATGATTCCGTTATGAACCAGAGTGACCGCTCCCGCCTGATGGGGATGGGTATTGGGTTCCGTCACCCCTCCGTGGGTCGCCCATCTGGTATGCCCGAGGCCGCAGTGGGAGACTTCTTTAATGTCCCTGCACCCATCCTTTAAATTAGAGACCTTTCCGGTGCGTCTGACAAGGCGGATATGAGAGTTCTCCATGCAGAGGGCAACACCGGCGCTGTCATAGCCACGGTATTCCAACTGAGATAATCCGTCAAGCAATATTTTCTTAGCGTCTAAAGGTCCTGTATATCCGATAATTCCACACATAATTTTAAATTCTCCTTTAATCATTCATTTTTCATTGTGCCGGCTCAAAAAAAGGCAGACAAAAAACAGGCTGTCTGATTCGGTATTTTAAAGACAGCTTTCTCTTTCTTAGAATGCTTTTAAATAAATCTCCGGTTCCAGCGCTTTTGTTTTGCAGTCACCCGCATATTTTTCACTGAAAACACGCCCGGAGGGGCATGGAAAGGCATCCGCCGAATATTCGATAACCTTTCACCTCGTCAACCTTTGATACCGTTTTTTCGAAAAAACGTTCACGATCGTATCATCAGGTACATGGCGCTTAGCTTTGCTATTGATGATCTATGCCTCCTTCATAAATTTAGTTTATTATAGCCTTTGTTTGGTTGTGCGTCAATACCATGATTTACATCTATTTTACGAAAAGCGGCTTTTTTATTTTACATCCGCTCTTTAAAATGAATTTAGGTGACAGTGGAAAGGAAATGACGGCCATGGCAGAATTATCTTTAGTGAACGTGTGCAAGACTTTTAAAAACGGTCAGATTGCCGTGAAAGATTTTAATCTCGACATCAGAGACAGGGAGTTTCTTATATTGGTAGGTCCCTCCGGATGCGGAAAGTCCACGACTCTGCGGATGATCGCAGGGCTTGAAGACATTTCTTCCGGAGAGCTTTGGATTGACGGGCAGCTTATGAATATGGTGAGTCCACAGCGCAGAGACCTGTCCATGGTTTTTCAGTCATATGCTCTTTATCCTCACTTATCCGTCTACCAGAACATGGCTTTCGGATTAAGGGTACACAAGGTACCTGAAAAAGAGATCGACCAGAGAGTCAGGAGAGCGGCGGATATTCTCTGCATCGGCCATTTGCTGGACCGGAAGCCCTACGCCCTGTCAGGAGGGCAGAAGCAGAGAGTTGCTATCGGAAGCGCCATTGTCCGGCAGCCCAAAGCTTATTTAATGGATGAACCTCTGTCCAACCTGGATGCAAAGCTTCGGACCCAGATGCGGGTGGAGCTTGCAAAAATCCACCGGGAGCTGGGAGCCACCATCGTTTACGTCACCCACGATCAGGTGGAAGCCATGACCCTTGGCACAAGGATCGTTGTAATGGACAAAGGAGAAATACAGCAGGCCGCAGCTCCCGGCGAGCTTTATGAAAATCCCGTCAATAAATTTGTTGCAGGCTTTATCGGCTCCCCGTCCATGAACTTTATCCCGGCATGGGTGGAGCGAAAGGATGGACGGATCTGCCTGGAGTTTCACCAGAACAGGCTCTTTGTGAACCGGGTATGGGCAAACCGTCTGGCGGAAAACGGCTATGTGGGAAAGAGGATTCATCTGGGTATCCGTCCCGAAGACTTCCATGAGAAAGGCCCCCTGGAAGAAAAGCTTTTGTTAGATGTGGAATTTAAGGAGGCCCTGGGGGCTGAAGTATTTCTTCACGGGCAGATCAGCAGGGAAGAGGTATGTGTGAGGTTAAAGCCGGATATCAGGGCAGACGCAGGAGACAGGATACCTGTGTACGTGGACATGAACCGCATCAAATTATTTGATATGAGTACGGAACACAATATTTTATATATCTAAGGAGCTTTCTCATGAATCTGAAAACAATGGTGAAGAGTACAGGAGCTTATGCTTATATTGTACCTGCAATGGCAATATTTGCAGTATTCCTGTTTTATCCCTTTTTTAAAACAATTTATTTAAGCCTTTATAAAACCAATAAAATGGGGCAGGCCAAGCTTTTTGTGGGCTTCTTAAATTATGAGGATCTGTTAAAATCTCCATCTTTCTGGAACAGTCTGGCTGTGACAGCGGTATTTGTCCTCATTGTCGTGACGGTGAGCATGTTTCTGGGGCTTGTAACGGCTGTCCTGTGCAATAAAACCTTTCCGGGCATCAGGATCTTCAGCACGGCCTACGCGCTGCCTATGGCAATTGCATCCAGCTCTGCAGCCATGATATTTAAAATCATGCTTCACCCATCCATTGGAATTGTAAATAAGATCCTGGGAGTTAATATCAACTGGATCAGCGATCCCCGTTATGCCCTTGTCTGTGTGGCCCTTTTGACTGCATGGTTAAACAGCGGCATCAACTTCCTGTATTTCAGCGCAGGCTTAAGCAATATTGACGAGGCGATTTATGAAAGGGCATCCGTAGACGGGGCAAATGGTTTTCAGAAATTTTTCCGTCTGACCCTGCCGGGCTTAAGCCCCATCATGTTTTATACCCTTGTAGTCAACATTATCCAGGCGTTCCAGTCCTTTGGCCAGGTGAAAGTCCTGACTCAGGGCGGACCGGGAGAGTCCACCAACTTAATCGTATATTCCATTTACCGGGATGCATTTTTCAACTACCGCTTTGGAAGCGCCGCGGCTCAGTCCGTACTTCTGTTCATAATCATTATGGGGCTCACCCTGTGCATGTTCCGGCTGGAAAAGAAGGGGGTAAGCTATTGATGGAAACAATTCTTAAGTCCATGTCAAAGGATATGAACCAGGAGGAGCTGGAAAAGCTGAAGCAGGAGGCCATACGGAAAGCCCTTTACCGAAGAAGAGCAGGAAAGCTGGCCCTTGGGGCAATAAACCTGGCTATGGCAATTTTCATTCTCTTGCCCCTCTTATATGCGGTCAGCATTGCATTCATGCCGTCAGGAGAGCTGTTCACAACGAAAATGAACCTGCTTCCCTCCAATCCTACCCTTGAGAATTTCCGTCAGGCCAGGGTTAAGATTCCTTTGGACCGTTTCATCCTGAATTCTTTCCTCGTAGCAGGAGCCATTACCCTGGGCCAGATCATATCCTGTTCCCTTGCGGCATTTTCTTTTTCTTTCCTGGAATTTAAGGGAAAGAACCTGCTGTTCATGATCGTTATGGCAACCATGATGATTCCGGGGGAGGCGACCATTATCTCCAATTACTTAACCGTAAGCGGTTTAAAATGGCTTGACAGCTACCGGGTGCTGATCATTCCTTACCTGACCTCTGCCATGGGTATTTTCCTGTTCCGGCAGTTTTATAAATCCTTTCCGGTTTCCTTATACGAATCGGCAAAAATTGACGGCTGCTCTAACTTAAGATTTATTTACAGCATCCTCATACCTCTTACCAAATCAGCCATCGGAGCCATGGCGGTTTACACCTTTATAAACGCATGGAATATGTATATGTGGCCTTTGCTTGTCACAGGCTCCAACCACATGAGAACCGTTCAGATCGGCATCGGTATGCTGGACAGCGTGGATTCACAATCCATTTCCATGATGATCGCAGGTGTTGTCATGATTATCGTTCCGTCAATTTCTGTTTTCATCGCAGGACAGAGACAGCTAATCAGGGGAATGTTCTCGGGCGCTGTCAAGGGCTGACCCGGTTCAGAATATAAAACATTAAAATCTGGAGGAAAGAAAATGAAAAGAAAAGCATTTGCCATAAGTATGGCTGCGATGCTGGCGGCAGGCATGCTGTCCGGCTGCGCCGGTCAGACAGGAGCGGGGAATCCGGGAGCCGGGGAGAATACAGACCAGACCCAGACAACGGCCCCGGCCCAGACTACAGAGGCCAAGGCCGCAGAAACGAAAGCTGCAGAGATCCCGTCCGGGACCACCATTACGTTCTGGCATTCCATGGGAGGCGTAAACGGAGAGGCCATCGATGTACTTGTGGATAAATTCAATAAAGAAAATACTTTCGGAATCAAGGTTGAGTCTCAGTATCAGGGCAGCTATGACGATGCCATCAACAAGCTGAAAAGCGCACAGATCGGAAACATGGGCGCAGACCTGGTACAGATCTATGATATCGGAACACGTTTCATGATCGATTCCGGCTGGGTGGTTCCCATGCAGGAGTTAATCGACGGGGACCACTGGGATTTAAGCCAGGTAGAGCCCAACATTGCCGCCTACTATACGGTAAACGGTACCCTGTATTCCATGCCATTTAACTCCTCCACGCCCATTCTTTATTACAACAAGGATATGTTTGCCAAGGCGGGGATTACGGAGATTCCCGACAGCCTTCCCGGAATTGCAAAGATCGGGGACGACCTTTTAAACAAGGGCGGAGCAGGAGAAGTGATTTCCCTGGGAATTTACGGCTGGTTCTTTGAGCAGTTTACCTGCAAGCAGCAGGCCCAGTACGCAGACAACGGAAACGGAAGAAAGGACGCGGCAACGGCCGTGGATTTTGACAAAAACGGATCAGGCGTATATACTTTAACCGCGTGGAAAGAATTATCAGACAAAGGCTATGCGCCCAACGTAGGACGGGGCGGAGATGCAGGCCTTGCGGATTTCAGCGCAGGAAAATCAGCCATGACCTTAGGTTCCACCGCCTCCTTAAAACAGATTTTAAATGATGTAAATGGAAAGTTTGAAGTGGGAACCGCATATTTTCCAAAGGTAAGGGAAGAGGATAAAGGCGGCGTTTCCATCGGCGGAGGCTCCTTATGGGCCTTAGACAACCAGGACCCGGCCAAGAAGCAGGCCGTATGGGAGTTTGTCAAATACCTTGTTTCCCCGGAAAGCCAGGCCTACTGGAATTCCCAGACCGGATATTTCCCTGTTACGGTGGCTGCTCATGAGGAATCGGTATTTAAGGACAATATCGCCAAATACCCGCAGTTCCAGACTGCCATTGACCAGCTTCATGATTCATCCCCTGAGTCTGCAGGAGCGCTTTTAAGCGTATTTCCAGAAGCCCGCCAGATTGTTGAAACAGAAATAGAAAACATGATAAACAACAACGGCGCCCCGGAGGATGCAGTTGCCAAAATGGCGGAAAGCATTAATAAGTCCATTGAAGATTATAATGTGTTAAATAACTAAAAAGCAGGAAGGCATTGACAATGAAAACTAAGGTTTGGGCTCACAGAGGCGCCTCCGCTTATGCGCCGGAAAATACAATGGAGGCATTCGAACTGGCCGTTGCGCAGAAAGCGGATGGAATTGAGTTGGATATACAGCTTACAAAGGATGGAAAGCTGGCCGTCATCCACGATGAAACCATTGACCGCACCTGTAACGGCACCGGATATGTAAAGGATTTTACCATGAAGGAGCTGAAAGGCTTTTGCTGCAGCAAGCTCCATCCGAAATACCGGTCCTCTGTGATCCCGGAGCTTAGGGAGGTGCTGGAGCTTATAAAGCCCACAGACCTTACGGTCAATATTGAACTGAAGACAGGAATTTTCCGCTACAGAGGAATCGAAGAAGAGGCATTAAGACAGGTGAAAGAAGCGGGACTGGAGGAACGGGTCATCTATTCCTCCTTTCACAATCCAAGCATTGTGCGGATAAAACGGTTAAGTCCTAAGTCCCTGACCGGGATTCTCTATTCCGACGGATGGATCAATATTATCGGCTATGCAAAATTAATAGGAGCTGATGCCCTTCATCCGGCCGTAAACAACCTGCAATCCAAGAAACTCATTACAGAATCCAGAAAAAGAAAGCTTCCGCTTCACGTATGGACCGTGGACCAGGAGCCAATGATGGAATACTTATCAGAACAGGAAGTAGCCGCCATCATAACCAATTACCCTGATGTTGCAAGAAAAATAGTAGATAAGAAAGGAAAAAACATATGATTCGATTAGTTGCATCTGACATGGATGGAACACTTTTAAACCGCTATGGAAAGGTATCCCCCCGGAATGCCGCAGCCATAGAGACACTTCAGAGGAAAAACATCGGCTTTATGGTCTGCACAGGGAGAAATTTTGAGGATGCCTATGCACCTTTATGGGAGGCCGGCATTTCCTGTGATATCATCTGCATGAACGGAGCCGCCGTATTTGACAGCCGCGGAAAACAGCTTCGGAAGCAGCCTCTGTTAAACAGCCAGGTGAACAGCATTTTAAACATCTGCCGTCCCTTTTCCGTCCTTTATGATTTTATGACAGAAAAAGGCAGCCACACCACCTCCGACAGGGCGAAACTACGAAAAAGCTTTGAAGATAAAATATTTCTGTCCATGGTTTCCGATGAACATACCTATGAAACCATAGAAAAGCGGTTTCATTTTACAACAGAAGAAGAACTCCTTGGATCAGGAAGCGATATCTATAAAATTTCCGTGGTTCATGAAAATCCGGAGGTTTTGAAGCAGATCCGTTTCTGGCTGGAAAAAGAAGAGGGGATATCCGTGGCTTCATCGGCCCCATCCAATTTAGAGCTGACCCATACGAGGGCCCAGAAAGGGACCGCACTCCTCGAGCATGCGGTAAATTCAAGAATTCGTCCAAATGAAATTCTGGCTCTGGGAGACAGCGAAAACGATTTGTCCATGCTGAGCCTTCCTCTTGGATATACAGTCGCAATGGGAAATGCTTCAGAAGTGATAAGGCGAAAGGCGCGCCTTACGACAAGAACCAATGATGAAGATGGAGTCGCTTTTGCCATCGAAGCCCTGATTCTTTCTGAGGCTGCCGCAGCTTATTGATTTTTACTTTTTACCGTATTTTGGCTTGGGGCTGTTGTGTTCCCTGCCTTTATTTTTCTCTTTGAATTTTTTCTTTTATAATTGAAAAAGCCGTTTTAAAAGCGGCAGAAGCAGGAGAGGGCGCAGAGGCGTCCTTTATTTCGTCTATGACTTTTTCCGGGACTTTCTTTGGTCCTTTCAGGATTTTAAGCAGAACGCGTTTATTTTCCTGCCAGTGAAATGGTTTTAAATTTTCATCGGACTTTCGATTCATTAGGGGAACTTTCTTTTGACAAGACTCCTGCCACCTCTTATAATATAACGGGAAAGGGAGAAAGGAAAAGCTTGATTGACTGATAAAATTAAGAGAAAAGCAAGGAATTAAGGTCCTGTATCTGATAGAATAGATGGGATCTGCCAAAGAAAACATGGGAAAGGATTGATTGTTCGGTCATGGATTATGAGGATGAGTTAGACCGCATGCGCGCCCGCAAAAAGCGGACAAGCGGCGAGGCACCGCGAAAAGCGGCTGCGCGCCCGGAGCAACGCCCGGAGCAGGCGGCGAGAGGGGACAGGACCTATTATAGTGCAGGCGACGGAAGAAACCCAAGAGCCCGTTATACTGGACCACAAAATAATGCAAAACACAAAACAGAAAAGCGCAGAAAGAAAAAACGCAGGCAGCGGACCCTTTTTACAGGAATCGCTGTTTTAATTCTGATACTTTTAGCCGGATTTTTTCTGCTGAAGCAGCGGACCCATCAGACAGGCTATTGGACCATTGCAGTTTTTGGAGTGGATTCCAGAGACGGAAACCTGGAAAAGGGAGCCCTGTCCGATGTGGAAATGATCTGCAACATCGATAAGGCCACCGGAGAAATAAAACTGGTATCGGTTTTCCGGGATACATATTTAAAAATCAACAGTGACGGAACCTATCATAAAATTAATGAAGCATATTTTAAAGGCGGCCATAAGCAGGCACTTAGCGCCTTAAATGAAAATCTGGATTTAAAAATCGACGATTATGCCACATTTAACTGGAAAGCAGTGGCAGACGCCATTAATATTTTAGGCGGTATTGATCTGGAAATCACAGATTCGGAGTTCGCCTATATTAACGGCTTTATTACGGAAACCGTTAATTCCACCGGCGTCGGCTCTCATCAGTTAAAGAAAGCCGGGATGAATCATCTGGATGGAGTCCAAGCTGTGGCCTATGCCAGACTTCGTCTCATGGATACGGATTTCAACCGGACGGAAAGACAGCGCAAGGTGGTGACACTTGCCATGGAGAAAGCAAAAAGTGCTGATTTTGCCACCTTAAAAAGCCTGGTTTCCGCCGTATTTCCCCAGATATCCACCAGCATCGGCATGAATGATGTTCTCTCCATTGCAAAAGGAATCAGTAAATACCATATCGGAGAGACCAACGGATTCCCATTTTCACGCACCACCATGAAGATCGGAAAAATGGATTGCGTCGTTGCAACAACACTGGAAAGCAACGTCATCCAGCTTCATCAGTTCCTTTATGGTCAGGAGAACTACACGCCGTCAGCGGCGGTTAAGAAGATAAGCGAAAAAATTTCTCAGGACAGCGGCCTGACAAAGCCCGGAAAGAACGCTTCCAGCGGCGGAAGCTCAGGCAGTAAAACAGGAAAAGGCTCGTCGTCAAAAAATACTGCTCCCGCACAAACAGAGCCCTCAACAGAGGAAAGTACGGTAGAGACAACCGCAGAAAGCACCAAAGAGGCCATTCATGAAACAACAGAGCCGGAGAGCACAGAAGCCCCCACGAACGATGACGGGAGCCTGGTGGGACCCGGGGCCAAAATAAAGGACGAAACCAAGGCGGAGAAGAAGACAGAGAAAGAAACAGAAAAGGAAACAAAGGCCGAAAAAGAAACAAAGCCGGAGAAAAAAACCGGAGAAAGCCCGGAAGAAGAGGCAGGCCAGGGAAACGACGGGGAAGTAGGGCCGGGAGTATAGCAGTTTGAATATGGCAGTTTGAATGGCAGTTTGAGTATGAAAGTTTGAGTATGGCAATTTGAGTATGGCGATTTGGATTTGAGTATGACAATTTGAATACAACAATTTATAAAAAGCCCGGTTCCAAAAAAGTGATTTTTATAACCGGAGAAAGGATACTGTTTTATGATTTTATCTGACAAAACGATTCATCGGATGCTAAAGGATAAAACACTTATGATATCATCCATAGAAGAGCACCAGATTCAGCCGGCCAGTGTGGACATCAGGCTTGGAAATACGTTTTGCATCGTAGAAGATACCAGCAATGGAATTATTTCTCTGAATGATGAGATCAAATATAAGACCATTGAAACAGACCGGTATCTGCTTCTGCCCGGACAATTTGTCCTTGCCACCACCATGGAATATTTTTCTTTGCCGGATAATCTGACAGCCTTTGTAGAGGGCCGCAGTTCCCTGGGAAGGCTTGGACTGTTCATTCAAAATGCTGGCTGGGTGGATCCCGGGTTTGAAGGGGAGATTACTCTGGAGCTCTTTAATGCAAACCGATGTGCCATAGAGCTTTGCGCCGGCCGCCGTGTGGGCCAGTTGGTGTTCGCCCAATTGGATGACCATGCTTTAAAACCATACAGAGGGAAGTATCAGGGGCAAAAGGGTGCAACGGCTTCAAGGGTTTTCCTGGATGCGGATTTAGCCGGCAATGTGAAATAATGCTGCAATATTATGACTAAGCCGGAAGATAAGATATGGGATATTCCAGAATTCCGAATGTCGGCAAATTAGAGCGGGTTTCAGAATTTAAAGGTTTTTTAGAGTTATTTTTAAAAGAATTAGAGGAAGAGGGCTGCGGCATTCCGTAATTGGGGCACAGTCTTCTTTTTCTGTATTATCTTTTTGGGGAGATTTAAAAATATTGGTTAGAAAAGTATTGGTTTTTAAGAAAAAAAGCGATACAATTCTATTAGGCTACCTATTAGGATGCGACCATTCCTGTTGCAGAATCCTGCAGCAGAAAAGTGTCAAAACAAAGATATCATTTCTGATAAATCGTAATTTGGGAGAATAATAAATAATGGAATATAAATATACAAAAAATGACAATTACGAAGATTTCGCCAGCGGAAGGGTATTATATCATGTAGGCGGAGAACCCACCTTTCCAGTAAGACTGGCTTTAGAAATATATGAACGCTGTTTGCTGTATTCCAATAAAAAAACTGAAATATCTCTTTATGACTGCTGTTGTGGCGGAGCCTATATGCTTACCATATTAGGGCTATTGAAAAGTGATACCTTATCAAGTCTTTATGGAAGTGATATAAATTCAGAAAGTATAAAATTGGCGAAAGATAATCTAAGCCTTTTAACAAAGGCCGGAATCAGTAAACGGAGGGACGAATTAAAAGCTCTTTACCAAAAATACAAGAAAGTTTCTCACATGGAAGCGTTACAAAGCATTGATCGGATAGAGAGACTACTGACCAAAGAAATTAAAACTTGTATATTTAATCAAAATGTTCTTGAGGTCCATGATCTGTCATTTGTCCCTGATATTATTATTACCGATGTCCCTTATGGTAATATGGTTGAATGGGATGAGGGCAGTGGAGGCATCAATCAAATGATGAGTTCCTTAGCGGCAGTGTGTGGGAGAGAGACCATCATTTGTGTCTGTATGGATAAAAAACAGAAGATCCAAACAGACATTTACCAAAGACTTGAAAGGCAGCTGATAGGTAAGCGAAAATTTGAGATATACAGGAAAACGTATTTGGAATCATGAAAGAACCCAACTGATTGGGATAGTATTGGTCTGGTTACAGAGGCCAAATACAGACTGCCAGATGCTATGGCTTTGGCTCATTCGAATTGCAAAGGCTAAATAATTATGGTAGAATATAGACAAATTCCAGAAGAAAGAAGGAGTATCAATTATGGATAAAGAAGTATTAAATTATGCTGTTGAAAAAACACATGAATTAATGAATGCACCATCGTGCAGCATTGAGGCAAAAACAGCAGCTCAGACCTGGTTGGATGCTATTGGAACAGAAAAGGAAGCCGCAGAAACAAAAAAATATATTGATGAGCTGGAAGCGGATATTATGCCGATTGACAGTTTAATCGGTTTTACGGAATCTGATGCCGGAATTCGGGTTTTTGGAGCGGAAACTGCTAAGAATATCGCAGCACATGCAAAGGAGATCAAATCTGCCGGAGCAAAATACTGTGATTGCCCGGCTTGCGCGTCTGCAGCAGCAATTCTTGATAAGAAAGATCTCTTTCTTAAATAAAAAATAAGAAAAGAAGATTAACAACCGGAGTAATAATAACTTCAATAAAATATTCGTACGAACGGCCCTGGCTATGATATAATATAACATAGTCGGGGCTTACTGAATATGTGTTAGAAGCTACACTTCGCAAACTATTCGCGAAAGTCTAGTTTAACGAATAGTTATGGCATGGAATATGGAATCTATGGATTATCTTATGAGGTTCATATTTGTTCCTCTACAGCTATTATTAATTGCCAATGACTGCTGTTATTCTCTCTTTGTCATTCTTCCCTTTTGATGATTTATTTACGGGATCAATGTACGTGATTAAAATTTAGAAATTAATAATATTGCTTTCTGACACTGATTATAATTCGCCTTAATTCTTTGGGCCTCTTAACATTTAAAAATTTTAAATACTCTGAACCACTTTCATTAACCGCTTACATTTAAACTTACATTCAGGTTTTGATGGCAAAATGCTATATGAGCTTCATAATTATTATTAATGATTTATTAATTTTATCCTGTAATGTTTATTCTATTATATTATTACACCATATTTAGTTTATTAAACCATTACTTTAAATATTAATATTAAAGCCATATATCTTTTTATGAAGCTATTAAAAATCTATTCACCAGACAATTACATAAAAACTCAAACATGTTAAATAATTAACGAATAGAAGAAATTTAAAGAGTTCATTTTCTTTTTTTTAAATAAACAACAACCAGGCTCTCACCATACATCTTTTTAAAATAATACATAAAGAAACGAGGTTGAACTATGAGTACTCCTCTCTCCTACCATCAACAAAAGGACATCGAGAATGTAAAGCATTTACGCCAACTGATAAAAGAACTCCCCCACTTTTGCGGAGACTTTTTTCGCGGAATTGAACCGCGTACGTCTTCCCGGACAAGGATCGCCTACGCATATGATCTTAGGGTATTCTTTGATTTTCTTCTTAAGGAAAACCCGGTTATAAGCAAGCTGGAAATTCAGGATATTACACTGGATCATTTAGAAGCTATCCGTGTCGGTGATCTTGAAGAATATATGGAATATCTAAAATACCGTTTTAACGATAAAAACCATGAAGTAACCAACAAGGAACGGGGCATCATGCGGAAAATTTCTTCTTTGAAGAGCTTTTATAATTATTATTACCGGAATGAGCGGCTTCAAAACAACCCGGCTTCCCTGGTGCAGCTTCCCAAGCTCCATGAAAAAGATATCATTCGTCTGGATGTGGATGAGGTTGCACTCTTGCTTGACGAAGTAGAAAAGGGTGAAATGCTGACGGAAAAGCAAAAGGCATATCATGCAAAGACCAGGGTTCGTGATCTGGCCCTTTTGACTCTTATGCTTGGAACCGGAATCCGCGTATCAGAGTGTGTTGGGCTGGATTTAAACGACATTGATTTTAAAAACGGAGGAATCCGCATCCACAGAAAAGGCGGTAAAGAGGTTACGGTGTACTTCGGGACTGAAGTTGAGGATGCTCTTCTCGATTATCTGGATGAACGAAGCTTCATTATCCCTGAGACCGGTCACGAAAATGCCCTCTTTCTTTCTCTCCAGAAAAAGCGCATTACAGTCCGCAGCGTTGAAAATCTGGTAAAAAAATATTCAAAACTCATCACTCCTTTGAAAAAGATTACGCCTCACAAGCTTCGGAGTACCTACGGAACCAATCTTTATAAGGAAACGGGGGATATTTATCTGGTTGCGGATGTTTTAGGCCATGCTGATGTTAATACTACAAAAAAACATTATGCTGCCCTGGAGGATGAGCGCCGGAGAAGTGCCAGAAATAAGGTTAAATTACGGGAAAGTTAATATATAATACAGTAAATATTAATGAACAGGGATTGCAAAATAATACAAAATAAAATATAATAGCTATAAATTTGGTAAGCATTAGCGTCATGCTAATGCTTATTGATTTGTCCGCTGCTTCAAAGTTAAAAGTACGCAAAAAGAAAGGGATTTAAAAATGCAGGAATGGATTATTAATATTATGAATCAGTTTGGATATTTGGGGATTGCCCTTCTTATCGCAATAGAAAATGTATTTCCTCCAATACCCTCTGAACTGATTTTAACCTTTGGTGGCTTTATGACTACCTATACCAGTATGAATATATGGTTAGTATCCATATTTGCCACAATTGGAGCTGTCATCGGCGCATTTATTCTGTACAGCATAGGTCTTCTGCTTCCGGTAGAGAAAATCGAGTATATCATTGACCGGTGGGGTCATATTCTGGGTCTGAAAAAAGAAGATGTAAAAAGAGCAGAAAGCTGGTTTGACAAGCGCGGGACCTCAACAATCTTCTTCTGCCGCTTTATTCCCATTATCCGAAGCCTCATATCCATACCTGCGGGAATGGCCCGAATGAAAAAAAGAACGTTTTTTTTATATACCACTTTAGGAACCGCTATCTGGAATGTCGTTCTGGTATGTCTGGGTGCTTTTGCCGGAGCCGGCTGGGAACGCATTGTACATTACATGGATACCTATTCTTCCATTTCCTTTGTTGTATTGGTTATCATTGGACTGGGCGTCCTGGTCTGGTTATTAAAGAGGCGCCATGCAAAAAATCAGGCGTAAGATTTTAAAGGGCAGATACTCTGACACAGTATCCGCCCTTTAAAATACCCAACTTTATTCCCGGAAATATTACCGGAAAATATGAATGCTTCCTTCTTTATTAAGCTTAACAAGTATTGTCGCGATAACCGGTAAAATCAGCAGTCCTAAAACTCCCATCAGCTGGGCCCCGACAAACATTAAAATAAGAGTTACCAACGGATGCAGCCCAATTTGCTGTCCAATAATTTTAGGCTCCAATATCTGTCTGACCACAGTTATAAAGATATACAGAAACAGCATCCCTATGCCGGTTTTGGGATCACCCAGGGAAAAGGATATGATGGACCAGGGCAAAAGAACCGCTCCTGTACCAAGTATTGGCATAATATCAATAATGGCCACTATCCCGCCAAGAAGAAAGGGCGTAGGAATATTCAAAAGCCAAAATCCAAGGGATAATTCAAGAAACGTAATGGAAATAATTAATGTATAGGCTCTGACAAATTTACTAAGCGATCCGATGACGTTATCCTTCAGCTTAATTATTACGCTTCTCTTCTCATCCTTAAACTGCTTTAAAATGAAATTGCTGATCTTATAATAATCAATTGTAAAGAAGAATGAGGATACAATGGTAAAAATAACACGGATTAATAACGACGGGATCTGGCTGGCCAATCCGGTGACCATGCCGACTACCTTTGTAGAAATATTGGAAATATAGGTAAAAATAGACTGCCCTATGTTATTCATAAAATCATCCAGATAAACCTCAATACTGGGAAACCTGGCTGACAAGTTATCCGTTGCAATCTGAAGTGCCGGTTGAAGTGTCCCCTTATAGAGAGCCGGAAGACCATTAAATAAAGTGCTGATAAAATGGAAGAATTTAGCGCCGATCAGACTTATAACCAATCCCACCAGAAGATAAAATATGATCAGAACAAAAATAGATATAATGGTCCTGTTTATCCTTGTTTTCCCTGCCAGCAGATCAATACCACTACGAAAGGACAAAGCAATGACGATACCGATAACAAAGGGCATTAACAAAGGAAAAACGTACTTAATACCAGCGTATACAATGGCCAATAAGATAAATCCAAATATACAATGGATTATGAATGCTTTCTGCTTCTCTAAACTCATAAATTACGATACCTTTCCAGTTCTAAACATTCATAAGACAGACAGTTTAAAATTCTTTCAATGTCTGTCTTAACTTACAATGCTTATATAATTAAAATCATCTGTTACTCAGGACTGGAACCATTTTTCGACACAATCCATGGTAGTATTATAGCGCTAATCCCGTCCATGTCAAGCAGTACCTGTCTTCTGCCGCCTTTTTATACAAAAAAGAGACAATTGGAGGACGAAAAAAGAAAAATAAAAGGAAATAACCTTAGCGAAGGGTGTGCATATATTCTTCCGCATGATCCCAGTTCACAACAAACGAAGTACCTTTTTGGCAGAAGACGGAACAGGAAAGATTGGCAGTATCCCCATCCGGATTGTACTGATAGCGGGCGATAACCTCATCTTCATTATGACATATATCGTAATGAGAAAATGCCATGGAAAGACTTCCCTTTCCCCCTGACATTATCATCAGTTCTTCTCCGTAGTTTAAAAAAGATGATACAGGTCCTGTTCCTGTGATAACGGTTCTTCCGTTTCCATTTGGAACCGGATCATCAGACCGTCCGGAACGCTTTAAAATATCGTTTAAAGCCTTTCCGGTCAGAGGGTCAGGAATAGTTACGGTAAAGCGGTAATAAGGCTCTAAAAGCCGGTTCCGGGCTTTCATGAGGCCCTGACGGATCCCACGGTAAACTGCTTCACGGAAATCTCCGCCTTCTGTATGTTTGATATGAAAAATTCCATCAACCAGAGTAATTTTAACATCAGTTAATTCAGAACCCGTCAGAACACCTTTATGGATAGTTTCAAATACATGGGTGCGTATTAAATTCTGGAAATTGATGCCCAGCCTGTCCACATGGCACTGACTGGCAAAGGTGATACCCTCTCCTCTGGTTCCCGGTTCAATTCTCAATGCCACTTCTGCATAATGACGAAGAGGCTCAAAGTGCCCATACCCCATGACGGATTCCAATACCGTCTCCATATATACGACTTCCGGCCGCCCAAAGGACACAGGAATTTTAAACCGGCTTAAAATGGCCTGTTCCAGGACTTCAAGCTGGATCTTACCCATAATATTTATCTTTAACTGCTGGAGAGCTTCTTCCCAAACCACGCTTAGGGAAGGGTCCTCTTCCTCCAGAATATGGAATATCTGCAGCATGGTCCTATGAGGAATATCCGGAGGGTACAGCACCTTTGCCTGAAGGGTTGGACGAAGCGCCGAAATTACCGGTTCAAGGCACGCACCAACTCCCTGGCCGGCTCTGCTGTTCTTTAGCCCGGTTACAGCCACCACATCCCCTGCGGAGGCCTCTGAGACCGCATGAAATCGTTCTCCCTGAAATACTCTTATCTGATGGACCTTTTCATCCTCGGACAGGGAATCACGAACGCGTAGCATTCCGCTTAATATTTTCATATAGGTCATTCGTTCCCGCTGGTCATCATAACGGATCTTAAATATCCTTCCGCTGAAAGGAGCGGCTTCTGAATAAGAGGTTTCCGTCAGACAATAAAAGGCCTGCAAAAACCGGTCCACCCCTTCTCCTGTGAGAGCGCATCCGCCAAAACAGGGAAACAGCCGGCGGTCTTTGATCTGCGCTTTCAATGCCGGCTGCAGATCCTCAAAGGTAATCATGCCTTCCAGCCATTTATCAAGCAATCCCTCATCTGGTTGAGATACATTCTCAACCAGATCATCTGTAAAAGTATCTTCTTTTCCATTCTCAAGACATATGTCCTTAAAATCCAGTATCCCTTTCGAAAAGTGCTTCTGAACTTCAAGTAAAGTCCGTTCATAGGATGCTGAAACGATATCCAGTTTATTGATGAAGATAAAAACAGGGATCTTGTAGCGTTCCAGCAGGTTCCATATGGTTTCCGTATGGCCCTGTACCCCATCCGTACCGTTGATGACAAGGATTGCATAGTCCATCACTTCCAGAGCCCGTTCCATTTCAGCGGAGAAATCCGTGTGTCCGGGAGTATCTATGAGGTAATACGCATTATCACCGTGTGTAAAAGCAGCCACATCGGAGAAAATTGTAATTCCCCTGGCCCGTTCTATATCATCGTGGTCCAGGCATGTATTTTTTGCATCTACGCGGCCCAGGGACCGGATCACTCTCTCTTTATACAAAATCTGTTCTGAAAACGTAGTTTTACCGGCATCTACATGAGCCAGAATTCCGAATGTTACCTTCATATTCGTTCTGATCCTTTAACTGTAAGAATAATGCTGAGCATAAAAATCATTTATAATGATGTTCTTTATAACAATGATATTCTTTATAAATATCCTCATAAAAAACTTTATAGCAAACTGTCACTATCATTATTCTAAGTTATTCTTCCCGTAAAATCAATGATTTTACAACAACAGCGGATGTGTACTTCTTATTCTTGTCCCGCCAACCGGATTTTCAATCAGAATCCGTTGCGAAATACATGACCGTCAGATAATGACCGCTATGAATGGTGTCTTCCTTTAATCCATTAATATTCTTTAATTCTTTTATATATTGGGAGATGGTCAGCCCGCTGTTTTCTCCGTACTTTCCGGCAATGCTCCACAGGCTGTCACCTTTTTGTATCTGAATGCTGGTGTAGTATTTCTCTGGTATCTGGGTCTCATCCTCTCCTGCAAGGACATTCATTAAAGAATGACCGAAAAAGCAGGAACCCAGTAAAACAACAAGTGCTAACATAACTAACTGCTTCATATTGCATACCTCCTGAGTGTAATCGAATAGGAACATATGTTCTCTTGGTGCTTTTATAATATCATTGCGAACATATGTTTGTCAATTGATTTTTACTTTTTTCGAACAAAGGTTTGCATTTTTTTCGAACATATGTTAGTATAGACATAATTAATAAGGACTGAGGAGGTTGTGTTATGGTGCAGGAGAAAATCACACCCAAACAACAGGAAATTTTAGAATATATAAAAGAGACAATTTTAAGCAAGGGTTATCCCCCTGCAGTCAGGGAGATCTGCGAAGCCGTTCATTTAAAATCAACCTCTTCTGTGCATTCCCATCTGGAGACGCTTGAGGAAAAAGGATACATAAGAAAGGATCCCACCAAGCCAAGAACCATTGAGATTATCGACGATTGTTTTAACCTGACCCGCCGGGAGGTTGTCAATGTTCCTGTTCTGGGAACCGTAGCGGCAGGACAGCCCCTTTATGCGGAAGAAAATATTGAGAACTATTACCCCATCCCTGCGGAGCTGCTTCCCAATGCCCAGACCTTTATGCTCAAGGTGAAAGGAAACAGCATGATTAATGCCGGAATCCTTGAAGGAGACCAGATCATTGTTGAACACCGTTCAACCGCTCATAATGGAGATATTGTTGTTGCTCTGGTAGACGATTCCGCCACAGTAAAGCGGTTTTTTAAAGAAGACGGCCACTACCGCCTGCAGCCGGAGAACGATTCTATGGAACCGATCATTGTAAATGACGTAGAAATTTTGGGAAAGGTCATTGGTTTGTTTCGTTTGGGAATTCACTGAGATTCACTGACTAGAAAGTAAAATCAATATGGTTGACAGCCTTGGTTTACATAATATTTTTATGTAAACCAAGGCTTCATTTGAAAAGTACAAAGCCAGCTCCAAAACATACGTTTGGGATGTAATGATACAGATAACACAATAGAAATACAATAATAGAAATACAAATTCTAAACAAATTCTAACCAAATAATAAAGCGGTCCCTTTCGGTAACCGCTCCCTGTTTTGATATGCTCCCTTCTAGGTAGACAAGTGAAATAAAAAAACTTGTCATCTGGGAGGGAGCATATTTTATGGGAAGAAAAGCTAAATTTTCATCTGAAACAAAAATAGAAGTTGTTTTACGATGTTTATCTGAAAAAACTTCTGCAAATCATGAAGCTAAGCTATTAGGTATTAATAGATACAGGGTATTAGAATGGATATCTCTATATCAGTCATTAGGGGTAATTGGGCTTAATACCACTTCTAAAAACACCGCATATTCTGTAGATACCAAAAGGAACGCAGTGTTGGATTATTTAAATGAAGAAGGCTCATATTTGTATATCTGTAAAAAATACGGAATCCGTTCAACAAGCCAACTACGGAACTGGATTTTAAAGTATAATGGTCATATGGAGCTGAAAGCTTCCGGGACAGGAGGAAAGCCGATTATGACTAAGGGCAGAAAAACCACATTTGATGAAAGGGTTGAAATCGTACAGTATTGTATCGCTCATGAACACAACTATGCAGAAACAGCCGATAAGTACCAGGTCTCTTATCAGCAGGCCCGCAACTATACGATAAAGTATGAGGATGAAGGTGTAAATGGACTTCTGGACCGGCGTGGAAAACGTAAAACGGAAGCCGAAATGAGCGAACTTGAAAAACTGCGCGCCGAAAATAAAATTTTGCGTGCTGAAAAAGAGCGTGCTGAAATGGAGGCATCTTTCTTAAAAAAACTCGAGGAGATCGAGAGGAGGCGAAGCTAAGTCTGGTCCGATATGAATTTATTTATCAGGCGATCAAAGAAGAAAACGAAGAACATAACTATCCAATTCAGGCGCTTTGCAAACTGGGAAGAGTCTCCAGAGCAGCTTATTATAAATGGTTAAAGCGGAAAATTCCTGAAAATGAAGTCCTGAATCAGCGGATTGCAAAAGTGATTAAAGAGATTCATACAGAAAGTCCTGATAAAGGATACCGGAGAATTCGGGATGATCTGGAACGTTATCATGATATCGATGTAAATGATAAGCGTATCTTACGAATCTGCCGCAGTCAGAAGATAAAATCCACCATAAAGTACGGAAACACTGGCTGTACAAGGCAAGCCGACAACCCACAGTATCTGGCAGAGAATGAGTTAAGACGTGAGTTCACCGCTGATGCGCCCAATGAAAAATGGCTCACAGATGTAACCGAGTTCAAGTACTATGAAAACGGTGAAAAACGAAAGCTCTACTTAAGTGCGATTCTGGATTTATTTGATCGCCGTATTGTCGCCTTTGTTATTGGTGACCGGAATAATAACCCATTGGTTTTTGATACATTAGATCAAGCTGTTGCAACAAATCCAGATGCCCATCCATTGTTCCACAGTGATCGTGGATTCCAATATACGAACCGTGCTTTTCATGAGAAACTGGAGACGGCAGGTATGAAACAGAGCATGTCCAGAGTTGGCAAATGCATAGATAATGGCCCAATGGAAGGGTTTTGGGGGATTATAAAACGTGAACGATACTATGGGCGCAAATTTACCAATAGAGAATCGCTTGAAACTATGATTGAAAGCTATATTGATTATTATAATGACAAACGATTGCAAAGGAATCTTGGAGTATTGACACCGTTAGAAAAGCACAAAAGTTACTTGGCAGCATAAAAACTGCCAGTGAATGTCCTCACTGGCAGAAAAATTTTTATTTTTTTCATTGTCTACTTGACGGGAAGCAGTTCATTTTTAGTAAAACTGTCTTACTTCAAATATCTTTACTTAAATATCCCTATTTTAGACGCCCAGCTCTTCCGGTGCAATGGTCTTACCGTCTCTCCAGATTCTCTCCAGATCATAGAACAAGCGGTTTTCCCGGTCAAATACATGAACGATGATATCACCGTAATCCATGAGAATCCAATTGGCGGACTGATATCCCTCCACCTGCTTGCAGACGAATCCCTTTTTTCCAAGTTCCTCCTCCACGTTGTCAACCATGGCCTGGACCTGGTTTGCATTGGTACCGCTGGCAATGATGAAATAATCCGCCATTACCGACACCTTACGGATGTCGATGACGCTGATATCCTCACCCTTTTTATCGGCTAAAGCCGCATAAGCGGTTTTTACCATTTCAATTGACTGATTCATCTCTGTTCTCCTTTCATATTTATTGCCCACGTTTTTTGGGCATAAAGGTATACCCGTAGGGTGTTTTATATTTATTGCCCACGTTTTCCGGGTATAACCTGCCCCGCTTTACTCTCACTGACCTATGGGGTACAAGAGATATCCGCAGGGGATTTCTTTTCTTTGTGAACCTGCTTATAATAAGCATATGCCTGTTCAGACATGGAATCCACAAAATTTCCTTTACGTTCCAGATAATCAAGGGTATCCTTAAGAATCTGGTAAATGCACTCATCCAGATCAATAAAAGCCAGGGAACGGATGAGCGGCAGGTCCTGCGCTTTATCGCGTCGGGGTTCAATATAATCGGCTGTAAAGACGATTTTTTCCAGCAGTGACATTTCCGGCTTTCCCGTAGTATGCCAGCGGATGGCGCCGATTACTTCTTCATCTATAATATTATATTTATGCTCTGCCAGCCATGCCCCATACTTGGCATGAAGCACCATGGGGACCTTGAGTTCATCGTCAGTCAGCGGGATACCCTGCTTTTTACATTTTGCTACAATTTCTTCATCCCCGTAATGCTTGGCGCAGTCGTGGAGCAAGCCGGCTAATTCCGCCTTGTCCAAATCGCATCCATACCGCATGGCCAGGGCCGTACAAATAAATGATACGCTTATGGTGTGCTCGTATCTGAAAGGGTTCAATTTTCCTTTCAGATCATTTCTCAGATTGAAAATCACATCTTTCATGTCTCCGCCTCCCGATATAAGCCGTGGGCGCTGATGTATGACAGGACTTCCTGGGGAACGAACTCCGCCACAGACTGGCCCTCTGCAATCATCTGACGCAGCCCGGCAGATGAGATGTCCATTTTTTCACAGTGGAGCATACGGATATCCGCTCCATATTTTTTCGCCAGATAGAAGATCTGACGGTCCATGGCCTGATCCTGATCCACTTCTTCATATTTCCTGCGGGCAGCCAGTATTACCGCCTGGGTCAGCACCAGGCCCGGTTCATACCAGTTCTCAATCTCATAGAGAGAATCAGCCCCGATGATAAAATAAAAGGTGTGCCCTGGATACGATTTTCGAAGCAGGCTCAATGTCTGGGCCGTATAGGTATTTCCGCTCCGCCTCACTTCAAAGTCCGAACAGAAAAATCCCTTATGGCCTTTCACGGCAAGCTTCGTCATTTCAAAACGCATGGCAGGCTCTGTTACATGGTGGTTCTTTTTATGGGGCGGATGCCCGGAAGGCATGTACCAGACTTCATCCAGGCCGTATTCCCTGTATGCCTGTTCCCCAAGCATAAGATGGCCATTGTGGATCGGGTCAAACGTTCCGCCCATGATACCGATTTTGCCCATAATTTGTCCCCTGATGAATTCTCAACCTTTCGACTCTCTGGTTCCAAAATAGAACAGGCTTATTTAGGAAGTACGATCTTCCTCTTGTTTTCCTCTTTCGCCTGTTTGTAAAGTACGATCCGCCTTCCGATCACCTGAACAACCTCAGAATGAGTGCGTTCAGACAATACGGCAGCAATGCTGTTTCCGTCATCCAGGCAATTTTTCAATACCGTAATCTTTATTAATTCCCTGGCATCCAGAGCCTCTGCCACTGCATTGGTGATCTCCGGCGTCAGACTGGATTTCCCGATCTGAAAGATGGGATCTATATTCATCGCCAATCCTTTTAAATAGGATCTCTGCTTACTTGTCATAATATTCTCCTTGTTTATCTGTAATAGTCAAATTCAAGACCATACATGCGGACCGTATTTCCCTCTTCAATTCCCGCCTTTTCCAGCTCTTCCAAAATACCGTTGTCCTTTAAGAATTTCTGGAAAAAGCTAAAGCCCTTTTCAGATTCCAGGTTTGTATAACCCAGCATTTTTTCGATACGAGGTCCTTCTACAACGTAAACCCCGTCTTCTGTCACTTCAACGGAATAAGGAAGAAGCGCATCGGTCAGGCTGTTTAAATCAAATTCCTTTTCAAAAATGACAGGGCTTAAATTTACGGTTTGAAGCAGCTCATAAATGGCGTACAGCAGTTCCTTTACACCCTGTCCGCTTACAGCAGATATGGGATAAACCTTTACGCCCTGAGGCTCAAATTCTGCTTTAAGCTTTTCCACAGGATCTTCGCCGTCATCATAAATAACATCTGTTTTATTGGCTGCAATGATTTGAGGGCGCTTTAACAGTTCGGGGTTATAGGCCTCCAGCTCCTTGTTGATTGCATGAATATCTGCAATCGGGTCTCTTCCCTCCGTAGATGCCGCATCCACCACATGAACCAGAACCCTGGTGCGCTCAATATGGCGGAGAAAATCGTGTCCCAGTCCCACGCCCTGAGAGGCGCCTTCAATAAGTCCTGGAATATCAGCCATGACAAAGCCCTTTCCTCCGTCAAGATCCACAACGCCTAAATGGGGATTCAAGGTTGTGAAATGGTAATTGGCTATCTTAGGCTTTGCATTGCTGACTCTGGAAAGCAGGGTCGATTTGCCGACATTTGGAAAGCCTACCAGCCCTACATCGGCGATTACCTTTAATTCCAGCTGTACCCAAAGCTCCTGGGCTGCCTGTCCCGGCTGAGCGTATTTAGGGGCCTGCATGGTAGGGGTTGCATAGTGCATATTTCCCTGACCGCCTTTGCCGCCCTTTAAGATAACTTCTCTCCGGTTCTCTCCCGACATGTCGGCAATGACTTTTCCTGATTCAAAATCCTTGATGACAGTGCCCTCAGGAACCTTGATCACCAGGTCATCACCGTCTTTTCCATGGCAGCGGCGCTTTCCGCCGGGTTCGCCGTCCTTTGCGGAGTATTTATGAACCTGTCTGAAATCAGTTAAAGTATTTAGCCCGTCATCCACTTCAAAGATGATATCGCCGCCTCTTCCTCCGTCTCCGCCGTCAGGACCGCCGCACGGAACGTAAAGCTCTCTCCGGAAGCTGACATGACCGTCTCCGCCTTTTCCGGATCTGATAAATATTTTTGCTCTATCGGCAAACATTCATTCACCTGTTTCCTTTCTCATATGGGTAAAACCCAAAACATGTCCTAAATCGTAAAAAACGGCTCCATACGATGATGTATGAAGCCGGTCCAATTATTCGTTAATTGCTTTTGGATAAACAGAAACCTGCTTTTTGTCTCTGCCTTTTCTCTCAAATCTTACAACGCCATCCACTAAAGCGAATAATGTATCATCACCGCCTCGGCCTACGTTGATGCCTGGGTGAATGTGAGTTCCACGCTGTCTGTAAAGAATATTGCCAGCTAATACAAACTGACCGTCAGCTCTCTTAGCGCCTAATCTCTTGGACTCGGAATCTCTGCCGTTCTTGGTAGAACCAACACCCTTTTTGTGAGCGAAAAATTGAAGGTTCATCTTTAACATTACTTACACCTCCTTAAATCGGATTTTAATATATGGTTCTCCATATTCCTCTTCAATATCCTGTAAACCCAATACCAAAGAATTCATAAGGAGCTGTGACTCTGAACTTATTGATGAGGTGAATTGGAAATGAAAAGCACCTGTCTCTTCTTCCTCTTCCACTTCAAAGGAATCTTCCGTGAAGTGTTCCACGCTGTTGGACATATTAAAGGTGAGAGCCGATACCGCAGCACAGACAAGTTCCTGTCCGTCCCTGGGATCGTCAGCCAGACCTGCATGTCCCAGCATTTGAATTCCTGTATAATGATGTTCTGAATCAACAATTACGGTTACTCTTATCATAATTAAGCGTTGATCTTTTCGATCTTAACCTGTGTATAAGACTGTCTGTGACCATTTTTCTTATGGTAACCGGTTTTTCTCTTATACTTATAAACAATAACCTTCTTAGCCTTGCCTTCCTTCACAACTGTACCTGTTACGGTAGCACCTGCTACGGTCGGGCAACCAACTGCTAATTCACCATTGTTTACAACAAGAACCTGGTCAAATGTGACAGCTTCGCCAGCGTCAACACCAAGCTTCTCTACCTTAATGATATCGCCTTCCGCTACTTTGTACTGCTTACCACCTGTTGCAATAATCGCGTACATATGGCACCTCCTATTATCATTACTCGCCAACTGTGGTGTTCCATGAAAAATGGAAACTTTTAAACCTCATTGTGCGGCATACTTTATTAATATAGCATTCCTTAATTACTATGTCAATATTTTTCTGAAAAAATCACCATTCAAAAATGACCTTCCAGAAAGCTGCTCCATTTTCCAGATTATGGATGCTTCAGCTAAAGCCTATTAGGAAAAAAGAGCTTTCGCTTTCGCTTGTTTTTCTCACTGACCGTTAGTATAATAGAGAACGCGTGATAAAACAAGGGGGTATACGAATGAAAACAGATAAACGCAATCAAATTTTTGTCCGCTGCTGTTACGGATATGTGGTCAGCGGGATGTCCGTACTGGTCATCGGCGCCATACTGCCGTCTATTATAGAGGAAGCCGGGATCAGTTTTCTTTCCGCAGGCGGCCTTCTTTCCGCCATGGCTGTAGGCAATCTTTTGGCCAGCTTTTTCTTCCCCATGATTGTTTCTTTTCTGGGAAAGAAAAAAACAATCGTTATGACCTCACTCTTTTCCTGCGCCTGTCTGTTGACACTGAGCCTTTTGCCTGCCCTTCCGGTCATGTATGGCATCATGCTGGTTTATGGCATGGTTCGGGGAAGCGTTACGATTTTAAATAATTCTGCGGTAAATGACATTTATGGAAGTGAAGCTGCCGGAAAGCTGAACATCCTTCATTGCACCTTTGCCGTCGGTGCATTTCTTGCGCCCTTTATGACAGCGGTTCTGATGAAGCTGGGCTTTGGATGGAGAGTGATTCTCTATCTCATCCTTTTCCTGACGGTTACAGCTGCGGTTTCCTATGGGACTATGGATTATACCCCGCTGAATGAAAAACCGGGAAATTTGAAAAAGGCAGGTAAAAAAGCAAAAGAAACCGCCGTCTCCGGCAACCGGGACTTTCTCAAATCATTTTCCTTTTACTGCATTTCTTTTATCCTGTTTTTTTATCTTGGAGTTGAGAACTGCGTCAATGGCTGGTTTGTAACCTACCTTCAAAGCACCGGTGTCATGAGTGCAGCATATGCAACAACCATGATATCCCTTACCTGGCTGGTGATTATGGCAGGACGCCTGATTTGCGCCGCGCTTTCAAAAAGGCTGGGGCAGAGCGCCATTATTTTAATCAATGCTCTGGGAAGTGCTGCCTGCTTTCTTCTCCTGATCAGTACCAAGAGCCTTCCTCTGGTAACCGCCGCTCTTCTGGGATTTGGGTTCTTCCTGTCGGGAATTTATCCCACCTGCATTGCCAACGCCGGTCCACTCATCCAAGGCTCTACTCTTGGAATGTCCCTCATAACTGCCATATCCTCCATGGGCGGAATTATTACGCCTCAGCTGGTGGGAGCTGCCGCCGACCACATGGGAATCGTGGCGGCCATCAGCATTCTGATCGTAAATATGGCATTTGTGATCGTCCTGGCGGCAATTAATTTTAAAAGACGGGTCAGAACAGCAAATAAATAAAAATCAAGAAAGGATATGAGAGCCTTCGCCTCATATCCTTTCTTTTGCCTGAACCGCCTGTTCATAAAGAGGTTTCCGTATTTTTTTCCTGGTAACCTCCACTAGGTTCAGCTTTGTTATTTCGACCACCGTTGTTTTCACCGGATCCCTGGAAAAAATTTCTTCCAGGCGCTGAACCAGGATTTTCCGGTCCTCCTCTGCCTCCATATCAATGAAGTCAATGATAATAATGCCGGATAAATTTCTCAGCCTCAGCTGATGGCCGATTTCCTCGGCAGCCTCTAAGTTTACTTTCATAATAGTTTCCCGGAGAGCCTTTTTCCCGGAATATTTTCCAGTATTCACATCAATGACAGACAGGGCTTCCGTAGGCTCTATGACCAGATATCCGCCCGATTTCAGCCAGACCCGCTTGCCCAGGGCTTCTTCCATGGTCTTTTCTATCCGGTACAGCTTTCCCAGGGGAAGCAGCTCATCCGCATACAGGGATAAACGGTTTAAGTCCTCTGGCTGGTACTGAGTCAGATAATCTTTCACTGTTTCGTATATATCCGCCTGGTCGGTAATGACCGCCTCTAAGGAAGCCTTAAGGCTGTCTCTCAGATTTGTAAGATAAGAGGGAGCGGAGCTGTAAAGAAGGCTGTAACAGGTCCGGTGCCCTGCGTTTTCCAGCATCCTTGTAAGGGAATCTTTCAGGTGAAAAAGCTCTGCCTCCAGCTCTTTTCTGGAAGCGCCGTGGGCATTGGTACGGACAATAATGCCGAAGTTTTCTTCCCTTACCGCTTCCAAATAGGGCTTCATCTCCTGCTTCCATGCCTGATCTATGATTTTAGAGGAAAAGCCGATCTGCTTTTTCCCGGAGGTCAGCACAAAATAGCGGCCGGTAATATTTAAGTTTCCGGTGAGGACCGGGGCCTTGGTTTTTACGGCGTCACGTTCCACCTGAACGATGATTTCATCTCCCTGGCGCAGTCTGCCCTCGAAGGGCCGCCCGTCGGCAAAAAGGACATTCCCGTCAGTCAGGCTTAAGTATCCCATAAGCCCGTTTCCGATATCAACAAAGGCTGAATTAATATTTTTTACAATGTTATTTACTTTTCCAATATAAATATTTCCAAGAACGGATTTGTTTTCTTCCGGCTCAATGTCGATCTGGACCACTTCTTTTCCTGACTGCAAAAGAGTGATGACCGAGTCTTTCCATCTTGTTATGATCAGCTTATTCAACGGATTCACCTATCAGCCCCAGGGGCACAAGAATTTTATTTTCTTCATCTCCGGTGTTGCCATAGACTTCTTCTCTCTGAACCTGGAAAGCAAAATCAGGGCTTGACTGGCCTCTCCACTGGTCATAGGCTTCCATCACCAGCTCCGGCTTTAAATTATCCGCGCTTCCGGCAGATACCTTTATGAAAATCGTCCCATCCTCTACCCGAAGCTCATAAATGGAAGCTTTTAAATCCACTTCCCTTTCGCTTTTCTTCGTCTTCTTCGTTATAAAGATGTGCTCCTGCTCCGCGAATACAAGAAAGTTTTTGAAAAACGCTTCTTCATCCTGGGGCTGCTTTCCTTCCCGGAACCTTACGGTATAGTCGGCGGCAGCTACCAGGGACATGGCGTTTTTCGCTCTGTCGTCAAGAATGTGGCATTCTGTGACTGAAATTCCGTCTACCATTGTCTCATTGAGCTGATCCATTAAGGCCTTGCAGCTTTCCATGGAATTTACTTCAATGTCCATGTACTCCCCGTTGCTTGTAAGGCCTACGCCCAAGGGAGCTGCAAAGGACATGATCTGGTGGGGGTTAAAGCCCTCGCTGTATTTTATATCAATGCCGGCGCGCCTCATAGCCTTCTGGAAATAGCGCATGATGTCCAGATGGCCGATGAATTTTACCGGGCCGTGTTTGGTGAATTTAATTCTTACCTTCATAGCAAACCCCTCCTTTGAAACTCATGGCCCCGCAGAAAGAACATTGCTGGCGGCAATTTGGGGTAACCTTTTCGCCTATGGCATTCTGCCATTCTCTCTTTAAAAATTCCTTTGACACGCCTGCGTCAATGAAATCCCATGGAAATACCTCATCTAAGCCGCGTTCCCTGGTGGTGTAGAAGTCAATGTCAAGTCCGCAGGTTTCAAAGGCCTTGATCCAGATATCATTTTTAAAATGCTCAGACCAGGCATCGTAAATAGCCCCGTTTTTATAGACCTCTTCAATGAGGGCGGAAACCTTTCTGTCGCCCCGGGCCAGAACGCCTTCCAAGACGGTCAGATCAGCTTCGTGGTAATTGTATTTTAAGCTTTTCTGGTTCAGCATTTTGCGGAACTTGTCCTTAACAATATAGGCGCGCTCTAAAAATTCTTCTTTTGTGCACATCTTTGCCCACTGGAATGGGGTAAATGGCTTTGGAACGAAGAAAGAGGAGCTTGCAACGATCTGGACCTTACCGTTTCTCTGGTCCTTTGGAATTTCGTAATAGACCTCAGCCACCTTTTCCGACAGCTCCGCAATGCCCTCCATATCCTCAATGGTTTCTGTGGGCAGACCCAGCATAAAGTAAAGCTTTACCCGGTTCCAGCCGCCCCGGAAAGCTTCTTCTGCGCCCTTTAAGATATTTTCCTCTGTCAGACCTTTGTTAATAACATCACGAAGTCTCTGGGAACCGGCCTCCGGCGCAAAGGTCAAGCTGCTTTTGCGGATATCCTGAACCTTGCTCATGACATCCAGGGAAAATGCATCAATCCGCAGGGAAGGCAGGGAAATGTTGACCCCTTTTCCCTTAAATTCCTCAATGAGGAAGTTTACAAGTCCTTCCAGCTGGCTGTAATCGCTGGAGCTTAAGGAGCTTAAGGAGATTTCCTCATGTCCCGTGCTTTTTAAAAGCTTATAGGCATAATCCTTTAAATATTCCAGGCTGTGTTCCCTTAAAGGACGGTAGACATTGCCGGCCTGACAGAAACGGCAGCCCCGGATGCAGCCTCTCTGGATCTCTAAAACCACACGGTCCTGGGTAGCTTTAATAAAGGGGACTACAGGCTTTTCAATGTAATAGGCGTCATCCATGCTGGTCACCAGCTGCTTTGTTATCTTGTCCTTTGCATGGGGATTATTGGGCTTCATGCTTTCAATAGTGCCGTCTTCCTTATAGGTCACATCGTAAAAAGAAGGGATGTAAATACCTTCGATTTCTGCAGCCATTTCAAGGAAATCCTTACGGCTTCCGCCCTTTTTCTTATTTTCCTTATAACGGTCCAGCAGTTCGAAATAAACGGTTTCTCCCTCGCCGATATAGAACATGTCAAAAAATTCCGCAAGGGGCTCCGGATTGTAAGCGCAGGGTCCCCCGCCGATAATGATGGGATCTGCTTCCGTCCGGTCTGCGGCGTGAAGCGGTATCTGGCCTAAATCCAGAATCTGCAGGATGTTTGTATAACACATTTCATACTGCAGGGTGATTCCGATAAAATCAAATTCCTTTATGGGGTCCTGGGACTCCAAAGCAAACAGGGGGATGTTCTGCTCCCTCATGATCCGGTCCAAATCCGTCCATGGGGAATAGATGCGCTCGCAGTACACATCCTCCCTGCGGTTAAACATATCATATAAAATCTGCATTCCCAGATGGGACATTCCGATTTCATAAACATCGGGGAAGCACATGGCGAACCGCACATCGACTTCTTTTGGGTTCTTATTTACCGAATTTACTTCTCCTCCGATGTATCGGGCGGGTTTGTCTATTGTCAGCAAAACCTCATCATTTAAAGCAAGTTTTCTCATCTCTAAACCTCTGTTTGTGTAGTTTACATAATGCAAGCCATTCCAGCTCAAATAGTAACGAAATACCGGTATAAATATCGAATTCTTTCCTTTTTCTTTAATAATAAAAATAAGAAATTGTTTTTGAAGATTCTTTATCACTAACCCGTAACAAGATGTAATTATACGATACTAAATAGCATTAAGCAATACCGTTTGGTAAAAGTTTAAGCATTCCGCCATATTTTAATCGTGTTACTTTCAGGCAGTATTTCGTCAGCACAGGCATTATATTTAAGTCCACCATTCCCTGGAGCATGATCAGAGGATGCATAAATATTCATTGCAAACAGAAATATCCGTTCTTTGAAAACAGGAAAGCGATGGCATTGAGCCATATAAGCGGAACCATATAAGCAATGAAACCGCAGCCATCAGACTATGCCTCAAACCACAGAATATCGTTAGGCTTTAAGCTCATAGCTCTGGCAGATCCGGTTCCGTCGTAAATCACTGTCTCCTGGGGCTCATATGTATTGTTTACCACACAGTACTTGCCTGTGGCAGGATAATAGTTTACTTCTGCGTTGTAATTATCGCTGTACCATTTCTTCATTTCCTGCTCTTTTCCTGCTGCCCAGAAAATACTGCGGTAAAGAAGTCTGGAGTTTTCAAAAGAGTAAGGAATGCCGCTGATATACACGCTTCTTCCCTTGCCGAATTCATGGACAGCCATCTGCACGTCCTGTCCGGCTGTTTTTATCACAGCCCCATCCGGAAGAGCATAAATATTCTTCATTCCTTCCCCAAAGTCAATCTCTTCCTCACTGTCCTCTATTATAAAATGATCATGGGTTTCCCAGTTATACTTATCCGTAGAAAGGCTGAATCCCACTTCCTTATCCACTCCCAGAACGCTGGCTAAGGTAAAGTATCTGCCCTCATGCTGGCAGGCTGTGGGCTCTCCTACTCCGATAAAGCCTCCTCCTTCTGCCACGAACTTTTTCACGGTACAGGAAATCACGGGATTTAACCAGTAAGCTCCGCCGCTTGGGCCTGTATAAGCATCCCCTGCATTAATCACCACACGGCATTCCTTAAGAACATCCGGATTTTCGATTACGTCATCAAAGCTGATGAACTTCACATCAAAGGGCATGCCGCTTAAAGCCTCCAGCACACCTGCATAGGAATAGGTCTGTTTATAATCAATGGCGTGAGCCACCATATGGGTTCCCCAGGAGCGGACTTTGCCCCAGCTGTTTAAAATGCCTACGGTAAAGTGATTATAAGGCGTCTGGCCTCCCACATTTTCATAAAGAAGGCGGAACTCATCGCAGATTTCTTCGATATACCGGATAAAATCAGGAAACTGAAGAGCCAGCTTTAAATACCCGCCGTAGCCAATGCGGTCAATGGGCTTCCGGAGAATCGCACGTCTTGCAGTAACCCAGTTTACCTTTGCTTCCTTAACCGGATCGCCTCCCTCATGAAATACATCGGGGAAGAAATAGGGCAGAAATCTGCCTTCCGTACACTTGACACCGGGAATATCGGAAATCAGACGAAGCGTGGTTCCGTTTCCCACAGAACCAACCACCGCATCCAATCCAACCTCTTTAAAATATTCGCCGAAGGGCTCTGTCCCGATCCAGTGGTCCCCTAAGAACATCATGGCTTCCTTGCCGTTTTCATGGCAAATGTCCACCAGAACCTTCATCAGCTTTGCCACTTCTCTCTGCTGGAATTTCTGAAAATCCTTAAATTCCCTGGACGGGACACGGTTGGTATTGTTGTGGTAGCCCTGGTCAATAATATATTCCGGCCGGAATTTATAGCCGACCTTCTGCTCGAACTGCTCCAGGATGTAAGGGCTGACACTGGCGCTGTAGCCAAACCAGTCCACAAACTTTTCCTTTGCATATTCATTGAACACCAGAGTAAACTGGTGAAAGAACGTGGTAAAACGGACCACATCTGTCTCTGGATTTTCTTTCATCCAGGTCTTTAGCTTCTGGATCACGTGCTTCTGGGTCTTGGGCTGTCTCACGTCAAAGGTAATCTGATGCTCTACATTTTCCCAGCTGTTTGTGATGAAATTATACATATGTACCGGGTCCCATATAATAAAGGCCAGAAAGCTGACGGTATAATCGTGGAAGCGTTCCGGATTTAAAATGACCACTTCCAGAGTTTCTTCCCTATATTCCCAGCATTCCGGTTCCACCGGCTTTCCTGCAGTACGGTCGATTACTTCCCACCAGCGTTTGATATCGTCCATTGTATTGGGCTTTAGCTGCTGATCGTAAAGGTGCTTCATCAGCGGGATTCGCAGTTCTCCCTCTTCCATGGCTGTGTAGAACTCGGTCATTAAATATACCTGCTGCACCTCGTCCGGATTTGCCTCTGCCCAGGCATTGTCTTTTCTGGTTGTATAATAAGTAGAATAGATTTTTACAGGCATTGTCTTTAATTCGTCAGGCATATTGGTTCCGTCACAGTCCCGGAACGCGTCAGCTCCCCATCGCTTTGCGATTTCCTTTGTTTCCTTAATCATATCCACATCCGTAGGAATTGTTACACGTCCATAATTATCGCTCATTGTGAAATCTCCTCAAAGTCAGAATTTATATGGGCCTCATATCATAAGCCCGAAGAACCGGAACCGTGCCATTTAAGGCATAAGCGTTGGAATCGGCATGAAGACCTCTTCCATCCTGGCAGGTCACCCGGATGTAGGTTTCATCTCCCTTTAACGGGAAATGGGCTTCTGTAATCGTTTCCCCCGGTTTTGCCAGCTTTTTGTAGGCGTTGCGGCTTTCCATAAGCACATAGATTTTTTCCAACGGACTTGTCCTTACGTGAAGAACCCCATCCTCCACGTACAATTCCCTGATCTCCGGTCCCATGGAGCTATAGAAATTCCCCTTTAAAAGCCCGTCTGCGATGGCCTCGTAGGTAAGCTCCTCCGCCTTTATCATGGTAAATCCCCCAAAGGAATCACAGAGGGGATCCCCAAAGGGAAAGCTGTTATGGTTATCATCGGCAGACACACAGAAAAGCCGGTTCCCCAGGCGCAGCATCTCATCATAGCTCTGGGGATGGTATCCATATAAGCCGTCATGTTCACAGCCGTAATTATAGATTTCCATTCCCCAGAAGCCCCGTAAATTCTTATAATCCTCATAGTTCTGCAAAGACCAGTATGGATGGTTGTAGCAGGCAAAGAAGCCATACTGCTTCATCCTGTCAATATATCCGTTAATATAATAGTAATCTCCATAACGGCGTTCCGGAAGAATGCTTTTTTGTTTCTCCTTCTGAAATTCCTCAGGCCTTGCGTCATAGAGGTTTATGTGATAGGTTTTCACTCTGGAAAAATCCCCCGGCACCTTGAAATGCTCATTAATGTCCACTTCATAAGCTGCCAATGCCACAAAGTTTTCGTCTGTTAAATCCTTGTGCCATTGATATATGCGGTGATCCGTGTAGGCCACCACAGAATACCCCTGATCCATGTAGGCCTTTTTTACCTCTTCCGGCGTCAGCTTTCCATCGGAATGGATGGTGTGACAGTGAAGGTTGGCTTTGTAAAAAGTTCCTGTTTCCGGCAATAAACTTATTTTGTTTCCCATATTTCCCTATCCTTTCTATTTTTTATCCTTTTACTGCAGAGGAGCTTACGCCCTCTACAAAATACCTCTGCGAAAAGAAGAAGAGAATCAGTACGGGCAGAGAAACGATAGTCGCAGAGGACATCTGAAGAGCAGGGTCCGTTACAGTTCCTTCCGTAAACAGCTTAATACCTACGGACAGCATCTGCTTTCCAAGGCTGGAAATAAAGATATAAGGCCCCATGTAATCGTTCCATGACCATACAAAAGTAAATAATATCATGGTCACAATGGAAGGCTTGGCAAGAGGCAGAATAATTTTGGAGTAGATAGCAAAATGATTGCACCCGTCAATCCTTGCGGCCTCGCTGATTTCTCCGGGAATTCCTATAAATGCCTGGCGCATCATAAAAACAAAGTAGATGTCAAAGGTAGCCGGAAGCACCAGGGACCACATGGTATCCAGGATATGAAGCTGTTTAAAAATAATATACCTTGGAATCAGCATAATGTCACCAGGAATCATTAAGGAAGTGAGAAGAACCAGGAAAATACCGTCTCTTCCTTTAAAATTGATCTTGGAAAAGGCGTAGGCGGTAATTGATACCACAAAAGCCTTAATAAGAATGGTGGTTCCTGTCATCACAATGGTGTTTATGTACCACTTGCCGAAATCGTAGAAGGGATCGCCAAAGAGACTTGTATAGTTGGATAAAATGAATTTGTCAGGTATCAGCTGAAGAGGCTTTGCAAGCACATCTCCTGAAATCTTAAAGGATGAAGATACCATGAATAAAAAGGGATAAATGCAGACCAGGCCAATAACAATCAGGGCAATGGTCCATATCCACGATACTGCTTTGTTTTTCTTAACCATAGTTCTTCCTCCTTAATAATTGACCCACTTTTTCTGCCCTTGCCACTGAACCAAGGTGATCATAAGAACAATGACAAACATCACAAGAGCCTGGGCACTGGCGTAGCCTGTCTGATAGTTGCTGAATGCCGTGCGGATGATGTTAATGGACATTACCGTTGTCGCCTGGCCGGGACCGCCTCCTGTCAAGGACTGAATGGTGGTAAAGTTCTGGAGCGACGTAATCACGGAGCTGATCAGCAGGAAAAACGTGGTGGGAGAAATCATGGGTATGATGATATTTTTAATTCTCTGCCACTTGGTCGCCCCGTCAATCTGAGCTGCTTCCAGCAAATCCACAGAAACATTCTGAAGCGCCGCAAGGTAGGTTATGAAGTTAAGGCCGATACCTTTCCACACAGCAATGCAAACGACGGAAGGAAGAGCCGTCTTAAGGCCATAGAGCAGATAAGGCGGATTTTCATAGCCGGTTTTCTGTAAAATATAAATCAACGGGCCATCCGGACCCAATAACAGTTTAAATACAACCGCAACTGCAACCATATTCGATACATAAGGCAGGAAGAACATGGAGCGCACCAGGTTCTTAAAATGTATTCCCTTGTTGACCATATAGGCAATAAAAAAGCCGCATACCATAATCAGCGGAACATATAACAGGGAGTAAAGCCCTGTACGCCCCAGGGCCTTCATGGTATCAATATCCTGAAACATGCGGATAAAGTTGCCGAAGCCGATAAACTTTGCGTCTCCCAGCTTACTGATATACCGGACATTGGTAAATCCAAGAACCATGGCAATGAGAAAGGGCATTCCCTGGAAGATTGCAAAGCCTGCCAGATAGGGAGCAATAAAAATGGTGCCCGTAATATTTTCTTTTCTTTGGGCAATGGAAGATTTCTGTTTCATAACTGCACCTCTTTTTCATGTTATAAAAGGGGACAGCCCTTTCGGTTACCCAAATGGACTGTCCCGTCAGGTCAGACTATATTACTGCTTATCCTCTCCGATTGCCTTGTTTGCTCTGTCCTGGATCTTAGTTACTGCTGTGTCGATATCCTCAGCTCCCTGGCCGTAAAGCTGGCCTTCTTCAATAATTGCCTGAGAGATGGCTGCATCACCGTAGCCGATTATTTTTTCAGAAAGCGCCTTGCGGCTGCTGTCAAACCATGCTGCCTTGAAATCTTCTACTGTGATCTGATCAAAATCAAATGGCTTAGCCAGAGAATTTTCGATGTATTCCGTGATTTCTCCGTCTGTTAAGTCCACTCGGGCAGGTACCCGGCCCATGCCCAGGCTGTACTGATTTTCAGCCATACAGGCTGCGGCTGCAAATGCCGCCTCTTTGTTCTTGCTTGTAGCGGGTACTGCATAACAACCCGGCACCGTCAGAGTAGACGGATCGCTACCCTCCGGGTATGGCATGGGAAGCAGGCCTACTTTCCAGTCTCTCGGGTACTTATCAAACTGATTTAAGATCGAGGTCACCCAGCCGCCGCACATGAACATGCCGTATTTTCCTGTTGTCATAAAAGCGTTCCAAGGTGTATTGGAAGCCTTAAATTCCAGAATCGAAGGCTGAATCTTGTCTGTATTTCCTAAGCCATAGAAAAACTCCAGACTGTCTTTAAATAACGGATCGTCAAAATTGGCGGTTCCGTCCGCCTTATAGGGCTCCCAGCCTTTCTGAAGCGCATACATGTAATTATAGCAGTCATAATCCAGCATCAGGGAACCGTAAATGCCCTTGGAGCTGTCTGTCAGCTTCTTGGCCGTCTCTATGTATTTTTCCCATGTCCACCCTTCTGCGGTTGGATAAGGAACACCTGCATCATCAAAGATCTGCTTGTTGTATAATGTGATCCAGATATCTGAGAAAGCGGGAAGGCCATATACATCTCCGTCAAATTCAGGAACATAATCGCCAAAGGTTGCCCTGATATCATAGCCTGCATTTTTAGCTAAAGCGTTCATAGGCTCTAAGACACCGGCATTGTAAAATGCCTTTAAGCTGGGCTTTGTATTGTAGATCAAGTCAATCTCATCTCCAGCCATTAAGCTGACTAAAGTCTTGTCAACTTCTCCGGCTTTGGCGCTTGGAATCACATAGAATTCAATATCAATACCTGTTTTTTCCTTAACCAGCTGGATTAATTTCTGGTTCTCTTCACCGGTGCTTGCAGTCTGGGTTGTGGCAGACTTTAATTTAACACCTTCGAATGGCTTATCTGAGGCAGCTGCTGAGGAACCTGGGCCTGTTGTTTCTGCCGCGGCACCTACAGTTGTCTCCGCAGATGTTTTCTGCCCGGAAGAACAGCCTGCTAAAGAAGCTGCTGCCATGGCTGCACAGAGTGACAGAGAAATAATTGGCTTTAGACTTTTTCTCATTGTTATAAATCCTCCCATTGATTTTTGATATAATTATTGTAACGTGGGTTCTGCCTGCAATCTATAGTTGGATTTTTACATTTATCGGTTATTTTTGTCCTGTGATATTATTTGAGGGACTGTAATCGTAACAATCGTACCAACTCCCGGCTTGCTGAAAATCTTAACACTGTCCCTGTAGCCCGTATAGATGGCAATCCGTTCCTTTACACTGTAAAGGCCGATTCCTGTCCCCTTTCGCTTCTGTTTTACGGATAGCTTCTCTTCCCCCATAACCCCGTTTTCGATCTGGTTCCGCACCTCTTTTAACTGGCTTTTTGTCATTCCGCAGCCATTGTCCGCTACCCGGAAACGGATAATATCTTTTAAAACCCGGATATCCAGCCTGATTTTCAAAACATGGTTAATGTCCTCCATTGCATACATAAAACAATTTTCCACCACCGGCTGCAGAGTCAGTTTAATCATGGAACAGCCCCATACCTGGTCGTAATCCACTTCCATATCAAACTCTATTCGTTCCTTATACCGGTTTTTCTGTATGTTTACGTAGGCGGTGACATGCTCCAATTCCTGTTTAACCGGCACAATCGTTTCTCCGTTTCCGATTGACAGCCGGTACAGCCTTCCAAGTGCAGCCGCTATGCGGCCGATATCCGGCCTTCCTACCTCATTGGACTTCCACACAATATTCTCCAGCGTGTTATAGAGAAAATGAGGATTGATCTGCCCCATAAGAACTTCCAGCTCCAGCTCTTTCTTTTTCTTCTCGCTTTCCACCTGTTCCCTGATGTAATGATTGATCTGCACAAGCATGGCATTGTAGTAGGTCATCATGCTCTTAATTTCCCCGTGGTAGGCATCCGGCGTTACGTAAGCCTTCAGATTCCCGTCATATACTTCCTTCATAGAGGCGTCCAGCACCTCCACAGGCTGGAGAAACCGTCTGGATATCCAGGTAATAATTGCAACACAGGCAATGACGCAGGCCAGCATGGCCGAGATGATTTCCTTAAACAGGCGGTCAATGGGCGCGGTTGCTGCGCTGACCGGCACCATGGTGATCAGGCTCCAGTCCGCATTGTCCAGACGGCTTAAGCCCATAATATACGACTCATCTCCGTGCCTTGCCTGATAATTTCCCATCTGGGCCGATTCTGCCAATCCGATAATATCAGAAGGCACCTGACCCGTTTCCACGGTTCTCTCGTCAGAGGAAGAAATCAATCCGCCGTTTTCATCCACAAGGTACATAATCCCTTTCATTTCCTTCACAGAGCTTTCATAGAGGCGGAATATTTTCTCTTCTTCAATGGCAAAGAACTGGGTATACAGCCAGGTTCCTGTAAAGGGATTGAGAATCCGGCGGACACCAAATACCACCTTGTCCTTTCTCACATCTCCTTCTATGGCCTTCTTAAGGAAATTTTCCTGCAGGGGATACCAGCGGAACATGGAAAGATTCTGTCCGTCGATTGCTCCCAAAGCGATCATATTGTCTTTTATATCCTTTTGCAGAAAGGGGTCCTGAAAATTAAATATTTCTTTTTTCTTTGTATAAAGAGCGCTGATCCGTTCGCTTTTTCCCAGGGGATCTGTTTTTAAGAAGTATTTGTTCAGCTCATAAATATCCTTTTGCTTTTCTATGGACTTTCCTCTGTAATCCCTGTTAATACATGTGTCAATTTCTTCGTCATAGGCAAACTTGTCCGAAACTCCCTGGATATTATAAATCAGCTCATCTACCTGGGCCGCAATCGCGGCAGACCTTTGGCGGATATTGCCCACAGCCTGGCTCTTCATCTCCTGCCTGGTCTTATAAAAGAGAACCGCAGTGACTACCGTAAGAGGCAGAAGAACGCCTGTCATCAGGTAAAATACCAGCTGGCGTCTCAGGCTTTTATTCATATATTCGCCGAGGCGGCTCCGTAATCCTTTCATTTTCCAGTCCTCCCCGCCCCTTTAAAGCAGGCTTCTATATTCATTCGGGCTCATGCCGCAGTGCTTTCGGAATACTTTAATAAAATTAGATGTATCCGCATACCCTGTCATTTCTGCTATTTCATAAATCTTTAAGGACATGTCTTTTAATAAAAGCTTACTTTTGGCCATACGCTTCTGGGTAATATAGTCACTGAAATTAAAACCCGTTTCTTTTTTAAATACCTTTGATATGTAAGCCGGATTTTTCCGGAAATGCTCGGCGGTGGCTTCCAGGGAAACCAGATTGGAGCAATATTCTTTTTCTAAGTATTCCTGAATGGAAGCCACCAGCAAATTTGTTTTCTTCTGATTTATTAATAAATCCGGCACCATTTGGGAAACAGCAGCCGCTTTTTTATAGACCGCAGGCAGGTCCTCTTCCCGTTCACAGACCTCACTGATTTCCGCCCTTAAGACAAGGCCGAAAATATCTCCGATCTCTCCCTGTATTTCCTCCACACACTGCATGATTGCTTTTAATTCTTCCTCTTTCGCCTGCTCTTTCGTCCGGTCTGTGTCCTCTCCTTGCTTTAAGGTTATAATTCCAGCCACTTTTCCGTCTCTATGGAGGAAGAAGTGCTTTTTCCATGGGATTTCTCTGGAATTGCAGTATAGGATAATCTTCTGCTTCAGGCGGTAGCGGTCTTCTCCGTAATCTCTTTCGTCTGTTTGCGCACCGAAAACGGCTATGGCACAATTATCAAAGTTCATTCCCGCCTCTTCCAATTCCCGTTTCCAGCCATACTCTGCTTCATCCCCTACATATCCGTCCAGGAGATTGCCTAAAACCCGGCCATAGGACAGGGACTTACTCTGTATTGCCCTGGCCTTTAACAGCTCCAGCTCCTCTCTTTTGCGGCTTTCCTCATCCAGGCTGGCTTTCATCCGATGGAACAAGGCTTCAAACTCATCAATATCCGTAGGCTTTAAAAGATACTCTGTCACCTGGCTGCGGATTGCCATATTCAAATATTCCACATCATTATAGCCGCTTAAAATAATAATCTTTATTCTGGGATTATTCTGATGAAGATACTGCATCAGCTCAATTCCATCCATTTTAGGCATACGGATATCAGAAAGCACCACGTCCGGCTGCTTCTCTCCGACCAAACGAACCGCTTCCTCTCCATTCTCTGCCTGTCCCATTACTTCAAATCCCCATTCCTGCCAGGGAATTCCCTTGGCTATTCCGCGGCGGATATCTTCCTCATCATCAACAATTAATAACTGATACATGGGTATCTCCTTTTTTTAAAATGGGGGGCCGACTCTTTTTTCAAAGGGTCGACCCCCACTTTACAAGGCCGGAAGCTGTACAGCCAGCCATTGATATTTACTTTTTTTCAGTATAGCACAAAAACCTGGGATTGGGAACCGGGATTGGGAATGGACTAAAAAGCGTTATATGAAATTACTGACATCCGGAATCTCTGCGCTTAATTTCATGGCATCTTCCGAATCATCTGCCATCACACAGGTGATGATCTTATGAACTCCCGGCTTTAAGCAGTGGCGGATGGTTGGTATGACTGTCAGCGGATGAAAGAGGTTTGTATTGGGAAAATCATCGACAATGGTTCCGGTCCCTCCGCTTAAGCTGACAACCTTGCTGATGCCCCATGGAAAATGTGCGGCTGCCATCCCTTCTTTTATTTCCACATGATGTGGTTCATATTTTCCGGATTCCACCTTAATGGAAAAGCCCCCGTCCGCCACATCAATTTCGTGTTCTGTACATATCTCATGGATTCTCACATGCCAGGCCCCCTGAGGGATGATCCGGCTTGTGACTTTTACACCGGGCATCAGCCGGTAGGAAAGCTTCACTTCCTCCTCCGTAATCTCCCAGGATTCGGCTCCATAGCGCATCTGATACCGCTCCTCACCGGCCAGGGAGGCGGCCAGCGTATTGTCAAAGGCGCCTTCTGACAAGCCAAATCCCCTGGATATGCTGAATCCAAATTTATTGGAATAAACAAATTTTTCATATTTTTCCGGACAGCTGCCGTGATTTCTGCAATGCTGTCCAGCCACGTAAGCCAGCACATGATGATGGCTGTCATGAGTAATCAGCATATGGGGATGGGAAAGGAGTTTCTTTTCTTCATAAGGGTATTCCGCCTCCTGTGCAAGCCAGAAAGGATGGTCCTGGGGAATTGCCAGGAGAAAGAACGCTTTCAGGGCCCAGTAAGGAGACCCGGGCGCATTGTAACGCTCGCTCATAAACAGGTTCGGGTACCAGTAGCCGATGGTCAGTACACCGGCATTATCAAACACCGGACGGCGGACCCACTGTTCCAGATTCTTAAGGGCCAGGTGTTTTATGATACCGTATTCAGGCCCTTCCACCTGGGCAAAGCCCATGGCCCCAAAGAAAGCGCTGTGTGCAAACCGGTAGGTTAAGCTTCTACCGTAGGGAACCTCCTGTCCGTCTCCTGCAAACCAGTAAATAAAATCTCTGGAAAATAAATCCGAGCGGTCTTTAAATATACGGCTTTGCACCGGGTCCTTTTCCTCCATCAGCCTGGCATAAATCAGCCCGTAAAAATGCATTGCAAAGGGAATATAGTAATCCACCTGTCCGGGATTTCCATCATAATACCACCCCTCACCTGTATAGCAGCTCTCAATCACCGCCATATCATCTTTCATGGCATCCTCAGACCATGGAAGCTCTAAAAGCCGGAACATCATGTTTACCAGAATCCGGAAAAATCTCCAGTTGTTGGGATGCACCTGCTTTTGATTTATCTGATTCAGCCAGGTATAGAGATTTTCTTTCTGTCTATTTGTCAGAGGGTCCCATAATTTTCCCGGGGACAGGCTGACAGCTGTTACGAGAGCTGCCATTTCCACCATTTTCTGATCGTAATCCACCAGATCGCCCCAGTACTCCTCGTGGACCGGATCTGTTCCGTGAATGATGCCTTCCAGATACCAGGAAAGCCATTCCTCCTCTTCTTTTTTCAAGCGGTCCGGCAGTCCGCTGTTATCCTGTGACCACAGAGGACCAAGCCCCCACAGAACCCTGGCAAATCCTTCCATCCAGGCCGCCCGGTTTCCATAGTGGACTCCCGTGTGTCCTGCTTTCAGCCAGCTGTGCCCCGGACTGTAGAATTCTTTCAGCGGACGTATCATATCCAAAAGCAGCTCTGCTGCGTCATTTCTTGTCCTTATTTCACGATGTTTCCACTTATCCATGCTTTTATCTCCCTGTTCATTTCCCATTTTTCAGTGCCTGCAGCCTCCGTCTGCCTTAAGGGAAAATGTTTTCCCATCACAGTCAAAATAATAGAAGATATCCATACCCTGATCGTCTTTAATGACATTGACCGTTTTTTCCTGTCCGGCTTTCTTCGGGATCAGAAGCGTCACCATAACCTGTTTTAAAGCCCTGCCGCTTTTTACATCCAGATGCCACTGGTTATCAAGCCCCTTCAGCTCCTCTTCCGCAACGCCTTCAAATACATCGCTCTGACTGATTCCTGCAATGCCGGAGGAGCAATAGACCAGACGCCCTTCCAGCTCCGCCCTTTCTCTGTGAATAAAAAACTTCTCCCCCGCCAGTTCAAACGGCACCTGGCTGTGCAGCAGCCAGTCAATAGAGGAGGGATTTTCAGTTTCCACTGTATCTGCCATCACAAAATAAGACTGATCCACAAAGTAAATCTCCCGTGTGTAATTTTTCAAATCAGGAATCTGGTCCCTATAAGCATCGGTGGCATTTTCACGGATGTATACAAAATCCATTCCTTCTTCCACCGCTTCCACACGGCCCCGGGCTTTTAGCTGCCTGACCTTATCCATTTCCCCATACTGGCCTTTTCCGTTAATCAGGATAGTATTGTGAGATTTTGTCTGACGCCTCCATTGGCGGTGCATGGAAGAATTAAAGCCAATATAATAGCCGCTCTGGATGATCAAGGGCTCTCCATAGGCAAAGAGCACAAAGGTATTCTGATCTCCGTGGCTGTGGCTTACGCTTCCATAAGGGCTGCTTTTCGTAAGAAAAAATATGTGATCCTCAAAATTCTTTAAGTCCTTATTAACAGCCACCCAGCCCACATCCCGGAACCAGGAAACAAGCGGCGTCTCCTCCGGCTCTTTCATTACGCTGTCCCGGTAATCATAGCGGTACACCATATCATCAAAGTAAAAATCCCACCAGCCCTTGTTATAAAACTCCTGACTGATTTCCGGCTCCCGTTCCATCACCCTTTCATAAAACCACCGGTAATTACCGCTACCGGTCACTCCAGCCAGCTGACGGATGTTAAACGCCACCTTATGGCCGGGGTAATCTCCCAGATTGGACTGGTCACAGAAGCTGGCCCGGTAAGTATCCACCGGATTGCAGTACAGCGGGAAATTGCCTGTCTTCTGGAAAAAGGGCCTCTGATACAGATCAATTCCTGTATAGCTCTTTACTGTATTCATGGCCTCCATCACAAAAGCCATGGCAGTGGTCCAGTAGCCGGCCCCTTCCGCCCAGCCCCCGTCCTCTCCTCCCCAGGGAGTATAAATTACGCTTAAATATTCTATGGCATAATCCAGCCAAAGCCTGGCTTCCTCATATTCTCCCAGAAGTGCAATGCAGCATGGAATAATGACAGAGGACAGGGAACGGACCGCATGGCTGTCGTACAGGGAATAATGAATTCTGGTCCTGACAATGATATGATCTGCCACCTGCTTTGTTCGCACAAACAGCTGACGGCTCACCTGGGACCGTTCTTCCTCTGTCAAATAGCCATACAGCCAGTCATATCCAAAGGCCAGACCATAGGCCACGCGGAATGCGCATTCATCGTTATAATCCCGTTTGGTGGGACCTTCACTGTCCCAGGACGCCATTTCCATAAGGCTTTTCTTCGCCTGCTCAATCAGCTCCCGGTCCTTAAGCAGAACACCGGCCACGGCCAGGGACCGGATATGGCACAGGGCTTCCTGGCAGTCCATATAGTTTTGGCGCCACAGGGGGATCACCCGCTTATTTTCCGGATAGGGCAAAGGTTCTTTCACAAATGGCCGGTCTTTATAATCCATCACCGAACGGCTGTAAAAGGTTTCAAATCCGCAGTAGGTCCTGTCCTGTTCCAGCTCCTTTTGAAACTCAGCGATTTTGCTGTCATTTAACCAGATGCGGGGATGACCGCTGTCCGCGTGGGCATACCGCGCCTTTCTGGAGGGCAGAGGGGTCTTTACCGCCTCTTCGCTTATTTCAAACCGGCGGACGCGGCTGAAAGTATATTCCTTCTCATCCTCCAGGCTGTACCGCCAATAATAGGTTCCCGGCTCCAGAATATGGTCCAGGGTGCAGAAATTATAGGGCAGCTGGCGCAGCTCTTCCGTCTTCCCCTCCGGGAAGTCCTCAAAGGCGGACAGCTGCAGGCGGTACTGGAAGTCCTCGCTGCCGGAGGGAACCCAGGTAAAACGCGGCGGATTTTCCACCAGCACCTGACCGTCCGGATGGTATTTAATACTTAGAACAGACTCCCTGGTTTCCGGTAATTCTCTCATAGCTCATACTCCTTACTTTTCCATTGTTTTACCAGATCATAAACTCTTTTCCGAGAAGCCTTGAAATGCCCTCTACAAGGAAATAATCTCCGTAAATAATCGGTACGTGTGTCTCATGCTCTCTTCCGTATGCAACGGTTCCGTTCTGTAAGATTCCATCCTCTTCCGGATTCCAGTTGCAGTGGCTCTCAGCCAGCATTAATAATATCTTTTGGGCGCTTTCATAGTACAGCTTCTTTTCTAAATCAGGAACCATTTCGGCGATCTGTAAAAGGCCGCAGGCCGCACATGCGGAGGCAGTGGTGTCCCAGCTGACCGGCTCCTCGGGCGCTCTGAAATCCGTCAGGGCAACAAAGCCTGTAAGGGCGGTGTTTGCCAGAAAATAATGGGCGATCTGTTTCGCCCCATCTAAATATTCCTGACGGCCCGTGTGCATAAATGCCAGGGCAAAGCCGTAGACTGCCCAGGCCTGGCCCCTGGACCAGGAGGAACCAACTCCATATCCCTGCCCTGCCGGACATTCCAGCAGCTCTCCCGTGAAAGGATCAAGGACCGCAATGTGGTTGCAGGAACCGTCCTTCCGCAAAAGCACTTTAAGGGCGGTGTGGGCGTGAAGATCGGCTATGGCGGAAAATCTGGGGTCATCAAGCTCCTTTCCCGCCCAGTAAAGCAGGGGAAGATTCATCAGGCAGTCCACAATCATCCAGCCTGTTTTATCCAGGTTCCAGGCCCGGATAAAGCCGCCCGCAGGGTTGAATCTCCCCGCCAGTAAGCTGGCGGCGTGAAGTCCCCGTATCCTTGACTCTTCTCTCCCTGTCAGCCGGTAATCCGCCACCGCCGTGTGCAGAAACTGAAAGCCTACGTCGTGGTGAAGCCCGGCAAAGCTGGCCAGAGCCCGGTCCAGTGCAATTTCCGAATACTCAGCCGTTTGCTTGTAAATTCCCTCTCCTGTTCCATGGTACATCTGCCACAGCATTCCGGCCCAGAAGCCGTTGGTCCACCAGGAATTGTTCTCCTCCCGCATATCCTTTTGATAGCGGCCATTTTCCGATATATAAGGGATTTTCTCCCCCTGCCTTTTGCATTCTGCTTTCAGCTTTTCCTCTATTTTTCCGTAAATTTCCAGCAGTCTTTCTTTCATTTTTCTGTTTCTCCTTTTTGTTACTCTTTTACTGCTCCCACCATAGTGCCTTTTGTAAAGTGCTTCTGCAGGAATGGGTACACACACAGAATCGGCACTGTTGCCACAATAATCGTCGCATACTTGATGGTCATGCCAATAGCCTCCGTATCCGTAGCGCTGGATCCCGTGGTCATGGAGGCCACATCATTCTGCATCAGGATCTCCCGCAAAATAACCTGAAGGGGATACATTTCCCTGGTACGGATGATGGAGGAGGCCCAGAACCAGGAGTTCCAGATGCTGACTCCATAATAGAGCACCATAACCGCCAGAATCGCTTTGGAAAGCGGAATAACAATCCGGGTCAGTATGGTGATATGGCCTGCGCCGTCAATCTGCGCCGCCTCAATTAAGCTTTCCGGAATGCTCTCAAAGGAAGTGCGGAGAATGATCAGATTATAGGTGCTGATCATAAAGGGCATAATAAGCCCCCACAGGGAATTGGTAAGCCTTAAATCCTTTAAGTTCAAATAAAAGGGAATCATTCCGCCGGAAAAAAACATGGTGAATACAACCAGCATCATAATAGGGCGCTTGAACATCACCCGCTTTCTGGAGAGGAAATAGGCTCCCAAAGAGGTCATAACCAAATCCAGAAATACTCCCACTACAAGGATGAATAAAGTATTTAAATAGCCCCGCCCTATCATGGGATTTTTAAACACCTTTTTATAAGCATCAATGCTCCAGCCCACAGGCTTTAATAAAAGCCCCGTATGCTGTGTCAGAAGATTGCTGTTGCTGAAGGAGGCTGCTGCCACATACCACACCGGATATAAGCACAGGACAATGATCAGTGAAAGAAATATGTAGTTGAATACAGAGAACGCCCGTTCTCCTCTTGATCTTTTTACTTTCATGGTTTCCCCTCCTTCCTACCACAAGCTGGTTTCGCTGTACCGTTTTGACATTTTGTTGGTAAACAGCAGTAATCCAAAGTTAATGACCGAATTGAACAAACCGATTGCAGTGGAATAGCTCCAATCCTGCTCTAAAAGGCCGATCCGGTAAATATAAGACGAGATGATATCGGCAGTCTCATAGGTCGACGGATTATACAGCAGAATCGTCTTTTCATATCCCATATTCATCAGGGAACCCATTTTTAAGATGAACATGATCACAATGGTCGGAGCAATGGCCGGCATTGTGACGTGAATTAACTGCTTCCATTTACCTGCGCCGTCAATCTGGGCGGCTTCATAGAGCTGGCTGTCCACGCCTGCAAGGGCGGACAGATAGATGATAGAGCCCCAGCCTACCTCCTGCCAAATGCTGGACAGCACATAGATGGAACGGTACAGCTTCGGATCCTGTAAAAGCGGGGATCTGCTTCCCCCGAACATGGTAATCAAATCGTTGAAAAGCCCTGTTGTCATGCTGAAATCGGTCAGCATTCCCGTCACAACGATTAAGGATATGAAGTGGGGAAGGTAAGTGACTGTCTGGGTTAAGCTCTTGAATTTTTTGTGCCGCACCTCATTTAAAAGAAGTGCCAGAATGATCGGCGCCGGAAATCCAAGAATCAGATTGTAAAGGCTCAGCAATACGGTATTCCTGATGAGCCTTATAAAATAAACACTTTTAAAAAAACGGATGAAATTGTCAAATCCCACCCAGGGACTGTCCATGACTCCCAGCGCAGGAGTATACTCCTTAAAGGCAATGATCGCACCGTACATGGGCTTATAGTGAAATAAGATATAAAAAAACAAAACAGGAATCACCATGAAATACAGGGAACGATTCCGTTTCCAGTCCTTTTTTATCCGGTAGCTCAGCTTCATAATATGTGGCTCCTTCTTTGGGTTTTTAGAAAGGACTGTTGTTTTCAACAGTCCTTTCCGCTTCTTTCTTATCTCGAATTATAGCGTTCCAGGGCCGCATTCTGAATTTCCAGAGCGCGGTCCAGTCCCATATTTTCCATGTTCTTTACATAATCATCAAATTTGTCCAGACTCTCTGTTCCGAACATGAATTTAAGTGTCATTTCATCACGGTATGTATTGATCTCATTCATGATCGTGGAGAATTCCTTGCTTTCTTCCGATGTGGGGGTAATGGGAGGAAGCAGATGAGCTTTTCCGTTGGAATCTCCCCATACTTCCGGAGTCTCCTTCTGCTCATAGAGGGTATAATACTGTTCCAGATAACGGGCATCCTGCACGAATGGGCCGTTGTAGTTGCCGCGGATGTATGCAGACATTGCCTGGGATACCGGAAGTCCTTCCGGGTTCTTCATAATCAGATCCGTATAGGTTGGATAGCCGTCCACCATGGTATAGGATTCCCCTTCGATTCCGAAGTTAAAATACATGTGTCCTTCTTCACCATAACCATAATCCATCAGTCTGGCTGCCCGCTCAATATCCTTGCAGGAGGTGGTGATGGCTACGCTGGCACGGCCGGAGTAGGCGTTTTCAATCTGACCGAATTCTGCCTTTTCTCCCTTTTTCAGAATTGGCGGCGGTGCTGCAACCAGTTTATAGGAGGGATTGGAGGCCTGAGCCGCTGCGGTCCATGTGCCCATACGGCTTCCCGCCTGGCCCATGGAGGCGCCGGAGATTCCGTTGGTCATCTTTGCACTTACCTGATCGCTCTTAAGGGTTGCGATATCCGGATCAAGAAGGCCTTCCGAATACCACTGGGCCATGGTTGTCAGAAACTGCTTATAGCCTTCTTCTGCCGCTCCAAAATGTACCTTTCCGTCACTTCCCAGATAGAAGGAGCGGTTTGTGCCATAGGCATAGGCAAATGGATCAGATGTTAAATACTGGCCATTGGTATACTCGAAAGTATATGGCGCCGCCGCTCCCTTTTTCTCCTTAAAAGCGGTCAGAACCGTATGCCAGTCATCCATCGTCTCAGGGACTTCCAGCCCTAAATCTGTCAGCCAGTCGGCACGGAGCATTAAGCCGATGGTATTTAACAGCCTGTCATCGCCGCGGATGAATGGAAATGAATAGTAATTTCCGTCATCTGTCTTTATCATGCGGTCAATATCCGGATTTGCCTTTAAATATGCCTTTAAGTTGGGGCAGTACTTGTCGATGATGTCATTTAAGGGCAGGATCACTCCGTCCTTGATGGCTTTCTCCGGCCCGCCCGGATAATCCGTTACCCAGTTGTATTCCATCAAATCAGGCAGGTTTCCGTCTGCTAAAATCAGGCTGAACTGTTCCTTTAACTGCCCTGCCGGCGGATGCAGGAACTGGATATCCACTCCTGTGCGCTCCATCCAGCCCTTTCCGAATGGGGTATCTCCTAAATTCGCATAATTGGAAGAAACTGTGGTTGTCAGTTCACACCAGTACTGCAGCTGTCCTCCTGATCCCAATGGATAGACAGATTCTACCGGAGCTGCCGTCTCCTCCGCCCCCGCCGCTTTTGTCTCTGCTTCTGTGGCTGCCGTTGTGGCCGCCGCTGCCGCTGTGGTTCCGGTTGTTTCCTTTGCCGAACCGCATCCGGCTAAGGTTCCCGCCACCATGGCAGCAGTCAGCAGTAATGATAACCTTCTCTTTTTCATTCCCTGTTCTTTCCTTTCGTTTTTGTTTTTCCGCCTCCCGGCTTATTGCCGTTTGCCGTCTGTGCCATCATGATAGCATCGCCCAAGCCGAAAAAGATATAGAAAAAAGCCAAACTTCATGAGCAAAATCATTGATTTCCATTTGCATTTTTTCAAGTCAATTGTGTTTTCTTTAAATTTTCTTCTTTAACTGCCCGGGAGTGATTCCTTTTTTCTTCTTAAAGGCCCGGATAAAGGTGCCGCTGTCCCGGAAACCGGTCCGCTCCGCAGCCTCCACCACGCTCATTCCTTTTTCTAAAAACTGTTCTGCATGCTCAATCCGCACTGTATTGATATAATCCAGCAGGCTGCCGCCGGTCTGCTTTTTATATATGGAAGAAAGATAGGCCGGCGTCATGTCAAAATGCTGGCTGGTAATGGAAATGTTTAAATCCGGATCCATGTAATTCTCCTGAATATACCTCTGTACGCTTTTGCTCAGAGTTTTGTCCTGGCTGGTCTCTTTCTGAAGCTCCGTCACCTTTGTGCAAATCTGAACCAGAAGAGTCTCAAACTGTTTCTTAACCTCTTCCACCGGTCCAAGGGCTTTCTGATCCGGCAGATCCAGTTCCCTGGCCGCTTCCCGGTAACCGCCGGAGTTTGCCCCCTTTAAAAGGGTTCCAATCATATCATAAATCAGGCAGCGGTAGATATTTGCGGATACCTGCCCGGCTAAATTCATATCGAAAACCCGGCGCATGGTCTCTATGGCCTGCCGGCTGTCCCCCACCCTCATGGCATTGATAATTTTCTCTTCCAGGTCCACAGGGTAGTCGTATTCCGGCTGAATATTTTTCACCTCATCGTAGATGACAAAGCTGGTATCCAGCAAGTTTAAATATTCCTCCATATCATAAGCCTGCTGGTATGACAGATGAATTCCATCCAGTCCCCTGCAAATGGAGCCGATAAAGATTTTGCTGACAAATCCAAAGGAATCCTCTGTCATCTGCTGAAGGTTTTCAGCCAGCTCTTTCAGCACCTGAATATACTGGCTCTCTCCTGTGGGAAGATTGACAACAGCCGCCACCCGTTCGCCGATTTCCACCATTTCCACGTAGAAATATTTTAAGCACATCTCTTTAAACACATTGGTGATCACGAATTTCTGCAAGGCATTTTCCTCAATGTCTTCCTTCTTTGCATCGGATTCAAACAGGATTACCACATTATAATCCAATTTCAGTTCAATCCCATAAGGTTCCATGGGCCTGCCGTCATAATAGTCCTGAAGCAGCTGGATCAGATAATAATTCTTCAGGCTCTTCCTGTTGGAGCATAAGAGGCGTTCTGTGTTCACCTGTTTCTGAAAAAACAGATTGATCTGACTGTTCAGCCACTGATATTCATTCTCATTTGTTTCTATTTCCCGGCCTCCATGGTTTTTCATGGTCTCCAGAAGCATTTTTACCGGATTATAATTCTTCTTTGTTAAATATCCGGAAATGGCAAATCCTGTGATGACGCAGAGAAACAGTCCCAGCACCGCGATTCTCTGAATTTCTTTCGCTTCTCCGTCAATCAGGGCCATAGGAGTGATGGCCGCATATTTCCAGGCGGTTTTATTCGAGTCAAAGGCAGAGATAATGTATGGCTTTCCCCCGCCGTCTTTTACCACATGGTTTCCGGCGGTCAGCCCCTCATATGTCAGGCTCTGGCTTTCCTCGTTTCCCTCATCGGCGCAGATTCTCATGTTATTTTCATCAATAACCAGAACATTCATGCCATCGGCCCATTTCATTGATACCAGCCTCTGTCTTATACTCTCATAATCTACGGCAATTCCGATGGTGGCCGATCTTTCGCCTATGTCAGAATATAAAATCGTCATGGTGAAAACCAGAACATCGCCTCCTGATTTTTTATGAATGGACAGCACATCGTTATAATGAAAACGGCTCATGTAATCCTTGAATTTTTCAAATGGAAAGTCCTCACTTTTATAATAAAGGTCATAGTACATATCCGAGGACATACTGCCGTTAATGCAGGAAACCTTCTGAGTGTTGTTGAAATAGACAAAAACATCTTCAATAAACTCTTCCGACATGGCAATGGCCTGTAAGTCATTAAACAGATGGTAAAGGGTCAGCTGATCCTCACTGCCGAAATCCTTTTTCACCCTGCTGGCCATCTGCACATTGTTATCCAATGCCATCCTTGCAGAAATCTTCTGAATATTGTCAATCTCCTTATCCAAATCTCTCTGCACCATCATCAAAAGACTTGTATTCAGCTTCTCCGCCTGCCGGCGCACCGACGCAGACGTATAGCCGTAAATTACGATTCCCAAAAGAATGGGAACCGAAAGAATCCCCACATAGGATAAAAACATCCATAAATATACCTTAGATCTGTTTTTCATAAGCGTACCTCCCCCTCTCCCCGTCTATATCTTATCGAAAGAATCCGATTCCGTATATAAGCTTTTTTTAAAAACATTGACAATTTTTTGAATTGCCTATTGTTTCTGAATTTTGACCATTGGTTTTTCTCCCTTACTGGCGTAAACTGAAAGTATGACAGGAACACAAAACAGGAAATCAAAATCAGAAATGAGGTACATATCATGATCACTTATCCAAAGTCCTATTCCATTTCTTCCAGTCTGGATGACATCAGCAAAGAAAAGATTCTCCAGAAAGCGGAATTTGCTCTAACTGCCCCCATCCCCCACATCACCGATGCGCTCTGTCCCAGAACTCCGGGCACCATACACGATTACTGTTCAAACGGCGATTACTGGTGGCCCGATCCTGATTCCGCCGACGGGCTCCCCTATATCCGCCGGGACGGAGAAAGCAACCCGGACAATTTCAATAAACACCGCATAATTCTCCGCCGGATGCGCACCTTTGCCGTCAATCTTGCATATGCCTATGTGCTGACAAAGGAGGAACGGTTTGCACGGCACAGTGTCCGGATTCTCAAAGAATTTTTTCTGGATGAGGATACGAAGATGAATCCCAATCTTTCCTATGCCCAGGCAATTCCCGGAATCTGCACCGGGCGGGGCATCGGCATCATTGACACCATCCATTTGGCGGATATCCCCTTTGCAGTTCAGGCCCTGGGCAGCAGTCCTTTCATGACGGATTTCATTTATCAGGGACTTAAGAAGTGGTTTTCCCGGTATTTAGGCTGGATGCTTACGGATGAGAATGGAATTGAAGAGATGAATACGGACAATAACCACAGCGTCTGCTTTTTCATGCAGGCTGCAGTTTTCTCCCTGTTTACGGATAATGAGATAATGGCAGGATTCTGCCGGGAACATTATAAGAAAGTGCTTTTAAAGCAGATGAATACGGACGGTTCTTTCCCCCGGGAGCTGGCCCGGACAAAGCCCTATAATTATTCCATCTTTATCGTGGACAACTTAGTCACAATCTGCCACGTGCTCTCCGCGCCGGAAGACGATTTATGGAATTATGAGGATCCGGAAGGCAGAAGCATCCGGAAAGCGGTTGATTTTCTCTTTCCCTATGTAACTGATAAAAGCAGGTGGCCCTATTCTCAGGATATCGCCCATTTTGACGCTTTTCCGGCAAGAGCCTCTTTCATGGTGTTCGCCGGATGCCGGCTGGGAATCCCTGAACTGATCCGGCTGTATGAAAGCCTGCCCTTTGAATCAGAGGATGAAGAAGCCAGGCGGAATGCAGCCATCCGACAGCCTCTGCTTTGGATGTAATTTTGTATTACAAAAAAGCCTGTTAAAACAACAGGCTTTTTGCAGCAGCAGATTCTGATTCATAATTCCCCTACACCCCGGGATTTTTATAAGATTCCAGATTTTCACACATCTTTGTCAGCACCTTGCAGAATATATTTATTTCTTCCTCTGTCATCCCGTCGCAGACAAGCTCCTCAAAATGGCGGAAGACCTTTTTTATCTCCTCAGCCTCAATGATTCCCTTTTCCGTAAGGACGATCAGAAAGGACCGCCTGCAGTCCGGGTTATTTTCCCGGAGGAGAAATCCCATGTCCTCCAGTTTGTCTATATTCCTGGACATGGTGGCGGTTTCAATGCCGCATTTATCCGCAAGCTCCTTTTGAGTGATATGGTCCTTTTGCAGAAGATTGTATAGAATCCTGGCCTGCCCCTGTCCCGGCGTTAAGCCCAGATTTGACAGGAGCGGGGCGATGATTTGCTTTCTGGCCTTTTCTTCCCGGATGAAAAGCTCTCTTACACTTTGCTGTTTCATGTATTTCACCTCATTATTCTAATTCAAACTGGCCGGTATGCAGCTGATAATATTTTCCCTTTTCCAAAAGCAGCTCTTCATGGCTGCCCCGTTCAATGATTTCCCCTTTTTCAAGAACCAGAATCGCGTTGGAATTCCGGACCGTGGAAAGCCTGTGGGCGATGACGAAAACCGTCCGGTCTTTCATAAGGGCATCCATGCCTTTTTCAATGAGCTTTTCCGTCCGGGTATCAATGGAGCTGGTGGCTTCATCCATGACCAGAACCGGAGGCTGGGATATGGCCGCCCTGGCAATGGCGATCAGCTGCCTCTGTCCCTGGGATAAGTTGCTGCCGTCGCCTTCCAGCAGGGTGTCGTATCCGTTTGGAAGACGGCGGATAAAGGAATCCGCGTTGGCAATCCTTGCGGCGGCCAGCACATCTTCGTCCGACGCATTCAGCCTTCCGTACCGGATGTTGTCGGCAATGGTTCCCGTAAACAAATGGGTATCCTGAATGACAAGGGAAATGGAGCGCCTTAAATCATCCTTTTTTATGTTCTGAATATTGATTCCGTCATAGGTGATCATTCCGCTGTTTAATTCATAAAAACGGTTGATAAGATTGATGATGGTAGTTTTTCCCGCTCCGGTGGACCCCACAAAGGCAATTTTCTGGCCGGGCTTTGCGTAGAGGCTGATGCCGTTTAGAATGGTATTTCCCTTAGTATAGCCAAATACCACATCATGGAAACGGACATCTCCCTTTAAGGGAACCAGGCGGTAACCCTGATCCTGATCAGGAACCTTCCAGGCAAAGGAACCGGTATAGACCTCCGCCTCTTTTAAGCTGCCGTCAGGCTCTAGGGTTACCCTGCTTAGGGTTACGTTCCCCTCATCAATTTCCGGCTCCGCTCCCATCATATAAAAGATCTTTTCGGCGCTGGCAAGAGCCACCATGAGGAAGTTTATCTGCATGGTAAACTGGTTCATGGGCATGGCGCTCTGTCTCACATAAACGAGATAAGAGGCCAGGGTTCCCATATTAATGAGGCCTGACAGTGCAAACAATCCGCCCACGCAGGCAGAAATGGCATAATTGACGTAAGAGAGAGAAACGATGGTAGGAACGGTAATTCCCGTAAAGGTGGCCGCCATGGTGGAGGATACCCTGAGCTTTTCCGTCAGCCCGCAGAATTTTTCATAATCCTGGTTTTCATGGCGAAAAAGCTTTTCCACCTTCTGTCCTTCTACCATCTCCTCCACAAAGCCATTGATATTGCCCAGGTTTTTCTGTTGTTCCACAAAGTACTTTTTGCTTAAGCTTCCGTTGCGGCGGATGTAAGCCAGCATGAAAAGGAGGAAAACAATGACAATAAGGGACAGCCGCCAGTCCAGCAGAATCAGCATGACGACAGTTCCCACAGAGGTTATAAAGCTCTGGATGAGCAGGGTAAAGCTGTTGTTTAAGGCCTCGGAAATGGTGTCCACATCGTTGGTAAAATGGCTCATCAGCTCTCCATGGGTGCGGGTGTCAAAGTAATTTAAGGGCAGCTTCTGGGTATGGCGGAATAAATCCGTCCGGATTTCGCTGACCACCTGCTGGGAAACGTGAACCATCATCCGGTTGTAAAGGAGACAGGAAGCGGCTCCAGCCAGATAGACCAGCCCCATGACAACGATCATCCGGATCAGTCCGGGAATATTTCCCGGCAGAATGTATTCATTTATGACCGGTTTTAATAAATAGGTTCCTAAAATCCCTGAAAATGCGCTGATACTGACTAAAATTGCAATGAGCAGCATGGAAAATTTGTGGTGGCCTAAATATTCTAAAAGCTGAAGAATGGTTCTCCTGGTGTTTTGGGGTTTTACATATCCTGAACCTCTCATGACTCCTGGATACCTCCTTTCTGCTGGGAATAATAAATGTCCTGATAAATTTCGTTATGAGCCAGCAGCTCTTCATGAGTTCCGATCTCATTAATTTTCCCGTCGTCAAGGATGATGATCTGGTCGGCGTACATGACAGAGGAAATCCTCTGGCTGATGATGATTTTAGTCATGTCCGGAAGAGCTTTTTCCAGGCCCTCTTTGATCTTTGCCTCAGTGGCCGTATCAAGGGCGCTGGTGGAATCGTCTAAAATCAGAACCTTGGGCTCCTTTAGAATGGCTCTGGCAATGCAAAGGCGCTGCTTCTGGCCGCCGGAAACATTGACGCCGCCCTGGCCCAGCTCCGTATCGTAGCCATGGTCCAGACGGCCGATGAATTCGTCTACGCAGGCAATGGCGCAGGCCCGTTCTATTTCTTCATCCGTGGCATTTTCTTTTCCCCAGTAAAGGTTCTCCTTTACGGTGCCGGAAAAAAGGGTGTTTTTCTGCAGCACCATGGCAATGGAATCCCTCAAATGGGCCTGGGTGTATTCATATATGGGATGACCGTCAATGTAAATATTGCCGGAGGTAGCCTCATAAAGCCTGGGAATGAGCTGCACCAGAGTGCTTTTGGCCGCTCCTGTCTGGCCGATGATGCCCACGGTCTGGCCCTGGCTGATTTCAAAGGAGATATCGGAAAGCACGTACTCCTTCGCGCTTTCCTTGTATTTAAAATACACGTTTTCAAAGCGGATATCGCCTCTTGTGACAGAAATATCCGTTGCCCTGTCATCGTTGATTAAGGGCTCCTCCTCCAGGACCTGGGAAATTCTTTTCCATGAGGTCAGGGAACGGGTGAACAAAAGGAATACATTGGAAAACATCATCAGGGAATTGAGGACCTGGAGCACATAGCTTAAAAAGCTGGTGAGAGCACCCACCTTCATGCCTCCCACCGCAACCATATTTCCGCCGAACCACAGGATGCTCAATATGGTGCCGTACATGACGAACTGGAAAGCGGGCATGTTTAAGGCCGCCAGGGAAAAGGACCTTTCCGAGGAACTCCGGAGATTTTCGTTTACCTCCCCGAACTTTTCTATTTCATGATCGCCCCGGACATAGGCTTTTACCACGCGGATAGCGATAAGGTTTTCCTGTATGGTGCGGTTTACCAGGTCAATGGCTCCCTGCATTCTCCCGTAGAGAGGTCTTACATTTTTGATGATGGCGAATAAGATAGCGGCAAGAATGGGGGCTGCAACTAAAAAGACCAGGGCCAGCCGGGCGTTCAGACGGAAAGAAACAATTACCGCCGTCAGCATCATGACAGGAGAGCGAAAGCCGGGGCGCATTCCATTGGTAATGGAATTTTGGATGGTGGTAATATCGCTTGTGAGCCTTGTTACAAGGGAAGGGGTGCTGAAACGGTCGGTGTTTGCAAAGGAATAAGTCTGCATTTTCTTAAATTCCGCCATTCGGATCTGGGCGCCGACGCCGTTTCCGCAGATCGCGGTATACCGGGCACAGGCGTGGCCCAGAAAGAGAGAGGCGACTGCAAAGAATACCATTTGAAAGCCTTTAAGGAGAATATAGCCCTTATTGCCGGTTGCCACGCCCACGTCAATGATATCGGCCATAATCATGGGTATGATCAGCTCAAATACGGTCTCCGCCTCAATACAGATGACTGCCAGGATAAATTCCTTTTTATACTTTCTCGCATAGGACAACAGGTTTTTCATCTTTGTTTCTCCATAATAGTTATTTATTCAATTATTGCACGTGCAACAGTTGCATCTATAACTATTATATTCCGGTCCGCGGAATTGTCAATAGCAAAAAAGAGTCTGGCATCCTGCCCGGAGAAAGCGCTGCCGTGCAAATCCTGATGATCATTATCTTTCTGCGAATTTTCCCACGATCTTAATGAGAAGCTCAACCACCTTTTCCATGGACTGAACCGGTATGAATTCGAACTTTCCGTGGAAGTTGTAGCCGCCTGTGCACAGGTTGGGGCAGGGCAGTCCTTCATAGGACAAACGTGCTCCGTCGGTGCCGCCCCGGATAGGCGTAATAATAGGCTCTATTCCGATTTCCTCCATGGCTTCCTTGGCGATATCGATCAGGTACATGTGGGGTTCGATTTTTTCTTTCATGTTGTAGTAGCTGTCTTTTAAGACCAACTCCACGGTTCCTGCCGGATACCGGTCGTTTAAATATCCGGCAACCCGCTCCATGAATCCTTTTTTGGCTTCAAACTTTTCCTTGCTGTGATCCCGGATGATATATTCCATACGGGCCTCTTCCACTGTTCCGCTCAAGCCGTCCAGATGGTAAAAGCCCTCATACCCTTCTGTATACATGGGATTTTCCGCGGCAGGAAGCATATTGTGAAATTCCATCGCTATCAAAAGGGCGTTTCTCATTCTGCCCTTGGAGGAGCCGGGATGAATGCTGGAGCCGTGAATCATGACCTTTGCGGAAGCAGCGTTGAAATTCTCATATTCCAGCTCCCCCAAACCTCCGCCGTCGACCGTATAGGACACGTCGGCATGAAAGCCCTTTACGTCAAAGAAGTCAGAGCCCCGGCCCACCTCTTCATCAGGCGTAAAGCCGATGCGGATGGTTCCGTGGGGGATTTCCGGATGGGACAGCAAATACTCCGCCATGGTCATGATTTCGGCCACTCCGGCCTTGTCATCGGCTCCCAGAAGCGTGGTTCCGTCTGTGGTGATAATATCCTGCCCCTTATATTTTAAAAGGTCAGGAAAATCAACGCATCTCATGGTCAGGCCTGTTTCCCGGTTCATGAGAATGTCTCCGCCGTCATAATTTTTCACAATCTGGGGCTTTACCCCTGCTCCGGAATAGGCCGGAGAAGTGTCCATATGGGCGATAAAGCCCAGGACAGGAACAGATTTTTCCATGGTGGCAGGTATGGTGGCATAGACGTAGCTGTGTTCGTCCACAACCACATTTTCCGCTTTCATGGCCTGAAGCTCGGCTGCCAGCTCCTCGGCCAGTATCCGCTGTTTTTCCGTGCTTGGGACGGCTTCCATCCCATCCTTTGACTGGGTATCATAGGAAATATACTTAAAAAAATGATTTAATACTTCTGACATAATATGTTCGCCTCTTTTTCTGCATTTTTTATTACTCAAGTTTCTTTTAGGTTTTACCTGGAAAGTAGGATTTATGCTTTAAATCCCACACCATAATTTTATATCGGCCGCTTTTCCATTAAAATTAACAGAAATCGGAAAAACGCCGGGGCTTGGAAACCCTTCCCGGCGTTTTGATCTGTAATCTTAATTCCTAACGGTTTGCCAGCTCTCTGGTAATGTCCTCCCAGGTCACGCCCTTTTGGGCCATTAAAACCATCATATGATACAAAAAATCGGATATTTCATATTTCACTTCTTCAGGATTGGGATTTTTGGCGGCAATGATGATTTCCGTCGACTCTTCCCCCAGTTTCTTTAAAATCTTATCAAGCCCCTTGTCAAAGAGATAATTGGTATAGGAGCCCTCTTTCGGGTTTACTTTCCGGTCAAGAATTACCTCCAGCACCTCTTCAAATACCTTTAAGGGATTGGATTCCTTCCATTCTTTCTTTACCAGTTCCTGATAAAAGCAGCTTTTTGCTCCTGTGTGGCAGGCTGCACCGATCTGGTTGACCTTTGCCAGCAGCGTGTCATTGTCACAGTCTAAGGAAAGGGACTTGACGTACTGGAAATGGCCGGAGGTCTCTCCTTTCAGCCAGCGGCTTTTGCGGCTTCTGCTGTAATAGGTCATGCGGCCGGTTTTTAAGGTTTCCTGGAATGCCGCCTCATCCATGTAAGCCAGCATCAGCACTTCCCCTGTCCGGTAATCCTGGGTAATGACGGGAATGAGACCGTCGGAATTCAGCTTAAACCGGCTGAAATCCACCCTGCTTTCAAAGGTATCCACCTTGATCCCCTGACTTTTAAGCTCCTGCTTAAAAACCATGGCGCTGGCGTCCCCATCAAAAATTCCGATCATCCCGGACACATTTTCCATCTCAAGGGCAGAGGAACAAAGCATCATCTCTCCGGCTATTCCTGTAAGCAAAAACACTTCCTCGCAGGCAAAAATTTCCTGAAGCGTTTCCTCTGTTACATTGATATCTCCCAGAACCATGACCGAAGCGCCAAGCTGGGCATATTCCTTTGTGCTTTTTAAATAGGAGCTGTCAGGTAAATAAGCGTAAATCTTATCATCCCCGAACCGGTCGGCCGCCTCCTTCATCAGGTCCACATTCTCTTCCAGGCTCACATCGAGAAAGGCCGCCTTTGCCCCTGCGTAGAGGTACTTCTTTACGTCTTCCAGACGCTTCACCCTTCCGCCCACAGCCATGGGAACGTCTGAAAGCCTTGCAATCTCCTTCATCAGGCCGATGGTCCTTTCATGGTCTTCCTCAGACTCTGATAAATCCCGGAGAAAAAGCTCATCGGCTCCGCTGTCCCCAAAAAAGCAGGCCAGCTCCAAAATATCTTTTTCATAACATGTCTTTAAATCATCAAGCCGGAACGCTTTTCCGTCCCGGATTCCAAAGCCTGCAATTACTTTTTTACACTCCATCATCATTTCCTCCCCTGATGGTCCTGCTTTTCAAAGGCTTCTATGGCTTCTTTTAAATCGATCCGTTTTTCATAAAGCGCTTTTCCGATGATCGCTCCATGAACGCCTGCCTCGTAAAGTTGTTTTAAATCCTCCATGGAAGACATTCCTCCGGAGGCGATAATATCCATTCCCGTATCCTCTGTCAGCTTCTTCGTATAGGCCACATTGGGCCCTGTCAGCATTCCGTCTCTGGATATGTCTGTGTATACAATATGCAAGACTCCAAGGTCTTTCATGCGGCTGCAAAGCCCGGAGGCAGATAAGTTGCTGATTTTCTCCCAGCCTTCCACCGCCACCATTCCATCCTTTGCATCAATGCCGGCCACGATCCGTTCCGCTCCAAATTTTCTCACCATTTCTCCGATAAATTCCGGATTTTCCGCGGCCTTTGTTCCGATAATGACCCGGCGGACGCCTAAGGAAAGCATGGCATCAACGGCAGCCTCATTGCGGATGCCGCCGCCGATTTCAACCGGTATGGAAACCGTGTCTACAATTCTTTTAATCACCCTTTCATTTACGGAATGACCGGCCAGAGCGCCGTCTAAGTCCACAAGATGAAGAAATGTGGCTCCCTGGGACTGCCATTGGGCCGCCACCTGCTCCGGCTCATGGGAATAGACGGTTATCTCCTTAAATTCCCCCTGTCTTAAACGGACACACTCTCCGTTTTTTAAATCAATCGCTGGGTAAAGCTGCATATGGATTCTCCTTTTATAATGTTCCTTTGGTGGACAGTACGCCTGCTATCCTGGGGTCAGGGAGGGTTGCTTCATCCAGGGCCTTTGCAAAGGCCTTGAACATCCCCTCAATGATATGATGGTTATTTTCCCCGGAAAGCCTTTTGATATGAAGATTCATTTCCGAAGCATAGGATACGGCATAGAAAAATTCTCTTGCCATCTCCGTTTCAAAATCTCCCACCCGTTCCACGGTCAAAGGGACGTCATAGCTTAAATAGGGTCTGCCGGATAAGTCAATGGCACAGAGGATTAAGGTTTCATCCATGGGAAGCAGGATGCTGCCATATCTTTTTATGGACCTTTTATCCCCAAGGGCCTGCTTGATTGCGGTTCCCAAAACAATGCCCGTATCCTCAATGGTATGGTGGGTGTCCACCTCTAAATCCCCTTTTACGGTAAGGCATAAGTCAAAAAAGCCGTGGCGGGCAAAGCTGTTCAGCATGTGGTCAAAAAAGCCGATTCCTGTGGTGATCTCTGTCTTTCCTCTGCCGTCTAAGTCAAGGCTCATCCGGATATCTGTTTCACGGGTTACCCGCGATATGTCTGCACTTCTTCCCATCTTTCGCTTTCTCCCTTTCTTTTATTCAAACCGCACCCTTACGGAATTGGCATGAGCGGTCAAGTGCTCCGCCTCAGCAAAGGCTTCAATGTCCCTATGGACCTCTTCCAGCGCTTCTTTCGAATAATAGATGATGCTGGATTTCTTCACGTAATCATCTACGCTTAAGGCGGAGAAGAATCTGGCTGTGCCGTTGGTGGGCAGCACGTGATTTGGTCCGGCAAAGTAATCCCCTAAGGGCTCGGAGCTGTATTCCCCGATAAAGATGGCGCCTGCATTGTGAATTCTGGTCATGTCCTCAAAGGGATTTTTCGTTACAATTTCCAAATGCTCCGGAGCGATATCATTGACAATGGATACGGCTTCTTTCATGGTATCCGCTACCAGAATATATCCGTAATTGTCAAGAGATTTTCTGATGATCTCAGACCGGGAAAGCTGCTCAGTGAACTTTTCCGCTTCCTCCGACACCTTCTCCGCCAGCTCCATGCTGGTGGTCACTAAAATCGAGGAAGCCAGCTCATCGTGCTCCGCCTGTGACAGCAAGTCCGCCGCTACAAAACGGGGATTGGCGCTTTCATCGGCAAGGACTAAAATTTCGCTGGGTCCTGCGATGCTGTCTATGCTCACATGGCCGTAAACCGCCTTTTTCGCCAGTGCCACGAAAATATTTCCCGGCCCCACGATCTTGTTGACTCTGGGTATGGATTCTGTTCCAAAGGCAAGGGCTGCAACTGCCTGGGCTCCCCCTGCCTTATAGACCTCCGTGGCTCCTGCTAAATGGGCCGCCGTTAAGGTCACCGGATTGACCTTTCCGTCCTTTCCCGGAGGGGTTACCATGACGATGCGGTCCACTCCCGCCACCTCTGCCGGGATAATGTTCATCAATACAGAGGAGGGATAAGCAGCCTTGCCGCCGGGAACGTATACGCCCACGCTTTCCAGGGCAGTGACCTTCTGGCCCAGTATAGTTCCGTCGGGCTTACTGTCAAACCAGCTGTACTGGCGCTGCTTTTCGTGAAACTGCCGGATGTTCTTCATGGATTTCTTCATGACCTCCAAAAGCCCTGGCTCCACTTCCTTCATGGCCTCTTCGATTTCCTGGCCGGTCACCCGGATGTTTTCCGCATTTATATCCGCCTTGTCAAATTCCTTTGTGTAGGCAAATACGGCAGCGTCCCGGTCCCGCTTTACGGTTTCTACAATCGTCTGTACCGTATCAGCGTAGGCGGTATAGTTATTGGGATCTCTCTTTAAGAGATCGGCAAGAATGTTCTGTCTGGAAGCTTCATCTAATTGAATGATCCTCATTGGTTTTCCTCCTGCAGTAAATTGCGAAGATCCCGGATCAGCTTTGTGATCCTGTCGTTTTCCCGTTTCATGCTCACCTGGTTTACCACCATTCTGGCGGAAAGGGGGCAGATCTCCTCCAATACGGTGAGCCCGTTTTCCTTTAAGGTGGCGCCTGTCTCCACAATGTCCACGATGACCTCGGAAAGCCCTACAATGGGCGCCAGCTCAATGGAGCCGTTCAGCTTGATGATTTCCACGGTCTGATGCTTTTTATTGTAAAAATAGTCCTTTGCAATGGCCGGATATTTAGTGGCCACGCGGATCATTTCGTGATGCTTTAGCAGCTCTCCCGCAGACTGAGGGCCGCAGACGCACATGCGGCAGTTTCCGATTCCCAGGTTCATGACCTCATAGAGCTTTCTTCCCTCTTCCAGAATGGTATCCTTTCCCACCACGCCGATATCAGCGGCTCCGTACTCCACGTAAGTGGGAACATCGCTGGCCTTTGCCAGAAAAAACCGCATTCCCAGTTCCTCATTGGTGAAAATCAGCTTTCTGGAATCCTTGTCCTTCATTTCCTCGCAGGTGATCCCGATTTTTTCAAATATTTCCAGTGACTGCTTTGCCAGACGCCCCTTGGCAAGGGCAAATGTAAGATATCTCATAGGTCCCTCCGATTATTTTAAGTATTCCGATAACGGGATTTCATCCGTCCGGTCCAGAATCAGATTGGTGACCTTCACGGAAAAGCCTTCCTGATCCAGATAAAGCAGGTTGTTTAAATCTCTGCGGGCTGCGTAGGCCTGGTAAGCCTCCATGGACCGCGCCTCAGTTTTCAGCTGCAGCTGGACGGCCATTCCGGTTTTACGGAAATGGTCCGCAAGCTGTATGGCCTTTTCCCTTGATTCCTGCTCGTAAAGGATCATGGTGTTGGTCACTGGAACCCTGGTTTCTATCTTCTGTCTGGAAAGGGCCAGAAGAAGCTCATCCACGGAGATTCCGAAGCCCACGGCAGGAGAATCCTTTCCGAACTGCTCCAGAAGCTTATCGTATCTTCCTCCGTTGGCAATATAGTCTCCGGTTCCGTAGGTGTAAGCCTTAAATATAATGCCTGTATAATACTGGTACTGGCTCAGCATGCCAAGATCATAGGAAACATAATCCGAAAGGCCGTAAGAGGCCAGAATCCGGTTTACCTCCTCCAGCCGCTCAATGGCCCGGATAGCCCGGGGATTGGCAGTCAGCTCTTTTGCCGCCTGTATCTGCTCCAGAGAGCCGAAAAGCTCCGGCAGCTTTAAAAATACCTGCTTTAATTCCTGGGAAATGGGCTGGGACATGACCAGCTCCTCCACGCCGAAAAAGTTCTTGTTTTCTATCAGCTCCCTTAAGGCCTCTTCCTGCTCTCCGTCCATGCCGGCTTCTTCCAAAAGTCCTTTGAAAAAGTCCACTTCTCCCAGCTCCACCTGGAATTCCGTAAGGCCCGCCGCCATTAAGGCCTGGATCACCATAGCCAGAATCTCTCCGTCTGCGTCTGCGCAGTCGTCTCCGATCAGCTCCACGCCTGTCTGGCTGGCTTCCTTTAGCCTGCCCTGATAGCTGGAATTGTTGATAAAGGTCCTCTCCATATAGCAGAGACGGATGGGCATATCCTCATCCAGAAAATACTTTGCCGCGCATCTGGCAATGGCAGGCGTCTCATCGGGACGAAGCACCAGAGTGTGGTTATCCCGGTCAAAAAACTTAAACATCTCCTTTGCCTTGACGCTTCCGCGGGACTCGTTAAAGATGTCAAAAAATTCAAAGGTTGGAGTTTCAATGTCCTGGTATCCGCAAAGATGAAAAACGCTTAACATCTTCTCCTGTACCACAGCCTTTCTCGTACATTCCACTCCATAGATATCCCGGACTCCGTCCGGTGTATGTAACAGTTTATTTGCCATAACGCCCTCCGACTTCTGCCAGCTTTTTCATTCAGAAAAACCTCAAGAAATTTCTTTTCACAGTTTACCGTTTTTATTTGCTTTTATGTAGTAAAGTGATAATTCAATAACGTGTAGCCTATTATAGGGGAAAAATGGGGGATTGTCAATCTTTTCTCTCCAAATCCTTCTGAATCATTTCCAGATAGTGGACAAAAATATCCCTGTGGCTGCGGATTCTCCAGGCTTTGTCCACCTCCTCGTAGGTAAAGCTTTTCCGCCCTCCCTCTTCCATCCTGTCCCAGAAATGCTTCATGTGGTCAAAGGGAAGATAATAGATTTCATTTTTCTGAGTATAGGACAAAATGATAAAGGAAACCCCTCCCTGCTCTTCAAATTCCTCCATAAAGGCGATCTGGTGAGGGTGAATGTTCTGCAGTGGAAAGGTGCTGGCTGCACATTCCTTTGCATCAAAGCAGACCGGAATCCCCTGAACCGCTCCGATGTAATCCACCGTACTTTTCTGGTCAAAATAGGCCAGAGTGATATGGCGGCTTTCCTTATCAATGGAAATAGGGGTAATGGGGGTGGGGACTTTCTGAATCAGGGCCAGTCCCTTTTCCCGGTAGCTTTCATTGCTGCGGTTAATCAGCTCTTCAAGGGTAGAGCCCCGAAGTCCTCTTGTATTCCAGGTTCCCATAGACCTCTACCTCCATTCCCTGCAGATTTTTGAAAAAGGCTTAGGAAGAGGAGCCGTAAAGGTGCGGCCCGATAAGTAGGATAATGGCTCCGGCAGCTGAGGGAATATGACCTGATAGGAATGAAGAAGCTGGGAGCTTATATGGTAAAGCATTTTTGCCTCTCCGTTGACTTTCTCATCCCCGTACTTATAGTCCCCCACAATGGGATGACCGATGGAGGACAAATGGGCACGGATCTGATGGGTCCGGCCGGTAATCAGGGTGACCTTTAAAAGGGTGTATTCCCCGGAATGTTCCAAAGGCTCATACTCTGTCACAATGGGAAGTCTTCCCGGTCCATCCTGCTGATAGATGGTCACCTGGTTTCCGGCGTCATCCTTTGATAAATAGCCGGTAATCACCTGGCGCTCTGTAACCTGTCCGTGAACCACGCACTGGTAGTATTTGTGGATTGTCCGGTCCTTAAAAACAGCGGACATGAGCTGAAGGCCTGCTAAGGACTTTCCGCCCACCACAAGGCCGCTGGTATTCCGGTCCAGACGGTTGCAGACAGAGGGGCGGAAGCTCCTTAGCTGCTCCTGGGACAGCTGGCCCGTGGAAAGCAGATAGTCGATCATATATTCCACCAGGGATTCGTCGGATTCCTTTGCCTTTTGGGACAGCATGCCGGAGGGCTTATTTACCAGAATGATGTGTTCGTCCTCATAAATAATAGCTAAGTCCACTTTCTTTACGGTGGGAATCTTTATCTCGGAAAATTTCTCTATGGTTTCATCGGAAAGGAAAAGCCGGACCTCATCCCCCTCCGCCAGCTTTTCCGATCCGTCGCATTTTTTCCCGTTTAAGGTGATGTTTTTTTTCCGCATCATCTTATATAAAAAGCTTTTTCCCGCCAGGTTCAAATACTTGGCAAGAAGCTTATCCAGGCGCTGCCCTGCCTCATTTTTTGATACGGTTAAAGACTGCATGACCTGCCCTTTCTCTCCTGTAACACCGTTCCCATAAGCTGTAGAATCAGGCTGTGGGGAAGCACCTTGCACAAAAGCCGGACAAGCTTCATGGTCGGTCCGTATACGGACACCGGCTTTCCCATCATGCTGTCCCGCAGAGCCAGACGCACCACCTTCCTTGGGTCCGCCATTACGATCCTCTTATAAAAAGGAATCACTCCCGTAGTCTCTGCAATATCAAAAAATTCCGTCTTCACAGGGCCGGGACAGACCGCTGTCACATAAATTTCCATGGGCTTTAATTCCTCATTCAAAGCCCTGCTGTAGCTTAAGACAAAGGACTTTGTGGCCGCGTAAATAGCAAAATTGGGCTGTGGAAGAAAGGCGGCTGTGGATGAAAACTGGACAATGCGGCTGTTCTTCGTCATATAGGGCAGAACCATATGGGTAACCTCACAAAGGGCCTTACAGTTTAATTCCACCATTCCCGCTTCCTCTGCCATGCTTACGGAGCCGATGTGTCCGATCTTTCCATAGCCTGCCGCATTGACAAGCCATTTTACCTCCGGCTTTTCCCTTTCCAGAAGTTCCTGCAATTCTGCCAGACTTTCTTCATCAGTCAGATCCAGGGCAAAGGTACGAAGCTTTACAGGTACAAGGGGAGATAACTCTTCCATGGCGGATTTTCTCCTGGCAATGGCCCATATCTCGCCGATCCCGCTGAAACGGTCGGCAATCTGCATGATAAATTCTCTTCCCATGCCGGAAGACCCGCCTGTTACAATCGCGATCTTCATATAGAATCCTTCTTTTCTTTTTATTTTTTTACTGATTTTTTGTGAACATTCCGAATGGTCTTCTTTTGGCTTTCCCGCCGTTCTCCCTTATGTGCCGGACCGCTTTTGCCGCTGTAATTTCTTCCGCTCTTATTCTCCGAAAATGAGCTTCCTGCTCCTGTCCTTGGGCGGATCAGGCATTTTTTATCAAAGCCAATAAGATCGGTCCGTCCTGCCAGCTTTAAAGCCTCAAAAACCAGATCGTAGTTTTTCGGGTTCCGGTACTGGATGAGAGCCCTCTGCATGGCCTTTTCATGGGGATTTGTGGGAACATAGACCTTTTCCATGGTCCGGGGATCGTATCCCGTATAGTACATGCAGGTGGATATGGTGGAAGGGGTTGGATAAAAGTCCTGAACCTGCTCCGGCATATATCCTAAATCCCGTAAATATTCCGCAAGCTCAACGGCCTCCGAAAGCCCGGAGCCCGGATGAGAGGACATGAGGTAGGGAACTAAATACTGCTTCATCCCAAGGCGTCCGTTCATTTCGTTGTATTCCTTCACAAACTGACGGTATACCTTATTCCGGGGTTTTCCCATTTTTGAAAGCACCTTGTCCGACACATGCTCCGGAGCCACTTTCAGCTGGCCGCTGACATGGTACTGGCAAAGCTCTTTTAAAATTTTTTTTTCCTTGTCCGCCAGCACGTAGTCAAAGCGGATGCCGGAACGGATGAACACCTTTTTCACCTTTGGAAGGCTTCTCAGCTTTCTTAACAGCTCAATATAGTCCGTATGGTCCGCCCTTAAATTCCTGCAGGGCTCAGGAAACAGGCACTGTTTGTTGGGGCAGGCTCCCTTTGTCATCTGTTTTTCACAGGCAGGATTGCGGAAATCTGCCGTAGGCCCGCCTACGTCGTGAATATATCCCTTAAAATCCGGCTCCTCCGTCAAAAGCTTAGCTTCCTCCACCAGGGACTCATGGCTTCTGGCCTGAATGATCCGGCCCTGGTGAAAGGTAAGGGCGCAGAAGCTGCAGGCGCCGAAACAGCCACGGTTGCTGATTAAGCTGAACTTGATCTCCCGGACAGCCGGCACGCCGCCCAGCTCCTCATAGGACGGATGGTAGCTTCTCATATAGGGCAGAGCGTAAACCTCATCCATTTCTTCCACGGGAAGAGGCTTTGCAGGCGGGTTCTGGACCACAAATAAGTTATCCTTATAGGGCTCCGCCAGCCGTTTTCCAATGAAAGGGTCCGTGTTGCCATACTGGATATAATAGCTTCTGGCATAGGCCAGCTTATCCTCTTTCATTTCATCAAAGGCCGGAAGCATCAGGGCATCGTACACGGAATCCAGACTGTTTGTCTTATAAACGGTTCCGTCAATAAAGGTGATATCCTTAATGTCGATTCCGCTGTTTAAAGCGTCGGCAATTTCCACAATGGACTTTTCCCCCATGCCGTAAGAAATCAAATCCGCCTGGGAATCAATGAGGATGGAATGCTTTAAGCGGTCCGACCAGTAATCGTAATGAGCCAGACGCCTTAAGCTGGCTTCAATTCCCCCAATGATGATGGGAGCTTTCTTATAGACCGACCGGATTAAGTTGCAGTAGACCACTGTGGCATAGTCAGGGCGCTTTCCCATGACACCGCCGGGGGTATAGGAATCCTGCTGCCGGTGCTTTTTAGAAACGGAGTAATGGTTTACCATGGAATCCATGTTTCCGGCGGAAACCAGAAAGCCCAGACGGGGTTCTCCCAGCACCTGAATGCTCTTTGGGTCTTTCCAGTCCGGCTGGGAAATGATCCCCACCTTGTATCCGTGGGCCTCCAAAAGCCGGCTGATAATGGCATGTCCGAAAGAAGGGTGGTCCACATAGGCATCACCGATGACATACACAAAATCACACTGCTTCCAGCCTCTGATGTTCATATCAGCCCGGCTGATGGGAAGATAATCCTGAATCATGCTCTCGCTCCGTTTCTGCTTAAAAGCTGGTGGTAGTCGTAGATAAAGTAGTCGGCCAGCTTCCGCTTTTCCTCTTCCATTTCCCTGGAAAATTCATCGTCAATGGCACAGACCGTCATTCCGGCCCTCTTCCCAGCCAGTATCCCGGCAGGAACGTCTTCAAATACCAGACAGCTGTCCGGGGTCACAGAAAGCTCCTTTGCCACCTTTAAATAAATATCCGGCGCAGGCTTTCCTGCGGTCACCTCGCAGGAGGTTGCCACTACTTGAAAATATTGCCCGATTTTTAAGGAATCAATCACCGCATCCACCATTTGTCTGCCGTTGCTGGTGGCAATTCCTGCCCGGATTCCCTTTCCTGCAATATATTTTAAAAATTCACCGGCTCCCGGCTTTAAGGGAACCTGATGTCTGTATTTTTCAATGGACATTTCCGTCCATATGGCTTTTATTTCCTCAAGGGTTTCTTCTAAATGGAAACGTTCCTTAAAGTAAAAGGCCGTTTCCGAAAAGCTCATGCCCTCGATGTCCTTCTGCAAGTCCTCCGGGCAGGAAAATCCCCTGCTGCCTAAAAATTCCACATCAATGGATTTCCACATCCACATGGAATCCACCAGTGTTCCGTCCAGATCAAAAATTACTGCTTTCTTTTCTTCTAACATGTTCTGCTTTTGTCTTCCTTTCCATGGCTTTTCAGTTCCATAAGCTCTTCCTCTGAAAGCGGCCGGTACTGGCCCGGCTTTAATGCTTCGTCCAGAATAAGACTTCCCATGGACAGCCTCTTTAAGTATACCACACTGCACCCAAGGGTTTCAAACATCCGTTTCACCTGATGAAATTTTCCTTCCCTTATGGTCAGGCGGATTTCAGAAAGTTTTCCCTCATTTCCAGGGACAAGCACCTCCAGACGGGCCGGAAGGGTGGGAGTCCCATCCTCTAACACAAGGCCCTTTTCCATCTGTTCCTTCGCATCCCCGGGAAGCAGGCCCTCGATACGGGCGAAATAAACCTTGTCCACATGCTTTTTGGGGGACAGAAGCTGATGGGCCAGATCTCCGTCATTTGTGATGAGAAGAAGCCCTTCCGTATCGATGTCCAGACGGCCCACAGGGAAGAGGTCGTCCCGCTTTCTGTCCTCAATGAGGTCTATTACCGTATCATAACGGGAATCCTCCGTAGCCGACACCACGCCCTGGGGCTTATTGAGCATGTAGTATTCAAATTCCGCGTAGGATACGGGAAATCCGTCTAAGGATACCGTATTCTCAGCCGGATTGATTTTCCGGTCCGCCTTTTTTTCAGGAATGCCGTCTACGGCGATTCTTCCCTTTCTCGCCATTTCCTTGATCTGGCTCCGGGAGCCTTTCCCCATCTCTGACAAATATTTATCAAGCCTGATTTCCTTCATCACTGCCACCGCCATCCCGGATAATATTTATTCTTTAAGGCTGCTCCCCTTCCTTTGGCAAAGCCCAGAGGGAAGCCGTCCACGCACACGAGGCACCAGCCTTTTATTGTTCCTTCCTCTTCACTTAAGAAAACCGTCTCGCCTTTTAAATAGCGGATCACCCGTTCATCCTGCTTTTCCCAGGAAATGGTCTGTTTAAACTGATCCGGCCTTAAGGCCATGGCAAGAGCCTGTGACGGCTCAAAACGTTCTTTCTTCATCTCCCCCAGCAAAAGGCCGGTCCGCAGATAGCGCAGTCCCTTTGCCCGCTCCGGGAAATGCTCCGGCAGGTAGTAGACAAAATCATTCTTTACCATAATCCTTGAAAGCTCCAGAGGCTTTAAGACCATGGAGAGGAAATCGGAAAGCTCGCCGGGGAGATGGGAAGACTTATTGGCGGCTGCCATTCCTTTCGGTGAAATAACCTCTTCCTGGGGGGCCGTTCTTTCCGGCAAAACCGTTTTTTCCTGAGGAGCCGTTCTTTCCGGAAAAGCCGCTTCTTCCTGATGAGCCGTTCTTTCCTTTTCCCCGTCTTTCTTCCTGAGCAGCGCCATAAAATGCCCTTCTCCCTTGATTCTATGAGGAAAGAGCCGCAGGCAGCCGGAAAGTCCAATGCCTCCGCTGGCCCCCTCAAACAGAGGAAGCTCTAAAAGCTCCATTTCCCTACGGTTTTCCAGAAGCCACCGAATAATATCCTCATCCTCACAGGGAGAAAAGGTACAGGTGGAATAGAGGAGAAGTCCGCCCGGAACCAGCATGTCCGCGGCCTGGCTCACAATATCCTTTTGTATTTCCGCATAATATTCCGGCCCATGCTCCTCATAGCTTTTTACCATATCCGCATCCCTGCGGAACATTCCCTCACCGGAGCAGGGAGCATCCACAAGGATCTTATTGAAAAACCGGCCGTAGGTTTCTTTTAACCGCTTTGGCTCTTCGCTGGTGACACAGATATTTTCAATCCCCCACAGCTCCAGATTCTTAAGCAGGGCCTTTGCCCTGGAATTGCTGATATCATTGGAAACCAAAAGCCCTTTTCCCTGAAGCTTGACGCCCAGCTCCGTGCTCTTTCCACCCGGAGCCGCACATAAGTCCAGGACCCGGTCTCCGGGAACAACCGGCAGTAAGCTTGCCGGAGTCATGGCGCTTGGCTCCTGGAGATAGTAAAGTCCGGCGTAATAATAAGGGTCCTTGGCCGGACGGTCCTCTCCGCTGTAATAAAATCCGTTATAAATCCAGGGAATGGCCGTAAGCCTTAAGGCCGTCATTTTCTGAAATCTTTCCGGAGTGATTTTAAGGGTATTCACCCTCAGCCCGTAACAGGGCTCCTCCTCAAAGCTTTTCAAATAGGCCGGATATTCCTCTTCCCCTAACAAGTCCTTCATTCTCTTTAAAAATTCTTCCGAAACCTTAAGTTCTTTCACCTTTTCGCTCCTGTATCATGTCTATGTAAGCAATCTTAATATACTAATAAGAATATTTCAACCGGTATTTCTCCAGATATTTTAAGACCCAGTAAGGATTTACGCTCATTTCGTCGTTGTGATCGGTCCGGATATATATCCCCACATGGAGATGAACGTCAAAGTTTCCCGTAGTACCCTCCACCTTGCTGTAGCCCGTATCCCCCATAAAGCCTAAAAGCTCTCCGGCCTTTATCTTATCCCCTGCCTTCCACTCCCTGCTGTAGCCGTAAAGATGGGCGTAATAGAGATAAGCGCCGCCCGGAGCCCGTATTCCGATGCGCCAGCCGCCCTGTTCCAGCCAGCCTACCTTTTCCACCACCCCGTCGCTCATGGACAGAACCGGATAATAGCCTCTGGGATGGCCGGGTCCCATGATGTCACAGCCTTCGTGGCCCCGTTCCCCGCCGTAGGTGCGGGTGTCCATCCAGCCGTTTTCATAGGTTATATCCTCGGAACCGGGATTTACATTTTGGGGAATGGGGAAAAACTTCAAATCCTTTAAAATCATTTCATAGCCCTGTTTCAGCTTCCGGTATTCCGCCGGCTTCACCTTCAGGAGCCGGTCAGTGTGATAGTCCGATTCCTCCACCTTCGTCAAATCGTACTGGTGTTCAACCATGAGAGACGTCAGCGCATCATAATCTATGGAATCCCACTTAGCCACCATATTTCCCAGCTCTAAGCTTCTGAAATCGTCGCTTTCCCAGGTATAAGCATCCAGCTGGTAATAGGTAGGGTTATTATACAGATAGTCGATCATGGTCACATGGAAAACGGAGAGGATCAGAATGAGAAAAAGAATCACCATCATATCAGCCATGCCTTTTCATATAATTGTATAAAACAATCTATTCAGGTGCATATGAAAAAATCCTTTTTCCGCCTGCTTTCCGTCGCCACCCTTCTTCTGCTGCTCTTCTGGCCCTCCACGGCTTCCGCCGGAGCCAGAAACGGACTGGTTCTCTGGGGCTCTGTGGTGGTCCCCACTCTGCTGCCCTTTATGATCTGCTCCAATGTCATTGTGACCCTAAACGCCATCCCCCTTCTCATCTTTCCGGTGAAAAGGCTCCTTAAGCGTTTTTTCTGCCTCTCCAATGCAGGAAGCTACGCCTTTATCTCCGGCCTTCTCTGCGGCTATCCCATGGGAGCCAGAAACTGCAGCGATTTTCTGGATGAGAGGCGGATCACGGAAAAGGAAGGAAAATACCTCTTAGCCATCTGCAACCACCCAAGCCCCATGTTCCTCTTAGGCTACGGGGCCTTAGCCCTTCCGGCGGCTGTGCCGGTCTGGCAGCTTCTGGCCTCCATTTACCTGCCCGTACTTCCCATTTCCTGGGCAGCCAGAAAATTTTACGGGGTCCGCGGACCCTCTCCCTGTCTTCCGGTCCCTGTAAAGAATGCCAAATCCTTTGACGACAGCCTGATGGATTCCTGCGAGGTCATGGTAAAGATCGGAGGATACATCATGCTGTTTTCCATTCTGGCCTTATACATAACAAAGCTTCCCATAAATGCGCCGGAACAGAAGGCCCTTCTTTTGGGCCTTGTGGAAATGACCACAGGGATCAAGGCCATCTCAGAAGCATTTTCCGGCATTTCAGGGGCAATGTGGATCGGGGCTGCCACCGCTTTCGGCGGATTATCCGGGGTCTTTCAGACAAAGAGCGTCATAAAAAATGCCGGATTATCCATCCGGCACTACATCGGGTGGAAAGCTCTGCACAGCTTTCTCACCGTTATCTTCTTTATTCTGCTGTCCCAATTTCTCCTTCTTCCGGGGTCTGTATAACAGCTCCGGTCAGCTCCTGGCGGTTGGAGGAAACGATATCATAGCTTGACTGCATGGAGTTCATAAAAGCGTCAAAACGGCCCTGTGCGCCTTCCATGGAGTGGCTGATGATGGTCTGAAGGCTTTTTAGCATATCGTCAGTATACTGGACAGAGCTCTGTCTGATTGCGTTGGCATCGGCAACTGCCTGCTCCACAATCTGCTGGGCCTGCTGGTTGGCCTGTTCGATGATCTCATTGGCCTGGGCATATGCTTTCTGCATGATCTCATGCTCGTTGATCAGCTCATTGGTCTGAGCAGTGGCCTGGGCCAGAATGGAATCCGCCTGCTGGCGGGTCTCGTTCATAATGGCGTCACGGTTGCTGATGATCTTCTGATACTGCTTGATCTCATCAGGGATGCGCAGGCGCAGCTCCACCAAAAGCTCCTCCAGCTCGTCCCTGTTGACTACGATCTTGCTGTTGGAGAGGGGCTGATACTTGCAGCTGTCGATATATTCTTCAATTTCGCCGATTAATTGTTCAATTCTGCTCATCATTATGTGAACACTCCTTACCTCATTCTATCTTCCATCTTTTTTATTACGAGCCCGGCGATTTCAGCCGGCACAAATGCGCTTATGTCTCCGCCATAGGCGGCAATTTCTTTCACAATACTGGAACTTAAATAGGAATACTTTAAATTCGTCGTTAAAAATACAGTGTCTACCTCGGGAGCTATGACCCGGTTGGTCTGGGCTATCTGCAATTCATATTCAAAATCTGTCACAGCCCGGAGCCCGCGGATGACCGCATCCGCCTGGTTCTCCCGTACAAAATCAATCAGAAGTCCGCCAAATGATCTCACCTCCACATTAGGGATATCTTTGGTAAGGCTCTTTAACATATTAACACGTTCTTCTACAGAAAACAACGGAGTTTTTGAAATATTATTCAAAACACCGATGATTAAATAATCCGACATTCTTGCGGAACGCTCGATGATATCCACATGGCCAAAGGTCACCGGATCAAAGCTTCCCGGATATACTGCTTTTTTCATACTGCTTCTTCCTTCTCTTTCTGTCCTTTATTCATGTCCGTAAGTCATTTCTTCTTTACAAAAACATGCTTATTGGTTTTGTAAATTTTCTCCTTTATCATCTCATACCCCAGGGAATCCAGATAATCAAAATCTGTTTCCAGAGAGGCCTCGATGATAATGGTTGTCCCCTCATCAATCAATGAAGATTGTCCGAAATACTGGAGAACCTGCTTTTCCCACAAATGATTGTAGGGCGGGTCCATGAATACAAAATCAAATACATAGCTCTTTCCTTCCAGCCTGGAAAGTCCTGTCATGACATCACAGTTCATGACCACAGCCTCCTCTTCCAGCCGGGTGGTTTTTAAGTTTTCCCGGATACATTCCGCAGCTTTTGAGTTTTGCTCAATTAAGACCGCAAGCCTTGCGCCGCGGCTTAAAGCCTCGATTCCAATGGCTCCGCTGCCGGAAAACAGATCCAGAAAACAGCAGTCAAAAAGGCTGCCGTTTATCATATTAAAAAGTGTTTCCTTGATTCTATCAGTCGTGGGCCGCGTATCCTGCCCTTCGATTGTCTTTAAAGAAAGCCTTCTGGCCTTTCCTGCAATTACTCTCATATACAACCTCTCTTCGCTTTTCTAAGCCATTATAATATGAAATGGAGAGATATACAATGGGATATGGAAAAAAAGAAAAGGAGCCATAGCCCCATAACTGATAATCAGTTACGAAACTATAGCTCCTCTCTTCCTAGCTATACAGATTCTTTACTTAGCATCTGTTTTTCCTAGTCATACAGATTATTTACCTGCCATCTGTCTTTCCTGGGCTTCGATCATCTTCTTAACCATATAGCCACCTACGGAACCATTCTGTGCGGAAGTTAAGTTACCGTTATAACCATTTGTTAACGGAACGCCGAGCTCATTGGCTACTTCCATTTTGAAACGATCCATTGCTTCCTTTGCTTCTGGTACATTTGTAGTGTTAGATTTTCCTGACATAGTGATATGCCTCCTTTTCATCTATTCACCATGTTTTGTTTTTAATAATTCATGGTGTGTTTTATGCTACACTCCTATTATGTCTGGAATAGAATGAAATACACTAGAAGGTTTTTCGTAAAATGTCATTTTTTAGCAAAAAGTTTTAAGGCTGAGAATCGTTCTTAGGTCAGCTCTCCAATATCTTTTCCACGTTGGTTTTTACGAGCAGGAAAGCCACCTCGTTCATGCCGCTGTTAATGATAACGTCTGCCAATGGCTTTGTAGGCTCCACATATAAATAGTGCATGGGCTTTACCGTGGTGAGATACTGCTCCACAACTCCTTCAATATCTCTTCCTCTTTCTTTCACATCCCGGATGACCCGGCGGAGAATTCTCTCATCTGCATCCGCTTCCACAAAGATCTTAATGTCAAACATCTTCCTCAGCCGTTCATCGGCAAATACCAGGATTCCTTCCACCAGAATCACCTTTTTAGGCTCCACCATGACCACCTTATCCGAGCGGTTATGCTGGGAATAATCATATACCGGACATTCAATATTCTGCCCATTCTTGAGCATTTGAAGCTGTTCCAGCAAAAGCTCTGTTTCAAAAGCTTCCGGGTGGTCATAGTTCATCTTTTTCCGCTCTTCAAAAGGGATTCCATCCTGCCTTTTATAATAATTATCATGATAGAGTACTGCAATATTGTTACGAAACGCATCTTTCAGCCGGTTGGTAAAGGTGGACTTTCCCGAACCGGTTCCTCCGGCAATCCCTATTAGCACACAATTCATCTTTTGCATTCCTCCGTTTATTCGTATACTTCATATGCTGTTGGCTTAGGCTTTATCTTATTGTAATAACCTGCCATTGTCACCGTCATATAGGGTGCTACGTAAATGAGCGCCAGGCCGCAGGTGACTGCGGATAAAAGCTGCCATAGAATGAAAGACAGCTCCAGCACAAAAAATTCCCATTTATGCCCTTTCATCATTTCCTTGCTTTCCCGGATGCACTGCATCACGCCCTTATCAGGGTTTTCCACCATGACAAACATGGCCTGGGAATAGCGGTAAGCCGCGATGATTCCCGGTATGATAAAAAGAAGCGTCCATAATAATACCAGCAGGGAGATCATAAACATCAGGGCAATGGCCTTAAAAAAATACCCGGCGGCGGAAAATAAATCCCCATAGGACATGGTGCGGTCCCGGTTGGTCACCTTTAAGCAGTAGGAATAAAATCCGAACTGGATCCAGGTGTTTATAAGAAAGTAAATAATCAAATAAACGGCGTAGCTGATTACAAAGGGTATCATTTGATCAAAATTTGCAAATTCTCCCAGCTCTCCCCATAAATCGAGAAAATACTGTATGGCAAAAAATATCAGGGAAATGATCCAGACAATCAGGGAAACGATGTAAGGGTTTACCACAGCCTCTTTCATCGCGTATTTTGCATCTGATTTCAAAGCTTCTCTGCTCATAGTATTCCTTTCTTCAATCATATCAACCTTTTTACAGATTCAGTTTATCATAACTTTTTTCCAGATATTCCTGAAGCTTCTTCCGAAGCTCCGAGTGCTCTTCTTTTTCCAGCTCCGGATCCTGTCGGAATAAATGGTTCACTTCATCTGAAACTGTTTTTAAAATATTTGCATCTGTAAAAATATCTCCCAGCTTGAACTCCAGGTCCCCGCTCTGCCGGATTCCGAAGATATCTCCGGGACCCCTGAGCTTTAAATCCTCGGAGGCGATAAAAAAACCGTCATTGGATTTATTTAAGATATCCAGGCGTTCCATGGTTCCGTCCTGATCGGATCCATTGACCATGATGCAGTAGGACTGGTGTTTTCCCCGCCCCACACGGCCCCTGAGCTGATGGAGCTGGGCCAGGCCGAACCGTTCCGCATTCTCTATCATCATGACCGTTGCATTGGGAACATTCACTCCCACCTCAATAACTGTTGTGGAAACCAGGACCTGGATCTCACCGGAAGCGAAACGCTCCATAATCCCGTTTTTTTCCTTGGCCTTCATTTTACCATGAAGATATTCCACGGAAATTCCCGGCAGGGATTCCTTCAGGACCTTCGTGTAATCTATGACGTTTTCCGCCTCGATCATCTCGCTGGCCTCCACCATAGGGCATATCACATAGGCCTGGCGGCCGTCATTTACTTCTTTCCGGATAAAATCATAGGCTTTTTTTCTGTATCCTGTATCCACAACACAGTTTTTTATGGGCAGACGGTTGGCAGGCAGCTCATCAATCACGGAAATATCCAGATCCCCGTAAATGATAATTGCCAGAGTCCGGGGAATGGGCGTGGCGCTCATTACCATGACATGTGGCTCCTCCCCTTTCTTTCCCAGCATCTCCCTCTGGCTCACCCCAAACCGGTGCTGTTCATCGGTAATGACCAGAGCCAGATCGTCATAGACCACTTTCTCCTGAATCAGGGCGTGAGTTCCTACAATGATATCCGCCTCATGGGAGGCGATCTTTTCATAGGCCAGCCGCTTTTCCCTGACTGTCATGGACCCCGTGACAAGGATAGGCGTTTTGTCAATGCCGTGTTTCGAAAACAGCTCTGTCATGGATTCAAAATGCTGCTTTGCCAATACCTCGGTGGGAACCATCAAAGCGCCCTGATGGCCGTTATAAGCTGTTTGCAGCAAGGCCAGAATGGCAATGATGGTCTTACCGGAGCCAACGTCTCCCTGAATCAGCCGGTTCATCACCCTTCCCTCGGTCAAATCCACGTATACCTCTTTTAAAACCTTTTCCTGGGCGTTTGTCAGAGAATAGGGAAGACTTTCCTTTAAGGCTTCCACCTCTGGAGAAAGAACCATGGAATAGACGCTTTTTTTATCCTCTCTCCGTTCCTTTAGCCGCCGGACTGCCATGAGAAAGAGAAAAAACTCGTCAAATACCAGCCTTTTCCTCGCAAATAAAAGCTCGCTTCTGTCTGCAGGAAAATGGATATGCTCGATGGCAAAATTATATTCGGCCAGCTCATGCTTTTTTCTCAAATCCGCCGGCATATAATCCCGCACCATTTTCCGCATGGTTAAAGCCTGTTTTTCAGCCCGGACAATGGTCTTGTTGCTGAGGCCCTTTGTCTGTCCGTAAATGGGCTGCATGGAATGGACCACCTGCTCATAGGCTTCCGGGGTGAATACCTCAGGCTGTTCCATGGTGAGGCGGCCGCTTTTTTTTACCACACGCCCGCGGAAAACGGCTTTCATACCGGCCTTTAAGGTGGAGTGAAGATAAGGCATGTTGTACCAGGTAAGGGTTAAGCTTCCGGTGGCATCCTTCAGGACGGTGGTTATGACCTGGATGTGGCTGTAGCGCTTGACATCAGGAGTTTTATAAAGCATCCCTGCCACGGTCATGACCTGGTCCGGCTTCAGTTCTCCAAGAGGCAACGGCTCCTCATAGGTATCATATGCCCTGGGATAGTATTCCAGAAGGTCGTCTATGGTCTGGATTCCAAGCTTTTGGAATAGTTTTCCGGTTTTTTCCCCGATTCCTTTCAGAGAATCAACGGATTCATGATTCATGATTTTACCTCCTGCAGGCCATTGCATTCATAATTTGGCGGATAGAACCTGTTTCTAAAAGGCCTGTATATGGGCCGCCAAATGTTTCTGCATGGCTGAATTTATAGCAAAACCGGACAGACGGGACCTCGTCTGCCCGGTATGATACATTCTTTTTTATTCTACAGATATGAGATAATAGTAGATCGGCTGTCCGCCTGCATGAAGCTCTATCTCGCAGCCGGAAAACAGCTCTTCCGCTTTTTCTTTCAGCTTTTCTGCGTCTCCCCTGGCGACCTCATTTCCATAATAAATGGTCACAAGCTCAGACTCTTCCTCCACCATGGAGGTCAGGGCTTCCAATACTGTGGCTTCAATCTCTTTTCCCACAGCCAGGATTCCATGATCGCCCAAAGCCATAATGTCGCCCTGGCGGATCTCAATGTCGTCGATGGTGGTGTTGCGCACCGCATAGGTGACCTGCCCGGTCTTTACGTGGCCCATCTCCTCGGTCATGATCTTTTCATTATCCTCCGGAGATAAGTCCGGTGCAAAGTTAATGATGGCGGTGATGCCCTGGGGTATGGTTTTGGACGGAATCACAATAACCTTTTTATCTTCCACCAGGCTCTTGGCCTGCTGGGCTGCCAGAATAATGTTTTTATTATTCGGCAGAATGTAAATGGTATCGGCATTGACCCGCTCAATGGCGTTAAGCATGTCCTCTGTGCTGGGGTTCATGGTCTGTCCGCCCTGGATCAAATAATCTGCGCCGATTCCCCGGAATATCTCATCAAGCCCTTCCCCTGCGGATACGGAAATAAAGCCGTAAGCCTTTCTGGGCGCCGGGGCGGCTGCCTTTTCCTTTTCCTCTTCCGCTTTCTGCTGGGCCGCTATCTTTTCTGAATCCTTAATCAGCCTTTCGTGATGCTCCTCACGCATATTGTCAATCTTCATGCGGGATAAGGAGCCATAGGTAAGGGCCTTCTGTATGGCAAGGCCCGGATCATTGGTATGGACATGCACCTTTACCATGTCATCGTCAGAAACCACAACAATGGAATCACCGATGGATTCTAAATAGCCCTTGAACTCATGCTCTTCCATATCGTCATAGGGCTTCTCTAAATTAATGATAAATTCTGTACAATAGCCGAATTTAATATCAAAGTCTTCAAGCTTTGAAGTGTCTGCTCCCGGGGCAGCCATTGGCCGGCTCTCACCTAAGACGGAAAGGTCCACTTCCTTGCCCATGAGGCCGTCAAAAGCGCCTTTCATAACCTGCATAAGGCCCTGGCCGCCGGAATCCACCACTCCGGCCTGCTTTAACACCGGGAGCATCTCAGGAGTCTGGCTCAATACGTAGTCGCCGTGTTCAATCACCTTCTGGCTGAACTCAATGATATCTTCTGTTTCCGTAACCAGCTCTGCGGCCTTTTCAGCCATTCCTCTGGCTACCGTGAGGATCGTTCCCTCCTTTGGCTTCATAACCGCCTTGTAGGCAGTTTCCGTGGCCCTTACAAAGGAATTGGCCAATATGGTGACAGTCACCCGGTCAACAGTTCCGATTTCCTTTGTAAACCCACGGAACAGCTGGGATAAAATAACGCCCGAGTTGCCTCTGGCCCCTCTTAAAGAACCGGAAGAAATCGCTTTGGCTAAAGTTTCCATGGTCGGATGTTCAATGGCAGCCACTTCTTTCGCCGCTGACATGATGGTCATGGTCATATTGGTTCCGGTATCGCCGTCAGGCACCGGGAACACATTCAGCTCATTGATCCATTCCTTTTTTGCTTCCAGTCCCTTTGCGCCTGCCAGAAATGCTTTCTGCAGCATTTCCGCGTCTATATACTTCATACCCACAGGTAGTTTCCTCCTTAATCAATCACTCTTACGCCTTCGACAAAGATGTTAATTTTATCTACCGTCATGCCGGTGAATTCTTCTACTTTGTATTTTACATTTTCAATCAGATTATCAGCTACCGCAGAGATGCTGATTCCGTATGCTACGATCACATGAAAATCAATGGTGATGTGGTTGTCCTGGATGCTCACATTGATCCCGTGGGTTAAGCCTTCCCGTTTTAAAAGCTTAACAAGACCGTCTTTCATGCTGACAGCCGCCATGCCTACAATACCAAAGCACTCTACCGCAGTCGTTCCTGCGTACATGGCGATAACATCAGGGCTTACCTGGATTTCGCCCAGTTTATTATTTATATAACCCTTCATAGTCCTTACCTCCGTTCTTTCTGTCTCTTTTGATTATACATTATTTTTCCAAAAAAAGAAACAAATTTTTATTTTTCACTTGCAAATTGCTGTGTTTTCTGTTATCATACATTTGTTGTGGATTTTTCAACCATACGAAATCCAAGTAGCTTTTAAGGAGGTGCAATCATGGCTAAATGCTCAATTTGTGAAAAAGCTGCTCACTTTGGTAACGCGGTGAGCCATTCCCATAGAAGATCCAACAAAATGTGGAAAGCAAATGTGAAGTCCGTTAAGGTTAAGGTGGACGGCGGCGCTAAGAAGATGTACGTATGTACTTCCTGCTTAAGATCCGGATTAGTGGAAAGAGCTTAATCGAAAGAAACTCCTGGCTGCCAGCAGTCAGGAGTATTTTTTTGCCTTTTTTACAGAAATCCCGCTAATAGCAGAACAGGTTATATCCCAGTACCAGACAGCCAATGATAAATAAAACCGTAACGATCGTCGCCGGGATAAAAAGCAGGATCGCCATACCTGCTCCGAAACAGAATAGCATAAGCCCGCATACTCTTCTCATATCATCCCTCAATCCATTCAGACTATATAACATCCTATGCGGCTTATCCCTTTTTATTCATCTGCTTTTTCCTTTTCCTGGGCCGCCGCCATCTCTTCCGCTACCCTTACGGCCTCCTTTGAAACCTCTTTTGTTCCTCCCGCAAATTTATTGACGAAATCCGGAACCATATCGAGGATCTTTGTCACGGCATCCTGCTGCTTGATGTTTACCAGCTTTGTCACTCCATCCTGAATGATTAAAATCGCGCTGGGGCTCATTTTCGCATGCATGCCGCCTGCGCCCTTCTGCTTTGCATCCTCCGCAAAGGAACCGGCAGCCATGCCGCAGGTCACATCCACCAAAGGCAGGATGATGGTATCATCCACCTTCACCGCATCTCCCACTACAGTTTTTGTAGCCACAAAAGCATCCATTCCCTTAAATAACGCTTCTACCGTTGATGTAAAATAATTTTCTGCCATGAAAGCAATTCCTCCTTTATCAAAGCCATCTCTTTAACAGGGTCCTGAAATTCCTGTCAAGCAGCATCCGGATTCCAATGAGAAGAACCGTTCCTACCCGGATTCTTCCACGGAAATTTCCTTCTGCCGTAAATACAGCCTGATCAAAAACCGGATACAGATTCAGATGCTTATGGCAGAACGGATAAATCACGCTCGCATAGGTCAGCACCTGTCCGGTCAAATATGGGTCCTCAAAGCCAAAGGTAACATTTCCCTTTCCTCTGCGGGGAAGGATGTGGCGGATCAGCTTCTTCACCTGCCGGAAAAGCAGCTTCACCGTTTTCTGGTTTTTTTCATCGGAAACCCATGCCTGTATTTCTTCTTTTTTCTCTTTTGCTGAGTTCAGCGTGTCACGGATTCTGAGGTATAAAAGCTTGAGTCTCATAAAAAGCTCCGAAAACTTTTTCTTCAGCCTGGAAATCAGACGGCAAAACAGGTTCTCTTTTATGGGCGGAAGCTCTTCTTTCCGATCCCAGGAACCTCCGTGGGGCACCTCTTCCCGGACTTTTGGCGGCCTGCTGTCTTCCTTTACGGTATCCGCTGCCTTTTCCGCCATTTCCGACCCTTTTACCTCCATGGCCTGAACCATGATTTCTTCTGCCTCGTGAAGCTCCTCATTCATCTTTTTCGGCTTCAAAATGCGAAACCCCAGCAGGCGGACCGTAAGGGTTACGTCTTTTTCATATGCAGCCGTCACGGAAAGGATATGTAACAGCCAGAAAACCCTGACTTTCCCTTTCACCTTTCCGTAATAGGAGCCCTCCGCCTGATACCGGACCGGGACCAGAAGCACAAGAAGAGCCACAACGAGAAGAAGGCCCAGCAGAATGAGTACTGCCAATCCTAATATTTTCAAAATTAATAAAATTATATGAAGCATGAACACCTCACACCCTACCGGCCTCTTCCCCTATAAAAGCGGACAGATCAAAGCCTCCGGTTCTCCGGTACATATCATTCACAATGCGCCCGGCCACTTCCAGCGCTTCCCAGTAATCGGCCCCGATTCCCATGATGAGAAACTCCTCATCCTTATAAAAGGGCGATAAAAGCGCTGATGCGGAATAGATATCAAGTATATTATTCCCATTAGAAGCGGGCGTAATCACATAAATTCCGGGCTGCGGCCTTGATTTGCGGATTCCCTGTATGATACGGTAACGTTTTTTTTTCGCTTTTTCGCCTGTATACAGACGATCAAACCAGCATATTTTCATCTTCTATCAGATCACCTAATGACTCCTTGCAGATTTCCTTTTCCTTTTCATCCAGACAATTTTCCAGACTTCCTCTGATGTATTGCTCCACTTCGTCAAGAGATTTTAAATAAACAGGAAGGCTTGACAAAACCTTCGCCATAACGGCCCGGACCACCACCCTTGGCATGCCGGCAAACAGCGCTTCCAGCTCCTTAATGAACTCCTCTGCCGTCTTCTCCAGATAAGGACGGTCAACCACCGATGACTCTTCCGGCTCTGTTTCCGCACCGTCTATGAGCAGTGCAAAGCTGCTTCCTGATAAAAGCCGGTCAACGTTGATTGCCCTTTTTAAATCAGGATCACCCTTTAAGGCGCCGCTTTCCTGGGGAAGCTCCACCCTTAAATAACGTTCATACCAGGTTTCCTGCTTTCCTTCCAGCCTTGTAAGCCTGTCAAAGTATTCTTCGTCTGCAAGGGAATAATCTCCCCGGCAAAGTTTTTCCAGAACCGACCTAATCATGGAAGAGTAAAATTCCTCTTCTTTCACATCAATGACCGCTTCCGGCCGTGCAAGGGTCAGAACGCAGAAATCATTGACGATATCCTGAAAGAGCATATAAATCTCCCGGACCTCTGCAAGCTTGCTGCAGGCATATACAAGACGGATATACTGCTGCTCATAAGCCGGTAAGGTCATGGAGCTGTGATCCCCATGGCGGAACATTTCCAAAACCTCATAAAATTCTTCCTGTCCCTTATCCATATCAGCCGGAAGCTTTGCCATGGATTTTCCCCGCAGAGTATACATCATCTCCTTAAGACCTGTCTTCGAAGCACCCATATAGGCGGTCAGCCCTTCCTTCACGAGGCTGAAAAACTTCTGCTTTGTGAAACGGATGGGAAGATGGGCGATGATCTCCTGAATTCTCACATTCACCAGAGCCATATCCCCGGAACTGCCTATATAATCCATCAGGCGGCTGATAAGGGTCTCATCATCAGGCACGTTCAGCTCCAGATCCTTAAATTTACCTTCCTCCCGCATCAAAACGTACTCGTAGATATCGAAGCAGTCATTGTACGAATCCAGGATCTCCGCCTGATGAATGATTTCCGCCCTGAGCTCTAACAGCTCCGATTCCACATCTTTTCCCGAAAGAAAATCCCCCATCAGACTGCTGAAGCGGCGGCAATAAACAATGACATTTTCATCGGCTCCATTCTCAAGCTCAGATATGGTTTCAAATAAGGTGTAATAATTCAGCACCAGCCTCACATAGGAATACTGATAAGCTGCGGTCATCTGCTTTTTTAAGATGCGGCTATCCACGTTTTTCGTCCTCCTGAAATCATTATGAATTATAGGTCGCGAGAATGGACCGGCGCAGCAAATCCAGAGCCTTTACCACGGACTGCTCTCTGATCTTATCCCGGTTTCCTTTAAAATGATACTCTTCCACTCTTATCTTATCTCTGATACAGCAGGCAATATAAACGAGACCTACCGGCTTTTTTCCATCCGCATCCGGCCCTGCGATGCCGGTCACGGCAATGCAGGCCTCGGAAGCTCCGGCCACCACGCCTCCGGCAGCCATTTCCCTGGCCGTCTGCTCGCTGACCGCTCCGTATTCTTTCAATGTGCTTTCTTTTACGCCGAGATGCTTTGTCTTTGCCTCATTGGAATAGGTGATGAAGCCTTCCCTAAATACCCCGGAGGCTCCAGGCACATTTACCAGACGCCCTGCAATCAGGCCGCCGGTACAGGATTCAGCCGTTGTCACCGCCAGCCCCTGCTCCTTCAAAAGACGGACAACCGCCATCTCAAGGGTTTCCTCTTCCTCTGTGGTATATACAGCCTCTCCGAAACGGTTTCTGATTTCCTCTGCCACAGGCTTTAAGAGTTCCCTGGCCTCCGCTTCATCCGCCGCCTTGGCCGTAATCCTTAAATGGACCTCAGCCGTCTTTGCATAGGTAGCAATGGTAGGATTAGTCTGACCGTCAATTAAGTCCAGAAGCTTATCTTCCACCTGACTCTCCCCGTATCCGCAGATTTTTATCATCTGGGAGCGGATCACCTTAAGCTGCCGCTTCTGGAGATAGGGAAACACCTGTTTTTCAAAGAGGGGCTTTAATTCATTGGGAGGTCCGGGAAGCAGGACCGCTGCCTTGCCGTCCTTTTCCAGAATCAGTCCCGGAGCAGTTCCGTTGTCATTGTCAAGGACCAGGGCCCCATGGGGGACAAGAGCCTGTTTCCAGTTATTGTCCGGAATCTCCTTATAAATGCTGTTCTTAAAATACTGCCTGATCCGCTCTTTTGTATGAGCGTCCTCTTCCAGAGGAAATCCCATGGCCTCTGCGCAGACCTCTTTTGTCAGATCATCCTCCGTAGGACCAAGCCCCCCGGTCAAAATGACCACATCCGAGCGTTTTAAGGCAGTCTCAAGCACCTGGGACAGCCGCTCCCTGTTATCGCCCACCGTGACCTGATGGTACATGGAAAGCCCTAAAAGAGCACATTTTTCAGCCAGGTACTGGGTGTTGGTGTTGACGATGTTTCCAAGAAGGAGCTCAGTTCCCACCGAAACCAGTTCAGCAATCATAATTACATACTCCCTTCCGTAAGAACCTTATAATTTTTCGCGATATAATCAACCAGAGAAACCACCGTCAGTATGGCGGCGATCCAGATGAATACTGTAGTAAGGATGGACAGGGCCGGAATGTTTATGATCAAAAGAACGGACATAATCATCTGGGAAACAGTTTTAAATTTTCCCCAATAGCTGGCGGCAATTACGATTCCGTTGTCGGAAGCCACCAGGCGGAAGCCGCTGATGATGAATTCCCGGCTGATGATCAGAATGACCACCCAGGCGGAAAGCTGTCCCAGAGCCGTGAAGCAGATGAGTCCCGAACACACCAGGAGCTTATCCGCCAGGGGGTCCATAAACTTTCCGAAATTGGTCACAAGACCATACTTTCTGGCGATATTTCCATCCAGCATATCCGTAAAACTGGCCACAATGAACACGGCTGCCGCAATATAGCGGTAAGTCGTATTGGTGCCTCCCTCAAGCAAAAGAAACAGAACAAAAAACGGAATCATAATAACCCTTAAAATCGTCAGCTTATTGGGTAAATTCATTTTCCAACTCTCCTATCAAATCATATTCCATGGCTCCGGTTACGCGAACCACTGCAAAATCACCTGACATCAATTCTTCCCCGGTCTGGACGAAAATCATTCCATCCACACCCGGACCGTCCATATAGGTACGGCCTACATAAGCGTTTTCATCCGCCACCTTTCCCTGTATCATCACTTCCAGGGTTCTTCCGATCATGGACTGGGAATGGTCATAGGAAATCTCCTGCTGAAGCTCCATAATGGCATCCCGGCGTTCCTCCTTGACCTCCTCAGGAACCTGATCCGGAAATTCGGCGGCCGGTGTATCCTCTTCTGCAGAATATGCAAAGACTCCCAGACGTTCAAATTCCATTTCATCCACAAATTCCATCAGCTCCTCGTGATCCTCTTCCGTCTCACCTGGAAAGCCTGAAATCAGGGTGGTGCGCAGGGCCATATCCGGAATTTCCTCCCGAAGCTTTTCCACGATTTCCCGAAGCTGGGCCTTGGAGGTTCTCCGTCCCATGCGCTTTAAAATACGGTCGCTGGCGTGCTGGATGGGTAAGTCTAAATAGTGGCAGATCTTCTTTTCTTCCTTTATGGTCTGAATCAGCTCGTCGGTGATCTCCTCCGGGTAGCAGTACTGAATCCGTATCCACTGGATTCCCGATATGCGGCAGAGCTTTTTTAAAAGCTCCGGAAGAGATTTCTTTCCATATAAATCCACACCGTAAAGGGTGGTCTCCTGGGCCACCAGAATCAGCTCCTTCACGCCTTTGGCAGCCAGGCTTTCCGCCTCCTTTACGAGCCGTTCCATGGGCACGCTGCGGTAATTGCCCCGAAGCGACGGGATAATGCAGTAGGTGCAGTGCTTGTCGCAGCCTTCCGCAATTTTCAAAAAGGCGTAATGGCCGCCGGTGGTAAGGATGCGGTCCGTCTCAAGCTCGGGGATCAAATCCAGGTCATGGAAACGTTGTACGTGGGCATTTCCTCCCAATGCCTCGCTTAAAACGCCGGATATCTCATCATAGGTGGACGTTCCCAAAATCCCATCCACCTCCGGGATCTCGTCTATGATCTCCTGCTTATATCTCTGGGCCAGACAGCCGGTAACGATCAAGGCCTTGCAGTTGCCGTCTTCCTTTCTCTTTGCCATATCCAGAATGGTGTTGACGCTTTCCTCCTTTGCATCATTGATGAAGCAGCAGGTATTGATTACGATCACATCCGCCTCGTATTCATCGTCAGTAAAGGTATATCCGTCTTTATTTAAAAGGCCCAGCATCATCTCCGTATCAACGAGATTCTTGTCACAGCCCAGTGAAACACATAATAACTTCATGCTTTAACTCCTGTCGTTCTTTTTATATAAGTATAGGGAAAGGCCATCTCTACCAAAAGGGAGACGGCCTCTTTCCTAAATTTCGTCTTCTTCTGCAGCGTCCGCTTCACTGAAAATCTTCACTTTGCCCTCATATAATTCCTCTACGGCAACAGAAAGCGGTTTCTTTCCTGCTCCTGGGATCTCGGGCGCAGCACCGCCGATGATCTGCCTCGCTCTCTTAGCAGCTGCAATCACGATGGAATAACGGCTCTGTATAATCGGAGCATCCCCTGGCTCTACCTCGCTGTTTACTACATTAATCAAATCTGAATAAGATGGATGTAACATCTTTTATTCCCCTTTCTCAATGAAATTTACATATTCTTCAATTCTTCCCTGATCCGGGATAAAAATGCCCGGTTGTGGGAAGTACGGTTATGCTGTACCTGGATCATGCGGTGCATCTCCTCCACGCAGGCGTCAAGTGTATCATTGACCAGGATATAATCGTAGGCTTCCATCCCCTCCGCTTCCTCGGCTGCCCTGCGAAGCCTGGCATTGATAATCTCCATGCTTTCCGTGCCTCTGCCTATGAGACGGCGTTTCAATTCCTCTACATTGGGAGGCATTACAAATACCAGAATTGCTTCCGGAAAACGGGATTTCACCTTTAACGCTCCCTGTATCTCAATTTCCAGAATGACGTCTTTCCCTTTCTCCATCTGGCTTAAAACATACTGGCTGGGTGTTCCGTAGTAATGGTTGACATATTGGGCGTATTCAATCAATTCATCCTTTTCTATCATTTCCAGGAACCGTTCTTCCGTTACAAAGAAATACTCCCTGCCATGGACCTCTCCCTCTCTGGGTTTTCTGGTGGTTGCGGAAATGGATAAGGCATAATTATCATACCGTTCCAGAAGCTCTTTCATGATCGTACCCTTGCCGGTTCCTGAAAAACCGGATACAACCACTAACATGCCATGCTCGTTCATGCTTTTTGTTTCTCCCTACTCAATATTCTGAATTTGTTCCCTGACTTTTTCGATTTCTGTTTTTAATACAATGGCCTTGTCGGAAACCTCTAAGTCATTGGCCTTGGAAAGTATGGTATTGGCTTCCCTGTTCATCTCCTGAGCGATGAAATCCAGCTTTCTGCCTACGCTTCCGCCTGCTTCCAGCTCTGTTCTCGTATTTTCAATGTGGTTTCTGAGCCTTACGGTCTCCTCATCCACACAGATCTTGTCGGCAAAAATGGTGACTTCCGTGGCAATTCTGTTCTCGTCAATGGAAGCGCCTGCTAACAGCTCTTTCACCTTTTCCTCAAGCTTTGCCCTGTATTCCGAAAGAATCTTCGGGGATCTTTCCTCAATAAATTCCACAAGTCCGGTCATGTAGTCTAATTTCCCCAAAAGGTCTGACTTTAAATTCTCTCCCTCTGTTACCCGACTCTCCACAAAACGCTTTGCAGCTTCCTCAATTGTTTCTGAAAGGAGCTTCCACATATGGTTCTCATCCTCGGGCACCTCTTCCATGGTGAGCACCTCCGGGCATTTTGCAAGGGCCGACACCTTGATGTCGTTTTGAATTCCGAACTGGGCTTCCATCTTTGCGAAATAGTCCATGTATTCAGCAGCCAGCGCGCTGTTGTACTTTAAACACAGCTTATTCTCCGTGTAATCCTCATAGCTGATGAAAACATCAACCTTTCCGCGCTGGATATAATTCTTTAACAGGTTTCTGATTCCTGCTTCAAAGAAATTAAATTTTTTCGGCATCTTTATGCTTAAATCCAAATATCTGTGATTTACAGCCTTCATCTCGACGGATATCTTACATTCATCCGTGACGGTTTCGTGCCTTCCGAAACCAGTCATGCTCTTAATCATTGCAAATGCCTCTCTTTCGCCATAGATATTATCCATTATAAGTCATAATAAAAAACAAGTCAATTGGTTTTAAATTTTACAGAAAGGCGATTCTATGCTATACTGTTCTCATTAGAAAGACCAATTACCGGAGGAAATGAAGATGGCATTAGACGGAATTGTTATGGCAAATCTCGCAGCAGAAATGAAAGACCGGCTGGAAGGCGGAAAAATCGCCAAAATTGCCCAGCCGGAAAAGGACGAACTGCTGTTTACAGTTAAAAATCAAAAAAATACATGGCGGCTTTTAATTTCAGCCAGCGCCAGCCTGCCCCTGATCTATTTCACGGAAGCAAATAAGCCCAGCCCCATGACAGCCCCCAACTTCTGTATGCTTTTGCGAAAGCACATCGGAAACGGGCGGATCATCCGGGTGAGCCAGCCGGGGCTGGAGCGTATCCTCTGTATGGAAGTGGAGCATTTAGATGAATTGGGAGACCGGCGGGTAAAAAAGCTGATGGTTGAGATTATGGGAAAGCACAGCAATATTATTTTCTGCAATGAGGAAGATCTCATACTGGACAGCATCAAGCATATTTCAGCCCAGGTAAGCTCCGTGCGTGAGGTTCTGCCGGGAAGAACCTATTTTATTCCGCAGACAGTGGAAAAAAAGGACCCTCTGACCATTACCCAGGAGGAATTTACATCTGATATCGGCCAAACGGCCGCTCCTGTCCAGAAAGCGTTATATATGAAGCTGACCGGTTTAAGCCCCATCATGAGCCATGAGCTTTGCCATCTGGCTTCTATTGACGGAGATATTTCCGCCAATGCCTTAACAGAGCTGGAGCTGCTTCACTTATACCGCACGTTTTCCATTATGATGGAGGATGTAAAGCAGGGGCAGTTTACTCCGAACATTGTATACAAAGGGGAGGAACCAGTGGAATTCGCCTCTCTCCCGCTGACCTGCTACCAGGGGGGTGGATATGAGGCAAAGACCTTTGATTCTGTCAGCACGCTTCTGGAGACCTACTATTCCTCAAAAAATACCATCACCAGAATCCGGCAAAAATCCGTGGACTTGCGGAAAATCGTACAGACAGCCTTAGAGCGCAATTACAAGAAGTACGATTTACAGGAAAAACAGCTTAAGGATACGGAAAAGCGGGACAAGTACAAGGTTTACGGCGAGCTGATCAATACTTACGGCTATGAGCTGGCCGGCGGGGAAAAAAAGCTTGTCTGCCTGAATTATTACACCAATGAGGAAATCACCATTCCTCTCGATGACCAGCTGTCCGCAAGGGAAAATGCGCAGAAGTATTTTGACAAGTACAACAAGCTGAAACGGACCTTTGAGGCCGTGACAGGACAGATCGAAGAAACAAGGCGGGAAATCGACCATCTGGAATCTGTAAGCGCTGCTTTGGATATCGCCTTGATGGAGGAGGACTTAGTCCAGATTAAGGAAGAGCTGATGGAATACGGCTATATCAGGCACCGCCGCTTGGGCGACAAAAAGCCGAAGATAACCAGCAGGCCTTTCCATTACGTTTCCTCGGACGGATTTCACATTTATGTAGGGAAAAATAATTACCAGAATGAAGAACTGACCTTTAAGGTGGCAAACGGCAATGACTGGTGGTTCCACGCCAAAGGCATTCCCGGTTCCCATGTAATCGTAAAGACAGAGGGAAAGGAACTTCCTGACAGGACATTTGAAGAAGCCGGGGCCCTGGCTGCCTACTATTCCAAGGGCCGGGGAAATGATAAGGTGGAAGTGGATTATATTCAGAGAAAGCAGATTAAAAAGGTGACCGGAGCGGCTCCCGGATTTGTGATTTACCATACCAATTATTCTATGGTTGCGGAACCGAAGCTGGAGCTGGAGGAGCTGCACAGCAAGTAAAGAAACAGGAGCAGGGAAAATAATTTTATTTTCCCTGCTCCTGTTTCTTATTCGTTTATTATGTTTAACACTAGTCTTTTTCTACTACTGGTTTTCTGCCAGGAATGGTTGTTATCACTTCAATATAATATCCATCGGGAATAAGCGCTTTCTTCCGGCGTTTTGATACAACACCTTTTCTTTTATAAGCTGCTTTTCTTTCTTCCAACCTCAGAACTTTTTGAAATAAATTTATTCTCATATGCCCACTCCTTACTTGTCCCCCCACAAAAAGCCAAAGTTACTCAGACATCAATTTAAAAGTTTACCTTTTGCCGTTCTCTTCAAACTTTTTCATGACCTCTTTGGGTATCTCTCTCTCGTACATTGTTGCAGGAATGCTTCTTCCGATGGAATCAAGAGAAACCTTTACCAATGCTTTCTGTAATTTTTCTGCAATTTTTTCTTTCATACTTTATTCTCCTTTCAAGGCTGTTTTATTTTTAGGAAGCAGTGTTAAAACTTCCAAAGTAACCGGATACATAAGCAGCTCACGCAAATCAGCTTTTATAATTGCAATTATCATAATTAATGTCAGTGTCAGTATGGCGGTCAGCTTTTTCTTCCGTTTTGACGACTCGGTAAAATAGTTTATGTTTTTACCTCTGGGAGCAAAACAGAATATGATTATAAAACTGACAATATAAATAAAAATCACATGGGGAACCTTAAGCTTCAGAAATATACTTCCGATCAGCGATAATCCCCAAACCAAAAACATACCCAGGCTGCATCCTATATTTGAGTTTGCATGTACTCCCCCTGCCTGTAAACGCAAAAGGCAAAAAGCAAACAATATGAGAAAGGTTTCCCAGCCTTTTCCTAAAAAAACTCCTAATATCTGGAGAAAAAACAGCTTAATTACATTATCCAGGATCAATTCGAATCCATATCGAATTGCAACGTTATCCTCTTCACTTCTGGGATTAATTTTATTCAGCAAACCACAGATAATTGCTGACAGTTTTGTTATAACCATCCTATCACCACCAAACATTGTCATTTTACCACAAATATCTACACCATAAATATTTTTGCAATTTTCGTAGCTTTTTTCTTCCTAAATGTCAATTGTTCGTCACACAAGTATAATTTCGCTTTACTTTTTCCCGTATGAATTGTATATTTATACCTGCAAAGAGAGGTGATGATATGACTTATTTTATTTATGCCTTAACAGGAAGCTTATGCAGTTACTTTTCCTGTGTTAATTTACTTCCGAATAAATTTTCTCTGTTAAAAAGACTGTTCCTGTTTATTTACGCTTTTGCCACCGTTTACTTTTTAAACAAGAGTTTCGGACAAATAAGTACATTTTTAACTTTTGGCGGGATTTTGCTTCTCACCTTTTATTTTTCGAAGTATAACTTATTTTATTTATCCTGCTGTTTATTTGGATATCTGTATTCCGTCACTTTTAATTATGTAATCATGTGGATCGTCGGTGTACTTTTGAAAATAAATATGGAAGAGCTGCTGGCAAGCAGTGCCATGACCATTGCATTTTCCTGCCTTTACTGTTTATTTTGCGGGGTTACCACCAAAGGCCTTGGATGGTACTTCCACAAAAAGCTGACTCTTCCCCATTACCTGACCAACCCTTACCTGCTGAAATCCATTTTTATTGACCTGTTTTTATTGGTGTCCTTTTATATCATTAATTTCTCCTATGGGGAACGGCTCGGATACGACCATGGAATCATCGCGCTAAATGGTATTATTTTCCTTTTGCTGTTTGCAATTACCGTATTTCTCATGTATTCTGTCTATAAGACAACCATAGACAAAGAGACATATAAAAACCGCATGATACAGTTTGAAAACCTTCGTCTTTACACGGAGCGGCTGGAAAAATCCTACGGTTCCATGCGCAGATTCAAGCATGACTATATGAATATTTTAAGCACCATGTCGGAATTTATGAAAGAAAATGATATGAAAAGCCTGATTGAATATTATGAAGAGAAGGTTCTTCCCATCAGCCACGCTTTCACAGAGTCCGGCACAAAGCTGGGGGCCCTGTCCAACATAAAAAATACGGCTTTAAAAAGCCTGCTTTCTTCAAAATTCATCTATGCCATGGAAACGGGAATCAAAACGGAAATAGAGCTTATGGAGCCCATTGACAAGCTGTTCATGGATTCTCTGGACCTTTCGCGGATTATTGGTATATTTTTAGACAATGCAATAGAAGCCGCTGAGGAGACGGAGGAAAAGGAAGTGGGTTTTTGTATGTTTTATAAGAATGAAGCGCTGTATCTCATTATCCGGAATACCGCTCATGCTCCCTCTTATCCTATTTCCCAGCTAAGCAGCCAGGAAATTTCCTCCAAGGGCGAAAACATGGGAATCGGCCTGTACAACGTTAAAATGATTTTAAACAGCTACGACAATGCCATCTGGAATACTACATACGACGAACCTTATTTCATACAGGAGCTGATCCTGAAGCGCAACGGTTCATGAGGTGCCCGAAATGATCCACATATATCTATGTGAAGACGATAAAAGCCAGCTGAAGCTCTGGGAAATCATCGTGGAAAAATATATGATGATAAACTCAACAGAGATCCAGCTTTACTGCTCCGCCTCCAGACCGGAAGAACTGCTTTCCATGCGGAGGCGTTCCGATGTTACCGGGCTTTATTTTCTGGACATTGATCTGCGGGCCAAAATCAATGGAATTGAGCTGGCCCAGGAAATACGCAAATATGATCCCAGAGGGTACATAGTGTTTGTAACGACCCACAATGAAATGGCTGTGCTCACCTTCCGCTACAAAGTGGAAGCCATGGATTTCATCGTAAAGGATGACGGGGAAAGCCTTGCAGAACAGTTCTACGCCTGTATCGAAAATGCGGAAAATAATTATAAGTCACAGTTAGGATCATCAAACTGCCTGCTGTCCGTGAAAATTGACAAGGCTTCTCTGGTTCTGGATCAGAATGACATCATCGCCATTACCACCGGCGACGGTTACCATAAGCTCACCATTCATACCAAAACCGGAATCCGCCAGATTACAGGCTCCCTGAAAGAATTCCGCGGAACCTTGAATTCCGACTTCTGCCAGTGCAGCCGTTCCGCCATTATAAATATAAAGCATGTGATAAAATATTCCAGAGAAAAGGCCTTGATCACCATGGACAACAAGGAAATCTATCCTGTATCCGTACGAATGATGGGAAAAGTGCAGAAAGCCCTGGACGGCATTCATTTCTCCATAACAGAATAGAAGGCGTCCGAATTCCCCGGCGCCTTCTGTCCCATTGCTTGATTTTGTCATATATTGGTTCTACCAGTACAGCTCCCAGTCCCTGGAAAGTCTGGTAAGGGCCTCCATGTAGAAATAGTCGCCCCAGGTATTGCACTCATCCACGCCCCGGTCCGTACAGGTATTCTCCTTGGAATCCCTGGCGTAGGTGCCATGAAGCAGCAGGCCGTTGGAGGTCTTGTAATCCTTATTGGCGCAAAGATCCACCAGAGCCTTAAGCATCCGGTCAGCTGCATCCAAATATGCCTGTGCCTTATCCTTTTCTAAATATTTTGCCATTTCCAGAATTCCGCAGACAGCAATGGCTGAGGCTGAGGAATCTCTGGGTTCCGTGCTTCCAGTATCGAAGTCAAAATCCCAATAAGGAACCAGATCCTCCGGCAGATGCTCTATAAAATAATCCGTCACGCTGCAGAAAATGTCCAGATATTCCGGTTTTTTTAAATACCGGTAGCTTAAAGCAATCCCGTATATGCCCCAGGCCTGGCCTCTGGCCCATGCGGAACCGTTGCGGTTCCCCTGGTGGGTCACTCCATAGGTGGGTTCACCTGTTTCCACATCAAAGAAATGGGTGTGGTAGGTGGAATGATCCGGGCGCAGAATACATTTCATGGCGGTTCTTATATGATTTTCCGCCTTTTTCCCATAGGAAGAATCTCCTGTTACATCCGTTGCCCAGTAAAGCAGGGGAAGGTTTAACAGGCAGTCAATGATCAGGCGGTATTCCTTTGGCTCTCCCGGGTTACCCCAGGCCTGAAGGAACCTGCCTTTCTCCCGGTAGCGTTCCGCCAGATGGTCCGCCGCCAGAAGAGCCGCTTTTTTGGCGTGCTCATTGCCGGTCAGCTTGTAGGCCGCCACACAGGACAGACTGTACAGAAATCCCATATCATGATGATTCACGTCAATCTTGTTCCCGATTCTGTTTAAAAAGCTTTCTACCTGTACCTCTGCCGCTTTCCGGAAAGCTTCGTCGCCGGTATGCTCATAAGCCAGCCAGATCACACCTGTCCAGAAACCTGTCGTCCATTCCACATTTTCCGTCGCTTCATAAAAACCGCCGAAGCTGTTTGAAGACTGGAATTTATCCGTAAATTCCGGAAGATTTTTTCTGACGATGTCTGCGGCATCATCAAGGGCCTTTTGAACCATGCCCTCTTCCATTCCGGGATGAGTCTTTATTTGTTCCAATGTCTGTGCCATATTCCGTGCTTTTCCTCCTGTTATCTCTCTTTTATTGTCCGTCTTTTACGGACACAAGACCGATCAGCCTTTAATTCCGCTGGCTGCAACGCCCTCTACGAAGAACTTCTGGCAGCTTAAGAATACGATGATGACCGGAACCAGGGAGCATACGGAGGCTGCCATGATCCATGCATAATCCGCTCCGAACTGGGATATGAACATACGGATACCGAGCTGAATCGTCTTTAATTCCTTTGTCTTTAAATAGATCAGAGGGCCCATGAAATCATTCCATACGTTGGTGAATGTAAAAATGGTCAGGGTCGCCATTGCAGGCTTTCCCAGAGGAAATACGATTTTTCCGAATATGCCGTACTCATTTAACCCGTCAATTCTGGCAGCCTCGCATAATTCATCGGGAATGCTGATATAAAACTGGCGGATCAAAAATACGCCGAATGCGGAAAAGGCCTGCATCAGGATCAATCCTAAATGAGTATCGTTAAGGCCCAGTTTGGAAACCAGAATAAACTGGGGAACCATGTACACCTGCCATGGAACGGCTATAGTGGTTACATACATGAGGAAGATAAAATCCCTGCCCTTAAAGCGGGTCTTTGTGAAGCCGTAAGCCGCAAAGCAGCTGGTAAACAGCTGGATGATGGTCGTGATGACCGTCAGCTTGGCGGTATTGAAAAAGAAAGTCACAAGAGGCAGCTTCTTCCAGATGATTTTATAGTTCTCCCAATGGGCCGTATCCGGCCACCATGTCATAGGAATGGAAAATACGTCTTTATTCAGTTTTAAAGAGGAAATTACCATCCAGTAAAAGGGCACCAGCATAAAGAGGGATAAAGCAATTAACCCCAGATACAGAAGTATCCTTAAATCCTTTGTTTTTGTTTTCATCGCTTTTCCTCCTTACATCATATCCTTAGACCACTTTTTCTCACCTGCAAACTGAACCAGGGTGATAACAAGCACTACTAAGAACAGAACAATAGCTCCAGCACTCGCCGGACCAAACTGCCAGGAGGTAAATGCCTTCTCATAAATATAATTGACCAGGGTCTTGGTGGAATTGCCGGGACCTCCGCCTGTCATTACATATACGAGATCAAATACCTTAAAGCACTGGATGGTCAGCATGATCAGCACGAAAAATGTGGTTGGCGTCAGCATGGGAATGGTAATATACCGAAGCTTCTGAAAGCCGTTGGCGCCGTCCATACCTGCCGCCTCATAAAGGGAGCCTGAGATCCCCTGAAGAGCTGCCAGATACACAATCATATAGTATCCCATATATTTCCATACGCTGACAACGGAAATGGCCACCATGGCCCATTTCACATCCACAACCCACCTGGGAGGCTTGGAAATGCCGATGAATTTTAAAAATTCATTGATCGGTCCGAAATCCGGCTGAAACAGCATGTTCCATACCGCTCCTACCGCTACGATGGATGCAATATAAGGGAAATACAGGGCAGTACGGAAAATGGCGATTCCTTTCAGCTTATTATTCAAAAGAACAGCCAGCAAAAGGGACAGCACTAAGGTCGGGAGCACCGTAAGCAATGCGTACTGAATGGTGTGAAAAAAGGATTGAACGAATATTCTGTCAGTAAAAATCTGGGCGAAATTTTTCAGTCCTACAAACTCCATGGGGGCCTGGGAGCCGTCCCATTTCATAACACTTAAAATAAAAGAGAAGATAACCGGAATGAATACGAAAATAGCATATCCGATTAAATTGGGAAGAATAAAGGAATAACCGATCAGGTTACTTCGGATTGCCTTTTTCTGGTGTGATGTCAGTGTCTTGTTTACTTCCTTCATACAGGATTTACCTCCTTTTCACCTGCCTTTTGCCATGAAAAGAGCGCCTTAACGTATTTTTTGAAAAGGCGCTCTCCAGGCAATCAATTATATTTTACCAGCCTTTGATTTCCGCAACGCGTTTGTTCAGCTCTTCAATTCCCTGATCAACGGTATACTGCTTGATCATGATCATTTCATGAACCTCTTCAAGTACCTTTAAGATTTCCGTGATCTGAGGATCTAAAGGACGGTCAAATGTATAGTGAGTATAAGACAATGCTTCAACATTTGATTCGCCTTCCGGGAAATACTGTGCGGAAGCAATGGTCTTTAAGGATTCTTCTGTCTGGATACCGGTAAATACGCCCTGCTCAGCCAGGATGTTTGCTGCCTCTTCGCTGGTTGCAAACTTTACGAAATCCCAGGATAAGTCAGGCTCATCGGTATAAGCGCTGATTCCCACAGGAGTAAGAGATCCCACTGTGTAGCCGGCTTCTGTATCAGCAGGATGGGGGATTCTTGCGATGCCCCAGTTAAAGGAAGTTTCATCTGCTGCCTGTGACTGGATCATGGTTGCGATAAACCAGGTTCCCATTGGCATCATGGCGCACTGCTGATTCTTAAATACAGAAGAATAATGGATGTTTGCTGTCTTTAAAGTAGAGTAATCCTGGATATATCCATTGTCCTGTAATGCAAGAGTCTGCTCATACCATGGCTTTAAGAAAGAATAGTCTTTTTCAACAACGGTATGCTTGCCATCCTGAACGGCCCAGTTTGATACAAGAGCCTGCCAGGTGTGGTCATGTGTTCCGTAAACCTTTGAGCTTCCTTCTCCGGAAGTCATCTTGGCTGCAAGATCATAATACTGATCCCAGGTCATATCATTGGACGGATAGGGAACACCGGCAGCGTCAAAAAGATCCTTGTTGTAATATAACACATACCAGTCAGAGCGATAAGGAAGTCCGTAGGTAGCCCCGTTGTACTGAAGCTGCTCTGCTGCGCCGTTGTAAACGGAAGTGTCAAGATTATCCTTCTTCATAAAATCATCCAGCGGAAGAAGCTGTTTCTTATCCGCCATCTGAAGCATGGCGCCCATGTCCTTTACCCAGATTACATCGGGATCCGACTGTGCTGCGGATAAGCTGATTCCCAGGGAATTGTTGTATTCGTCCGCTGAAGTATCAATGACATTGATCTCTACATTTGGATTTTTCTCCATATAGGCATCCACAACTGCCTGAAACGTAGGTGTTGAATCATAGTCCCATGTAGTAACGGAAAGAACTTTCTTCTCCCCTGAATCCTTTGTTGTTTCTGCTGCTTTTGATGTTTCTACTCCAGCTGCCGCTGTCGTATCTGCAGCGCTGCTCTCTGCTGTTTTGCTGCCGCATGCGGTTAAGGATCCACATACCATTCCGGCTGCTAATACCATAGCTAAAACCCGTTTTAATCTCATTTGGTTGAAACCTCCCTTTTTTTAGAACCATGTGCACATGTGTTCTTGTAATATAAAGATACCAGATTTAAGTCTGTACTTGAATGAACGATTTTTATAATTCTATTATTTTTTTTACACCGGTCCGGCTTTCCTGATTTTAAACATATATTTTATTCAGATTTTTATAAATTTTAAAGATTCATTTCTATTTCGTTGAATTTATTTGGAATAAAGGATATGATATTGATATTATCTGGAAAGGATTCATACCATGCCCCGCACATTCCAATATAAGCTTCTTTTGTATAATCTGCTGGTTGTCATAAGCATTGCCTGTGCCGTAAGTTTCTATAACTACCGCACTTATTATAAGGATGCCATTAAGAACGAAACGGAAAATTCCGTCAACCGCATCCAGATTCTGTCCGACCGGATGGAAGTGGCTTATGAGGAAATGGTCAATATCGTTGTGACCTGTTCTGAACGAAAATCCATATTTTCCTCCTCTTCCTTAAAGCTGTCGGACAAGGCGGAATCTTCCTATATCAAGGTGTATGCCTCCAATGTTTTAAGGGATTTCTGCGCGATTTCAGGCTACAGCAAATATATCTATAAAATCGCCGTTTATAATAACGGAGAAGTTCTTCAGGCCGGAAGCGCCTACGGTTCTTCCCGGGATATCGGGGACATTCAGAATGCCCCCTGGTTCCAGAATTTACTTTCCAGGGAAAATACCTAGTACCTTCTGTCTCTGGAGGACAACCCTTTCTCACCCATCAATTATACGCCAAAGCTGCTCCCGCTTTTAAGGCCCTTGAATTACGTTTACGGCGGCAATCCGGAGGATGCTTGGATATTTCTGGCCATTTCTCCCCGCCTGTTTTCCGATACCTTAAAAAGCATGGGTGACGGACAAACCCTTTATGCTGCCACCGCCGACGGAAGCATCATTTCCTCTGTGAACGGAAGCTCTTTTGACGTCACCAATTTACTGGCAGTTCTGAAAAACGCCAAAGAGCCCCAGGGGAATTTTCACACCTGGCTGGGTGGAAAGGAATGTATCATCGCCTATCAGAAGCAAGCCGTCAGCGGGCTGATTTTCTTTCAGATTCTTCCTATTTCAGACCTTAACTTAGACCACGGAGTCATTGGAGGCACCATTGCCCTCATCTTCTTCTTCTGCTTTGCCATCGGACTGACACTGTCCTGGTTTATCTCCCGCCAGTTAAGCGCCCCTGTCAGCCGTTTAAAAAAGCGGCTGGAATTTATTTCCCAGGGAAATTTTGAACCTGACCGTTCCATTGAAACTGACGATGAAATGGGCAGTATAGGAAAGCAGATCAACCAGATGTCCGACAAGATCTCCGATCTTTTAGAAACCAGAATTCAAAGCGAAAAGGAAAAAAGGGATCTGGAAATAAAAATGCTTCAGGCCCAGATCAATCCCCATTTTCTTTACAATACCCTGGATTCCATCAAATGGATCGCAACCTTGCAGAAAAACAGCGGCATCGTTTCCGTGGTAACCGCCCTGTCCTCCCTGTTAAAAAACATGGCAAAGGGCTTCAACGAAAAGGTAACCCTTCGTCAGGAATTGGATTTTTTGCAGAATTATGTTATTATAGAGAAAATCCGATATATCGAGCTCTTTGATGTAACCACCCAGATTGACCAGGAAATCTTATATGATGCCAAGATCGTAAAGCTGACGCTTCAGCCCATAGTGGAAAACGCCATCTTTAACGGAATTGAACCCAGCGGAAGAAACGGTCTCATCCAGATTCACGTTTTTGCCGAAAACGGCGTCCTTTATATTACAGTAAGGGATAACGGCATCGGAATTTCTCCGGAAGATATTGAACGGCTGCTGACGGACACCTCCCGGGTCACCAGAAGCAACATGAGCGGAATCGGCTTTCCCAATGTGGATCGCCGGTTAAAGCTGGTTTACGGGGAAGAATACGGATTAAAGCTGGAAAGTGAACCAGACCAATACACATTGATCACCATTGCCCTTCCTCTGGAATTTTAAAAGGGCTGACAAAGGGGTATAAAAACAGTATGTACCGAATTATTATTATAGACGACGAGCCGCTGATCCTGGCAGGCATCGCCTCCCTGATCCTGTGGGAAAACTATGAATGCACCATTGTGGGAAAGGCAACCAACGGTCCTTCGGCCTATGACATGATCATGGAGCTTCATCCGGATATTGTCATAACAGATATCCGGATGCCGGTGTTAAGCGGCCTGGAGCTGGTGGAAAAATGCAAGGAAAACGGCTGTAGCTTCGCCTTTATCGTGTTGACAAACTTAGAAGAATTCCACCTGGTGAAAAAGGCCCTGTCCCTGGGGGCTTCCGACTATCTGGTGAAAATTGATTTAAGCGAGGAGGCTCTTGTAGCCTCTTTGGAGCGGGCCAAGGAGGCCTGCGACTTACTGCTCACCAAGCAGAGCCGGATGGCCAACAGCCAGTTAAAGGACAATCAGGAGGATATTGCAAAAACAGTCTTCCACCGTCTTCTCCTCTCCCAGGAAAAGGTCACTGACATTCCCCAGGAGCTGGCGGACCAGTATCCGGCTCCCTTTATCATCCTGTTTTCCTTAAACTCCACTCATACGGATATTGAAGCAGGAGGGGAAAGCTATGACTTTCATTCCGTCAGCAAACAGCTCATTGACATCCTGGGCGGAATCGCGGCAAGGTTTTTCTTCCATTATACGGTTCTGGAATACCGGCAGGACACCTTTCTCCTGTCCGCTTCCATGAAAAAAGAAGAGGCCTTTTCCCAGAATCTCATAAAGGAATTCTGCCATAAGTTAAGCGTTGCCCTAAAGACCTATTTTGAGCTTTCCGCGGTCTACGGGGTCAGCATGGGAAAGGAGAAAATCTCAGAGCTTCCCCAGGCCTTTTCCGAGGCTCTGACGGCTCTGGATTATTATTACTTTGATTCCTCATCCCAGGTGGTCTTTTACCAGGGCCAGGCCTCCCATCTGGGCCAGGCTAAGAAATTCAACATCAATGTATTTAAAAAAGAGCTGACCGCTTTTATCAGCCAGAACGACAGTGAAAAGCTGGCCTCAATCTTTGAGGATATCATCACCCTGTTCCGGGAAAACAAGCCCCGCAAGGAACAGGCGGCCAGCGCCTGCATCAACATTTATACCTACCTTTATTCCCTTTTTGAAACAGGGGATGACAGCTATCAGGACATCTTTCCTTACACCATCAATATCGCTGAGCAGCTGAATCATTTTAACAGCCTGGAGGACATCCTGGATTGGCTGAGAAGCTTCTGCCAGAAGCTGTGCCGGCTTTTGGACGACCGGAAATCCACCCGTTCCGACCGGCTGGTGGACTTAGCCAGAGGCTATATTAACGAGCACTACATGGAAAAGCTGACCCTGGCCGATGTTGCGGAGGCCTTAAACATAAGCTCCGGACACTTAAGCAATACCTTTAAAAAGCTGACGGGAATCACCCTGTCCGATTACATTGCCCAGATCAAAATACAGCACGCCATGGAGCTCATTGATACCCATCAGTTTCTGATGTATGAAATCTCCGACAAGCTGGGCTTTGATAACCCCTACTATTTCAGCAAGGTATTTAAAAAGGTTACGGGCATCTCTCCGAGAGAACATGAAAACCGGGTCATCCATCCGTTTAAGGATGAAAAAAAGGGGTAGCTTTTACCCCTTTTTTCTTATGGCCGTTACAGGCCTTATTCTCCGTAGGTCCCTTTTGATTTCACCAGCTTGGGCCGGTAGCCTGCTGCTGTAAGGGCCGACATAATGGAATTTTTATGTTCTGTTCCGAATGCCTCCAGGGTTATGCGAAGCTCCACTGCCGCATTCCGGTTGATGCTGATAAACTGGTTATGTTCCAGGCGGATGACATTTCCCTGTTCCTTTGCAAGAAGTGCAGAGACCTTTGCAAGCTCACCCGGCTTATCCGGCAGAAGAATGGATACCGTAAAGATGCGGTCCCTCTGAATCAGGCCGTGCTGGACAATGGAAGCCATGGTGATCACATCCATATTTCCCCCGCTTAAAATGGAAACCACCTTTTTATTCTCCACGTTCATATGCTTTAAGGCCGCAACCGTCAGAAGGCCTGAATTTTCCACGATCATCTTATGGTTTTCTACCATGTCCAGGAATGAAACGATCAGCTCAGAATCTTCAATGGTGATGATTTCATCCACATTTTCCTGAATGTAGGGGAAAAGCTTGTCTCCCGGGCATTTTACTGCTGTGCCGTCGGCGATGGTGTTGACGCTGGGCAAGTCCACCACCTTTCCCTGGCGTAAGGATTCCTGCATGCAGTTGGCTCCGGCCGGCTCCACGCCGATGACCTTGATTTTGGGATTCAGCATCTTTGCCAGGACGGAAACTCCGGTGCATAAACCGCCGCCGCCGATTGGAACCAGGATGTAATCGACTGTAGGAAGCTCCTTTACGATCTCCATGGCAATGGTACCCTGACCGGCTGCCACATCCAAATCATTAAAGGGATGGACAAAGGTCAGTCCTTTTTCCTTGGCAAGGCCGTAAGCGTAAGCGCACGCCTCGTCAAATACGTCTCCCTCCAGAACCACCTCCGCGCCGTAGCTCTTGGTGCGGTTGACCTTCATCAGAGGAGTTGTGGTAGGCATGACAATGGTGGCCGGAATGCCTGCCAGCTTTGCCGCATAGGCCACGCCCTGGGCATGGTTTCCTGCGGAAGCGGTAATGAGGCCTTTCGCCTTCTCTTCCTCAGACAGGGTGCTGATCTTGTAATAAGCGCCTCTTACCTTGTAAGCGCCGGTATACTGCATGTTTTCCGGCTTAAAGTATACCTTATTGCCTGTCTGGGCAGAAAAATACTCACTGTAGATCAGCTTTGTCTCCAGGGTTACCTTGCTAACGACTTCCGATGCTTCTTCAAACTTTTCCAATGTCAACATACTTTACGCCTCTTCTTTCTCTTCTGCGTGAAACAACGCATTCACAAATTCCTCTGCATTGAACTTCTGCAGATCATCGATTTTCTCCCCTACCCCAATATATTTTACAGGAATCCCCAGCTCCGACTGGATGGCAACGGCAATGCCGCCTTTTGCGGTTCCGTCCAGCTTTGTCAGGATGATCCCGGTAATATCAGCAACCTCCATAAACTGCCTCGCCTGAACCAGGGCATTCTGCCCTGTGGTCCCGTCAAGGACTACCAGAGTTTCCCGGTAAGCCTCCGGGTATTCCTTGTCAATGATGCGGTTGATCTTTTTAAGCTCTTCCATCAGATTCTTTTTGTTGTGAAGACGGCCTGCCGTATCACAGATCAGAACATCCGCATGGCGTGATTTTGCCGCGGCCACGGCGTCATACACCACAGCCGCCGGGTCTGAGCCCTCCTGCTGGGCGATGATATCCACTCCCGCCCATCTGGCCCACTCCGTCAGCTGTTCTATGGCCGCTGCCCGGAAAGTATCCGCCGCCGCAACGATTACCTTTTTTCCGTCATCCTTTAACTGGCCGGCCAGCTTTCCCACAGAGGTGGTTTTTCCCACACCGTTGACTCCGATAATCAAAAGAACGGATTTCCGGTTTTCAAATTCGTAAGCATTTTCCCCTAAGTCCATCTGGTCCATAATGCTGTCCATGAGAAGCTGCTTGCACTCTGCCGGATCCTTGATATTATTTTCCTTTACCTTCTTCTTTAGGTCCTCCACAATGGACATGGTGGTCTGGATTCCTAAATCGCCCATAATGAGGGTCTCCTCGATCTCCTCATAAAACTCATCGTCAATGGCCGAAAAACCGCTGAAAATGGAATCCACTCCCGCGATGATGTTATCCCTCGTCTTTTGCAGTCCAGCTACCAGCTTCCCAAAGAAGCCCTTTTTCTCACTCATAGTCGGCCCTCCTTAACTTTCCAAGTCTTCTTCAATCAGATTTACAGATACCAGGGTCGAAACGCCCTTCTCCTGCATGGTAATGCCATACAGGCGGTCTGCAGCCACCATGGTGCCACGCCTGTGGGTGATCACAATGAACTGCGTATATTTTGTCAGCTTATGCAGATATTTGGCAAAGCGGTCTACGTTGGAATCGTCAAGGGCCGCTTCGATTTCATCTAAGAGACAGAATGGGGAAGGCTTTAAGTTCTGGATGGCAAATAACAGGGCAATGGCCGTCAGGGCCTTTTCTCCTCCGGAAAGCTGCATCATGTTCTGCAGCTTCTTGCCCGGCGGCTGGGAGATGATCTGAATTCCTGCTTCCAGAATATCCTCATCCTCCACCAGCTCCAGGGCGCCCCGTCCTCCTCCGAACAGCTCCTTAAAGACTTTGTCAAATTCCACCCGTATTTCCCGGAATTTTTCCTCGAACTGCTTTCGCATGCCCGTATCCAGTTCGTCAATGATCTTTAAAAGGATGCCCTCTGCGGTCACAAGGTCGTCATGCTGGGTCTTCATAAACTCATAGCGCTCCGACACCTCTTTGTAATCCTCAATGGCATTGACATTGACATTGCCAAGCTTCCGGATGTCTTCCTTTAAGGCTGCGATCATCTTCCTGATCTCAGGCAGGGACGTCCATTCCGGATTCTTTAAGGCCTCTGCGGTGGAAAAGGTCAGTTCGTATTCGCTCCACATGTAATTGACATGGCCTTCCATCCGTTCATCCAGCTTTTCCTTCTGGCTCTGCAGACGGAAAAGCTCTTTGTCCAGAAGGCTGATCCACTCTCCCAGCTCTTCCCTTTTCCGGAACAATTCTTTCTGTTCTCTGGATTTTGCTTCCTTTTTGGAAGCCATTTCATTTATGGCCTGTTCCTTTTCTTCTCCATGAACCCGGACTTCATCAATCCTCTGTTTTAAGGCTTCGATTTCCTTCTGCTTTTCCTCGATAGCCCGGTTGGAGCCGTCGGTGCCTCCGGAGAGGCCGGAAAGCTCCTCCTCCAGGCGGCGGATTTCCTCTTTCACACGACGGATGTTTTCCTGTTCAAAATCATCCTTCTGCTTTAAGCCGGAGGCCTCGAGCTGTACAGCGGAAAGGTTTCTGGAATACTCTTCCCTGGCTGCCCTGGATTTTTCCAGATCCTGGTTTAAGGCCTCCAGATTTCCATTGGTCTCCCGATTCTGGGTTTCCAGCTTCTCCACAGACTGGGCCAGCTCCTGCTGGCTTGCGCCGATTTCCCGGATCTGCACCTCAAGCTGGCTGTTTTCCCGCTCCAGATCTCCATAGGATTCCCTGATTTCCGTTTTTTTATCTTCAATACGGTTAATGTTTATCTTCACCGTATTCTGTTTTAAGTAAAGCTGCTGTTTTTCCGACCGGATGCGCTCCAGCTCTTCCCTGCTTTCTGCCAGAAGGCCTTCGTTCATGGCCAGCTCCTTTTGCAGCCTTTCCACGTCTGTAAGAGTCCTGGTGCAGGCCTCTTCCAGCTCCTCAATCTCCCTCTTCCGTCCCAGAAGATTGCTGGTATTCTTAAAAGCGCCGCCTGTCATGGAACCGCCTGCGCTTAAAAGCTCTCCCTCAAGGGTTACAATCCGCAGGGAATACTGGAATTTTCTGGATAAGGCGATTGCATTATCAATGGTGTCTACCACCACCACCCGGCCTAAGAGATAGTTCATCAGGCCTTCATACTGCCCGTCTGTTTCCACCAGAGAGTTGGCAAGTCCCAGTACCCCCGGCTCGGTTAAGGCCTTTTCCTGATTGAAAGTATTCTTGTTTCCGATGCTGGTAAGAGGCAGGAACGTCGCCCGGCCATACCGGTTTTTCTTCAGATACTCAATCAGCTGCTTGGCCGTGGCCTCGGAATCGGTGACAATGTTCTGGATGCTGCCGCCGAGAGCGGTTTCAATGGCGATCTCATACTTTTTCGGCACTGCGATCAAGTCGGCCACAACGCCGTGAATGCCCCGGACCCGGTCCCTGACCTCCATCACCCGGCGGATGCTTCCGCCATACCCCTCATACCGCTCCGCAATATTTTTTAAGGATTCCAGCTTTGTATAGCTGGTGTGGTATTCCTGCTGTCTGTCATTTAAGCTCTTATTGAGGCGGCGGACTTCTTTTTCCAGCCCTTCCGTCTTTTCCTCGCTTAAGGCCTGGGCGTCGTTATGTTCTGAAATCCCGGCATCGATTTCCTCTGCTTCCTTTAATAAGGCCTTTAATTGTTCATCCTGCTCCGACTCGTCGCTTTTGAACTTTAAAAGCTTCTGGCAGACCTCGGAACGCCGCACATTCACCTGTTCCAGCATGGTCTCGTAACGCTGCTGTTTTGCGTTTAAGGCAGCCCTCTCATTGAGAATATCAATGATGCTTCCCTTTCCCTCTTCAATCTGCTGTTCCAGAAGATGAATCCAGTTCTCCTCTGCGGTAAGGGTCTCCTCTGCTTTTTTTAAGTTTTCCAGGGCCGCCTTTACCTGTTCCCTGATCCTGGACCGCTCCTCCTCATGGGAAGCGGTCTGGGCGTTTCTTGACTGGATCTCGGAATGAATGGCTCTTATCCGCCCTGCAATGTGTTCCGCGTTCATCTGCTCCGTATTGATCTGTTCCTTCAATACGTTGATCCGTCCCTCTAAATTTCCGATTTCCATGATGGACTGGTTCTTTTCATTCCTCGCACTGTTTATGCTTTCATCCAGCCGGGATAAATATGTATCCAAAGTGTCATATTCTCCCCGGATTCCCTCCGAGGTCTGCTTTGCATCTTCCAAATCCCTGGAAACGATGGCTTCCTTATCCCCGTTTTCCTTCATTTGGATGCGCAGGCTTTCCGTTTCCATTAAAAACTGGTTTACATCGTATTTTTTCAGTTCTTCCTTTAAGCGCAAGTATTCCTTTGCCGCTTCGGACTGCCTGGCCAGGGGGCCTACCTGTTTTTCAAGCTCTGAAAGGATATCGCTCACGCGGATGAGATTCTGCTTCTCATCCTCCAGCTTTTTCTGGGCAATGGCCTTGCGCCGCTTGAACTTTACAATTCCCGCCGCTTCGTCAAACAGCTCCCGCCGCTCCTCCGGCTTTCCGCTTAAAATCTTATCGATCTGTCCCTGTCCGATAATGGAATAGCCTTCTTTTCCGATTCCCGTATCATAGAAAAGCTCATTGATGTCCTTTAAGCGGCAGGCGCTGCCGTTTATCATGTATTCACTTTCCCCGGAACGGTAAACCCTCCGGGATACGGTCACCTGGTCATAGGAGATTGCCAGATGATGGTCCGAATTATCCAGGGTGATGGCTACATAGGCGAACCCCTGGGGCTTTCTGAGCTCTGTTCCCGAAAAGATCACGTCCTGCATGCTGGAGCTTCGAAGCTGCTTGACCTTCTGTTCCCCCAGCACCCAGCGCACGGCATCGGCAACATTGCTCTTGCCGCTTCCATTGGGGCCTACGATGCCGGTGATCCCGTTGTGGAACTCGAACACGATCTTATTGGCAAATGACTTAAAGCCCTGTATTTCAATACTTTTTAAATACATACTCCCGACAGACCCTACCGGGTCACCCTTTCTTTGTTATTGCCCATGCTCTTTGGACATAGAACTGTTAAGGCTGATAATCCCATGGTAAGCCGCCACCTGCTCCGCCGCCTTTTTGGTCCTTCCGATCCCCTGGCCGATAACCTTGTCTCCGACCAGAACCTGAGCCTCAAATACCTTGTTATGGTCCGGCCCCTCTTCCCGCAAAAGCTCATAGCTTAAAGGCTCCTCTGTCCGGCTCTGTACGATTTCCTGCAAGATAGTCTTGCTATCATAAAAGAGCTGTTTATGTTCCAGATCATTCATGATGAAACGAAGAATAAACTCTTTTGCATTAGCAAAACCACCGTCAAGATAAATGGCCCCAATGAGCGCCTCCATGGCATCAGACACAACAGAGGCCCGTCCCCTTCCTCCGGTCGCTTCCTCGCCCTTTCCCAGCAGCAGGTATTCTCCGAGACAGATGTCCTCGGCGCAGTAAGCCAGAGTGGGCTCACAGACAATGCTGGCACGGATCTTTGTCAGATCTCCTTCCGGCTTTTCGGGATATTTGTGATACAGACAGTCGCTGGAAACCACCTCCAGCACCGAATCCCCTAAAAATTCCAGCCTTTCGTTGCATTCCAGCTTATTTAATCGGTGTTCATTGGCATAGGAGCTATGGGTCATAGCCCGTGTCATAAGATGCCTGTCTGAAAAACGGTAGCCGATCCGTTCCTCCAGTTCCTTTAAATTTCTGCTCATTTTACACCTCTTTCTTCCTTATGAAAGAAGGTGCTGCGGACAGACAATCGCTTCCGGCAGCACCTACATCTATTAATTTGCTATAGTTCAGCCATGCAGAAATATGGCAGCCTGAACAGTAACATTAATTCAGGGCATTCTTGACCTGTTCTACTGCGTCGCTGACGCTAACGATGTTTTCTGCCACCTCAGTTGGAATCTCAATATCAAATTCCTCCTCAATGCCCATAATAATCTGGAACACGTCAAGAGAGTCAGCTCCAAGATCATCCACAAAAGTGGAGTTCATGGTAACCTCATCCGGCTCAATATTTAATACCTCTGCAATAATGTTCTGTAATTTCTCAAATTCCATTTCTTTTCCTCTCTCCTATTCTTGATTTCTTTCATTTTCAATTTTAAGACTTTCTCTTATCTTATCATTAATCCCCTGTTCTTTGAAAGCTACGCATTGAAGTATGGAGTTTTTCACTTCCAAAGCCTTTGAATTTCCGTGGGTTTTCACCACCAGACCGTTGAGCCCCAGAAGCGGCGCCCCGCCGTACTGGGATCCGTCAAACGACTTTAAGGTCTCTTTCAAAGCCGGCTTTACAAGCAAAGCGCCTATCTTGCTTCTCAGGCTCCCCATCATACCACTTTTCACCTTGCTTATCAAGGTCGCGCCCACCCCTTCATAAAGCTTCAGGATTACATTGCCTACAAATGCCTCACAAACGATGACATCTGCTCCGCCGTGCGGAATCTCCCTGGCCTCAATACTTCCGGTAAAATTAATATCCCCGCATGCCTTTAACAGCGGAAAGGTTTCTTTCACAAGCGCATTTCCCTTTTCTTCCTCTGCGCCGATGTTGACGATAGCCACTCTGGGATTCTTAATTCCCAGCACGTTCTCCATGTAAATAGATCCCATTCTGGCAAACTGTACCAGATGAGAGGGTCTCGCGTCCACATTGGCTCCGCAGTCAATCAGCAGGGAAGCACCTTTCTCCGTAGGGATAAGCGGGGCTAAAGGAGGTCTTTCAACACCCTTAATCCGTCCGACAATCACCTGTCCGCCGACCAATACGGCGCCTGTGCTGCCGGCAGATACAAATGCATCCGCTTCCTTTTGTTTTACCAGATTCATTCCCACCACAATGGAAGAATCCTTCTTCTTTCGTATGGCATTGACCGGAGGTTCTTCCGTCTCGATTACCTCTGTCGCATTCACAAGCCGTATCTGCTCCTTAGGATACGTATGCTTTGCAAGCTCTCCAGATACTATATGCTCCTGCCCTACTAAGAGAACCTGAATCTCTTTATTCGCGTTTACCGCCTCTACGGCTCCGGCGACCATCTCCGCCGGCGCATAATCGCCGCCCATGGCATCCACAGCTACTTTTATCATCATGATTCCCCTTTCAATTATTGCCTAAGATAATCTATTACATAATATACTAAATATTATTCTATAAATCAATAATAATATTGAGAATTTTAAAGCCTTCGGGAAGACATGCTTTTTTCCACCTTTTTCATGACGAAAATATAGGAAATTCCCGTAAAGAGAGCCGCGCTGACCCAGGCCGCCGGATCACAGGCGCAGGATAAGCGAAAGCTGAGTATGTGCATGGCTATACCGGCCGTCACAAGCCTTGCCACCAGCTCCGTCACACCTCCCAGCATGGGGAGAAGACCATAGCCGCAGCCCTGCATGGTGTTTCTGAATATGAATATAGTCCCCAAAGGGATATAGAAAGCAGCGCATAAGTAAATATAGGTTTTGGCCCATGGCATCATGGTCCCAATGTCCACCTCGCCGGAGAAAAACAGCCTTAAGGCGAAAGGAAGAGCCAGGCAGACGGCGGCGGAACAGATCAGGGAATAGACCACCCCGGTTCCCAGTGCAAGCCTGACGCCGCGGCGGATTCTTTTGATGTCTCCCTTTCCGTAATTCTGGCCGGAATAGGTCGCCATGGTCTGTCCCGTGGCAATCATTCCCTGAACCGCAAGGTTCTGGAACTTGTTGGCCGCCGTATAGGCTGCAACAGCTGTTGAGCCGAATAGGTTAATGGCGGACTGCATGATCATGGTTCCGGAAGCCGTGATCCCAAACTGAAGGGCCATGGGAATCCCTACGGAAAGCTGATGCCTTGTGTCCCATTTGCTAAGCTTCCACTGGTCCCTGTCAGGAGCCAGAGCCGGAACCTTTTTATAAATATACAAAATACATAAAACCGCAGATATTCCCTGGGATACATTGGTGGCCCAGGCCGACCCCGAAACTCCCATCTGAAAGACAATGACAAAGAGGAGGTTCAGCACCAGATTCAGGCCCGAGGAAAAGGCCAGAAATAAAAGCGGTACCCTGCTGTTTCCTACTGCCCTTAAAAAGGAAGAAAACAGATTATAAAATACGTTTGCAACAATACCCATGCATATGATGGAAATATAGGTGTGGGCATCCTCAAAAATGTCCGCAGGCGTGTTCATGAGCCGGAGCAGCGGTTTCATGAAAGAAAGACTTACGGCAGTCATGACCGCTATGACAAAAGCCGAAAGGATGGTACCGTTGGCTACGGAATGCCTTGCCCCCTTTGCATCGCCGGCCCCAAACCGCTGGCTGGTCAGAACCGTAAATCCGGTGCTCATTCCCTGAGAAAAACCGATGACCAAAAACATGATGGTTCCCGTGGAGCCTACCGCCGCCAGTGCATCAGGTCCTACAAAGCGGCCCACTACAATGGTGTCCACCATATTATACAGCTGCTGGAAGATATTTCCAAGAAAAAGAGGAAGCGTAAATTTTAAAATGACGGAAAGAGGGTTTCCTTTTGTCATATCGGTTTCCATAATTTTCTCCCCTTGTTCGTATATTCCGCCGTCCCTCTCCGGACGGCGCAAACGTTATTTTACCACGTTCTCCTCCTGTTGTCACCGTTCTTTTGAAAAAAAATGGAAATGATCTCATTCATAAACCGCAGCCATGACGGCTCCATAATCTCCGATCCTCTCTCCCAGCCTGGCCGGCTCCACCCTGCAGGAGGCCGCCGACAGTTCAAGAGCTTCTTTGCGGATCTCTTCTTCCATGGAGGCCTCTAAGAATTCACGGCTCCTGGCATAGATACTGCCGATCACGATCACTTCCGGATTCAGAATATCAATCAGCAGAGCCAGTCCCTTTCCCAGATACTGTCCCGACCTCTGAAGCAGCTTTCTGGCATCCTCATGGCCTGCTTTCGCCGCCTCCGCCACATCCCTTGCAGTAATGTCCGGCATCTCTCCTTTCTGAAAGGAAGCCCTTTCCCCCGCTTCTTTCATCCTCTCCGCCTCTTTTATTGCCATCTGACGGATTCCGCCTCCGCTGCAGAAGCCTTCCAGGCTTCCGGCCTTTCCGTATCCCACCGGGCCGTCAGGCTCCATTCTTATATGGCCTGCCTCGCCGGCAAGGCCGCAGGCCCCTGTATACAGCCGCCCGTCTAAAATAAGCCCTGCGCCAAGACCGGTGCCAAAGGTGAGAAACACCATGTGGCGGCAGCCTTTTCCCGCTCCATACCTCCATTCGGCCAGGGCGCAGGCATCGGCGTCATTTAACATTTTGGCAGGCATGTGAAGCTTTTCAGATAAGTAGGACACAACAGGAACCTCATTCCAGCCCGGCAGGTTGGGCGGGGAACAGATGACCTTACGGTCCTGGCTTAAGGGTCCTCCGCAGGAGATTCCGATGCGGCAGTCCGAAGGGTCTGCCCCCGAGGCTTTCAGCATTTCACCAGCCAGCCCGCATAAATTGTCCAGAACCTTTCTCCAGTCCGGCGAAGTCTGTATTTCCTCCCTGTTTTCCCATATAACATCGTCATTTTCCAGGCGGCAGAGCAAAACCGCACATTTTGTTCCGCCAATGTCAAAGCCCAATACGTACATTCCTAACACCTACCTTTTTATTATTACATTAACGCCCAGTAAGACGGAATAAGCTTTAGAAGCTTCTCTCGTCACCGGCGTAAATAAAGGCAGGAACCGGCATTCCGTCCCTGCCTTTTACTATTATACAATTTGATAAAATGCTCGTCAAACGCCTATTTCAGGGTGTCCTTTGTAAGAACGGATACGCCGGTATCCACATTCTTGTCTCCGGTATCCTTTCCTTCCAGGGCATTGACTGCAGTCTTCATTCCCTCATATCCCATAACATCAGGATTCTGTGCCATGGTTGCCAGAAGATATCCGTCTTTGATCAGCTGAAGGATCATATCGGATTTATCGAAGCCAACGCCGATTACGGTCTCGCCTGCTTCCTGAATGGCATTTCCCGTACCAACGGTAGAGCCTTCATTTGCTCCGAAAATACCGACGCAGCCCTGAGTGATGTAATTTGCAGCGATATCCTTTGACTTCGCAGCATCTCCCTCGCCGTACTGGGTTTCCAGAAGCTCAAAGCCGGTTCCCTCAAATGCGGACCTGAAGCCCTCTTCTCTTGCTACGGTGGAGGCTGTTGCAGCATTTACATTTACAATGCCGATCTTTCCGGCTTCAATTCCTTTTTCCTTTAAAGCCTTTATCATCTCTTCCCCTGCGGTCTTGCCGGCTGCCTTATTATCTGTGGCCAGGGTCTGGATGGCTGGAAGGGAGGCCGCGGAGTCAACGTATACCACCTTTACCCCTGCATCCATGGCTTCCTGTAAGGCTGCGGTTACTGCATCCGGTCCGTTGGCTGCCAGCATAATGGCCTGTGCGCCGCCTGCTACTGCATTGTTGATGCATTCGATCTGCTTTGCGTCGTCCTTTACGTCAGGAGCAAGCCATTTGTAATCTACATTTCCCAGCTCCTTAACCGCTTTCTGGGCTCCTGCATCCACGTTTACCCAGTGCTGGTCCATCTGATCCATGGTGATCAGGTAAACTTTATAGGATTTTCCTGTGGAAGCTGCTTCGGCAGCTTTTGTCTCCGCCTGTGTTTCCGCTTTGGCTTCTGTCGTTGTTTCAGCGGCTGTTGTTGCCGCCACTTCCTTCTGTTCGCTGCTGCAGCCCGCCAGGGAAGCAGCCAGTGCAAGGGAAAATACAGCTGCCATCAATTTTCGTTTCATAAACTTTTCCTCCTAAAATAATTATATAGTTTTTTCTCTATATCAAAGCTTTCTGCTTTAATACCTTTTTGATTGAATCTTTCCTGATTGAATCATTAAACAGCATTTACTTCTCTGCCTTGCTTTTCTTTCCGAACTTTCCGCTTCTCACAATAATATCAATCAGCACGGATATGACTACGATAGTTCCGATGACGATGTTACGGATGGCCACAGGGGCACCTGCAAATTGCAGGCCGTTTTGAAGCACGCCCCAGATGGAGGCGCCGATGACCGTGCCGATGAGGATTCCCTGACCTCCCAGGGTTGAAACGCCGCCGATTACAGAAGCGGCTACTGCGTACATTTCATAGGCATTTCCTGCATCCATGGTTCCCATGCCGCTGGTCGCGCAGATCACAAGGCCTACGACGCAGGAACAGAACGCGCTGACCAGATAAGCCTTGGTGGTGGTTGCCACAATGTTGACACCGGACAGCTTGGAGGCCTCTATATTGCTTCCGATTGCATAGATGTGGCGTCCGGTCCTGGTTTTACTCAGCAGGAAATCAAATATCAGCCACAAGACAATGGATATGATTACGGTGTTATAAATTCCGGCGGTCTTCCCATAGTAAAAGAAATCACGGAATCCTCTGGCTCCGTCGCCGATGGCGTCCGTATTATAGTTGTTGTTGACGATCTGGGCGATTCCCCTGGCAATGGTCATGGTGCCCAGGGTGGCGATGAATGGAGGCAGCTTGCACCTTGCCACTAAAAGTCCATTGACAATTCCCACAGCCAGACAGCAGATCAGGGTTAAAAGGACCGCTACCCATGGATTCATGCCCTTTGTCATCATGGTTGCCGATATCATGCAGCTCATGCCGACTACGGAGCCGATGGACAGATCGATGTTGCCGGTGATGAGCACATAGGACTGGCCGATTCCGATCAGCAGGATAGGAGCGATCTGCCGCAGAAGGTTTGCCACATTTTTTCCCGAAAAGAAGGTTGGATTAATGATTCCGAACACAATGCACATCACCACAAGTCCGATTCCCACGGTTATTACCTGGCCCATTCCGCGGATGGCAAACAGCCTTATAAACCAATTTTGTTTTTTACTCTTCATGATACTTTTCCCTGCCCTTCTCTCAGCTGATCTTGCTTTCAAACTGTGTTGCATATTTTAAGATTTTATCCTGGGTCGCTTCAGAGGTCATCAGCTCTCCCGTAACCTTTCCGTCGCACATGACAATGATCCGGTCGCTGATTCCAAGAATCTCCGGCATTTCCGAGGAAACAAACAAAACGCCGATCCCCTTTTGTTTCAGTTCGTTCATCAGGTTGTAGATCTCCACCTTTGCCGCCACGTCGATTCCTCTGGTGGGCTCGTCGAATATGACCACCTGGGAATTTCTTGCCAGCCATTTTCCAACCACCACCTTCTGCTGGTTTCCGCCGGATAAGCTTCCTGCGTCCACCTCTGCATTGGGCAGCTTTATTTTTAAGGAATCTACGGACCTTTGGGTCATCTCATTTTCTTTTTTTCTGTTTACAATTCCCAGGCTGCTGCAAAGGATATCCAGATTGGGCAGGGAAATGTTGTCCCGGATGCTCAGCTTCGTACAGAGTCCGTCCTTTTTCCGGTCCTCCGGCGCCAGCACAATGCCCGCTTTTATGGAGTCCTCCACCTTCCGGATGATGATTTCCTTTCCATTCAAGAAAATCTGTCCCGATTCCTTGGGATCTGCCCCAAATATGGCTCTGGTGGTTTCCGTCCTTCCGGCTCCCATTAATCCGGCGATGCCCACGATCTCCCCTTCATACAGCTCCAGATTGACGTTCCGGACCATGCGCCCTGCATTTAAATTGCGGACTTCCAGAATCTTCTTTCCCTTAGGGCAGGATACCCGGGGGAATTTCTGCTTTATTTCCCGTCCTACCATGTGGGCGATGATCTCATCCATCCGGTTCTGGTCATAGTCCATGGCCGTGATGAACTTTCCGTCTCTCATAATGGTCACACGGTCTACGATGTGCTTTAATTCTTCCAGACGGTGTGATATGTATACAATGCCGCAGCCTTCGGACCGCAGCTTCTTTATAATGGAAAATAAGTCGTTGATCTCCTTGGAGGTCAAAGCCGAGGTAGGTTCATCCATGATGAGGATTCTGGCGTTCATGGAAAGGGCCTTTGCGATTTCCACCATCTGCTGCTTTGATACCGCCAGGCTTCCCACCAGCTCTCTGGGATCCAGCTCAATGTTCATGCGGCCCAGGATTTCAGCGGCAGCCCGGTTCATTTCCTTTTCAGAAAGAATGGTCCCCTTTGTCAGCTCCCGTCCCAGAAAAATGTTTTCCGCCACAGTTAAGTGCTGGCACATGTTGAGCTCCTGATGGATGATGGCAATTCCAAGCTCCTTCGCTTTCTGGGTAGTCATTTCCCTGACCTCTGTGCCGAAAATCTCTATAGTTCCGCTGTCCTTTTCATAGACACCGCTCAATATCTTCATCAGCGTGGATTTGCCTGCGCCGTTTTCGCCTAACAACGCCATGACCTCTCCTGATTTTAAATAAAACGAGACATCATCCAGGGCCCTTACCCCGGGGAATGTCTTTGTGATATTCTGCATCTGCACAATATTTTCCTGCATAAGTCCACCCTCATATTTCTGTCAGATTATAGCGTTTCTGTAGCTCAAAATCAGTATATCATCGGGGGCTTTGCAAAAACAGGGGATATTCTTTTGTTTCAGGGGGAGAATCTTTGGCAAACGAAACAAAAACAGGCGGCCCCTGCCTCCTGCTTTTATTACCACCCGACCTTATAAAATTCTTCTTTCGTATATTCCGCCGCAACTTTCCCATCCTGCAGCACCATCATCCGGTCCGACACGTCCATGTTGTCCGCAAGGTTGCTGGTGAGGATCAGTACGGAAATCCCGCTGTTTTTCAGTTCCTGGATCAGGTCCAGGACATAGCGCCTGCAATACATATCCCCCTTTGCCAGAGGCTGCACGCAGACCGCCACCTTGGGATGGAGGAGATGGACACGGTAATATGCCAGCCCGTATTTTTCCAACAGGCTTAAGCCGTCAATCTTTACGGCGTCAATGCAGGGGCCTGTTTTAGGCAGGTATTCCTTTCTCACGCTGCGGATATGGCTGCGCTTTATATTCCCCAGAGGGAGTTTCCGGTCCAGAAGAAAGGTCAGGTTTTCCATATAGGTCATATCCCGGAACAGAAAGTTTTCCGCCGGGTCGTCAGGTATGACGGCAACCCCTTCCGTCAAAAAGTCGGTAGGCTCTTCTCCTGCAAAGGACTTTCCTTCCAGATAAATCCTTCCCCCTTCGATCCCGCAACAGCCGGAAAGGACCTTTGACAGAGGTTCCCAGGTCTGGTTGTCATTGTCTAAAATCATCAGGCATTCCCCTTTTTTTAAGGAAAAGCTTATGATCCTCCCTCCGCACAAATGTACCTGTTCCAGCTTAAGGACCGCCTCTTCCTGAGGCTCCCGGGCGCAGCTTTCGGATAGGTCAAAGGAAATCGTATAAGGCTCCAGAGCCCCTTCCTGCATTTCCTCCTTTTCAAACACCTTCCAGATCATCCCCTGGTGAAAGAGAGCCGCACGGTCCGCAATCTGGAATACCTCCTGATGGTGGTTGCCCAGATACAGAAAGGCGATGCCCCGTTTTCCCTGTTCCCGTATGATGTCCTGGAACTGCTTTAACTCCATCTGGCTTAAAAAATTGCTGATCCTGTCCAGGATGATCAGCTTGCAGCCTGAGAGAATGGCTTTTAAAAGCTCTGTGACACAGCGCTCAAAGGCTGTCATGGAATCTGCCCGCCGTCTGGGATCAATGGAAAAGCCGATTTCCGCCATGAGCCGCTCCGCCTGGCTGTCCAGAACCTTGTTGTTTATGATGTACTTTTTAAAGCCTTTGCGCATGACAAAAAGGTTATCGGATACGGTCAGGCTGTCTATAAGCCTTCCTCTCCCCTCAATGACGTAAACCTTGTTATCCGTAAAATCCGAATAGGAATAATGGTTTACCCGCTTGTCCTCATAATATACCCCGCCGAAGCTTATGAGAATGTTATGGCAGATGAGGTGAATCAGCTGGGTGGAGCCCTTTGCATCAGAAACAATCAGGCCCATGATCTCGCCCTGAAGAATGTATAAATTCAGATTATCTAAATATCTCTCCCCGTTTTCTTCCAGGGTCACGTTATTCAGACGAAGAATTTCTTTTCTCACTTTCTGCCTCCCTGTCAGTGCTTTACAGCCTGCCGCTCCTCTCCAATCCGTCAATCCTTAACAAGGGGAAGGGTGATTTCCACATCCGTTCCGGCCTTTTCCTGGCTGTAGACGTAAATGCCGTATTCCTCCCCGAATAAAAGCTTGATCCTGTTATTGACGTTTTGAATCGCAATGCCGCCTTTCCGGTCCATTCCCGGATTTACATCGTCTAAGGACAGGCTTTTCAGCTTTTCGTTCAGCTCTCTCACCTTTTCTTTTTCCATGCCAAGCCCGTCGTCGGAGACCTTGATGATCAGGCGGGAATCCGTCACGGAAATCTTGATGATGAGATGCCCTTTCCCTATTTTTCTCTCAATCCCATGGTAAATGGAGTTTTCCACAACAGGCTGCAGGGTCAGCTTTGGAAGGCGGTACTGCAGAATGTCCATCTCATCCAGTTCGTCGGAAAAGGCGTACTGGATATTCAGCTGCAGCTTTTTTCCGAAACGGAACTGCTGGATGTAATAGTAATTTTCAATATTCGCAAGCTCATCCTCCAGGGTCACCAGGTGGTCTACATTTGATATGGTATACCGGAAAAATGTCGCCAGGGCCTCCGTCATTTCCGCAATGCTGTCAACACCTTCGATCAGGGCCTCGCTTCGGATTCCTTCCAGGGTGTTGTACAGAAAGTGGGGATTGATCTGGTTCTGAAGCGCCAGGTACTCGGCCTGCTTTTTGGATACGTTAATCAGTTCCCTTGTTCCCAGCATTTCCTGGAACCGCTGGCTCACCTGCTGGGATTCCAGACAGTAGGGATAGCGTATCTTAAAGAGATCATTTACGACGCTTCCCGATGCGAACTGGCGCTCTACCCGCTTTGTCTCCTCCATGGGCTTATAGAGCCCGTAATATCCCCCGTAGGAAAACAGGACCAGAAATACGGCCGCAGCAGCCAAAAGTCCCATCTGCTCCGGGCGTCCGGCGCTTAAATACAGGGAATATCCAAAGAGAAGAACCAGACACACAGACAGTCCGGCCAGAAAAAGAAATATCCGGACGGACAGAAACTTAAGCTTATCCTTCATTATACAGTTCCCTCCAATCAGGAATACAGCTTCCTGTATTCATTGGGCTTTAAGCCGGAATATTTCGTAAAGTTCTTTGTGAAATATTTCACATCGCTGTAGCCAACTTCCATGCAAATGGCTGCCACGCTTAAATTCGTTTCCTTTAACAGGCTTTTGGCCTCTTCCATTCGGATTTCGGATAAGAACTCTAAAAAGTTCTTTCCCGTTTCTTTCTTAAACAGGGAACTGAAATATGTAGGATTAAAACCGGCCACCTCGCTGACGTCCTCCAGGGTAATGGCCTCCCTGTAATGCTCCCTGATATATTTCTTTGCCATCCGGATGGGCCGGTTATCCTCCTGCAGCTTTCCGGATACCGCCTTGTCATAGGAGGCCCCGATCTCCTTTTTGAGATAATACAGGACCTCATTGGCAGAAGCACAGAATTCCACTCCCTGGTTGAACCGTTCTATAAAATTCTGGTCAATGGCAATTTTGTGGTTTTTCATGAAAAACAGGTACAGATTGCACACTTCCCGGCACATCTGCAGGATTTCATGGCCCGTCACCTCAGGCTGCCCCAAAAGCTCGAATTTCAGCTTCATAAGGCAATCCTCCACCTGCTGCCGGTCCAGGCTTTCCAAAGCGGCGCTCATGGCCTGGTTAAACTGGGTAAACCACTGGCCTGACGCTAAATTCATGGAGCTTCGAAGCTCCCCCTCCAGCAGCTTTCCGTTTCCCGCCACCAGCCGCTGTTCAATTAAATATCTTGCGGATTTAAGGGAAAGCTTCAGCTGTCCCGGCTCCCAGACCGGACTTCCAAAGCCAATGGTCACCCTAAGTCCTTCCAGAATGGATTCCAGAACCGCCAGCTCGTTTAATATATTTTTGCATTGTCTCCGGATTATTTTCTTTTTTTCTTCCCCGTAATTTAAAAATATGTAGATATGGCTGTTTTCCACGTACAGCTCCCAGTCATACACATGGTCCTTCAGCATCTGCTCCGCGATCTGAGTTGTCTTTTCTGTCAGGAATTCCAGGTTTTTCTCATCAGGCATAAAAATTCCGTCAAATTTCACGCAGACGATCTGAAAACAGCCGGACTTTAACTGATAATAATATTGCCTGTTGATTTCCTCGGGATCATTGCAGTCCTGTTCTCTTCTTTCCCGGTAGAGGACGTTGGAAAACCAGGTGGTGCGCAGGCGTTCCACATCGCTTTTCCTTGCCAGGCGGACCCGCTCCTCATAGGTCAGCTGTTCACTCTTTTCATTGTACCGGTCCTTTATCTTCTCCAGCCGTTCCGTCAGCTCCTGCTTTTTTATGGGCTTTAATAAATAGTCGCTGACCCCGTATTTAATAGCGGTCTGGGCGTATTCAAAATGGCGGTATCCGCTTATAATCACGAACTCCACATTTTGACCCAGTTCCCGGGTCTTCTTTACCAGATCCAGCCCGTCGCAGCCGGGCATCCGGATGTCGGTGATCACCACCTCCGGGGAAAGGGCCTGGATTTTTTCAAGGGCTTCGATTCCGTTATTTGCCACACCGCAAAGCTTCATCCCAATCCCGTCCCAGTCAATCAGCTTTTCGATCAGCTGACAGATCTTTTCTTCGTCGTCTGCTATCAGTACTTTTAACATGATTTTCCCCCTGCCATACCGTTCTGTCATGATGGTATTATAGCATGTTCCCATGATTCGCGAAAGTACCATGAAAAAAGAAAAACACAGGCACAGCGCCTTCCAAAGCCTTTAAAAGCTTTGAAAGACGCCGTGCCTGCTTTCCGGCATCCGCCGGAAATATCTTACTCTTTTGTTACCAGCTCGTTTACATTATCCTTTGTCACCAGCTTGTTGTCCAGGATCACATAGCTTTCAACCTTTTTGCCCTGGAGATAATCGTAAGCTGCGTTCATGATGGCCTTTCCAAGGAAAAACGGAGGCTCTGCAATTGTCGCTTCCACCTTGCCTGCCTTAATGGCCTCGATGGTATCATCAATGGCGTCGCAGCCGATCATTGTGATCTCATCCAGACGGCCGGCAGCTTCAACAGCTTCCAGAGCGCCAAGAAGCATTTCATCGTTGGCTGCGTACAGTCCGTCAATATGGTCATTGGCCTGTAAGATGTTTTCCATAACGCTCATGCCCTTGGCACGGTCAAAATCCGCAACCTGGCAGGCAACAATCTTCATGTCAGGGTTCTGGCTTATGACCTCGTTGAATCCTTTGGAACGGTTTTGTGCAACATTGGTTCCCATGATTCCCTGGATCTCAACAATATTTCCTTTTCCGCCCAGCGTATCCACTAAGTACTGTCCTGCAAGCTTTCCCGACTTAATGGCGTCATAGCCGATATGGGAGACAACATCGCCGCCGCTGGCTTCCCTGTCCATGGTAAGCACCGGGATACCGGCTTCGTTACAGGCCTCAATGGAGGATACGATGGCATCGGAATCGCATGTATCAATAATAATGCAGTCCGGTTTTTTCGTAATCAGATTTTCCACATCCTTCATCTGGATGGCAGGGTCATCCTGGGCATCGGTGATGTAAAGCTCCACCCCTAATTCATCTGCGGCTTTCTGCACACCGTCCTTTACATCTACGAAGAACGGATTTGTCTGAGTGTTCATTGCAAGACCAACCACATATTTCTTATCCCCTGATTGTGCTTCCTGTTTTGCCTGGGTTTCCTCTGCTTTTGCTGCAGTTGTTTCCGCCCCGGTTGTCTCCTGCTTTGTTTCCGGCGCCTTTTCCTCGCTGCCGCACCCTGACAGTGAGGCAATAACCAGTCCTGCCGCTGCAGCAATTGCTGCTATGTTTCTTCTTTTCATCATAATTCTTACCTTCCCTTCTTTTACATTATAATAGTTTTATTTATTCTGCTTTCGCAGATAAATCCTTTACTTTCTTGTCCACCAGAACGGCGATGAGCACCACCGCTCCCTTGACAATGTTGGTGGCGTGGGGATTTACATTCATGAGCGTAAGAATGTTGTCAATAATTCCCATGATCATGGCGCCTACCACTGTGGGGAGCACAAATCCGGTTCCCCCGCTTAAGCTGGTTCCCCCCAGGATAACCGCTGCAATGGCATCCATTTCAATTCCCTGTCCGCTGGTGGATTGGGCGGACCCCAGTCTGGCGGTTAAAACCACCGCTGCAACGCCGCTTAAAAATCCATTCATGATATAGGCCGTCCACTCTGTTCTCTTTACGGAAATTCCTGATAAGCGGGCCGCCTCACGGTTTCCCCCAAAGGCATAAATGCTCCGTCCGAAGCTGGTCTGGGTCAGGATGTAATGTGCCAGTAAAAAAAGTACCGTCAGAATAATCACAGGTACGGGGACCCCTAAAATCGTACCTTTTCCAATGAATTTGTAGGAGTCTATCTTGACCGGGATGGGTGAGCCCTTTGTATAGATCAAAACGCAGCCTCTGAGCAGAGTCATCATTCCCAAGGTAGCGATAAAGGGCGGGATTCCGCACTGGGATATAAAGAATCCGTTTATAACACCGCAGGCGATTCCAATGGCAATGGCTGTGGCCACCGCCAGAACCGTATTTCCCGTAGAGGCCAGCACGCCGGAGGCGACAACTCCGGAAAGCCCCAGAATAGAGCCTACGGACAAATCAATTCCCCCCGTAAGGATAACAAATGTCATTCCGCAGGCAATAATGCCCGCAACCGTAACCTGCTTAAACACATTGAACAGGTTGGATACGCTTAAAAAGCTGTTTGACAAAACTGCGGCAAAGATGCAGATGACCAGCAGTATTAAAACCGAACGATAGATATTTACCTGATTGATCAACCGTTTTTTAGTTTCCTGATTCATTTTTACTTACCCCTCCAGACGCATGAGCTAATATTGTTTCCTGATTCATTTCCTCCTTGGAGATTTCCAGTACCATTCTCCCTTCCCGCATGACGATGATGCGGTCGCTGACTCCGATCAGCTCCGGCAGATCCGTAGAGATCACAAGGATGCTCTTTCCCCTTTCCGTCAGCCGGTTCATGATGGCATAGATCTCCGCCTTGGCTCCTACATCCACTCCCCTTGTAGGTTCATCCAGGATCAGGATATCGGAATCAGCCTCAAGGACCTTTGCAAATACGATCTTCTGCTGGTTTCCTCCGCTCAGCTTTCCAGCCGTCTGCTGAACGGAACTGATTCTTATATTAAGGGCCTGAACCTGTTCTTTTACCCGTTCCGTTTCCAGCTTCTTATCCAGCCGGAAGCCCTTTGTCAGCTTCTTTAAAGAGGACATGGAAATATTTTCCTTAATGCTTCTTAATAAAACCAGCCCCTCCTGCTTCCTGTCATCGGAAACAAATCCGATTCCTGCTTCCAGGGCCTTTGCCGGAGAGGAACAGTCCTTTTTTTCTCCATGGACGAAAATTTCTCCGCTTTCCATGGGAACTGCCCCGTAAATCAGCTTTGAAAGCTCTATGGTTCCGGCCCCCAAAAGACCGGTGATGCCTAAGATTTCCCCTTTATGAAGCTTTAAGCCGGCATCATGGACGCCTCTGCCATTCACCTTTCTGGCTTCAAACACCACTTCCTGCTGCTTGTAACTGCGTACCGGGTACAAATTCGCCACGCTCCGCCCCACCATCATGGATACCACATCCTCGTAATCAGTTTCACCGATGGCCTTTGATGCAACAAACTTTCCATCCCGGAATACGGTAAGACGGTCTGATATCCGGAAAATTTCATCCATACGGTGAGAGATGTAAATGATCGCAATCCCTTTTTTCTTAAGCTCCCCGATGGTCCGGAACAGAATCCGGATCTCCTCTTCCGCCAGTGCGGCGGTGGGCTCATCCATAATAATGATCCTGGCCCCTATTGTCAGGCATTTGGCAATCTCCGTCATCTGGGCCTCGGCTACGGAAAGATTCCTCACCTTGGTTTTTGCACTGAATTTTAAGCCCAGGCGGTCCAGATTTTCCTGGGCCTCCTTGTTCAGCTTATTCCAGTCCACCTTTCCCAGCCGGTTTACGGGGAGTCTGCCCAGATACATGTTTTCCGCCACAGTCAGCTCAGGGACCATATTAAATTCCTGATAAATCATGGCAATTCCATGCTTTTCCGCATCCTTTGCCGAATGGAACACCACTTCTTTTCCGTCCAGATACATGGCGCCGGAGGTATATGGCTGGGCTCCTGCAATAATCTTCATTAAGGTTGATTTCCCGGCCCCATTCTCTCCGCATAAGGCATGGACCTCACCTTCCATGATCTCCAGATGCACTCCGTCAAGAGCTTTCACCCCGGGAAACGTCTTGACAATTGACTCCAGCTTTAAAATTAACCCACCTTCCATAGATTCACCACTTCCCCTTTGCTTCCTAATATGCGCAGCCTGAAATCAGCACCACATTGGTATACCCGGTAAATTCACCGGTCAGGATGATCGCTTTGGCATTTTCCGTCATCTTTTTTAATTCCTTATGGGGGATATACTCTACCGGAATGCCCTCCGGCAGAAGAGACAGCGCCTTTTCGTGGAGCTGAGGGCTTACGGAAAGAGCTTCCTCTGCAAATACGGCTTTTTCCGTCACCATATATTTTTCGATCTCCTCCAGCACCTCCAGATAAGAAGGGCTTCCCGGCTTCCAGCCTAAATCCACCCGTTCCACCCCTTTCGGAATGGGTAGTCCTGCATCCCCGATCACCAGCATATCCATATGCCGCAGCTCCGCCATAATTCTTGCCAGCTGCGGATGTAAAATTCCCGTCTTTAACATTATTTTCCCTCTCTCTCTTTTATAAATGCGTCAATCTCTTCCCGGTCAGGCATAGACGGCGTTGTGCCGATTCTCTGCACGGATATGGCAGCCAGGGCATTGGCAAATGAAGCCGCTTCCCACAAGTCCTTTCCCTCTGCCAGAGCTGCCGCCAGGCCGCCGTTAAATGCGTCTCCGGCTCCGGTGGTATCAATCGCATTTACTCTGTAAGCGGGGATCATCCCTCTCTTTTGGGGAGTCGCCAGAAAAACGCCTTTCCCGCCCATGGTGATCAATACGTTCTTAACGCCCTTTTCAAAAAAGTAGTCTGCCGCTTTCCCTGCATTTTCTTCTCCATCCACAGGGATTCCGGTCAGTATTTCAGCCTCCACTTCATTGGGAGTGATCAGCTCCACCCGGCTTAAGACTCTATCGCTTACCGGCTGCACAGGAGCCGTATTTAAAATGATCTTTACTCCCTTTTCATAAGCCATGTCCACGATTTTTTCAACTGAGGAAATATTTGTCTCCAGCTGGGTCAAAAGATACTCTGACTGGTCCAAAAGATCGGAAACAGATTCCACCTCTTCCTCTGAAATCGTATCACAGGCCCCAAGAATCACCACAATCTCATTCTGGCTGGTGGTTTCATCCACCATGATCAGCGCGCTTCCTGTCTCTCTCTCCCTGGTGCGGAACAGCCGCCCCGTATCCATTCCAAGCTCTTTCATGGTATCAATGGCTACATCGGCAAAAGCATCGTACCCCAGCTTTGTCACCATAGTCACATCGGCTCCCGCCTTATGGGCGGCTACCCCCTGGTTAAAGCCCTTGCCTCCGGGCCCCATTTTGAACACGCTTCCCTTAACGGTTTCCCCGGGAACCGGGAGATGGGGGCATCTTCCCATCAGATCTACTACAAAGCTTCCAAAAACTGTTACTTTCTTCCCCATATATTTCTCCTTCTCCTACAGCAGTAATATTCCATTGCCCGCTCCGATCCTGTCGGCTCCGGCCTGTATCATGGCAAGGGCCTCTTCCCGGGTGCGGATTCCTCCGCTGGCCTTAACCCTTGCTCTGTTCCCTACGGTCTGCTTCATCAAAGCCACATCCTCTTCTGCCGCACCGCCTGTTCCAAAGCCTGTGGAGGTCTTTACAAAACCTGCTCCTGCCTCCACCGAAAGTTCACAGGCCTTTACGATTTCTTCCTTTGTAAGAAGACAGGTTTCCAAAATAACTTTCACTGTCCTTCCCTGAGAGGCCTTCACTACTGCCTTTATATCATCCCGGACCAGATCATAATTTCCATCCTTCATAGCGCCTATGTTCATTACCATATCCACTTCTTCCGCTCCTGCCTCCACCGCTGCAGACGCTTCAAAGGCCTTGGCAGAAGTCAGCATCGCACCCAGAGGAAAGCCGACCACACAGCATACGGCCACGCCGCTGCCTTTTAATTCCTCTGCCGCAAGGGGAACCTGACAGGTATTCACACAAACCGATGCAAATCCATGTTCCTTCGCTTCCGAACAGTATCTTCTTATTATTTTTGATGAGGCATCTGCCTTTAACATGGTGTGATCTATCATTTTTGCAATATCCATTTTTCTCTCCTTTTTTGCTTTTCATTAGTTTGTATCTGTTATTGTATATCCCGGATATGTAACCGGTTACATATCCGGGGTAAAAATAAACTGCTGTTTGCAGCCTATTTTATTCGTTCTGAACCGCGAAGCACCACTTCATAGGGAACAAAGATTTTTCTGCCGGAGCTTTTGCTTTTCTTATGGGACAGCTTATCTATCAGCATGGCCATTGCCTCATACCCCTGTCTTTTCGCATCCCGCTCAATGGTAGAAAGCCTGTAGTCAATGATCTTAAGGGATTCTATCTGGTCAAAGCCTACTATGGAAATATCCCTGCCGATTTTAAGCCTCTGCTCTGTCAGATATTTAAGCACCCCCAGGCTGGTCTGGTTATTGGAGGCGAAAATTGCCGTAGGCGGATCGGGAAGCTGCAGCAATTTCTTTGTCTGTTCATATGCCTTTATGATCTTAAAATCACCGGAAACGATGTACTCCTCTCTAAGGTCAAGCCCGTTGTCTGCAAGAGCCGCCTTATATCCCTGGAAACGGTCCTTTCCCGGCATGGAAGTGCTGGGCCCTGTAATAATCGCTATCTTACGGTGGCCTGCATGGATCAGTGCTTCGACTCCCTTATAAGCGGCAGCATGGTTCTCAACAAAAACTCCGTCCAGATTGGAATTTTTCATATTCCGGTCTACCAAAACCACTGGGATTCCCTTATCCTCAAATTGAATCAGCTTATCCCGGGTTTCCATGTCCAGCTCGGAAACCGGGGTAATGAGCAGACCGGAAAGCCTTTGGCTTTCGGCAATCTGAAGGCATTGGTGCTCCCGCTCCTGCATCTCACCTGTATCAAACAAAACGATGTTGTACTGATTATTGGAGGCCATCTCTCCCATTCCGCTGATGATGCTGGAAAAAAACTCATTGGCTATATCAGGTACAATGACCCCTATGCTGGAAGAATCCCGGATGCTTAAGCTCCTGGCTATGGCGTTTGGCACAAAGTCCGCTTCTTCAATGGCAGCCAGAACTTTCCGCTTCGTTTCTTCTTTTACATATCCTGACTCATTGATGACTCTGGAAACTGTCGCGGTGGAAACACCTGCTTTTTTGGCAACATCCCTTATGTTCATGTATGTATCTCCTTAATGTAACCGGTTACATATGTGATATTAACACATATGCATCTCAATGTAAAGTCTTTTTATGTATTTTCACAAAACTTCTTTGATGTTTTCCATAAAACATGAACATATTTCTGACTGCGCTGGAAGCTCATGGAAACCCACTTGTGAAAAAGCCCTAATTCTCAATGTTCAGAGACTTAAGGCTTTTTATGGTATGCCTTTTCTGTTTTTACTTTTACTCTTTGTAAAGATACACCTGATTATTTTTTTACTTTCGGCTGGCGCAGCCTTCGGTGCTCTTCCCATACGGTTTCAAACCAGTCATTTCCCTGGGGAATCGGCAAAACTTCCTCTGCCAAACTGAGAAAACCCTCCTCTTCTTTCCAGGTAACCAGCCGCAGGTTCTGTTCCTGGGGTTTTTCCGGCAGATAAGCGCCTTGTCCGTCCTTTACCAGACAGCTTCCCCTGCTCCCGAATATCTTTGCGGATTGCTCCATGGCCTCTAAAACAGCGCTTTGGGTCACTATCATATCATAGGTTTTTATGAGAATGGGAAGGGTACGGAGACCGTCAGACTGAACGCTCTCCTTAAAATGCAGCCGGTATTTTTCCGTCTTTTCCCTTAATAATGCCATGCCTTTCAAATCCCGGACCTGGGCGGCTGTACGGGACATGGCGCTTTGCAGCTCCGCACGGACCGCAAGAGCGGTGTTTTCCTCCCCGATCATGGATAATAATGTACCGCCGATCCGTGCCGCCAGTTCCCCGGGCTGTATTTTCCACAAGGACGTATCCGGCAAAGTCTCCTCGCTGGTGAAAGAAATATGCTGGGCGGCTCTCATGGAACCTGCCTGGGTGGAGTTTAAGGCAGAGCCGCCAGGCCGGTGGACCCCGAAAGTGCCGGCAGCTTCTCCGGCAGCAAACAGGCCTTTCACCGAGGTTTCCCAGTTATCATCCACCTGGATACCCCCATTGTGATGCTGGGCGCAAAGGCTGACTTGAAGCATCTCCTCTCCCAGATCAATCTGGTGGTCCTTATATAGCTGTATGGCCAGGGGATTCATCCGTTTCAGGCGTTGAAAGGGAGTTCCAAAAAGTGCGCCTGAGTTTTTCAAATAAAGATATGCCTCCTCCGAAAGGATATCAAAGCCATTTTCCAATCCGGCGGGATTGTGTCTGAAGTCCAGGAATACCTTTCGGCCTTTCACCGAAGTCTCCTCGTAGACACATAAGTCAATCCGTGAGGAACCGTCTTTTTTTGCGGCATCAAAGGGCCACTGGTAGCCTTTTAAGAAAACCAGATTTAAGGCCTCTGCTTCGCTCATATAGTCTGTTAAAAATTCCCGTTCCACTCCATTCTCATCCACGGAAACATAACGGGGAAGCACCTGCTGATAGGTCCCGGAAACGTTCCAGCGGAATTTTACGGAGGCCAGCCCATACTGCCATTCCTGCAGATTCACAGCCCGGACGCCTGCGTCCAGCAGCGCTCCCGACATGCCGGTATGCCCGGCCGGATATACCACATTTTCATAGCAGGCGCTTGGCCCTCCTGTACACCAGATTACATGGTTGGCCCCAAAAATCACCAGCTCCAGCTGATCCTCTGAAAGCTTTGCCTTATTTAAGCAGATAACTCCCCTGATCTTTTTATCCTCCTCATAAATCCGAAAAGCCAGAAGCTGATCCAGAATCGGTATCTTCTTTCTTTTAACGGAAGCTTCCAGAGCCTCGGTCATATAACGGGAGGTCAGGGGCCCTGCCGAGGTGGCCCTCTGGCGGGGATCATGGTCCGTCTTATATCCGGTGAAAAGTCCGTATTCATCTGTGGGAAAATCTACGCCTAAATTGGCCAGCTTATAAAAACAGCGCAGGGAATTGGCCGCTTCCGCCAGGGCAATCCGCCCGTCAACGCCTCCGCCGTCAAATAAGGTCTGGGCCATATCCCGGACCGAATCACTTCCGTCTGACCCTACCGAAAGCTTATAATACGTCTGCTTGTCGCTTCCGGTATTCCTGGAAGTTCCCATGCAGAGCCCTTCCGTCACCAGGGCAATTTCCCTGCGGCCTAAGTCGTACAGCCAGTCAGCGGCGTTAAATGCTGCTGCGCCGCTTCCGATTACAACCGTATCATATTTTAAGAGCCTGTAATTTACTTTTTCCATGGGATCACCTCTGTTTAAAGTCTTTGGATATGGAACCCTCCGTCCACATCAATGAAGCTTCCTGTGGTGTAGAGGAATTTCCCTTCAGCAAAAGCGCTGACAGCCAGAGCCACATCCTCCGGCATGCCCAAACGGCCCAGGGGAAAGACCCCTTCTTCCAGAAGCCGGTCGTATTTATCCCGAACGCCCTTTGTCATATCCGTCATAATAACTCCGGGCCGGACCTCATACACAAGAATGCCTTCCCTGGAGAGCCGGTCGGCATAAAGCCTGGTCAGCATGCTGACCCCTGCCTTTGATATGCAGTATTCTCCCCGGTTAATGGAACTCACCTCCGAGGAGCAGGAGGAAACATTGATGATGATTCCCTTTTCTTTCTGGGTTATCATCTGCTTTGCAGCCAGCTGGGTCAGGAACATATTTCCCCTTAAATTAATTCCCATCACATAGTCGAAGCTTTCCTCGCTCATGTCCAGCAGGTCCGCCCTGACCTTTGGTGCAACTCCCGCGTTATTTACCAGAACGTTGATTCTGCCGTAATGCGTAACGCTTTCTTCTATGATGCGGATTCTGTCATCGCGGACGGAAATGTCTCCCTGTATATAAAAGTAATCCTTTTTATTATCTTCGAACCATTTCAGATTGGGGGCATAAGCTTCTTTCTCTCCGGTGCCTGTAAGGACGACCTGAAAGCCGTCTTCTGACAGCTGCTTTGCAATGGCAAGCCCGATTCCCCTTGTTGCTCCGGTTACAACTGCTGCTTTATTCATGAAATCCCTCCTGTTATCACTCTGTGACAGAAGCGCCCCGGCTCTCACGGGCTGCTTCTGCTCTGGTATCCGCCGCTGCTCCTGCCTCTGCTGCTCTTGCTTCCGCCGCTGCTCTTGCCTCCCTGTACCTGGGAACGTAGACCTGGGAATCCCTGACCACACAGCCGGTGCTTCCGTGATCTCTCATGATCTGGGTGCATTTGCTGCATGCAACGCAGGTCTTTCTCCCATCCATTCCTCCCTTTGTAAAAATATCCCGGGGAGCGTCCGGATAGGCAAAGCTGGAGCGTCCAAGGCCTACCATGCTGCAGGAATGAGATTTCAAGTTTGCGGCCCCGGCATTGGGAATGAACTGGCGGAGCCAGCTGTAGCCGTTGCCGATGACCGGCACATCGCCCGCGGCCTTCTGGGCGGTCCGGGTAAATTCAAATATCTTTTCTATAATGGACAGCTGGGATTCCTCCGGTGTGGGAACCCCAAGGCTTGGAATATCAAAGGGACGCACGAACTGAGGATAGATATAGTAAGGATTGCTGGAGGAAAGGGCAAATATATCCACCCCCGCCTTAACCAGAGCCTGAATAAGAGCAATGGGCTCCCTGCTGTCCCATTTGTGAAAATCTTCACGATCACATCCGAAGCCATAGGGATAGGGATGGACATCATGGACATTTAACCGGCAGCCGATGATGAAATCCCTGCCTGCGGCGGCCCGCACGGCCTCGACCGTCTGCAGGAGAAAACGGCTCCGGTTTTCCAGGCTTTCACCTCCGTATTTGCCTTTGCGGGTGAAAGCGCCCAAAAGCTCACTGACGAGATATTTATGGCAGGCCTTAATGTCCACCCCGTCAAAGCCAGCTTCCTTTGCAAGCAGGGCGGACTGAACATACTTTTCCGTAAGGCTGTCCAGGTATTCATCCGTAACCACCTGTTCATCGCTGATAACTCCGCTTCTTGCATCAAGAAGGGGATCTTTAAAGGCCGCCATGGGAGCAGGCTTCTCTCCCGGACGGCTGTAACGGCCGGAATGGGTCAGCTGGAGTATTTGAATCGGGGAAATGCCGTTTTCTCTCTTCGCAGCCTGTCTGCTCTCATTTAAAAATTCCTGATAGGAAGAAAGATTTTCCTTTGTGATCATCAATGCCTGGGGGTTGGCCTTTCCCTCCTCCGAAACGGTGTTGGCCTCCCACCATATGAGGCCGGAACCGCCCATGGAATACCGCATGTAACGGCGTTTTGTAAGGTCGGACAAGGAACCGTCGGGATTGCAGTCGCAGCCTTCCATGGGCAGAACCGCCATGGAATTCGGCGAAGTCAGGCGGCCAATTTTTACCTCCCTGCTTAAGGGAGACAAGTCCTCATCCAGGGCAATGTTTAAATGTTCTTTTTCAATATCCTGTTTTAGCTCCTCCAGGGTTTTATAGCGGAACGGTTTATGGGCTGACATGATTTCCTCCTTTAAAGGTTTAATAAAACTTTATATCAGATAGTTTCATTATAGTGAAATTCATCCGGTTCTGCCAGGAAGAAAGTTGTTCTAAAATACACCTTTCTTGTGTTCTTCCCTTTTCCGCACATTTTCCTGCTCCTAAGAAAAAATCGTTTTTCTTTTTGACTGCCCTCTTTTTCTATAGTATAATGGGAAAAATTGACAGACTGCCAACGGATTTGATAAAAAGGAGATGAACCGGAATGGAAAGCAAGGTTATGCCGGGCGGTGACATGGGCGCAAAGGAATTTGCCCATGCTTATTATGACGAAAGCTATGAAAATGTGTCCCTGACAGGACACCGCCACACCCAGGATGAAATGGTATTCGTAAAAGAAGGGCAATGCGTCTTTGACATCGCAGGAGAAGCCCATGTGATCAGGAAAAACCAGCTGTTGATGATCAGCGCCTTGGAAAACCACTCCACCCGTGTCCTGGAAACGCCCTACCGAAGATATGTCTTTGTTTCCTCCATGGATTTGTGTTCAGAATATATCCGGGACCCTGTTCTTGCCACGGCTTTTATCCGCAGCAGCCATCAGCGGGGAATCATTGATCTCGGACCCGATTTGTCCGATGAGCTGGAAAACCATTTTAAGCTTCTGGTTTCGGAGACGGAGAAGAAAGATAAGAAATGGAAAGAACGGTGTGCGGGAATCCTGTTTGATATTTTGATTTTACTGTACCGGAAGAATCCCGGGATGTTTTCCATTGAAAAGGATTTAAGGGATCTAAACGTCATTTTCTCCATTAAGGATTATATCGACCATCATTATGAGGAGCCTCTGGATCTGGATAAGGTTGCGCGGGACTTTTTTATCAACAAATATTATTTATCCCATCAGTTTAAGGAGATCATCGGCTATGGATTTAAGAAATATATCCAGCTGATCCGGATCAATAAGGCGAAAATATTACTGCATAATACCAATCTATCCGTAAATGAAATTTGCAGCAGGGTAGGCTATGACAACATCAATTATTTCATCCGTCTGTTTAAAGAAAAAGAAGAAATAACACCTTATCAGTACCACAAGCTGTATTTTAAAAATAATTCCGGCGGGGAAAGCCTCAAAATGTAACAAACATTGCCGAAAAATAAAGAGGATGCTGCAAAATGGAAAATTTCATTTTGCAGCATCCTCTTGGGTTTTTGTCTTATTTCATCTTAAAGGTTGCACATTCCGTATGCTCTGCTTCTCTGGCGCCGTCCCCTGCGATTCCGATATGTTCTGCGGAGCAATGGCGTCCTTCGTTGTAAACACAATTTACCGCCTCACAGTCCACTTCCAATCTGCTTTCCGGGGTTTTGAACACGTTTTGGAAAGAGCCATCCTTGTTCTCGTCAAAGCTTCCGCAGCAGGTATCATACTTATCCTTTGCCTGGGTTCCCTCCACGATAATCGCGGCCTTGCAGCAGTAATTATCTGAATTGTGGATACAGCTTGTAACGTTACAGTCCAATTTTGTCATGGCCATGACCTCCTGAAATTCTTTTTTCATTGATGTTTCAGGAGGTAGTATGCTCAGGACGGAAAAATATATTCCTTTTTCTTACTTCGCCTCTTCCGTCACATTGACCTTTTTGATTTCCTTTGTACGGATTTCACGGCAGATATCCTCAATAAAATCTCCAAGAGGACGCTGGCCCTCGTCGCCGTTGAAACGGCTGCGGACGGAAACGACGCCGTCCTCTTCCTCTTTCTGGCCTACCACCAGCATGTAAGGAAGCTTTGACAGACGCGCCTCACGGATCTTATAGCCGATCTTTTCCGCACGCTCGTCAACTGTTGCCAGAATGCCGTTTTCCTTTAAACGGGCCTCAACCTTTTCCGCATACTCATGATACTTTTCGGAAATGGGAAGCACACGCACCTGCTCCGGGCAGAGCCATGTTGGGAAAGCGCCTTCGTACTTTTCAATGAGCCATGCCAGAGTTCTTTCATAGCAGCCTATGGAAGTCCGGTGAATGATATAAGGACGTTTCTTTGTACCATCCTTATCCACGAAAGTCATATCAAACCGTTCCGCCAGGAACATATCCAGCTGAATGGTAATCATGGTATCTTCCTTGCCGTATACGTTCTTTGCCTGAATATCCAGCTTAGGTCCGTAGAATGCGGCCTCTCCCACAGCTTCCGTATACTGGATGCCGATATGGTCAAGAATTTTACGCATCATGTCCTCTACTTCATCCCACATTTCCGGTGTTCCCAGATAGTGGTCCGCATTTTCCGGGTCCCACTTGGACATGCGGTAGGTTACATCCCCTTCCAGTCCAAGAGTGGTGAGGCAGTATTTTGCCAGATCCACGCAGCCCTTAAACTCTTCCTCAATCTGATCCGGGCGCACGATCAAGTGGCCCTCGGAGATGGTAAACTGGCGGACACGGGTTAAGCCGTGCATTTCGCCGGAGTCCTCATTACGGAATAAGGTAGAGGTCTCGCCGTACCGGCAGGGTAAATCACGGTAGGATTTCTGGCTCTGTTTGTATACATAATACTGGAACGGACAGGTCATGGGACGAAGAGCAAATACCTCGTCATCCTTTTCCTCATCTCCCAGGACAAACATTCCTTCCTTATAGTGATCCCAGTGGTCGGAAATAATATATAAATCCTTTTTCGCCATAAGAGGTGTTTTTGTCCTCATATAGCCCCGTCTTTCTTCCTCATCCTCGATCCATCTCTGCAGGGTCTGGATGATCTTGGTGCCTTTCGGCATCAGAAGCGGAAGGCCCTGGCCGATTACATCTACCGTTGCAAAAAGCTCCAGCTCCCGGCCCAGCTTGTTGTGATCCCGGTTCTTAATGTTTGCCAGATATTCCAGGTACTCGTTTAATTCTTCCTTCTTGGAAAAAGCGGTACCGTATATACGTGTCAGCATGGCGTTTTTCTCGCTGCCTCTCCAGTAAGCGCCTGAGGAGGAAGTAAGCTTAAATGCCTTAATGGACTTTGTGCTCATAAGATGAGGTCCTGCGCAGAGATCTGTAAAATCTCCCTGGCGGTAGAAAGAAATTTCCTCTCCCTCCGGTAAGTCCTGAATCAGCTCTACCTTGTAGGGCTCTCCCTTTTCTTCCATGAACTTGATTGCTTCTTCTCTCGGAAGCGTAAAGCGCTCGATCTTTTCGCCTTCCTTTATGATCTTCTTCATCTCGGCTTCGATTTTGTCTAAATCTTCCCTTGAAAATGAGGGAGTATCAAAATCGTAGTAAAAGCCGTTTTCAATGGAGGGCCCGATGGCAAGCTTGGCTTCCGGGTAAAGCCTCTTAACGGCCTGAGCCAGAACGTGGCTGGCAGTATGGCGGTAAGCCGCAAGGCCTGCCGGATCGCTGACGGTAAGAATGCTTAAACCGCAGTCCTGATCTACAACGGTTCGCAGATCCACCACCTTTCCGTCCACCTCGCCTGCACAGGCATTTCTTGCAAGGCCTTCGCTTATATCGGAAGCGATATCAATAACTGACATTGCATGTTCATATTCCTTGACTGAACCATCTTTTAATGTGATCTTCATATCTGATCTCCTTTCATTTTAAGAAAAAATCCCGCTTCCAGGATTCTCCGCCTGAGGCGGGTCGCTTCGGCGACATACAAACCTGCCGCCGCAATGCGATAAAAAAAGCCCCTTTCCATATGTCTCCATACGGAAAGGGACGATTCAACTAATTGATCGCGGTTCCACCCTCGCTTGAGTGAACGAAATAAACGTTCAAACCACTCATTCTGATGATAACGGAATCACCGTTCCCGATTAAGGGACGCTCAGAGCTGGTCTTCTCCCATCAATCCCGTAAGGCACTCTCACCACACATGCCTCTCTCTGGACGTTCCTGATAAGATACTGGTCTCGTCAACGCATTTTCTATATCGCTTTCTATTTTTGATTATAGCATGCCAAAACCGTTTGTCAAGCGTCATAAAAAAATTTCTTACAAAAGGATGACAAGAGCGGCCGTAATCGCTGCGATGCTGATGACGATGGACAGGGAATTTATGGCGCTGGCCATCTCAACATCGCCGTTTAGGATTCCGGTATAAGCCGGGGCAACCGACGCCACAGGTCCTAAGGAAACGATAGCCAGTGTCTGGCGCACCTCCAACCCAAAGGGAGACAGAAAATAAAATCCCACGGCCAGGAGAACCGCAGCCGCGTACCTTATTCCCAGCAATTTAATAATCTGGGCCATTTTTTCCTTTTCCATGCGTATCTCAAAGCCGATGCCCAGCATGAGCATGGCGAGGAAAGCATTGGCTCCGCCGACCGTTTCCGCAAAGCTTAAAACCGCCTCAGGAAGCCTTATATTTAATATGCTCAAAACAGTCATAATGACATAGGTGTCAAAGGGAACAGAGGAAAACAGCTTTAATGCCATCCTTTTTAAAGACGGCCTTTCCTCCCCTCCTACCACGATGCTGGCCAGGGTATAGGTGATTCCATTGCACATCACAGCATTTCCGGCGTCGAACAGGCTTGTGGCCGCAAAGCCCACGGGACTTAAAAAGCTCTGTACAAAGGGCATGGTAAAATTCCCCACATTGTATCCCGACATGTTGAGCATGGCAAAGGCCTTCGTCTCCCTTGATTTTGAAAGGCATATCAGGTAACCTATGGCAACGGTCAGCAAATTACACAAAATGCCCACCCCGCACATGGCCAGCAGGGAATATTCCATGGTGATCCTGCTGAAATTGGAAATAATGGCTGCCGGGAGTGTAATTTTAATCACAACTTTAGAAACCAGATAAAAATCATTGGCCCGAAAAAAGCCTGCCCGTTTGAGCAGGTAACCCATGATGATAATTGCCACAAATGCAACTGCTTTTGTCAGTACCGCTGCCATAGCCAACTCCCTTTTCTGTATGTATGAAGCACGCTCTGCAAGTTCCGTCTTGCACAAAAAGTTCCGGCGGTGCCTTATGAGCTCCGCCGGTCCCCCTGAAAAATGGTACTATTTTACTTCCACAATCCAGCCCTTTGGTCCTTCTTCTTTTCCAAGCTGGATTCCGGTAATGGTATCATAGAACTTCTGGGTCAATTCCCCGATCTTTCCGCCGCCGATGGGCATTCTGCTTTCTTCGAAACGAAGCTCTCCTACAGGAGAGATAACAGCCGCGGTTCCGGTTCCAAAGCATTCCTCCATGGCTCCTGATTTTGCCGCTTCAATGACTTCATCAACGGAGACTTTCCTCTCCTCCACGGGAACGCCCCACTCCCTGCACAGGGAAACAACGGAATCCCTTGTAACTCCGGGAAGGATGCTTCCGTTAAGCTCCGGGGTGATTACCACGCCGTTGATCTTAAAGAAGATGTTCATGGCCCCCACTTCTTCGATGTACTTCCGGTGAACGCCGTCCAGCCATAACACCTGGGAATACCCCTCGTCATGGGCCTTCACCTGGGAAGCCAGGGAAGCCACATAATTTCCTCCGGTCTTTGCTTCGCCGATGCCGCCCTTTACAGCTCTCACATATTCGTCCTCGATCCAGATCTTGACCGGATCAAGTCCGCTGGCATAATAAGCGCCTACAGGCGATAAGATAATCATGAACTTATAGGTATGGGAAGGTCTCACTCCAAGAAACGGATCTGTGGCAATGACAAATGGCCTGATATAAAGAGAGGTTCCCGGCTTAGTGGGAATCCAGTCCCGGTCTACGCTCACAACCTGCTTTAAGGCCTCTAAAAATAAGTCCTCCGGAATTTCCGGGATGCAGAGCCTGCGGTTGCTTCTGTTGGCGCGCTCGATGTTCTTATCCGGGCGGAACAGCAGGATACGGCCATCCTCCGCCTTATAGGCCTTTAAGCCCTCAAACATTTCCTGTCCGTAGTGGAATACCATGGCGGAGGGCTCCAGCTCCAGCTTGTGGTAAGGCACGATCCTGGGGTCATACCAGCCCTTTCCTTCTTCATAATCCACCTCAAACATATGATCCGTGAATATGGTTCCAAATGTCAATGGATTGTCGTCGCCCGGTTTTTCTTTCGGGCAGGTTGTTCTTTCGATTCTGATGGTTTGCATTTTTATACTCTTCCTTTCCCATACCGGCATATTTGTCAGTTTTTATGATTTGTCTTTCATTATCTTCCAAAAACCATAAACTGTCAAGAAATTTTGGCCTGTTTTACTCTGCCGAAATGGAATCAAAACCATAACCTCTGGTTATATACCGGGGAAGTTCCATTCTTACGGTCTTCATGGGGTTGACGGTCTGGCAGATCACCAGATCTCCGGTCATGGTCAAAAGCATGCCTGCATCCTCATAATCCATCCCTATTTTCTCTTTCATGAAATCATACATCTGCCTTGTGGCCGCTCTCCAGGCTTCCTCCACCTGCTGCCTTGACGCGATGGTGATGAGCTTATCCTCTGTTTCGATCATTGGATAGGGGACACAGTTTTTATTCCTCACCACATCCACCCGGATTGTGGCCTTTCCTTCGATTTCCAGGCCGCAGTCCTCCACCTCTCCGTCTCCCATGATTCCATGAAAATCTCCCATGGACAAAAGAGCCCCTTCCACAAACACGGGCAGGTAAAGAATCACTCCCTTTCTGATCTGGGTGCAGTCCATATTTCCGCCGTGGTCCATGGGCGTAATGGTGGATACCCCCTCTCCTGCCGGAGCCACGCCGATGACTCCGATCATTGGCTTTACGGGAATTTTCACCCTTTCACTGTAAAAAGCAAACCCGTCCTGTACCGGAACCCGCTTTAACACTTTCCGGGGAAATTCCTCCTTTTCACTTCCGCTGCCGGGCCCCAGCATTACAATGCCCACAGGACCCATTTCAATATCCAGAATCTGGATTTTCAGCATGTCGCCGGGCATGGCTCCCTCAATATAAAGGGGGCCTGTGGCCGGGTTTCCCGGCTTTCTCACCACATTTTCAAAGGTGGCCTCCTCAGGCAAGAACTGGTTTGTAAAACAGTCATAGGTTTCAAACACCACGGTTTCGCCGGACATGATCCTGCCGCAGGGCTGGTTTTCTCTGGAAAGCACGTTTGTAATATAATCTCTGGTTATGGTTTTCATGATGTTTCCTTTCTCATCTCTTTCTTTTTTTTGCTAAGCTCCGGCCACAGGGTGAGCAGCATGGTGATAAAGCAGGCTCCGCCTCCGGCCAGATTGGAAATGGGCTCGGCCATGAAGATCCCGTCCGTCCCGTTTCCGAAAATGCCGGGAATGAGAAAGATCAGCGGGATCACGATCACCACTTTCCGCAAAATGGAGAAAAACACAGCCCTTTTTGCCTTCCCCAGAGCCACAAAAACCGACTGGCCCGCAAACTGCAGGGACATGAAAAAAAATCCGAAGTAATAAATCCGCATGGCAGGAACGCCGGAAGCCAGAAGCTGGGCATCCTGATTGAATATCCGGATAAAAAAGCCCGGAAAGGTGTGAACCAGGCCCCACATGGCTGTGGTGTAGGCAATGGAAACCACGGAAACAAAGACAATGGCCCTTTTTACCCGTCCGTATTCTCCTGCCCCGTAATTAAAGCCCATCACAGGCTGGGCGCTGTTGGTAAGTCCGCTTACAGGCATGGAAATCACCTCCCGGATGGAGTTGATGACCGTCATGATGCCCACGTATAAGTCTCCTCCGTAGTGCTGGAGAGAGGCATTATAGGTGATCTGCACCAGGCTGTTGGTGACGGACATGGTAAAGCCTGACATTCCAAGGGCCGCAATGCTCTTCACCCTGTGTTTTTTTAACCGGAAACAGGAGGTCTTAAGCCTTAAGATGGCTTTCTTCCCTGTCAGGAATTTTATGGTCCACAGGGCGGAAAGGAACTGGGATATTACGGTGGCAAGGGCCGCTCCCTGCACCCCCATGTCCAAAAGGAAAATAAATATGGGGTCCAGCACAATATTGGTCACAGCCCCCAGAAGCACCGTCATCATACCCACAGTGCCAAAGCCCTGGGAATTAATAAAGCTGTTCATTCCCAGACCGGTCATGACAAATACGGTTCCCAGCAGGTAAATGCTGATAAACTGGTCCGCATAGGGATAGGTTGAATCGCTGGCTCCGAACAGATAGAGCATGGGCTTTTTAAATACCAGCCCTAGAACCGTAAGCACCAGCCCGAACACCACCATGAGCACAAAGGAATTGCCCATGATCTTTTCCGCCTCCGCTTCATTTCCTCTTCCTCTTTCAATGGAGCACAGGGGAGCTCCGCCCATGCCGAATAAATTGGCAAAAGCGATGACCATGGATACGATGGGAAGACACAAGCCCAGGCCTGTCAGTGCCAGGGTCGCATTTTCCGGGATTCTTCCGATGTAAATTCTGTCGATAATATTATAGAGCACATTGATGAGCTGTGCCATGGTCATGGGTACGGCCAGCTTCAATATGTTTTCCACCACATTTCCCTTTGAAAAATCGTTTCTCACTTCTGCCATTGTCCTTTTGTCTCTCCTGTGTCTTTCTTTTCTGCCGGCTCATAATCTTCATTTCTTAATCATATCACCATCCCTGTATTTTTGCATCCCATTTTTCTCCATATTTCTTTCTTCCGTCTCCGGGTGGATTTCCTGCTGCTTGGAAAAAGGGAAGAACAGCATACAAAAAAGATATCCTGATGGGCCTGTAAAAGCCCTTTTCAAGATACCTTTTTTGTTACAGATACTATTTTATTGCAAAAGCTGCTGATAAAAATCCTTTTACTTTACTTACATCAGTGATTTATAAAGCCTGATAATATCCTCCAGGCTCGCTTCCTTTGGATTTCCGGGCGCGCAGGCGTCAGCAACTGCGGATTCCGCCAGGAACAGGACATCCTCTTCCTTTACGATCTGAGTTAAATCTCCGGGTATTCCTACGTCAGCGGAAAGCTGCTTCACGGCATCAATGGCCGCCCTGCGGTATTCCTCCTGGGTCATTGTTTCGGTATTTTTAACACCCATGGCCTTTGCAATATCCCGGTACTTTTCACCTGTGGCATCTGCATTATACTCCATAACCGTGGGAAGGAGAATGGCATTTCCCACGCCATGAGGGGTATCATAAACAGCGCCTAAGGCATGAGCCATGGAGTGAACGATTCCCAGGCCGCAGTTGGAAAAGCCCATACCTGTAATATACTGGCCCAGAGCCATGCCTTCCCGTCCTTCCGCTGTGTTTTCCACAGCCCCTCTTAAGCTTGCGGCAATCAGCTCAACGGCTTTTAAATTGAACATGTCGGTAATGGGGTTGGCACCCTTTGTAATATAGCCTTCGATGGCGTGGGTGAGGGCATCCATACCCGTTGCCGCAGTCAGACTCTTGGGCATGGTGGACATCATGTCCGGGTCCACTACAGCTACTACAGGGATATCGTGAGGGTCCACGCAGACGAATTTGCGTTTCTTCTCCACGTCAGTGATCACATAGTTAATGGTAACCTCTGCCGCCGTACCGGCCGTGGTGGGAACGGCAATAATGGGCACAGTTGGCTTTCTGGTAGGTGCAACCCCCTCTAAGCTTCTCACGTCCTCATATTCCGGGTTGGTGATAATGATGCCGATGGCCTTGGAGGTGTCCATGGAAGAACCGCCGCCTACGGCAATGATATAATCGGCCCCGGATCTCTTAAAGGCTTCCACTCCGTTCTGTACATTCTCAATGGTTGGATTGGGCTTGATGTCAGAAAAAATCTCGTAATCCATATCGTTCTCTTCCAGGAGCTTGGTCACCTTGGAAGTCACGTTGAATTTAATTAAGTCAGGGTCTGATGCAATAAATGCTTTTTTAAATTCTCTCCTTTTTACCTCTTCCGGAATCACCTGAATGGCGCCTGCGCCATGATAGGAAGTTTCATTTAATACAATTCTGCTTGCCATGGTATTCTCTCCTTTTCCTCAAAAAAAGACTTGTTCAATATGTTATTATTTTAACAAATTCAGGATAAAAAATAAAGTTACAGTTCTCACCTTTTGTAACAAATGTTACACAAAATAAGAATTGTAACTTTCATTATGTACATTTTTCCAGAAAATCTGCATTTTAAATCAGTCCGGCTTCGGAAAACACGGAGGACAGCTTGGGGGGCATAGCTTCCACCAGGCTGAAAGACATCTCCTCAGGGGTCTGGGGCATGCCGGAAAGGACCCATTTTACCGTCATATAAACAGAGCCCCGGCAATACATTTCCAAAAGGAAGCAGATTTCTTCAGAAAGGGGCTCCTGCCTCTTTCTCGTAAGCAGCTCCGTGTAAAAGCCCATGATGAGCTCAAAATCATGCTCTTTCAGGGAATTATAATCGTCAGACCGGAATGCCTCCGTGAAAAAGATTTTCTCCTTTTTGATGAATTCAAATTTTTCGCTCAGGCTCTGGCATACGGTCTTGTCCACACCGATCTGGGCAAAGGATTCCAGCACCAGCTTGTCAAAATACCAGTTGATCAGATCGTATTTATCCTTGAAATTCCGGTAAAAGGTCTGCCTTGTCATGCCGCAGCCGTCCACGATATTCTGCACCGTAATCCTGTCCACCGGCTTTGTTTTCATGCAGGCTTTTATGGAATCCGCCAGACGGTACTTTGTTTTTTCGCTCTTGTTGGGATTGTCAGCCATACTCCGCTCCTGTCCTCTTTATTTGCCTCTCATTGTACCATAAAACAGGGATTTTTTCCAGCAGGCTTTTCTAGGGACGGTCCTTGGCCGGCTCCTCGTCCTCCTGGATAAACATGAGGCAGAATGCGGCAATTAGAAGCCCGCAGGAAAGCCAGATGGTCTTTTCTCCCAGATAAGGAATAAAAAAGCTTCCTGCAACCGCGCCCAAAGCGAATATGATGATAACCCCATAGTAACGAAGGCATTTTTCCAGAACCCCTTTATCCCTGCTGTGGCGGTAGCGGTAAAGAAGCTCCGCAGCGCTTCTTAGGTTCCCAATGCACATGGTGCTGGCAAAGGCTCCGCCCTTTATCTTACGGAAGGCCTCTACCTGCATGGCACAGACAAAGGAAACCGCCACATTGGCCGCCATATCAAAGGCATGAGGAATAAATCCCACGAAAAAGAGAAGGAAAATCTCAAGGAGCACCACAATCTGTCTCCAGTGCAGCAGCTTATGTTCTTTAAAAATCCCCCGGATTATTTCCGATACATAGATTCCCGTCCCAAAGGCCAGCACAGGAAAGAGGTAACGGAGGGCCGTCCTCCAGCTTCCGTTCATCACATTGCAGCTTAAGATAATAATATTTCCGGTCTGGGCATTGGCAAAGACATTTCCCCGGAAAAAATAGGTATAAGCATCCTGAAGCCCGCCGGAAAGCGTCAGCAAAATCCCGGTGGACACCGCCTCCGACATCTGCCCGTGGACTTTCTTCTGAATCATCTGGTATCACCAACCTTTCAGAAAATAAATATAGCACATTTCTTACCAAATGAAAACCACGGCGGCTTTTATATTTTCCTATTTCGATTTCCCGGCATATTTCGTCCCTGCCTTTGATATGTCCATGGTATACACGGCTCCTCCATAGGTATAATAGCTGTTTAAGTCCACCTTATGAGGAATCCCGTCAAGCTTTACCAATGCGGGGATATCCCGCTCAACATATTCCAGATCCAGACGGTTCTTTACGCAGTACTCTTCCAGAATCCCGAAGAATTCTTCCTTTGTGCCGGGCTTTTCATTCAAATCAATGACCAGCGTCCGTCCGCCCCCTGCCCTATGATTCAATTGATCTGCAACATGCTTCATGTAGACATAATTTATGATCCATCTTACGAAGAGAACCGCTGCATCTGCCAGGATCATATACCTTAAATAATCCGGGAGAAAGGCGGCCGCTATCATAAGGAGAAACAGCAGAATATCAAACCAGTATACAACGGTTATCCCACGGAGCCAGGTATAATCCAGTTCAGGCAGGCTTTTAACCAGCCGGAAGAAACATCCGGCAAGAAGATACAGAAAGAAAACCGCCCCCAGGCGGGAAGTAATAAATTCCATCTCTTCCCTGCCGGAAAGGGCCCACAGACCCAAAAGCCCGCCTGCAAACAGAATCACTCCCAGATTTGCCCCGGAAACCGCAATGTTCCAAAATACTTCCCGTCTTCTCTCTTTCTCATTCATTCTCTTCCACCTCCAGGATCCTGTTTTTTACCTCTTTCAAATACTTCCTGGAAATGTAGGCTACCAGGGAATTGCCCATGGATACTTTCATAAGTCCGTTCAGCATGGGCGTGTAGGACTCAGTCTTTTCTGTGTTGATTATCACAGACTTTGATATCCGGACAAAATTATGGGGAAGCAGTTTTTCCAGCTCATAAAGCCTCTTTTTCACCTCATAAACTTCCTGTCCGGCATGAACCATCTGCCTGTCTTTCACTGTTTCGATTAAATATATTTCACTGCAGGGAACCCGGCAGATATTTTCTTCCTGCTGGCATATAAGGGTCACTGAACGGAACAGCTCCTGCTCCAGATATCCGGCAAGCCGGTTCATGGCCCCATCCATCTCATGGATATGAAGCTCCGCATATTCCTCTGCCTCAGGGTTGATTTTGTTGAATCTGACTTTCATTTCATTCCTCCTGACTACGGGTTATCATATCATATTTAAAGCCCATCAGATAGTGATAACAGGCAAGTGGCCGTCTGGGCGCGGTAAGCGGCATTTCTCCAAATAAAGAGGCTGCAGGCAAAAGGGCTGCAAGTTAAAGGAAAGCCAAAAGAAAAACAGGATACGGCCTGCAGCCGTACCCTGTCTTAATTTATTCCCACAATATGATTTCCCCGGATGCAAGAGACTCCGGCACCTGAATGATTCTCTGGTTGGAGGAACCCTTAAACCGAAGATTCAAGTCCTTTTTCTCCACCTCAAATTTCCCGTCCACCAAAACATCTATACAGGCTAAAATCCTTTTTGTCTCCTCAAGCCTTTCCATCATGTCTCCCAGAATATCTTTTTCGAAATCATAGCCCGTATAGCACCAGATGGTCTTTTCCGGGAACCGCCTTTTTGTTTCCTCTACCAGAGGCAGAATTCCTTTCTGGTTGGCCGGATGCAGGGGCTCTCCGCCTAAAAGGCTTAAGCCTGCAATGTAGGTATGGTCCAGATATGCCAGTATCCTTTCCATTATTTCCGGCGTATACTCCTGACCGTACTGAAAATCCCAGGCCTCCTCATTAAAGCATTCCCTGCAGCAATGGGTGCAGCCGCTGACAAATAAAGACACCCGCACGCCCGGACCGTTGGCAATATCCGTGGGCTTTATGGACGCGTAATTCATGACACAGCCTCCTATAAGTGAAGAACTCTGGACTTGATCTCTTTCGTCTTTCCGGCATTCCAGAAATTCTCTCCAAGGTAGCCGCAGGTTCTTCTGGTCACATTCATCTTCGCCTTGTCCTTGTTATGGCACTGGGGGCATTCCCATTCCATATCGTCGTTAATGATGATTTCCCCGTCAAAGCCGCATTCCCGGCAGTAATCCGATTTGGTGTTGAATTCCGCATACTGGATGTTATCGTAAATAAACTTTACCACTTCCTCCATGGCCTCTAAATTCTTTGCCATATTGGGCACCTCCACATAGGAAATGGACCCGCCGGAGGAAATCTTCTGGAACTGGCTCTCAAAGTTAAATTTGGAGAAGGCATCAATATTTTCCCTTACATCCACGTGATAGGAATTGGTATAATAGCCCTTGTCCGTCACATCCGGTATGATGCCAAACCGCTCCCTGTCGATTTTGGCAAAACGGTAGCAGAGGGATTCTGCCGGAGTTCCGTAAAGACCAAAGCCCAGACCTGTTTCCTCTTTCCACTGATCCACGGCCTTTCGCATCCGGTTCATGACGCGGAGTGCGAACTCCTCTCCTTCGGGAGTGGTGTGGCTGACCCCTTTCATGAGCTTTGTTGCCTCATAAAGGCCGATGTAGCCCAGGGAAATGGTGGAATAGCCGTTCTTAAGCAGAGGGTCGATCTTCTCCCCCTTCTTAAGCCTTGCAATGGCTCCGTACTGCCAGTGGATGGGGCTCACATCAGAAAGGGTTCCCTCCAGAGACTTATGCCTGCACATCAGTGCTTCATAGCTGAGGCTCAAGCGCTCATCCAGAAGCTTCCAGAAAATGTCCTCATCTCCCTTTGCCAGAATGCCGATCTGAGGCAGATTTATGCTCACTACGCCCTGATTGAACCGTCCTTCGAATTTGTAATTCCCGTTTTCATCCTTCCAGGTGGATAAAAAGCTTCGGCAGCCCATGCAGCTGAACACGTTTCCTTCGTAATTCTCTCTCATCTTTTTGGCGGAAATGTAATCAGGATACATGCGCTTTGAGGAGCATTTCACAGCCAGCTTGGTGATATAATCGTATCTTCCGCCCTTTAAGCAGTTGTTCTCATCCAGAACATAGATCAGCTTCGGGAAAGCGGGAGTCACATAGACGCCGGCCTCGTTTTTGATTCCTTCCAGTCTCTGGCGGAGAACCTCCTCCACGATCATGGCGTTTTCTTCAATGTATTCATCCTTATCATCCAGGCATAAAAACAGGGTGACAAAGGGAGCCTGTCCGTTGGTGGTCATTAAGGTGTTGATCTGGTACTGAATGGTCTGGACGCCGGACTTTAACTCGTCCATCAAGCGGATCTTTGTCATCTTTTCCACTACCTCATCCGTTACCGTGTCCCCGAATTCCTGGCGAATCTGCCTGTGGAACTTCTCATTGCTCTTTCTTAAATACTTTCCAAGGTGACGGATGTCCACCGACTGTCCGCCGTACTGGTTGCTGGCAACGGCAGCGATGATCTGGGTCATGACGGTGCAGGCCACCTGAAAGCTTTTGGGGCTTTCAATCATCTTTTCATTCATCACCGTGCCGTTATCCAGCATATCCCCGATGTTAATGAGGCAGCAGTTAAAAATGGGCTGCACAAAATAATCCGCATCATGGAAATGAATGGATCCCTGCTCATGGGCAAGGGAAATGTGCTCCGGAAGCAGCATGCGCCGGGTTAAATCCCTGGACACCTCGCCGGCTATATAATCCCTCTGGGTGGAAGCCAGAATGGTGTTCTTGTTGGAATTTTCCTCCGCCAGCTCCTTGTTCTCATTCTTAATGAGCTTTAAAATAGATTCATCCGTCGTGTTGGCTTTCCGGAGCAGCTCTCTCTGGTAACGGTAAATGATGTATTTTTTGGAAAGGGTGTATTTATTCTTTTTCACCAGACCGCTCTCAATCATGTCCTGGATGGTCTCCACATTCATCACTTCGTCCTTGCGGCTCTCCACATAATCCAGGATAGCGTCGATCATATCCTCTCCTGCCCGCTCGGAAGCTTCCACCTCCGCATTGGCTTTCCGGATAGCCGTAACGATCTTCACCCTGTCATACTCTGCAATTCTGCCGTCGCGCTTTTGAACCTTAATCATTTCTGTCACCTTTACCTCTTCTATATTTTGTATCCTATAATTAAATTCCACTATATCTAGTGTCTTTTTTTAATTATACACTACAACTGGAAAAAGTAAAGGATATTTTTACAGGATTTACCTGATAAAATTAGTCATGATTTTTCCTTCCTGGGGCGGAATGCTGATTCCTGCGGCCTTTCCGGCTTCCAGGCATTTCATCATCCAGGCCATATTTCTTCCTAAGTTTCTCATGGTCTCCAGGCCTTCTAAATCCTGTTCCACTTCTTCCGGAGTGTTTCCGTGAACCATATTCCAATAGGTGGAGGATACCACAGGCATCTGCGAGATTGTGAAATATTTATTTAATGTATCCAGGGCCGCCGTAGTTCCTCCCCTGCGGGCAGAGACCACCGCCGCAGCCGGCTTAAAGGCAAAGCTTGAACCCGCATAAAAAAGGCGGTCTAAAAAGGAGTAAAGAGCTCCGTTTGCAGAGGCATAGTAAACCGGGGAGCCTACCACCAGACCCTGGGCCTGCTCCATCTTATCCAGCACTTCATTGACCCCGTCATCCTGAAATACGCATCTGCCGGCTTTGTAGCAGTGGCCGCAGGCAATACAGCCGTGAAGGGCTTTATTTCCGATCTGAACCGTCTCTGTCTCAATCCCCTCATGATTCAGCGCTTTTTCCACCTCAACAAGGGCCCGGCCGGTGCAGCCCTTTTCATGAGGACTTCCGTTTAACATCAATACTCTCATCATTCATCCATCCTTTCATTCATCATTCATCCAGGAGACCGATTAAATCCTCTCTGGCTAAATTGCTTATGGAAACCATACCCTCTGTGATAATCTGCTCTGCCAGATTCTTTTTTGACTCCTGCAGCTTTAAAATATTTTCTTCAATAGTCCCTTTTGTGATCAGCTTGAATACGGACACCTGCTTTTCCTGGCCGATTCTGTGAGCCCGGTCTGTGGCCTGGTTCTGAGCTGCGATATTCCACCATGGATCGTAGTGGATGACCACATCCGCTGCCGTTAAATTAAGCCCTGTTCCCCCTGCTTTTAAGGAAATAAGGAAAAGGGGAACGCCGTCATCCTTAAAGGAATTGACCATGTGAAGCCGCTCTTCCTTGGGCGTAGCCCCGGTCAGCATATAATAGGAGAGCTCTTCCTTTTTGAGTCTTTTTTCAATGATTTCCAGCATGGAGGTAAACTGGGAAAAGAGCAGAATCTTATGGCCTCCCTCCACCGCATTTCTCACCATGTCAATACAGGTTTCCAGCTTTGCCGATCCTCCGCCGTAATTTTCATAGCACAAATGAGGATCACAGCAGATCTGCCGCAGCCGTGTAAGCTCCGCCAGAATCTGAATGGTCTCCCTTCCTGTGCCGCCCTCCATGGCTTCCAGCTCTTTCTTTAAGCGGAAAGCATTGGCCGCATAAAGCTCCTTCTGCTCCTTATCAAAGGCGGAATAGACCACAGTTTCCAGCTTATCGGGCAGTTCCTTTAACACATCCTTTTTCAGCCGCCTTAAGATAAAGGGGCCGATCAGGCGGTGAAGGCTTTCAAGGGCGGACCGGTCCTGTTCTTTTACAATGGGCAGCTCATACTCCTTTTTAAACCGCTGGTAAGTGAAGAGGAATCCGGGCATGAGGAAATCAAAAATACTCCAAAGCTCGGATAAACGGTTTTCAATGGGCGTGCCCGTTAAGGCAAACCGGTTTTCTGCGTCAATTCCCTTGACTGCCTTGGCGCTCTGGGTAGAAGCATTTTTGATATACTGGGCCTCATCAATGATCTGGTAACGGAAGGATTTTCTTTCATACAGTTCAATGTCCCGTTTCAGCAGGTCGTAGGAAGTGATCAGCACATCTTCTTCATCCGTATGCTTTAACAGCTCTTCCCGTTCCCCTGCCGTGCCCGTAACCGTCAGAACCTTTAAGGCAGGGGCAAAGGTATGAAACTCATTTTCCCAGTTGTACACTAAGGATGCAGGGCAGACGATGATGGAGGTGGTGTGCGCCTCTCTCTCCGCCTCATCAAGAAGCAGGGCAATGACCTGAATGGTCTTTCCAAGGCCCATATCGTCTGCGAGAATCCCACCAAAGCCATAGCTGTCCAGGGTCTTAAGCCACCGGTATCCTGTCTTCTGGTATCCTCTCAGCACCTGGCGGAGATCCTTTGGTATCTCAAAATCGCTGTCCTCCACGGACTTCATCCCCCGGACCACCGCTTTATAAAGCTGGTCCCGGTAAAGGGTAATGCCGCTGCCCTCCTTCAGTATGCCGTCTAAATAAAGGGCCCTGTACTTTGGCAGCCGTAAAAGCCTGCTCTGAATCTCGGTCCGGTCAAGGGAAAGGCCCTCCACAAGCTTTGCCACCGTCATCAGTCCGTTGTCGTCAAGGCTTAGGAATTCCCCGCTTTTTAAGCGGTAATATTTCTTTTTCTGGCTGTATTCCGACAGAAGCCTTGTAAGGTCTGCTCCCGATAAACCGTCAGTGTCCACCTGCAGCTCCAGCCAGTTTCCCACGCTCCGGATTCCAACAGAAACCTTAGGAGGCGGCAGCACCTTAAGCTTTTTAAAGGACTCGGAAAAATACACCTCTCCCAAAGCCATGAACTGGCTCATTCCCTCTGTCAGCAGACGGTATACCGCCTCCTCGTCATCCCGGATGGCCGGATATTCCGACTCATACTCCTTGTATTTAAAATATCGGGTAATGAGCTGGCTGATGCGGAACTCTCCCGGCACATCGCGGCATACGGTGCGGGGAAGACGTTCATCCTCCACCGGCTGGAAAGAGTAGTCCCCATAAGACAGGGTTGGCTTTAAAACCAGCTCATTGGGCCCGTCGGAATCAAAATCAAACCTGGCCTTTAATTCCTCCGGCTTAAAGGATTCCAGATCTAAGTCTCCGGAATCAATGGTACAGTAGGAGGCAATCCTTTTCAGCACTCTTTCGTAAAAAAGGGGCATATCCTTGTTGTTGATCTCAATCTCGCAGTCCGTGCCAAAGCCTTCCATCATCTGCTGCAAGAACACCCCTAAAACCTCACTGCAGGTCTGGTCGCAGCAGTATAAATATTTTGCATCCGCAAGGTAAAGGCGGCGCTCCCCCTCAAAATACAGGAGTCCCCGGTCAATGGATACCAATACCCCGTCCCGCCCCTGCCGCCTTACGGTGACCTTTAAGCCCGGGTTCCTTTCCACGATTTCCAGCCGGCGTTTCTGCCCCCTGGAATCTTCCAGCTCCAGGGCGGTTCCCATCATGATCTGGAAGAAGCGGTCCCGGCTGGCCCGGCTTAGGTTCAGAAAGCGGAGGACCGGACGGGCGGAAAAGGAGCTCTTCTGAAATTGCTCATGGTGTTCGCAAAAGACATTGACGGTTTCTAAAAGAAATTCCAGCAGAGGCATGCTTTCCCTGACAAATACGGAAAGGTTGTGATGAAAGGCCAGGTTTTTCCCGTATTCCACATAGGTGCCGCTTTCCACCGCCTTTGCAAAGGCCGATAAGTCCCGGATCATGTAGAGCCGGTCCTTGCCCAGCTTAAATTCCAGCTTCACCTCTCTTCGGCTGACCACCATGGAGACAGAAAGCTTTATCTGTTCCTTTTCACCCTCGCTCATAATAAGGGCCACTTCCCGGTTGGTATATTCCCGGATCATGGCCCTTGCCTGCTGGGAGGTGGACACCGGCCTCGCCTGCTGTTCCGGCGCCTGTTCCTTATAAGCTTCAAACAGAGCCTTGCAGTGGGGGCACATGCCCCGGTAGGAGTTGCCCTGGGCACAGGAACAAGAGTAGTCAAAAACCTGACTACCCTTGATATGAAGACTTGCCCTGTATTCCTTTCCCTGGTCCTCTACCAGGGCCCTGACGCCTGACTCCCCCTTCCAGAAAGTGCTTGTCGTCATATGGGATATTTTCATAAATTCCCACACCCCTTTACCATTTACATTCGTTCCGGCGCCTCGATTCCCAACACCCCAATGCAGCTGTTCAGCACATCCTTCGTAAGCCGGATTAAGCCGATCCAGGATGCCTGCTTTCTTTTATCCTCCTGGGAAATAATCTTTGTGTCGTGGTAGAACCGGTTAAAGGCATTGGCCAGCTCATAGACATACTGACAGATTTTGTGAGGCGCCAGCTCACTGAAGCTGGTTTCCATGACCTCGTTGTACCTGGAAAGCTGCAGCATTAAATCCTTTTCCGCATCAGAGGAAGCGGGCAGAATCTTCTCCTCTCCCTCATGCTTTTCTTCCAGCTCCTGGTACTTTGCCAGAATGGACTTGATGCGCACAATGGTATAGAGGATATAAGGACCCGTATTTCCCTCAAAGGATACGAAGCGGTCCATATCAAATATATAATCCTTGGAAGCCTGATTGGATAAATCTCCGTACTTTAAGGCCGCCATTCCCACAATCTTGGAAGTCTCCCTGGCCTCATCCTCGGAAACCGTACGGTTCTCCATGATCTTTTCATAGGCCGCCTGGCTGATATCCGCAATCAGGGTTTCCAGACGCATGACCCCTCCGTCCCTGGTCTTAAAGGGCTTTCCGTCCTTTCCGTTCATGGTTCCGAAGTAGAGATGGGTCATCTTCTTATCCCCAGCCACAAAGCCGGCCTTTTTGGCCACACGGAAGACCTGGATAAAATGAAGCTCCTGGCGCTTATCCGTGATATAGATATACCAGTCCGGATTTATCTCCTTTTCCCTCTCAATAATGGTACCCAGATCAGAGGTGGAATAAAGGGCAGCACCGTCGGATTTTCTAACAATGCAGGGCGGAAGCTCCTTGGAATCCCCTTCCTGTGCAATATCCACCACAAGGGCGCCCTGGCTTTCATAGGCAAGACCCTTGTCCTCCAGCTCCTTTATAAGACCCGGGATATAGGGCTCCGCATTGCTTTCCCCTTTCCATAAGTCAAAGGAAACATTTAAATTTCCGTAATTTTTCTTTAAGTCAGCCACTGACACGGAAATGATGTGCTGCCAGATGGCCCGGTAAGGCTTGCTGCCGTTTTGAAGCTGCAGGGTGGCGTCGTGAGCTCTTTTGCTGAACTCCTCATCCTCCTTGGCCTTTGCGCTGGCCGCCGGATAGATTTCCTCCAGCTCACCGATGGTAAAGGGCGCTTCCTCCGGGTACTCTCCGTCAAAGGACGGATCAAAATAGGACAGCTCCGGCTTCCTGTCTCTCAGTTCCTCAATGATCAGTCCCATCTGAAGTCCCCAGTCTCCCAGGTGGACGTCTCCGATCACCTGATGACCCAGGAAGCGGCCCATTCTCTTGATGCTTTCTCCAATGATGGCAGAGCGGAGATGGCCCACGTGAAGAGGCTTCGCCACATTGGCTCCGCCGTAATCCACCACAATGGTCATGGGCTGTTCCGTCTTTTCACAGCCGCAGGAATCTTCATTTGCCATGCCGTTCATATAATCCGCAAGATATTCTTCATTCAGCTTTAAATTAATAAAGCCCGGCATCACCGCATCTACAGAAAAAAACAGCCGGCTGTCTGAAAGCTTTCCCACCACCTCCGACGCAATATCAAAAGGTTTCTTTTTATAAGCCTTGGCCGCTGCCATGGCGCCGTTGCACTGGTATTCGCAGAGGTCCGGGCGGTTGGATAAGGTGACCTTTGCATAGGCTTCCTCATAGCCGCAGCCCTCAAACGCACCTTTCATTTCCGCCGTAATCAAATCAAGAATCTTCTTCATCGGTTCCTGTTCTCCTTTATATTCCAGATATTTCCCAGATAATTCTAAGCTAAATATTAATTATATAACAAGGGCTCCTAAAACTCAAGATTTTTCCCGTAGTTTCTTCGCCATTCTTTTATTTTTTCCAGTTTCCTGCGGGCTTCCTTTTCCTGACCTTCCTCTGACGGGACATAATATTCCCTGTCCCTTAGGGACTCGGGCAGGCATTCCATGGCAGTCAGCTTCTCTTCTGTTTCATGAGCATACTGGTATCCGTCCCCGTAATGGAGATCTTTCATCAGGCCTGTGGGAGCGTTGCGGATGATAAGAGGCACCGGCTCCGCCAGGGTATGAAGGGCATCTTCCTTACAATGCTCATAGCCCATATAAGCGGAATTGGACTTAGGAGCCATGGATAAATAGATGACCGCATGAGCCAGATTCACATTGCATTCCGGCATCCCGTTAAAATGGCTGGCCTGATAGGCGGAGACGGCCACGGTTAAGGCCTGACTGTCCGCCATTCCCACATCCTCGCTGGCAAACCGGATTAAGCGTCTGGCTACGTAAAGAGGGTCCTCTCCCGCTTCCAGCATCCGGGCCAGCCAGTAAAGGGCTGCATCGGGATCGCTGTTTCTCATGGATTTGTGAAGGGCGGATATGAGATTATAGTGCTCCTCTCCGTTTTTATCATATAAAAGGGATTTCCGGCTTAAGCACTGTTCCAGCACTGCGCTGGTCACCGTAGTTTCTCTGGCGCTTATCTCGCCGTTTAAAACAGCCATTTCCAGGGTGTTAAGTGCTGTTCTGGCATCACCGTTTGCAAATTGGGCAATGGCCCTTAGGCTGTCCTCTTCAATGCCGATTCTCTGGTCTCCCAGCCCGTCCCGGCTCTCAAGGGCATGGTGCAATAGCTCCACCAGATCGTCGGTTGTCAGGGACTGGAGAACAAAGACCTTGCACCGGGAAAGGAGAGCCGCATTGATCTCAAAGGACGGATTTTCGGTTGTGGCTCCGATGAGGATGATGCTCCCCTTTTCCACGTAGGGGAGAAAGGCATCCTGCTGGGCTTTGTTAAACCGGTGAATCTCATCCACAAATACCAGGGTGTTAATTCCGCTGTGCCTGTCCCGCTCCGCCTGGGCCATGACCTCCTTGATCTCCCGGATTCCGCTGGTGACGGCGCTGAAATCCACGAAAGAGGCTTTCGTCCGGCCTGCGATGATTCTGGCAAGGGTGGTCTTTCCCACCCCCGGCGGCCCCCAGAATATCATGGAGCAGATACGGTCCTGGTCAATCATCTGCTTTAAGACCCTGCCTTCACCCAGCAAATGCTTCTGGCCTACGAATTCATCAAGACTTTTGGGCCGCAGCCTGCTGGCTAAGGGAGCCGTTCCTCTCTGCGGCTGATCAAACAAAGACATCTGTTCCATCATGGACTTACACCCTTTCTTTTATTATATATGAAACAAAAAAGACCGGCATCCCGGTCCTTTTTCATTCGGATTAAACTCTGGACAGGTATTCACCTGTACGTGTATCAATCTTGATTTTGTCGCCCTGATCAACGAATAAGGGAACATATACAACTGCACCGGTCTCAACCGTAGCCGGCTTTGTAGCGCCCTGAGCCGTATCACCCTTAAATCCGGGCTCTGTATCTGTAATAACCAGTTCTACGAATAACGGCGGCTCTACGGAATATACCTTGCCGTTATAAGAACATACCTTAACCAGTTCATTTTCTTTTACGAACTTTAAAGCATCGCCGATGACATCCGGGCTCAATGCGATCTGCTCATAGGTATTGGTGTCCATAAAGTTATGAAGATCACCGTCAGCATACAAATACTGCATATCCACTCTGTCAATTCTTGCCTGTGGGAACTTCTCTGTCGGGCGGAATGTGCGCTCTACAACGCCTCCGTTTACCACATCTTTAATCTTAGTCCGAACGAATGCAGCACCCTTTCCAGGTTTTACATGCTGGAACTCCATAATCTGATATACAGTACCATCGATCTCCAATGTGATACCGTTTCTAAAATCACCCGCTGATATCATAAATGATATTCCTCCTTGAATTTCTCTTCTTAACTTTTATATTCTATACTATAACAAACGCATTTTCAACAGTTTTTTGCAAATATCTCCTTTTTCTTTCAGTCAAAAGGTGGATTTGCCTGTTAAAAAGTCCATTGCAAGGCCATAGCCTTTCAGCCCCAGACCCACTACCTGGCCGGTACAGACAGGCGCAGTCACCGATACGTGACGGAACTCCTCTCTCTTATGGACATTGGAAATGTGGACTTCAATTTTGGGGATTTCCACAGAGCCTAAGGCGTCTCTTAAGGCATAGCTGTAATGGGTAAAGGCGCCTGGATTGATGATAATGCCTTCGGTTCCGTTGTAATAGGCTTCCTGTATCTTATCTATGAGCCCGCCTTCATAATTGCTCTGAAAGATCTCCAGCTCATGGCCTTCCCGGCCTGCCTTTTCCTTCAGCATATCCACCAATGTGCTGTAATCCTCTGTTCCATAGATTCCTTTTTCACGGATTCCCAAAAAGTTTAAGTTGGGTCCGTTCAGCACCAGTATTTTCATAATTGCAGTTCCGCCTTTCTTCTGTACTATTATACCCCGATACAGCCTTTTACTCTCACCGCTTTTTCTTTTCGATTTGATAAAAAAATAACACAATCCCTTCCAAAAAACGTTTTAATACAATCTGAATCTCTTCCTTAGGATGAATGGGCTTTACGAGAATGCTGTAAATCCCGGCCCGTCTGGCTCCCCAGACGTCGGTAAAGAGCTGGTCTCCCACGAAAACCGTGTTCCCGGTATCCGTTCCCATCAGTTCCATGGCCCGCTGATATCCTCTTATCCCCGGCTTGTTTCCTTTATAAATGTAGTGGGAACCGCCCACTGCCCGGGAAAAGGAGGCCACTCTCGGCTCCTTGTTGTTGGAAAGAAGGCAGGTTTCCATGCCCATCCCCCTTAAATCCGAAAACAGCTTCTTCGCCCGTTCATCTGCAGGACCTCCGTGGGGAACCAGAGTATTGTCAATATCAAAGATCACTCCCCTGATTCCTTCCGCGTGCAGCTGTCCAAAGGGGATTTCATAAGCGGAAGCAATGTCTTCATCCGGATAAAATGCTCTCAACATAAATCTCCTATTTCTTCAATAATTTTCCCAGCTCTTCCATAAACGTATTCACGTCCTTAAATTCCCGGTACACGGAAGCAAAGCGGACATAGGCAACCTCATCCACTTCCTTCAGCTTTTTCATCACAAGCTCGCCGATAACGCTGCTTTCCACTTCCTTTTCCTCACGGTTGAAAACCTGGGTCTCGATCTCATCCACCATGGTGTCGATCTGCTGGGATGAAACCGGTCTCTTATGGCAGGAATGGAGAATCCCTGATTCTATTTTTGAACGGTCATAAACCTCTCTGGAGTTGTCCTTCTTTATCACCATAAGAGGCATGGTTTCCAGCTTCTCATAGGTTGTAAAACGCTTTCCGCATTTTTCACACTGCCTGCGGCGCCTGATGGAGCTGTTGTCTTCCGCCGGTCTGGAATCAATGACCTTTGTATCTGCTTCACTGCAAAATGGACATTTCACGCCTAAATCCTCCTGTCTTACGGACTGTACTTTTATGCTTCCTTATATCATAACTTACAATTCAAAGATTCGCAAGCCCATCTTCCACGTTTTCCCATTGGTGCAAAAAAGAACCGGCAGAAGCCGGCCCTTTCTATCCTATCCTCCAAACCTTCCCGTGGCCTTTTCCAAATCCACATTGACCAGAATGATATCAGGCCCTACCTGACGTATGTCGCAGAAAGGAATCACATATTCTTTTTCCCTGACCAGGAAACCGCAGAAGCAGCCGGGGCCCGGCACGATGATAGCCAGAAGGCAGCCTGATTCCATGTCAAAATCCACGTCTCCCACGAAGCCGAGGCGCCTGCAGTCGCAGATATTTATCACTTCTTTTTGTTTGAGATCTGAAATTCGCATAGAACACACCTCCTATACTCCTTAGTGTATTCTATGCCTGTGAAAACCGTGTGACACAGCCCTACCTTTGATTTTCCTGTTCCCACATATATCCGAAGCCGGCTTCCTCATAGGTTTCCTGATGCCGGGGCGCTCTGGCCGCTTTTAAATCCAGATAAAACTCAATGGCCGTACACCGGATATAGGGCATGATCCACAAAAAGCCAATGCCCAGGGATAGATAGCCAAGCACCACCATTCCGCAAAAGCTCAGATAAAGAGAAAAAAGCTTTCCTTTGCGGCCCTTCATCATCTCTGCGCTTTCCTTAAAGCATGCAAAAACCTTCTTATCCGGTGACTCCAGCAAAAGGAACTGAGCCTGGGACAGAAACAGCATTGTTACAATAATTCCAATCAGCCACAGAATATACATGAGCACCAGCAATACCACCATGACAGGTATGTAATCCGTAATGACGGCAACGGCCAGAACCACCAGATAGGGAATCCCCCATGCAAGTGAAATCAGAATATTCATAAAGAAGAGCCCTAAAAACCGGTGAGGCTTATTCTGGAACCCATAAAGCAAATCCGGCAATCCTGCTTTCCTGCCCACACATAAATTCAGATAAATCCGGTTCATTCCAGGCGTCAAAAGCCCTGCCAGGGAAAGAACCGCCAGATAAGACAGAACAATCAGTATCATTATAATGGTAAGGGCCTTTCTCCCGCTTTCGCTTGAGAAAAAAGAATTGTCCGCAATGCCCAGGGAAAGAATAACTCCCGCATAAACAAAGACAATAACAAGGACCAGAGCCTCCACAAGAAACTGGGCGCCGATGCAAAGGCCATATTTTCCCTTTAAGCTCTGCTTTGCCCGCCTTTTAAGCTGCGATGACGAAACATTCATCCGAAAACACCTCCTAACTGCAAGCCGCCCGCCAGGGACAAAAACAGCACCAGGGCAACCAGAAGAACTACCAATACCAGCGCGATGGAGGAAGTAATAAGCCCTGCCTTTGCATACTTTTCAAATTTGTCCTCTGTCCTGGAAAGAAGCGCGAATAAAATTCCCAGACTGCCGAAAACCAGGCCGCCGTAAAAGCAGCAGGACGTCACAATGGCAATAATCCCGACGACCAGAGACGCCAGGGCCATATTGCTCTGAGGCTGTTTGTAGACCCGTTCATCTCTTTCCTGTATTTCCTGCAGGTAATCTTCCTGCTCCATGAATTACCATCTCCCTCTTTTTCATAATACTGGGATTATACAATATTTAATCCCATCTGTAAATTCCAGATTTCCTTTCGAGAGCATATTCTGCCATGATTCCGTCATGCCATTCAAGAAAAGCCGCTGCAAAAAACAGCGGAATGCTGCCTTTGCAACGGCTTTTTTCTTAATTTCTTAGAATGAAGGAACTACTGCTCCGTCATAAGTGTCTTCGATGAATTTCTTCACTGTGTCACTGGTAAGAGCCTCAACAAGAGCCTTTGTCTTGTCGCTGTTCTCATCTCCGGAACGGACTGCAATGATGTTGCTGTAAAGAGTTGCTGCAACTGATTTTGCATCCTCTACTGCCAGAGCTTCGGATACCTTTAAACCAGCTTCAATGGCATAGTTTCCGTTGATAACGGCCACATCCACATCACCTAAGGAACGTGGAAGCTGGGCTGCTTCAACTTCAACAATTTTAAAGTTCTTGTCATTCTTTACGATATCATTTTTTGTGGCATTCATCTCCACGCCGTCCTTCAGAGTGATGAGGCCGTTGTCAGCCAGTAAAAGAAGAGCTCTGGCTTCGTTGGAAACGTCGTTGGGAACCGCGATCTGAGCTCCGTCAGGAAGATCTGCCAGAGATTTTGTCTTTCCTGCATAAATGCCGAAAGGCTCATAGTGGATTGCTGCCGCGCTTACAAGCTTGGTTCCTTTTTCCTCATTGAACTGGTCTAAATACGGCTTGTGCTGGAAATAGTTGGCATCTAAGTCTCCTGCATCAAGGGCCAGGTTTGGCTGTACATAATCGGTATATTCCTTAACTACCAGCTCATAGCCCTTTTCCTTAAGAATATCCTTTGCAGCGTTTAAAATCTCTGCGTGAGGAGCCGGAGTAGCGCCGACGATGATCTGCTTTAAATCACCGGAAGCCTCCTTTGATTCTGCTGCAGTTGTTTCTGCTTTTGTTTCCTCTGCCTTTGATTCTGCTGCGGTTGTTTCTGCCGCTGTTGTGGCAGGAGCCGTCTTGCTTCCTGCACATGCGGTCAGAGCACCTGCTGCAAGAATGGCTGCGGTTAATACGTAAAGCGATTTTTTCATAATTCTTTCCTCCTTAATAAAATTTATATGGTAACGCCTGAGGCAGTTACTATTTGATTCGTTTATCGCTGATCCTGGACAATTTCATTCCTACCTCCTGGATGATCTGAACGATGATGACCAGGATGGCGACTGTTACGAACATCATTTCCGTCTGATAACGGTAATATCCGTATTTGATGGCAATGTCTCCAAGGCCGCCTCCGCCTACAAAGCCCGCCATTGCAGAATAAGCCAGAATGGTGGTAATGGAAAGGGCCGCTCCGACTAACAGGGAAGGCCTCGCTTCGGGAAGAAGAACCTTCCAGATGATCTGGAACGTAGAAGAACCCATAGATTTTGCCGCCTCAATCACTCCGCTGTCCACTTCCTTAAAAGAGGACTCCACAACTCTGGCTACATAGGGCGCAGAAGCGAAAATCAGGGGCGGGATCACCGCCTTTACTCCCAGGGTGGTGCCTACAATCACCCTTGTAATAGGAAGCACCATAATGAGGAGAATAATGAAAGGTACGGAACGAAGCAGGTTTATGATAATTCCTAAAATCCGCTGAAGCCAGGGTACGGGATATATTCCGTCCTTATCCATGACAATGAGGAGAATACCTAAGGGAATTCCAATCAGATAAGCGAAAAAGGAAGAGGTAAAGGTCATAAACAGTGACTCCCATATTCCTGTTTTTAACATATCAATGGTTGCTGCATCAAAGGTCATAGTCCTTCACCTCCTCATGTGGAATTTTGGCCGTTTTCAGATAATTAAGTACCCGGTTCTGATCCATCTCATCCTCCGGCAGCTGGATGACCATCTGGCCCATGGCGATCCCGTTTATGTCTCTTGTCTCTGCGTGTATGATATTCACCGGCACCTTGCAGGCTAAGATTAAGTTGGCAAGAACCGGTTCAAAGGAAGAACGTCCGTCAAAGGAAAGCCTGATCCGTCTGGAATTTCCAAACTTGCTGACCTGTTCCGCCGCATCTCCCAATATGAGCTGACGGCCGATCTTGGATTTCGGCTCGGAAAATATCTCCGTCACAGAGCCCACCTCTGCGATATGGCTCTGATCAATGATGGCTACCCGGTCGCAGATGGCTTCTATAACCGTCATCTCGTGAGTGATGACCACCACCGTAACGCCCATGGTTTTGTTGATTTCCCTTAACAGCGCCAGAATGGACTTTGTGGTGTTAGGGTCCAAGGCGCTGGTGGCCTCGTCGCACAGCAGGATCTTGGGATTTGTAGCCAGGGCTCTTGCTATGGCCACCCTCTGCTTCTGTCCGCCGGACAGCTGGGCCGGATAAGCCTTTGCCCGGTCCTTAAGCCCTACCATTTCCAAAAGCTCCATGGCTCTTTTTACTGCTTCTTTTCTCTGGACCCCTGCGATTTCCAAGGGGAAGCAGACATTCTGAAGCACATTTCTCTGCGCCAGTAAGTTAAACTGCTGAAAGATCATACCCATGGACTGTCTTGCCAGCCTCTGCTCCCTTGGCCTCATGGCAGACAGGCTTTTGTTTTCAAAGAGCACGTCTCCTGACGTAGGTATTTCCAGATAATTGATACAGCGGACCAGGGTGCTCTTTCCGGCACCGCTGAGCCCGATAATTCCAAATACTTCCCCCTGTTCAATGGACAGGTTAATGTCATCTAAGGCCTTAATGGGGCCGTTTGCCGTGCGGAACTCTTTTCCAAGTCCAACCAGACGGATAATAGGTTCTGATGACTGCATATGTCTATTTTCCTTTCCTAAATGAGTATAAAAAAACCGCAGGCCTGTACAGACCTGCGGCCCGTCAATCTCCGCACTTTACAGCCTTTCAGCTGGTCCTAATCCAATCCATACAGGTGAAATTTCATTATTGGTTTTTACGCGCCCGGACATACAGCATCCCTTACAACACATGCCGCTCATCGCTTCCATATTCATCTGCATGATTTTCCACCAGTCCATGGCAACTTCCTCCACTTTCCTATAGGCTAACTAGGAATTACTTTATGAGGCGTATTTTACCTTTTCTCACTCTGTTTGTCAATACTTATTTCGATATTATCTATTCTAATAGAAATTATCTATTGGCAACTTTGAAAGTCACATGATAAGATACTCCCTAGAAAAAAATCAACAAAAAGCAGAATGGAAATCAGAAAAATGGCTACAGAAAGCTCAAAAACTTGTGGTACAGATGCAAAAATCACCAGAAGCAGGAAGCTCCTGCTGGTAAGCCACTGTGTTTTAAACCAGAATTCAGTGGTCTGCGGCTGGGAACGGGCGGCGGGGGCATTTCAGTTTGTCAGGGAAATCATAGAGTCAGGGGTTGGCATCATCCAGCTTCCCTGCCCCGAGATGGAATACGCCGGCTGCGGCCGGCCCCCGCAAAACTATGAAGAATACAATACCGCCCCCTACCGGGAACTTTGCCGGCGTCTGGCAGAGTCCGTGACCGGCCAGATGAAAGAATACTTAAAGCACGGTTATCAGTATTGCGGGATCATCGGAATCCAGAACAGTCCAACCTGCTCCATATCCGGCAGGCGCGGCGTGTTTATGGAGGAACTGCTGGCACAGCTTTCTGACATAGGGCTGGTTTCCGGCTGCTTCGAGGTCCCGGAATCATATGACGACGGGTGCCAGGGCGGAGTCCTGGACCTCATTCATCAAATAAAATCGGAGGTACAAAAGTGAGAAATGAAAACGTTACAAAAATGATATTTGCTGCAATTGCCATTGCGGTCAATGTAGTGCTGGGAAGCGTGACCGCATGGATGACCATTCCTCTGCTGTTTCTTGACACATTGGGTACTATATTTATTTCAGCAACATTGGGTACCCGGTACGGAATACTTACGGGCATCTGCACCAATCTGGTAATGGGCGTGACCAGCGGCCCAACCGCCATCCCATTTGCCCTGGTGAATGTGGCCGTCGCCCTTGTCACAGGATTCATGGCCCGCAAAGGCTTTTCTCTTCCCAAGGCAGTGGTGACCGGTCTGATTCTCTCCGTTGTCTGCCCGCTGATCGGAACTCCTATCCGTCTGGCCCTGTTCGGCGGATTTACCGGTTCAGGTACGGATATAATCATACTGGCTTTAAAGGCGGCTGGAGAGAGCACATTTACCGCAACTTTCTGGGGAGCAGTTTCCGGCAACTTCGTCGATAAAATCGTCAGCTGCATCCTCGTCAGTCTTCTGATGAAATCCCGCGGCATCACTTCGCTTCTTCCATCCAGGAAGTGAGAAAGAGTCTGCAAAGCGGATTCAGCAATATGAAAGCCCCCTCAGGCAGGGGGCTTTTTCTTTTTAAGAACAGAGGTCCACAATCACCTGGGCAAATATCTTGGCGCTTACCACAAGCTCTTCAACGACCGCATATTCATCCGCCCCGTGCATCCGGTTGTTGGTCTCCGGCATGGCGGCACCAAAGGCCACGCCGTTTTTCAGCTCATGAACATAGGTGCCTCCTCCTGTGGAAATGCACTCCCCCTTACGGCCGGTGTAGGCTTCATAGGCTTTTAATAAGGTTCTGACAAATTCTGAATTCCCATCCACATGGTGAGGGGGCCTCATTTCCTCGGTTAAAAAGGTAAAGCCCTTTTCCTCCATGTTCTGTTTTACCACTTTAAGTACATTTTCCTCTGTGGCACAGACAGGGCACCGGCTGTCAAAGGTTCCGTCCAGACAGGAATCGGTCACTCTCAGCAGGCTGAATGCCAGAGTCAGGCTTCCGGAAAGCTCATCTTCCATGGCAATGCCAAGGGCCTTTCCTTCGGTGTCGCCGTGAGGAATCAGCTCCAAAAGGCGGCGGAGCATAACCGTCTGCCCGCATTCCGCCAGAGGAAGCCTTGTTAAGTAGAAAAGAAGTCCTGTCAGAGCGTTATTGCCTTCCTCCGGCTGGGAAGCATGGGCGCTTTCCCCCACAGCTGTGATGGATGCAGTATCCTCATCCAGTTCCAGTTCATAACGGATTCCTGTTTCTTTTTCACATTCTGCTGCGGTCCGTTCAAGAACTTCCGTGTCAACACCCAGAACAACGGCGTGGGCTTTTCCAGGCACCACATTTACCTTGATTCCCGCCTCCAGGCTCACCAGCCGGGGAAGCTGGGAAGAGGTCTCCCATTCTGCGGTAAAATCTCCTTTTAAGCTGCCCTTTTCCGTATTCACCACAGGGAATGACCCGTCGGGAGAAAAGGTCATGGGCGCTTCCTTTTCCACGGAGTAATAATGATCGATGTCGGAGCTTCCGCATTCCTCATCGGTCCCCAGAATCAGCCGCACGTTTTTCGTAAGAGGGATGTTTAATTCCTTTACGGCTCTCATGGCGTAAAGGGCTGCCACAGCTGGGCCCTTGTCATCGGCGGTGCCGCGGCCAAATAATTTATCTCCCTTTACCACAGGCTGAAAGGGCTCTGTTTCCTTCCATCCCTCGCCGGCAGGAACCACATCAAGATGGGCCAGAATATCCAGCTGGCGTTCCTTATCATTTAAATCGGCGGTTCCCACATAATTGTCATAATTGGTGATGGAAAAGTCATAGGACTCTGCCATTGCCAGGGCCTCATTTAAGGCCTCAAAGGCTCCCTGGCCATAAGGCATTCCTTCCTTATAGGGCATTTTTTCGCTGTTGATCCGGCATAAGGTGCAGATATCCTCAATCATCTCCTGCCTGTGGGCTTCTATATACGCTTCGATCTCTTTCCTATACATGTTCTGCCCCCCGTTTATTTCATCATGGCTGCCAGTGTTTCGTTTACCACCTTGCCATCCGCCTTTCCTTTTACCTTTGGCATCAGGACCTTCATGATCTTTCCCTTATCCGCTACGGTAGGAGCATCAATTCCCAGCTCTTCCAGAACGGAGCCGATGATTTCCTTAATCTGGTCCACACTCATGTCCTCAGGGGCGAATTCCTTATAAACCGCGATGCGGAACGCCGCTTCCTCCCGGATGTCTTCCCGGTCCGCCGGAGCAAGCTCAAAGGTTTCCTGAGTCTGCTTGATTTCCTTTTTCACCACTGCGTCGGCCTCTTCCTCGGTAATGGGGGTGTGGTCTTTCTTATCAATTTCAAAATTCTTAAGCGCTGCCAGAAGCATGGATAAGGCGTCTTTCCGCTGTTTGTCCTTTGCTTTCATGGCCTCTACCATTGCTGCCCTTACTTCATCAATTCTGCTCATTGTCTGCTTCCTCCTTATATTTTACGCTCATTCATTATGACCTTTTTTATTCCGGGCGGTTAGTTGCGGCCGAATTCAGAAAGCTTCAGCCCCGGATTGCGCTCCAGTACCATTCCTACGCTCCAGCTGTTGACAAAGAGGAGAAGCGGGTTATCCTTTAAGTCCTTGATGCGCTTCATATCCGAGGTTCCCTGGATCTTAGCCACATCCACTTCTTCTTTATTCTCGATCCAGCGGATGTATTCATAGGGAAGCTTTTCAAGCCTCACCTCTACATTGTACTCATTTTCCAGGCGGTAGGTCAGAACCTCGAACTGCAGTTCTCCCACCACTCCCACGATGATCTCTTCCATTCCCGTATTGAATTCCTGGAATATCTGGATGGCGCCTTCCTGGGCGATCTGGTTTACGCCCTTGATAAACTGCTTTCTCTTCATGGTATCCAGCTGGCGCACCCTTGCGAAGTGCTCCGGCGCAAAGGTAGGAATTCCTTCGAACTCAAATTTCTCGCCGGACTTGCAGAGCGTATCTCCGATGGAGAAAATGCCCGGATCAAACACTCCGATAATATCTCCCGCATAAGCCTCTTCGATGATCTTCCTGTCCTGGGCCATGAGCTGCTGGGGCTGGGATAAGCGGAGCTTTTTCCCTCCCTGGACATGGTTTACCTCCATGCCTGCCTCAAACTTTCCCGACACGATCCGCATAAACGCAATGCGGTCCCTGTGGGCCTTGTTCATATTTGCCTGTATCTTAAACACAAAAGCGGAAAAATCCTCCTCAAAGGGATCGATAACCCCGGTTGTGGTCAGCCTTGGCAGAGGGGCGGTGGTCATCTGAAGAAAATGCTGCAAAAATGTTTCCACTCCGAAGTTGGTCAAAGCAGAACCAAAGAATACGGGAGACAAATCGCCTCTTCCCACCCGGTCCATATCCAGCTCATCGCTGGCTCCGTCAAGAAGCTCGATGTCCTCTACAAGCTGGCTGTGGTAGCTTTCCCCGATGAGCCAATCCACCTTGGGATCGTTTAAAACAGCCTCCGTGGATTCCACTTCCTTTTGTCCGTTCATGGCCGCCCGGTAGGTGGTGATGGTTTTCTTAAAGCGGTCGTAAACTCCCTTGAATTCTCTTCCGCAGCCTATGGGCCAGTTGACCGGACAGGTCCGTATGCCTAAAACCTCCTCGATCTCATCCATCAGCTCAAAGGGATCCCTGGCTTCCCGGTCCATCTTGTTGATGAATGTGAAAATCGGGATGCGGCGCATGACGCAGACCTTAAACAGCTTGATGGTCTGGGCCTCCACGCCCTTGGAGCCGTCGATGACCATGACCGCAGAATCCGCCGCCATCAAGGTACGGTAGGTATCTTCCGAGAAATCCTGATGTCCCGGCGTATCCAGGATGTTGATGCAGAATCCGTCATAATTAAACTGCAGCACCGAGGAGGTGACAGAAATTCCTCTCTCCTTTTCAATCTCCATCCAGTCAGAAACCGCATGTCTGGTGTTTTTTCTTCCCTTTACGGTTCCTGCCAGGTTAATGGCTCCTCCGTAAAGAAGAAATTTCTCCGTCAGGGTCGTCTTTCCGGCATCGGGGTGGGAAATAATGGCAAATGTTCTTCTCTTTTTAATTTCTTCCGCTGTGTTCACAAAAATAGTTCCTCCAAATTTAACGTCTCAACTTTTCTATTGTAGTATGATTCTATTTATAAGTCAAGATTCACGATTTCATTTAAAATGCGGTCTGCCGCCTCTTCCTTTGTCATCTGTTCCAGAGGCAGCTCTTTCTGTCTGGTAATGATGGTCACCACATTGGTGTCCGTGCCGAAGCCGGCTCCCTCTACTTTTAAGTTGTTGGCAACGATCATATCCAGGTTCTTTCTTTCCAGCTTTGCCCTGGAATTTTCCACCAGATTCTGGGTTTCCATGGAAAAGCCGCAGAGAAACTGCCCTTCCCTCCGGTGCTCTCCCAGCCACAGCAGAATGTCGTCGGTCCGCTCCAGCTCGATTGCCATGTCCCCGTCCTTTTTCTTGGTCTTTTCCGCATTCACATGCTTTGGACGGTAATCTGCCACGGCAGCGGCCTTTATAATGATATCCTGAGCCCCGGCATTTTCCGTCACAGCCTCAAACATGTCCCTGGCGCTTTCCACCTCAATGAGGTTCACGAACCTTGGCCTTGGAGTGGAGGTCTTTCCAGTGACAAGGGTTACTTCCGCGCCGCGTAAGGATGCCATATGGGCAATGGCATAACCCATCTTTCCGGTGGAATGATTGGTGATGAAACGCACCGGATCAATGGCCTCCATGGTGGGACCGGCGGTGACCAGAATCTTTTTCCCGGCCAAATCCTTTTCCCGGCTGATTTCCTTTTCGATGTAATCAAACAGGACCTCCGGCTCCGGCATCTTGCCGGCACCCGTATCCCCGCAGGCCAGATAGCCGTAGGCGGGCTTTATCACTTCCATCCCGTAGGATTCGCAGATTTTTAGGTTGTCCTGCACAATGGGATTTTCATACATGTTGGTGTTCATGGCCGGAGCTATGATCTTCTTGCAGCGGCAGGCCAGGACCGTGGTTGTCAGCATGTCGTCAGCCAGGCCGTGAGCCAGCTTTGCGACAACGTTGGCGCTGGCAGGGGCGATCATGACCACGTCGGCCAGCTTTGCCAGAGACACGTGCTCCACCTGGAACTGGAAGTTCCGGTCAAAGGTGTCCACCAGGCATTTATTGCCCGTCAGGGTTTCAAAGGTGATGGGATTGATAAAGTTTGTGGCATTCCGGGACATGAGTACATGGACGTTGCAGCCCTTTTTCACCAGCATGCTGGCAAGCCCGGCTATCTTATAGGCCGCGATGCTTCCTGTTACTCCTAAAATAATATTTTTTCCTTTCAGCATAATCGCCTCCCGTTGTTTTTCCAGTTAAAATATGGTACTCTACAGTATAGCACAAGAAAAAAAAGTTGGAAAGGAGTTCCCTCTATGATTTTAGCAATTGATATGGGAAACAGCAATATTGTCATAGGAGGTATCGACCGCACCAGGACCTATTTCGTAGAGCGGGTGACCACCAATCATGGAAAAACAGAGCTGGAATATGCGGTTAATATAAAGGATATTATGGGAATTCACGACCTGCCCATCTCTTCCATCGAAGGGGCCATCGTCTCTTCCGTGGTCCCGCCTCTCACCGAGGTGGTCCTGTCAGCTGTTAAAAAAATAACAGGAAAGACTCCCATGCTGGTAGGTTCCGGAATGAAGACAGGGCTGAACATAAAGATGGACAACCCCAAGACCGTGGGAAGCGACTTAATCGTGGATGCGGTTGCTGCCTTAAAGGAGTATCCGGCCCCCATTATCGTCATTGACATGGGTACCGCCACCACCATGTCCGTCATTGACCGGGCGGGGAATTACACCGGAGGTATTATATTTCCGGGACTCAGGGTATCTCTTGATTCCCTAAGCAGCCGGGCGGCCCAGCTTCCCTACATCGGATTAAACACGCCCACAAGGGTTATCGGAAAAAATACCATTGACTGTATGAGAAACGGCATCCTTTACGGCAACGCGGCCATGATTGACGGCGTCATCGACCGTATTGAGGAAGAGCTGGGCTCTCCGGCAAGCCTTGTTGCCACCGGCGGTCTGGCTTCTTCCGTCATCCCTCTCTGCCGCCACACCATCCATTACGACGACACCCTGCTGTTAAAGGGATTGCTGATTCTTTATGAAAAAAATAATCAGATTTAAAAATCAGCCCAAAAACTGGAAATAAAATTTGATCCGGATATCGTATAAAAGCCTTCGATTGAGTACATCATTTCTTTATGAGCAACGAATAAAATGATGCGGAGGGAAAGATATGTCTGGATATAAAGTAGAAATATGCGGCGTCAATACTTCCAAGCTTCCTCTTCTGAGCAATGAGGAGAAGGAAGCCCTGTTCAAACGGATCCTCAACGGGGATAAGAAAGCCAGAGAGGAATACATCAAAGGAAACTTACGGCTGGTTCTCAGCGTCATACAGCGTTTTTCAGGCAGCAGCGAAAACGTGGACGACTTATTTCAAATCGGCTGCATCGGCTTGATCAAAGCCATCGACAATTTTGATATTACGCAGAACGTCCGGTTCTCCACCTATGCGGTTCCCATGATCCTGGGGGAAGTACGGCGTTACCTCAGAGATAACAATTCCATTCGTGTCAGCCGTTCCCTGCGTGATACCGCTTATAAGGCCATATATGCCAAGGAAAACCTGATGAAAAAGAATTTAAAGGAACCCACCCTCATGGAAATCGCCGACGAAATCGGGGTGAGCAAGGAAGACATCACCTATGCCCTGGATGCCATTCAAAGCCCTGTAAGCCTTTATGAGCCGGTTTACAACGACGGCGGGGACCCCCTTTTCGTCATGGACCAGATCAGCGACAAGAAAAACCTGGAGGAAAACTGGGTGGAGGACATTTCCTTAAATGAGGCCATGCGAAGACTTCCCGAACGGGAACGCCACATCATTGACATGCGTTTTTTTGAAGGAAAGACACAGACAGAGGTGGCGGAAGAAATCCATATCAGCCAGGCCCAGGTCAGCCGTCTGGAAAAAAATGCGCTGAAGACCATGAAGAATTACCTTTCTTAGGAGGCATTCCTCAGACTTTCTTTCAACAGCGGCATTCCCCTATAAAAACATAAGCCCACCTTTCTTATAAAAGGCAGGCTTATCTACATATTGTCATCAGCTTGTTATCAATAAATCAATATCCGGTCACGGACCTCGGTATTGTAAATTCCACGGCCCCCATATAGCCCGGCGCCACTTCATATTCGTCAAATACAATTACAATTTCTCCATTTTCATTAAAATAAAAGCTCTCATCTCCTGTAATCTGATTAAATCCCTCTCCGGAAGCTTCTCCGTCATTATAAAAATACATCTTGGAATCATCGGCCGCCATCTGTTCTTTCATCTGGGTTTTGATGTTATCGCTGATTGCCGTAATGTAATCGCTCCTGTCCTTAAATAAATCCTTTAAAGTCACCACATTGCCTGTGGCTTTGTCAATGGTAAAAATCTTTACAGACTCTGCGCCGCTGGCCATAACCACCGTGGTGTTGATCCGCAGGGAAAGGTATTTGTCATTGTCCGTCACCACATCATAGCCGGAGGTCACGGAATAATGTCCCTGGCCCGCCTCGTTGCCTGCCACTTCCTTTTCATACTCCGAGATCAGCTGCTGTGCATATTCTTCTATGGAGCGGTTTACCTTTTCATTGTCCTCATTGTTTACAGATACCTTTGGTATGTCAATCTTTGCTTCATAATTGTCCTTTGTATTCTCATAGGTCCGGAAGGTGACCACCTTGGCGATGGCTCCCAGAACCGGGATATCCTCCATGGCATTTGCCGTAACCGGGCTTAAATTGGCCATGGCCGCAATGGCTAACATTGCCGCTGCTGCCGTTATTCCTGTTCTTTTTGTCATTTTCATCATAGTGCTTTTCCTCTTTTCTTTTCTGGCTTTCTCTATCCCTGCAAGGACTCTCCCGGGCGCCGCCTCAGGGACAGGAATCTCCTGATACCTTTCTTTCATTCTTAACAGCTTTTCCTCGTCACTGTGTTCCATAACAGCATCTCCTTCCTTAGGTGATCTCCGGCTCCAGGGCTATTTTTAACTTCTTTAAGGCCCGGTAAAGCCTGGCTTTGACCGTGTTTAGGTTCATTTCCAGGACCTGGGCGATTTCCTCCAGCTTCCAGCCCTCAAAATACTTGAGAATCACAATTGCCCTGTCCTTTTCTTCCAAAGCGCTTAAAAGCTCCAGGGGATCGTCCTCCTTATAATGATCTTCATAAGGAATCTCCACTTCATCAAGGCTCATCCCCTCCCGCTTCTGTTTCCTTAAAAGGTCAATGGACGCATTTATGACGATCCGGTAGATCCAGGTGGACAGATATTTTTCCTCTTTCAGCTTTCCGCAGTCCCTGATGACCCGGTAAGCGCTTTCCTGAACAACATCCAGGGCGTCCTGTTCGTTTTTTACATAGCTGTATGCAAGCCGGTAATATTTCTCATAGCCTTCCAAAAGAAGCCGTTCCGCTTCCGCTTCAATCTTTTGTTTCATTTTTTCCTCCTCTCAGCGGTTCTATCTGTTAGACGTTCCACGGAGAATAAAAGTTGCAAAAAAGAAAGGCTCCTAGGAGCCTTTCCCTGTTCCAATATATTTATAATATACCACACCCTCACTCAAAACGCACAATTTCTTTTTTCAGGCGCTTCATGATTTTCTTTTCCAGCCTGGATATGTAGGACTGAGAGATTCCCAGCAAATCCGCCACTTCCTTCTGAGTCATTTCCTCCCCTTCCTCATCCGTCAGTCCGAACCGCAGCTCCACGATCTTCCGCTCCCTGGGGCTTAGGCGGCTGATGGCGGTATTTAAAAGATTCCGTTCCACCTCGGTCTCTAAATCCCTGTAGATCACATCCTCCTCTGTTCCTAATATATCCGATAAAAGGAGCTCATTGCCATCCCAATCCACGTTCAAAGGCTCATCAATGGAAACCTCCATCTTGGTCTTGTTGTTCCGGCGTAAGTACATGAGAATCTCATTTTCAATGCACCTGGACGCATAGGTTGCCAGCTTAATGTTCTTCTTTGGGTTAAAGGTGTTGATGGCCTTAATGAGTCCGATGGTCCCAATGGAAATCAAATCCTCCACTCCGACGCTGGTATTGTCAAACTTTTTTGCGATATAAACCACAAGACGCAGATTGTGTTCGATCAATTCCGATTTTGCCTTCTGATCCTGGTCGCCGCCCAGCATGGCGATGATCTGAGTCTCTTTCTCATTGTCCAGAGGCGGAGGCAGAATATCCGCTCCTCCAATGTAATGGATCTCCCCCTGAGAGGGCATCATCAGCGTTCTGAATGTTGGAATTGCCTTAAACTGAAAACGGTTTGGTACGGAAACTTTTATAATCATGTTGATACTCTCTCCTTCACATCTTTCTTCTATTCTTCATGCAGCAGCATCTGATATTCTCCGTTTACGGATAATGTCCTTTTACTGACAGCTATCAGAGGCCTTTCAATCACTCTCACTTCATCCCCCTGACGTACCTCCATCTCATCCAAAAAAATTCCGGGCATGACGCCGTTTTTTTTCCCGACGCTTTCAAAAGGAATATAAACGACCTCAGCCACGCTTTCACAAAGCTCCCGGACAGCCTCATAAGTCACAACATGGACAGGACGGCGGCTTACCGGTTCATACAGCCGGTTCCCCGTATCAAGCAGAGCGGTCACCTTTTTTTCCTTTCCCCGATAATGCATGGTGACCTCATAAAAATTGCTCTTTCCCTGTAACATTCCGCGAATGTGCCCCAGGATACAGCGAACTGCGAAGTATGTGCCTGCAGCAAGGAAAATCAACCGGTAAAGGGACATTGGTTTTTGTTCTATATAATAGCCGACTTTCGTATGCTGATATAGGGCATCCAGAATTCCGGCCATACCCACGGTCACCAGATAAAGAGCTCCTGCCGCTTTACCGACCTCTTTCGGCTTTTTCACGGCAAAAGCCGTCATCACCATGAGAATGCTCACCACCCCGTAGGTAATGACCATCTCAAGCCACAGGGGCAGCAATGGAAACGCAGCCGCAAACACGGCCCAGGCCGCCCCCAAAATTGCCCCCAGAATCATTCTCCACCAGATGAAACGGTACTTCATCACACGCCTTGTGATGGATAATATCAGGAAATCCATGGTAAAATTTGTTAAGAACAATACATCTATGTACAGGTTTATCTCCGTTGCTGCGCTCACCTCCTGCCCTGTAGGAACATTATAGCCAGTATGCGGTTCAGAATTTGTCAAAACCGTGGGGATAATTCCTGTTTTTCATCGCCTTTTTCCTGCCCCTTTCGCCATTTTAAGACAGGTCCTCTTAGAACACAGGTTTTGTTTCCGAAAGGGCCGGACCGGAAAGGGCAACAAAAAAACAGCCGGACACGGCATCCTGCCATGTTCGACTGTTTTTTCCATTTTTTTGACGTTTTTTAAGAAAGCTGGGAAAGTCTTTCTTTCACCTGTTCCATCATCTGAGCATATTTCTCAAGCTTCGCTTTCTCCTCCTGGATTTTGGCCTCAGGAGCCCGGCTTACGAACTTTTCATTGTTCAGCATGCCGTTGACACGGGCCAGCTCCTGGCTTAAGCGCTCTTCTTCTTTCTTTAACCGCTCAATTTCTTTTTCAATATCCACCAGCTCCGCAAAAGGCATATAGATAACCGCCTGATGGATCACGGCAGACACCGCATCCTCTGCGATACCGCTCTTATCCTTCTGCAGAGATACCTCCCCGGCATATCCCAGGGTTGCAAAGAACACCTTGCTGTGCTCGAAAATATCAAGAATTTCCTGGTTTTCCGAAACAACATAAACTTTCGCCTTTTTGCTGGGCGGAACGTTCATGGAGGTCCTGACGTTCCGGATTCCCCTTACGGCTTCCTTAATGGTTTCCACCGCATGCTCCTCGGCTTCAAAATTCCAGTCCACCCTGTATTCCGGCCACTTGGAGATCATGATAGACTCCTCTTCCTCCTGAAGATTGCAGAAAATCTCTTCTGTGAGGAAAGGCATATAGGGATGAAGAAGCTTTAAGGAGTTGATGAGCACGGTTTTTAAGGCCCAGATAGCCGCCGCCTTTGTGGTGTCCTGATCATCCCACAGCCTTGGCTTTACCATCTCAATATACCAGTCACAGAATTCCTCCCAGATGAAGTCATAAACCTTCTGAAGGGCGATTCCCAGCTCGTATTTATCCAGATTTTCCGTCACATCCTTGGCAAGGGTATTGACCTTTGACAGGATCCACTTATCCGCCATGGTAAGCTCCGAAAGCTCTGCCGTTCCCTCCGGGGCTTTTTCGATGTTCATCATAATAAAGCGGGAAGCGTTCCATACCTTGTTGGCAAAGTTTCTGCTGGCTTCCACGCGCTCCCAGTAAAAACGCATGTCATTGCCCGGCGCATTTCCGGTGATCAGCGTCATACGCAGGGCGTCTGCCCCGTACTTTTCGATGACCTCCAGAGGATCGATGCCGTTTCCTAAGGACTTGCTCATCTTGCGTCCTTCGGAGTCCCTCACCAGACCGTGGATCAGCACCGTATGGAAAGGCAGCTCCCCGGTCTGTTCGATTCCGGAAAATACCATACGGATGACCCAGAAGAAGATGATATCATAGCCGGTCACAAGGACATCTGTAGGATAGAAATATTTTAAATCTTCTGTTTTCTCCGGCCAGCCCAGAGTGGAGAAAGGCCAGAGCGCAGAGGAAAACCATGTATCCAGGGTGTCCTCATCCTGGACAAAATGGGTATCTCCGCATTTGGGGCATACAGACGGGGCACCCTTTGATACCACGATTTCCCCGCACTTCTCACAGTAATAAGCCGGAATCCGGTGGCCCCACCACAGCTGTCTGGAAATACACCAGTCACGGATGTTCTCAAGCCAGTGAAGATATATCTTATCAAACCTTTCCGGAACGAATTTCAGCTGTCCGGCCTTTAAGGCTTCAATGGCGGGCTTTGCCATCTCCTCCATCTTCACAAACCACTGCTGCTTTACCATGGGCTCTACCGTGGTCCTGCAGCGGTCATGGGTTCCTACGGCATGGGTGTGGGGAACTACCTTCACCAGCAGGCCCATTTCCTCTAAATCCTTTACCATGGACTTTCTGGCCTCATACCGATCCATGCCGTGATACTTGCTTCCCGGAAGGTTGATGGTGGCGTCATCGTTCATGATGTTGAGCTCCGGCAGATTGTGCCTCTTTCCCACCTCAAAGTCATTGGGGTCGTGGGCCGGAGTGATCTTCACGCAGCCGGTTCCGAATTCCTTATCCACGTAGGAGTCTGCGATTACCGGTATCTCACGGTCTGTAAGAGGAAGCTTTAACATCTTTCCGATCAGGGCCTGATACCGCTCATCCTCGGGGTTAACGGCAACTGCCGTATCTCCCAGAAGGGTTTCCGGCCTTGTGGTTGCGATTTCAACGAATTTACCTTCTTCCCCTGCAATGGGATAATTGATGTGCCAGAAGAAGCCGTTCTGGTCCTCGTGCTCCACCTCTGCGTCGGAAATGGAGGTCTGGCATACGGGACACCAGTTTATGATGCGGGAGCCTTTGTAAATATAGCCTTTTTCGTAAAGGCGGAGAAATACCTCCTGAACGGCCTCAGAGCAGCCATCATCCATGGTAAAGCGTTCCCTGTCCCAGTCCGCCGACGAGCCCAGCTTATGAAGCTGGTTGATGATCCGGCCGCCGTATTCCTTTCCCCAGTCCCAGCATTTCTCCAGAAAGCCGTCCCTGCCCAGATCTTCCTTTTCAATACCCTGCTTCTTTAAGCTTTCAATGACCTTGACCTCGGTGGCAATGGCCGCATGGTCGGTTCCCGGCTGCCATAAAGCCTCAAAGCCCTGCATCCTCTTATAGCGGATCAGAATGTCCTGCATGGTATTGTCCAGGGCGTGACCCATGTGAAGCTGTCCCGTGATGTTGGGCGGAGGCATCACAATGGTAAACGGTTTTTTATCCTTGTTGGGTTCTGCATGGAAATACTTCTTATCCAGCCACTTTTCATAAAGCCTTTCCTCAATCCCTGCGGGATTATAGGTCTTTTCAAGTTCTTTCATATTATTCTCCTTTACGCTGCTTTTTTGTGAAATCAAGAAAGAATCCCGCTTGCGGGATTCTCCGCCTGCGGTGGGTCGCTTCTGCGACATCCAACCTTACCGCCGCAGTGCGATCCTCCCGGAGGTTTTTTATCGTATAGGACGAACTTTCCTATACGACAAAAAGCCCTCTGCATCATATGTCATATGACGCAAAGGGCGAATCAACGCGGTACCACCTTTATTTATAAGACAGGAGCTAAACTCCGCCTTACCTCTTACGGCATTTAACGCTGCCATACGTGAAAGCCTATGTTCTGATGAAATAATCATCCACCTTTTCAGCTTTCCGGCTCCGAAGCTACCTTCCGCACATACTACCTTAACCGCCTTTCAGCCGGTGGACGGTTTTCTCTTTCAGGGTTATGGACGTACTCCTCTTCTTCTCTGCCTTTTTCTTATACTTTGTAATGATAGTTGGTTTATGGGGATTTGTCAAGGCTTTTGCAGGAAGTATCCCCTTATTGGCCTCATCATTTTCCTTTAAGAGGTACAGCAGGCTTCTTCTTCCCATGCCTTTAACTGTTCAATGGAAACCTCCTGCACTTCTGCAACCGTTTCATAATCAAATCCTTTTCTTAACATCTTTAAAGAGGCTTCTTTTGTTTTCTCCAATCTGCCTTCCATACGGCCTTCATCTATGAGCATCTTTCCCACTTTCGTCATGGACAACACCTCCTTGATATTCTTCCGCGTTTTCTCATTGATCACCTTATCCGTAAAAGCCAAAAGCCCGGATAACGCAAAGGTTTCCATCTCTTCATCTGCAATCTTTCGTGCAAGCCTTGCACATTCTTCAATTACCGTCTGTTTTTCTTCTATTCCTTTATATGTCAACGGCAGGAGAATCAAATGCATCAACATCTCATCTGTAATAGACCGGGTCTTAATTCCTTCTTGGATTTCCCTTTTCCAGGCTTCCGAATCCACATCTATAAGGTATGCCGCCTCAACATGTATATCGCAGGCTGTTTTATGCAGGGTGGTTTGTACGTTTTCGATATCAGCAGTATATAAAACCATCATATGAATATCCGGCCTTTTATTCTCTTTCAAATATCGTTTCAACACATCCATGACATAAAGTCCATATTTAAAGAAATTTTCCTCTTTATATACACTCTCATAATCCAGTATGGCAACACTTCCGTCATTCGGCTCAAAAAGGTTATCCATACGCAGTTCTTTTACTTCCATAATTGGAATATTTGTTGGCTGAATATTTACAACCTTTGCATCTGTCTTTAAGCCAAACAATGAAAGGGACTTGCCTTTCATTCTGTCTCCAAAAATCTTAGAGACAATATCCTTATTTTGATATGCAATTTTCATATCATCTTTTTCTGCCGGCATCTTATCCTCCATTAAGTAATTGATCTATACAAAACAGCAGGAGATGCCAATTAACGGATAGTGGCTCATCTTATACTGTAATTATAACACTTCCAATAATTTGTTGCAAGTTTATAGCTGCAATCAACCTTTCCAAACCTTCATTGAGTTACAAATTTTATTAACTTATATTGTATTTAGGGCACATAAGGGAGGAGGAGGGACTCTGTTACCCAAAAAGAAAATGGGCCCCCAACAGACAATCCGAAGCATCATGAAATCAAGGTCCGCATTGATGCGAAATCCCATGAAATTCTAAACGGCTATTGCAGAAAAACGGGGAAATCAAAAGCAGAAAGGATTCATGAAAGAATTACAAAATTAGAATCTGACTTTATAGAAATTTAGAAAAAAGCGACGGCCGCTTGCAAAAGCCAAGGGGCGCTCCCCTCTCAACAAATGCCCGAAAGCATCGCAGCATAAATATTATATCATGCGCTGCCAATCCTTTCAAGGCATTGTTGGTGAACAAAAAAATATTATATTATTAAATTCAAAAACCTGTAACGCAAAAACAAAAATCCTCCCAGAATACAGCATACACCCCCAAAAAACATGGCGTAAGACAAATTCACCTGAGCCACCTTTCCAAACACAACATTTGTGACAGCAGCCGTGCTTTCCAGGATCACTGCATAGCTGCTCAGCATTGCTGCTCTTTCTTCAACCACAATCTGGCGGTTCTGTATCTCCATCTGCAATGGCTGAAATAAGCTATAGGCAACACTGATGGCGCAGATACAGACGATGGATAAGAAAGCATTATTCGTCCACACCATGATGAAACAGGATACTGCGGCAACATTGAATATTAGGAGAGAAAGCTTTCTGACGCCTAACCATTTCGTAAAATTAAAAGAAAATATTCCGCACAAATGCAGGAAGGTTACCAGAATGAGAATATACCCCATGGAAGAAACCGCAATTCCACATTTTTTATACTGCAGCTGATTCAGAAAAACCGTTACCGTCTGATGAGTCTCGTTTAAAAGCCCCATGCCAATAAGTGCAGGAATAAATTTTCCGTCCTTACATAAAGCGGATACCAGTGTTTTAAATGTTTTTCTTCTTATAGCTTCCGGACGCCTCACCTCTTTAAGTCCCAGGGCAAGAAGCATTGCCAGTCCATATGGAAATATTGTTAAAAAAGCAGACATTCTATAATCATTTCCAAGATACACAGCAAAGACAGCAGACGCGGTCATTAAGCCAAGCATACTTAAATTGTTATAAATACCAAATACCTTCTGGCTTTTATCATTATTGCATGACATATACAGGATAGCAGAATCACAGCCTGAAAGCCCGGCGCAAACAACGCTTAACAGAATTCTCTCAGCCAGAAAATCAAAAAAGCTGTCCGCTTTCCAGAAAACAATTTTTGAGATAAAGTATAAAAAGCATGCAATAATCATTACATGTTTATACCCGATACGCTCCGCGATCATCCCCCAGGGGAGTTCAAAGAGAATGCAGAGCATAAAAGAAATGCTTTCAATCAAGGTGATCTGAAAGATATTAATACCGGCGGCCTGCCGGTACAGAGTTGCTATAGAACCATAAAAAACCAAGCCCTGTAAAAAGGAAATTCCATACATTAAAATAATATTTCTGCGCAAATTCATTATAAACCAACCTTTCATTCAATCATACATGGATAAAATGGGTATAAGAAATAAGCATCACTCTAATAGACAAGATGCTTATGAGATACCATATTTCATTGAATTTAGGTAGGATTTACCTGCAACTCTACACCTCACTTGTCAAGACATAATATTCCGATATTCCTGCTTCCATTTCTGGACCAGCTCTCCCGCGCCTAAAAGCCGTTTGATTGGGTCCTTTTGAAATAACTTCTCAAGCTCCGACAGGCTGTCTGCTCCTGCGGCAGCCTCCTCTGCTCTCTTCCGTTCGCTTTCGCATTCCTGTTTCAGCTCCTCAGTCATCAGAGCCTGAAGCCTTTCGCTTAAGGCAAGGCCCGGGTTCCATTGGGACAGATAACAGATCCTCTTTAAAACCTCGTTGCTCTTTACCAGCTCAAAGGACTTCTCATAGGCCCGGTAAGCCTTTTCCGTCATAAACAGCCTTGCATAGGAGGCTCCCAGATTGTGATAGACCTTGGCCCTAAAGCCGTCGTCTCCCCGCTCCGTCCTGGGTAAGTCGAGAATTTTCCGGTATTCCGCCGCTGACTTTCCGTACTGCTTTCTGGAAAAGAGGTAATCCGCCCTTGCCTTTAAAAATTCCGTGGCAGGCATCCTGCGGTAAGCCTGCAGGCGTTGCTTAAACCTGGCCACCTCTGAGGAATTATAATAATCGCACTCATGAAGAATGATGGCCAGAAGCTCATCCTCAGCTTCCCCGCTCTGCTGCCATTTTTCCAGCTTGGCAGCCAGAAAAGCCAGGTCTAAATCCTCCCGGATGAAATCCAGCAGGTTCTTATCCACAAAGCCGTCCATGACCAGCAGAGGATTGTTGTAAATAACATAGCAAAGCTCCTGGGAGGAATACAGCCGCAGGCCCAGGCTTTCAAAATAAAAAGGATGTTTCACCGGCTCCTGCCGGCAAAGATACAGGCTCATAGCATGACCTCTTGTCTTATGATGGCATCCGTAGACGGAAAAAGCTCTCCAAAGCCTTTGTCCTTCATCACGACTGCCATTGTTTTTTCATCCAGAAATCCAACACTGATTCCCAGGCGGGTGGTTCTGTCCGGCCGCTTGGGAAACCCTTCCAGCGGGATTTTTACCAGACGCTTCTGTTTCGGATCCATGGGAGTTACCATAAATTCCACGTAATCCTGGTTCTCCACGATTAAATCCACGCTGCTTTTCGCCTCATACCAGTTATCTCCCGCAGAAGCCACCACAAGCTGGATTTCCCTTTCCTTGTGAAGGACCCGCATGGAGACTGTGGAATGAAGCCTTCCCTCACAGATGCAGGTAAAGGGATAGGGAGACTTTTCCTGAAGATAATCCATTCCTTTAAAGGCCGCCCCTCTGGCAAACAGCTCCGGCTCCATATAAACCTTCCGTCTGGAACAGAGAAGCTTCATGGACTGCTCCGCCCATTCGTGGCGCTCAAAGCCCTTTCCCGTAAGAAAGACCGAAGAAAACAGCTTCTTCTGGAGAAGCCGTTCCGCACAGGAGCACAGGATCTTATCCGCCAGCTTCCCGCCTGAGGGCGTATCCAATATATTTAAATTAAAGCTTTCTTCCAGAGCCTCATCCTCGGCAACCACCATCATTTTCCGTAAGCCTCTCTGCACCTTCAGCTCATGGTAATGAAAGGAATCCTCAGATAAGTCAAAGACGCATACCTGGTTGCTCCAGACTTCCTTTTTCTGGCTCAGCACGTAATATACAAAGCTTTCCGTATGGCTTACGATATGCACCCGGTCCCTGGGTATCTCCAGAAAGTCCGCACAGTACATGAGGGCATCCATCAGCTTCACATCCACACGCTGCATGGTAATCACCAGCTGCTTTACCTCTTCGCAGAAAAATTCCTCCATAGGAATCTTTAAAATTTTCTTTAAAAACATTTTTAAAAGCTCAAGGCCTTCGTATTTGGTTCCGGAAAGGGTCGCGGTCCCTTCCTTTCGAACCATCTTTATCAGCTTGTCCACGATAATGCCTTCCCCCACAAGGGTATAGGCATAAGCCTCTTCCCCTACATACCAGGCATCCTCATCCTTTTTACGGCAGATGACCGTGGGAATACACCACGATTTCTCCCTGTCATAGCAGCAAATGCGGGTATAGGTATCACACAGATCAAGCCCTATTATCAGTCCGTCCATCGACAGCCCCCTTATCACATCAGTGGAAATAATTCTTCTGCAGCAGCATTCTTCTTCAAATACTCCTGCATCCGTTTTTTGAGCCCTGCCTCATCCTTTATGCTTAAGGAAAGGCCCATTTCATTTAAGCAGGCAAACCTGCTGTCCGAATCTCTGGGAGCCCCGGGATCGCAGCTTACGCTGCTTTCCTTTTTCAGCACCCATTCATCTCCCACCAGCTCCCTGACCCGGTACTCCATGATCTCCCCTTCAAACAGGATCTTCTGCTTGACGAAAACGCCCTGGTACATACGGGAAATGTCCTCGCTGTGGAATTCTTCCTCATCAGGCAGAATCCTCACCTGAAGCTCCAGCCTGGAATCCCGGTCCCCGCAGTACTGGATCATGGATTTGTCCATAATGTCCTCGGGCATGGGGACATATTTGGAAAGAACCTTGAAATAGGGGAATACAAGTCCCTCATCCAGAAGAAATGATATCGTATTCCGGCACAGCTCCTTCTGCTCTTCATCAAGGTCCGGCAGCTGGGCGTAATACTTCGTTATAGCCAGCAGGTAAATGGTGGGCAGACGCCCCTTTACGGAAGCGCCCTTCACCAGGCCTTCCAGAAAGCTCAGCACCTTTTCCTCCGGCTCCTGATCCTCCATAAAGTACTCGGTACACTTTATGGTAAAATAAGCCTTGACGATGTTGTCGCTGGTTTCCTTGCGGCTTGTATACAGGCCAAAAACCTTGTCCAGCCTCTCGCAGCAGCCGGAAAACATCATCTGTGCCGCCAGGCGCTCTTCCAGATCATAGGTTTCCACATGCTCGGAAACACCTTTCATCAGCACCTGATACATCTGATCCGTCATTCCGTTAAAATGTTCACAAAGATAATCTAGAATGACCCCGTCGCTCTTCCCGTCTTTAAAAATTTCATAGGACAGGTACAAAAGCAGCGGATCTTCATCAAAGAGATTCTGAAGGATCATCTTGGAACAGAGCTTATGTAAGCCTTCCATGGAAAGCCTTTCGCTGCCGAATTCCCGGATCATCTCGAAAGCTTCTTCCATATAGCCGTTATGGATGAGAGTCCCGCAGACGCTGGTCCGCTCCGCCTTGGAAAGAACTTTCTTATCCAGCTTCAAAAGGTACCCTGCTCCCGCTCCGCGTTCTTCCCTGGAAGCCGTCTGCTTCTGGTAAAATTCAATGATTCTGGAAAGTAGAAGCTTCTGGTAAAGGGGACGCAGCTTGGGATCGGCCAGGGTTTCTTCCAGGATTCTCACCTCTTCCTGATCGGAAGCACCCTGCTCCAGCACTCTCTCGCAGGCCCGGAGCCGGAGCATGGAATGCTGGGGATAGAGCTCAAAGCAGCGCTCTTCCAGCTCCGGCCGGTCCATGACAGGAGCTTTTTTATAGGGAATATTGGCATACCGGTTGCCGAACCCATCCTGAAAAAGCAGAATGCTGTGCTCCGAAAACAGGGGCACATAGGCCACGCCGTTGTCCAGAAGAAAGGCATCCTCCTCCGTCATCTCTTCATAGCAGACAATGACATACTTCATCTTTTTGTTGCTGCATTCCACCCGGTAGGACCGAAGGATGGAGGGCAGCACCTTAGCCATGGGAAGATCGATGACATCCTTTAAGATCATCCTCTCATAAATAGCGGCCAGACGGTTGTCGATCCTGGATTCAAAGAGCTGCTCTGTGGCGAATTTTTCAATGGTCCTCTCATAGGCCCCGTAAAGAGGGTCTCCCGGTTCTAAGTAAACCAGGACATTTTTATAAAGCACCGTTCTGCTTCGCAGATCCAGCTCGCTTCCCCCGTAGGAAAAGTAAAGGAGCACCTCCTTGGGAAGTAAGTAGCAGTAATCCTTTGGAAGAGCATATAAATAATATTCATAAAGCCTTGTCAGGCTGATTCCTGCCTTTATCCCCTTTTCGTACCAGGAGAAAGCTTCTGCCATACGGCATTCTCCCTTAATCAGCAGGGCGCAGATGGCCTCCAGCAGCTCCTTTTCCGGGTATTGCTTATAAAGCCTTACCAGCATCCGGTAGTGAAGGCGGTTAAAATATTTTGCCGTCATGGTAAGCCTTGCCGCCGCAAGTGCCAGCTTTTTCTCCACAATGCCCCAGCCGGCGCAGTGATAAAGGATCTGAAGCTCCATAGGCCCTATGGCCCTCATGAGATCCTGCCCGGCATTCATCACCCGGCAGCCCCAGACATAGAAAAACGGGCTTCTCACCCCGGCCTCAAACTGCCGTTTCACCATGGAAAACAAGGCGGGCAGATTTTCAAAAAGCCTGTCATCCAGCTTTATAAGCAGCAAAAAAAGCCAGAAAAGCCTCTGGTCTTCCTCCAGATATTTTTTCATAAGGCGTATCAGGGATTCTTTCTGGTAGGCATCCGGCTGTACCTTTAAGCGGAGATACTGGTAATAGCAGTAGATTTCCTTTTTTTCCTGACGCTCCGAAAGGATCTCGTCCCTGGATTCGTCAAGAAGCAGAGCCGCTGCCCCATCCTTTCCCTGCAAAAGGCATGATTCGGCCCGAAAGAGCTTATAAAGGCCTGTCTCCCCTTTCATCAGTTCCATTTCGCCGAGAGCCTTTTCCATCCCCTCACAGAGAAGGTTTGTATCTCCCTGTCCCGTCTCCTCTTCCAGGCGAAACCTTAAAAAGCGGCAAAACGCCTCTTTCGTAAAGGCATCCTCCGCCGATATCCCGCCTCCCGGATTATGTACTGCCGTAACCGGGATGAGAAAACGTTCTTCGATTCCTGTTATATAAATCCTGCCTGAGTTCTCTCCCTGGTGCATCCGCCCGGGATGAATGAGAATAGGTACCCAGCATTCCTCATCTTCAAAATCCTGCTCTCCGATGCTTTTCTTCGGAAGCTCTATAAAATCACAGTCCGTCGTCACTTCCAGGTTCACATAGCCCCAGCCGCTGCGCTTAATCACCACCTGGTCCCTTACAACATCCTCCAGCTCACCAAATCTCCGCTCCTCAGTTTCCACCGAAAGCTTTACCGGCTCCTTGACCTTTAAAGAAGTAAGAAACTCTTCCAGCTCCTTTCTCCTGTCAGGCCTTCCCTTTAATCCGTCATAGACGGCTCTTACGCGAAGCTCTCCCATAAACGGGGCCGTGACAAAATCCCGGTATTCAAACAGACGGAGTGCTGTATCCATATCATTTTTCGCGATCCTTGCAAAATCCTTCGCCGTCTTTAAATCGCTGAGGGCTTTTCCTGACGTTCCAAATTCCACACGGAAAGAATAGGGGACTTCCCGCTCTCCGCCGTTAGTGACCAGGTAAAAAGAGCCTTCGATCACATCCCCATCTTCCAGAAAACTTCCGTTTATCTCATAGACCAGATGGTTATATGTTCCGCCAAAGGCATTGTTTATAAGCCTGACACGGATATTGGACGAATATGCAAGTCCTTTTATGTGAAGATCATTTTCACTGGTGACGACAAGCTCCCGCCTGGTGGCGCCGCCGGAGCGGACCACATCATCGATTGCCGATGGAGTCACCTTAATCTTTGGAATTTCTGAATCAATGATGCCCTTTGCCAGCCTGTTGATTCGTTCTCTCATAGTACCACCTGTATCTTAAACTTCCTTATCTTATTATCTATCTCATTATCTTATTTATTTTGATGGAAAGATTTCAATTAATCTATATTCTAACATATTTTCTATTGATTTAAAACCCTAAAATTGGTATGATAATAAAAACGTTATAATTCAGCCATATTATTCATAATTCGGCAGATAAAGCATATCTCCGAAAGGTCCGTGAATATGCGCCAGACCGGGCAAATGTTCCTGTATGGCTGAATAACAAATTGTTGAAAAAAGGACAGACTGAATATGACAACCAATGAAAAAGCTTTATTACTGCATGAAGAATGGAAGGGCAAGCTGGAAATCACTTCCAAAGCAAAGGTAAGAACCAGGGAGGATTTAGCCCTTGCCTATACTCCCGGCGTGGCCGAGCCCTGTAAGGTCATCGCAGAAAATCCCGAAGCCGCTTACCGCTACACCATCAAGTCCAACACCATCGCCGTAGTTTCCGACGGAAGCGCGGTTCTTGGTCTGGGCAACATCGGACCTCTGGCCGCAATGCCGGTCATGGAAGGAAAAGCGGTGCTTTTTAAGGAATTCGGCGGAGTCAACGCCATTCCCATCTGCCTGGATACCCAGGACACAGAGGAGATCATCAAAACAGTGGTAAATATTGCCCCTGCCTTTGGCGGAATCAACTTAGAGGACATCTCCGCTCCCCGCTGCTTTGAAATTGAAGAACGGTTAAAGGAACTCCTCGACATTCCCGTATTCCACGATGACCAGCACGGAACAGCCATTGTGGTTCTGGCCGGCATTATCAATGCCTTAAAGGTGACCGGAAAGAAAAGGGAAGAATGCCGCGTAGTGGTAAACGGGGCCGGATCTGCCGGAATTGCCATTACAAAGCTCCTTTTGACCTACGGCTTTGCCCACATCACCATGTGCGACCGGGTCGGTATCCTGGCCAAGGGAATGAAGGACTTAAACTGGATGCAGGAAAAGATGATGGACGTGACAAATCTGGAAAGAAAACAGGGTTCCCTTGCCGATGCCATGAAAGGAGCCGATATCTTTGTGGGCGTTTCCGCCCCGGGAATCGTTTCCCAGGAGATGGTTGCTTCCATGAATTCCGACGCCATCCTATTTGCCATGGCAAACCCGGTTCCGGAAATCATGCCTGATCTGGCAAAGGCCGCCGGAGCAAGGGTGGTTGGAACCGGAAGGTCCGATTTCCCAAATCAGGTGAACAATGTTGTGGTGTTTCCGGGAATCTTTAAAGGAGCTTTGGAAGGGCGGGCCACCTCCATTACAGAAGAAATGAAGCTTGCCGCTGCCACTGCCATCGCCGGCCTTGTAGCACCTTCTGAATTGAACGAAAACAACATCCTGCCCGAGGCTTTCGATCCCCGTGTTGCGGTTGTTGTAAGCCGTGCGGTCAGGGACCATATCCGGCAATAGAATATATGGAGGGTGTCATATGCTGTCAGAACCCATGACCCTGTATAAACTGATGATCCTATACATGCTGAAACAGGTTAATTTTCCGCTGACCAGCGCACAATTATCTAACTTTTTTCTGGAGCATGAATATACCACATACTTCACATTAAACCAGGCCTTAAATGAGCTGCTGGAAGCCCGGCTGCTCCGGGTGGAAACCAACCACAACAGCAGCCGGTACGAAATTACCAGGGAAGGGGAGGAAACCCTTTCCTTTTTCGGTAACAAAATTTCACCGGCCATCATTCATGATATGGATGAGTATTTAAAAGAAAACAAATTCCGGCTCCGCAATGAGGTTGGCGTTACCGCTGATTTCTATAAGTCCACCAGCCAGGAATACGTGGTCCATTGTGAGGTGCGTGAAGGAAAAAACTGCCTGATCAGCCTGGAGCTTTCTGTTCCGGATAAGGATCAGGCAGAGATTATGTGCGATCACTGGAAATCGAAAAGTCAGGAAATCTACGCATTTGCCATGAAATCGCTAATGAGCGGTTCATAGCTTTGCTGAAGATAATATCCAAAGGGGGAATCATCATGAAGCAAGTCCAGAGGAATCGATCCTTGATTCAGGAAATAAACACCCGATACCAGCAGGAAATGAAACACTTAAAAAAGAAAAAGCTCCGCTTGAAGATAAAGCTTTTACTGACCGTTGTCTTCCCGTTTTTAATCGTCGCCATTTTTATAGAGATTGCAAGAACTTTCATACGGATCAAGCTGCGGAAGATTTTTACCAAGCCCTTTCACGGCGGGGACCTTGACGCTCCGTCGGAACCGGCTCCCGTAAGGACAAAGCCAACTCCCATAAAGACAGAGCCGGTTCCGAAAGAAATCGTCAAGCCTCAGCCGGTTTCGAAAAAAGAGCTTTAAAAACAGAAAAAGAAAAAGCTGATTCAGTGTTCCATTTCCTGAATCAGCTTTTTTTCTATCCCTGCATAAACCGGTTTAAAAATTCTTTGGTAGAGTTTTTCTTCGGGTTCCCGAATATCTCCTCCGGCTTCCCTTCCTCTTCAATGATGCCTCCCGCCATATAAACCACGTGGCTGGACACGTCTCTGGCAAAGGCCATCTCATGGGTCACGATAATCATGGTAAGACCTTCCTTAGCCAGGGTCCTCATGACAGCCAATACCTCTCCCACCATCTGGGGATCCAGAGCAGAGGTAGGCTCGTCAAACAGCAGAACCTCCGGTTCCATGGCAAGAGCCCTGGCAATGGCTACTCTCTGCTTCTGTCCGCCGGACAGCTGCCTGGGCTTTGCATTGATGTAGGGAGACATTCCCACCTTCTCCAGATACATCATTGCTTTCTTTCTCGCCTCTTCCTTATCCTTTTTTAAAACCTTGACCTGGCCCACCAGGCAGTTTTCCAAAACCGTCATATTATTAAAGAGGTTAAAGCTCTGAAATACCATGCCTACCTTTGTGCGGTAGGACGGCACGCTCATCTTCCTGTCCGTAATATCCACGTCATGATACAGGATTTCGCCGGTAGTGGGCGTCTCCAACAGATTGATGCAGCGCAGCAGCGTTGACTTTCCTGATCCGGAAGCTCCGATGATACAGGTCACATCCCCTGCATTGACGGAAAAATCAACGTCCCTTAAAACCACATTGGTTCCAAAGGTCTTACTCAAATGATGAATTTCCAAAACCTTCTCATTTGCCATTTATTTTTCCTCCTTCTCATTGGGATCCTGGAATCTCACCATTCCGCTGGTATGGGCCAGAGTATCTGTGGTAGCCAGGTCGTAGCTTTCCGGTCCATCCATTTTCTTTTCCCAGTAACGCAGGATTCTGGAACAGGTAAAGGTCAGGACAAAATAAATGACCATGGTAATGGCAAAGGCCTCAAAATACGTATAATAAGCGCCTGCAACGCCCTTTGTGGCATAGAACAGCTCCACCACGCCGATGACGGAAAGCACGCAGGTGTCCTTGATGTTGATGATTAAGTTATTTCCGATCTGAGGCATGATGTTGCGGAGAGCCTGGGGCATGATGACATTGACCATAGTCTGAAAATGGGTCATGCCAATGGCCTTGGCTCCCTCGGTCTGTCCCGGATCTATGGAAAGGATGCCGCCTCTCACCGTCTCTGCCATGTAAGCCCCCGTATTAATGGATACAATGAAATAAGAGGCAAAAACAATGGACATGTTGATTCCAAACAGCGCAGAAGAACCGTAGAATATGAACATGGCCTGAACCATCATAGGCGTTCCCCGGAATACCTCAACGTAAATATTTAAAATAAGCTTTACAAGTTTTAAAACCATCCGTTTTACCGGGTTGTCATTCTTTGAAACCGGAATTGTCTGGACAATGCCCACGGCAAAGCCGATGACGCAGCCGACAAATGTGCCTACAATGGCAATTGCCATTGTCTTTCCCGCTCCGCTTAAGAAAGACGGGCCATAGTTCTGCAGGATAAACAAGATTCTTCCAAAAAAATCTGATGGCAAAGACATAGATTACCTTCTCCTTTTCGTAGTTTCATTTAACGAGCGTAAACAGAACAAGCGGCACGGGAATGAACGCTCTCGTCCCGTGCCTGCAAACTTACTTTGATAATGGCTGTACGGAAATAGTGATGTTGTATCATAAAAGTTGACACCCTATTCTCAAGGATTTTGATATAATTATAATCAATACGAGAACAGGAGAAAACAACATATGGCACAGAATCAAAAATCTTATGACAATGAATTTAAAGCA